>DASRHT010000061.1:0-216378 GCA_035650355.1 Ktedonobacteraceae bacterium
CCATGCAATGTATCTATCCGACTCCTCTGCAAGGAGTCGTCATTGGTGTGTGAGTTCGCGATCCAGGCCAAGAGTTGTTGCGTTGCTTACTTGGCTTGTTCGCAGATGTACTCGCTCTCGCCCGCGTCCTCTCGCGAGGGCGGGCCAAAGCTGTCAATTGACAGGAACTGGACAATCGCGTTCAGTTGTGCCATCGTTGCCAGTTGCTGTTCTGCTTTCCACTCTTCAGTTGTCAAGGTACCCCTTTGGAGATGACCCGTAGGCCTTCGCTGTTACCAGTATACTCCACCTAATCAAATCAGGTATTTCGCTCATTTGATTATCGTAGCTGTAGTATCGCATATCTCTGGGGCTTTGTCAAGAGGTTTTCTAACGAATTTTCTCTTGTTCGCAAAAATTGCTGTTCCCTTGCTTCACTGTGGCAAAACTTCTTTCTAGCCCTTATATGGCGCAAAAAAGCCATATAAAACCATCCTGGTTTTGTTATACAGTGGGGAAGCGTTATCCCAGAGGGGCCACATTAACGTGGCACAGGCGATGTAAAGACAGGAGCACCCGATCTCATGATCAGGTGATTGCCTTTTATCTAAAGCTTTGGTAGTATGCCACACCACGAAAAATTTGTCAAGAGATTTTTTTTGAAATTTTGGATATTAGTAATTATGGCTAAGGATCTGCATCAGATCTTGCGATACCGCTTGTAAAAGCTGAGTCTGTGCGCTGTGGAGGAAAAAGTGGTCACCCGGCAACATACGCAGAGCAAACTGTCCCCGGGTCTGCGCTCTCCATGCCGCAACATCCTCACGGGTGACTTTTGGATCTTGCACGCCTCCAAAGGCTGAAATGCCACAAGGGAGTGGGTCCTCCGGTTGATAGACATAGGTTTCGTAGAGCGAAAAATCTGCTCGCAGCACCGGCATCAACAAATTCATCAACTCGGCGTGCTGTAACACCTCCTCCGGCGTCCCGTTATATTCACGTAGTTTCTGGATGAATTCGTCATCGGGCAGAGCATGTATAGGTTCTTCTGAAGCAGGAAAAGGTCTTTGAGGAGCGCGGCTGCCCGACACAAAAAGCTGTAACGGCGCTGGCCCCTGTTGACGACGGAGCTGGCGCGTCACCTCAAAACTGGTTAGCGCGCCCAGGCTATGGCCAAAAAAGACAAATGGTTTATCTAATAAAGGCAGCAGTATATCGGTCAATGTATTCACCAGCGGCGTCATATGGGTGAAGGCTTTTTCGCGGGCGCGGTTCTCACGCCCGGGCAACTGGATCAGCGCCAGTTCTACATCTGACGGTACGTTATGCTCCCAGGAGCGAAAGGCAGAAGCGCCGCCGCCCGCATAATGTAAACAAAAAAGGCGTAAGCGGGCCTGCGGCTTCGGTCGTGGATAGCGCACCCATTCGTTTGAGGATATAGCCATAATTTTGTAGTTTTCTTTCCTAAGCTCTATATAGCAACTCTGCCATGACTGTAGCACAAAGCTCCTGGTCTGTCCAGATGGAAATTACACTCATCTTCTGCAAACGATCTTGCTGAAATTTGCAGAAGAAAGGGGGACTTTTGAGTCTGCAAGCTCAAGGCTGATGTATTATTATTATTATTGTAACTATATAGTCTCTTCTGGCGTTTTCTTTAGCTTGTAATACGTGGCTCCATGCACCAGATGATAAAGTTAGCAGAGACCTGTCTTGTACAGGGGTGGCGTGGCGAGGAGAGGGAGGATCGGGGGCGGCCACCTCATTTCAAGATTGATACTTAAAGAGGAGGGTCATAAAATGGCGAACTGGTCACAGTTCATGAACTGGTTACAGCGTCTATGGAAACGCCTTACTGGACCTGGCCAGGCCGAGATACCGCCAGCAGGCGAGCAACGACATGGAGAAATGCAGGAGACCGACCGACAGGTCATGGAACGCGAGCTAGCGCAAATGCGGGCGCAACTGCGAGCACAACTGCGAGCGGAACAGGCTCGTCTGGAGGAAGAGGCACGCAAGTGGAAACTGGAGACACGTTAAGCCATCCAGACCTGTGGCTCACTAGAACGATTCGCTATTAAGAGGTTTGTTCGACACTTGAAAGCTCGTTAGAGCAGAGGAGAAGTTGAGATTGACAAGCGCGCAGCATACGCAATCGGACATTTTAGCAATCCTTCAACGCGATCACGAACGCTTTACCACGTTGATGCATCGGCTCAGCGAGGAAGAGCTGCAAAAGCCATTCACACCTGAAGGGTGGTCAATAAAAGATTTTCTAGACCATATGACTCATTGGAAAAAAGCGGCCCACTCGCTGGTGGTGGCCTTTCTACACGACCAGCCACTACCACCAGCAATACCTTCCGGGGATGCTGCGAACGAAGAGCAACGGCAGCATAATGCCGCAGTTTCTGTACAGGACATCCTGGCTGATTGGGAAGAAACTCATACTCATTTACGTCATTCAGTGATTGGTGAGCTTGATGACCAGCAACTCATGGAGAAGATTCGCGTCCCCTGGGACAAGAAAGATACCGAACCCATCGGCACGCTTATTGCCGGTATGTGCGAACATGATGCGGAACACTTTGACCTCATCGAACAGCATTTTACTTCCTAAAAAGTTATAAATAATGGACGTTAACAAATGACCGTGGAAAAATGATACGTGCGATCAGAGATGTAGAGACGTGATCAATCACGTCTCTACAGGCGAGGATAACGATGTTACAGGCGCCGCCCTGTCCCGTCAAGCGTTCCCACCATTGTATCCCTTGCGCGAGGCTATCAGCATCCGTCAGATCAATCACAAGATACGGCGTGGCAAGCAAGAGCTGCTCATCAGCGCGGCAGATCTCCGCCAGAGTCTCCATATGCCAGACGTGATCTTTAGCAAGATGCGTCTCTCCTTGCGTCGCCAGAACATGGAATGGTGCCAGTTTGAGATCGGTAATGGAGCGAACGGGCCAGCAATACCGGCGATAGGCATCAACATAGCGGCGAGCCAGCGTCTGATGCTGCTGACAGGTAGCAAGCAGCGATTGGGTATCAATGCCGCGTGCGCTCGTCTGCTCCAGCAATGCTACAGCTTGACCCAATGACATGCTAGAACTGTTCCAGCGCCACCGCTTTTTCGCGCCCACGGACGAGGTGAACGGTATCGATCTCTAGCAGCAGGGCAGAGGTACAACGTTCGTTGCTGGCTTCTGGATAAAAGACATGTACCCGTCCGAAAGAGAGGGAGAAAGACTGAAGGTGCGCGGGATTCTTATGCAGGAGATATCCCAGATCCGTTGCCGGTTGCAGTGCGGCGGTAATTGTCAGTAACATAGCGCTAACATCCCAATCCTAAAATCTTTGTTGAATACAAGCAGAATCGCTCGATGAACCATAGCAGTGGTGCTGCCAGTATAGCAGAGATGTGTTTTTTTGAACAGGCGGAACAAGAAGATTTTTTGCTAGTAGACGGGCATTTTGCTAATGATCTATTTAATCCAATATTAATGTTTTTAACTATCTTCCGCTAATATTGTTTGCGTTCTATAAAATCCGAAAAGCGCCTCTATGCCTTGACAATACAATGTTTTTAGCATATATTTATACTTGTAGAGTTTCCTGGCATGGTCAATGTTGTCAGCCACATGGATTCAATATTTTCTGGCCATGATCATGCAGAGCTTACTGCTTTGGGTGCCTCCCAGTTTCTTTTACAGTATCAGACAGCACAACACCGTGCTGCCTTTCTATTTCTTTGTCTTGCCACGGTACAGTCCAGGAGTATATTTTTAAGCAGAGAAAGGATCTCCATGACTTCAGAAAACCAGAAATCACCACAACCAGAGCCGATCCCTGGCGCAACCGACCCGCGCGCTGAAAATGATGCCAATAACTTCCCTCGCCGCAGCCTGCTCAAAGGGGCAAGCGTTGCTGCAACTCTGGGGGCGCTTGGTGGCATCGCATTGCCGGTCGGCGCGGCTTCCGCTGCCACGCACACAGTAACCACCCCTCTAGCAAAAATGTCGCCCAGCGGGAAAAAGCCCGATTCGTTCAAATTCGCCCTGGAAGAGTCAGAGCCGGATGTATTTGCCGGTGGGACGAACAGGACTGCGGTCGCAGGCGATATCGAAGAATTAAGCGGCCTATCCCTCTTCTCACTGCGCATCAATCCGGGCGCGATGCGCGAGCTTCACTGGCATATCAACGCCAACGAGTTAAATTACTGTCTGAGCGGGCAGGGCGAGGTCGGAATTTTCCTTTCTGGGACGAGCAACGCCGTCTTCCCCATCGGGCCCGGCAATGTTACCTTCGTCCCTGAGGGAGCCATACACTATATCCGCAATACCGGTACAGACACGCTACATATGATCGTGGCGTTTACTCACGAAAGTCCTGAACACATTGACGTCTCTAACTCGCTCAGTGTGATCCCGCGCAGTATATTAGCTCAGACGTACTCGATCCCGACTGCCAGTTTCCCGGCGCTGCCACAGCAGACTGATCAGTTCCTGGTCAATACAGGTGCGATCCCAACTGCAACGCCCTCCTCTTCTTCAGGACCATTTACGGTTAACTTCCAGGATATCCCGGCCAAAGTATTTACTGGCGGGACCATTGCCGCGCTGACTCCTCAGTTTATTCCGTCGCTGAGCGGAATTACTCTGTTCATCGTCCAGGAACAACCGGGCGGTCTGCGTGAGCCACACTGGCACCCGAATGCTTCTGAGATCAACTATTGTGTGCAGGGTCAGGGTCAGTTTGAGGTTATTACCCCGGACAATACCCACGAAATCTTCACAATCCAGCCAGGTGATGTAGTATTTGTGCCCCAAAACTACCTCCACCACGTCGGCAGCACCACCAATGACCCGCTTACCTTGCTCATCTTCTTCTCCAATAATATCGTAGGCCACGTTGATCTTTCGCAAATGACCACATTCTTCGAGCGCGGCCTGTTCTCTGCCAGCTTCGGCTTAGATCCGCACGCGTTCGATAACATTCCCAATCTGGGTGATGTCACCTTAGCTCCCAAAAATCCCAATCCTTAGTTTCTATGCTGCTTGCGCAATGGCTGTTTCATTGCGCAAGCAGCATCAACGAGACTTCTTTCCCTGTACCCACGTCTGCATGATTACCTCAGACGAAGCTCCGAAGAAGAGCACATCCAGCAGGTCATTCTCGTTCCAGCCGGCCATAGTCGGATGTTCCAGATCGATAGCCACAAAATCGGCCAGCATGCCTGGAGCAATCACACCCGTTTCTACCCCTAAAGCCGCCGCGCCACGGTGGGTCCCATAGTCGAGCAAAAGCGGTCCAGGCGACGAGAGCTCGTCGGCGACAAGCACACGGCGGCGCTGGTAACGCATGCGAGCAGAATACTCGGCCCAGCGCAGTTCTTCGATGGGATCGAGGCGCGTATTGCTATCGGAGCCGATAGATAAGGGAATATGCGCCGCGACCAGATCGGCGTAGGGAGCGATACCGTCGCCCAGATCGCCCTCGGTGGTCGGGCATACACAGACGGTACAGCCATAGCGAGCCAGCAGCGATATTTCCGCCGGACTGGCGTGGGTGGCATGGACGATGGTGGTTAACGGGCCTAACACGCCGAAGCGTTCCAGTAGCTCTATCGGGGTGCAACCATAGGCCGCCTGACACTGCTCAATCTCCGCTATCTGTTCATCAGCATGCACATGTATAGGCAAATGATGGCTCTGGCAGTAAGCAACAATAGCAGAAAACCACGCTTCCGGTACTGCACGCACCGAATGAGGCGCGATACCGACGGGTATGTTTGCAAGGCGCAAGGCATCGACGCGCGCAAGAAAGGCTTCAACGGAAGCATCACAGAAGCGCCGCTGCTCTTCCTCTGGCGGTTGGCCAAAGCCGCTCTGAGCGTAGGCAGTCATCAGCAGCACAACCCGAATGCCAGCATCACGCCCGGCGTATACCACAGCTTCAGCCATAGCATTGGGATTGGCATACGGCTGTCCATTCGGTTGGTGATGGAGATAGTGAAACTCTCCCGCGATAGTATAGCCGACCGCGGCCATCTCACGATAGGTATATAAGGCCACGTCATATAAACGATCAGGATCAAGCTGCCTGGCTGCATCATACATCGCGCGCCTCCAGGTCCAGAAGGTATCCTGGCTGGAGAGCGGACGATGGGTATGACCTCGCAACATACGCTGAAACACATGGCTATGCGTATTGACAAAGCCAGGCAAGAGAGCCACGCCTGCAAGGGGTTCAGGTACGACTTTGCTCGCGCCCAGTTTAGAGAGCGAGACGATACGTCCCTCGTTTGAGATCGAAACGACCATATTCGCCTGTAGCCCTTGCGGAGTATAGACATAATCTGGCGCAAGATGGATCATATGCTATCCTTTGTATTGTTAGATGATGAGGGCATTACGCTGGTATTATGCCATCTAGACTAGTACTAATGGGTATGCTATTGCTATAATATAGCACAAGGCATTATCATCATGGTGAACAATTTACTTGGCAAAACGCTTCAATGTGGTTGTGTCCCTGAACGGTGCATCCAGGCCGTAGTCGTTGTTTGCTGTTCGGCAGTATAACATGAGACATATCCGGGCACAAGTTCTAGTAGAATCACTAAAGCATCTCAATCGCCCAAAATGCTTGCCAGAAAAGGTATAATAGAGGGGATAAGCAGGTTGAGAAAGATAAAACTACCGTTGCATAGTCTGCAAAATGTGATATGCTGGTATAACTCATCTACGGGTAAAGTAGTAACATGCTCATAAAGTTAGTGAAGTGAGAGGAGCACCTCGTCAAGAGGCCAGGTTAATAAATACATGTCACAGAGACGAGGAACAACAACAGATCGACTGAGTAATGTTATTGAGGTTATCCAGCTCGGACGGAGAACCGGGTTTTTGACCGTCGAGCGGGGTGAAGGCCCAGGCCGAGAAGAAGGCGAGCTCACATTCGTTCATGGGCAAATAACTTATGCCCGTGGCGGTCAGCTTGTTGGGCAACGAGCCCTTGAGTGGTTGCATAGCTGGGGCGCATGTCGCTTCACGTTTGTCTCGTCTGTGCCTGGTAGGTCCACGCGGCCTCTCCATGAGACGCCGCGTACGCTATCAACACCGTCATTTAGGGATACTGGGGCATATCCGCGACAAACGTTCGATACTCCCCACCCTCCCACTCCACCATACATCATTCAAGATCGGGAATGGAATGAGCCACCGCCCAACGGCTTTGGCGTTAGAACTTCCTCCCTTAGCTTTAGCAATCCGCGACGCACACGGCAGGATGATGAGGCATTGCGTTTACTGGATCAGGCCGGGCTTTCTCGCTTACATCGACATTTGTTTCTGTTAATCGACGGACGTCGAAATACGATAGAACTGACCCGTCTGATAGCCCGCCCACAAGAAGAAGTCCAACGCTTGCTCTATGATCTAGAGCGTATAGGCATCATTCAACAGTAAAGCATACACAAAAGGATGGTTAGCATCATGTCTCTACAAGAGTTCGAGCCACGGCGTCGGCGACGCTTCTCTCTATCAGTACGCGTTTCTATCGGACTCGTGCTGGCAGCGATCATACCGCTCGGTATCACGCTACTTTTTAGTGAAATGCAGACGCGCCCGGCATTGACTAATCAGGCCAATACCGCGATGGAGAGCGATGCTAAAACGCGCGTCCAATTGATCGATACCTACATCCGAGAACGAACTCTGGATGCGCTCACCCTGAGCCAGGTGCAATCGGTGGCGATCTTTATGGCTGCTCCACCTGAGCCCAAGTCTCCCGCCTATCAGGATCTTGCCACTCATGCCCTGTTCGCACTGGGTGCCGGCACGTTCCGCGATAAGAACTATACCTCATGGGACCTTTTCACTCCACAGGGACAACCATTGCTGTACTACCCGCTTTCTAACCCACCCAAGCCACATGGGCAGTTTCTCGTCCCACCAGACTATCTCAAGACAGTTAGCACAGGCAAAACAGTGATTTCCTCGGTCTACTATACCCCGGGAACGAAGACGGCCTCTATCGATATTTATGCTCCTGTCGTTAATCCGCAGCCTCGCCAGTATTTAGGATTCATGCGGGCGACCCTTAACATCAATTACATCTGGAATATCGTTGATGGCGATCAAGGGGCTAATGGAGATGGCAGTTACGCCTTCATCCTCGATGAGAACGGCGTACGCATAGCTGATACCGATCCCGCCCGGCGTTTTACAAGCGTTGCTCCCATTCCTGGCGATGTGCAACTGCGCATCAGCCAGGAGCTACGTTACGGCACCATCGATCCAGTCCACACGCTCAGCGATAGCGCATTTGCCAATACCTTGCACGATACCACGCCCACGACCACGTTCCAGGCGCAGCCCGCCGGGCAAACCGAACAATATCAGGTAGTCCAGCAGGCGACCACAACCGTTCCCTGGAAATATTACGTGCTCAGTCCGGTGAACACTGTTACCGCTGTCGCCAACCGGCAGCTCCTCCTTACCGGTATAGTTGCTCTTACTATGGCTGTTCTGGCGGCCTTCGTCGGCTTGATCTTCGGACGCCGCATTACGCAGCCCATCCTTAACTCGGTCGAATACCTGCGCAGTAATAGCCGGGCGATGACCGCCCTGGCAACGAGCCAGCAGGATGCGGCATCAGAGCAGATGTGGGTGGTAGACTCGTCACAGGTAGGTCTGCAATCCGTGCAGTACTATGCCGACGCCACGAAGGTCGCGGCGACTCAGTTGATCAAGACCGGAACGGAGCTGGCACAGCAGTGGGGACATATCGACGCTCACACCGCCAGGCTGGCCCTGGAACGCATCGTCACCGCAGCCCAGTACATTGAAAACGCCACTCAGTACCAGAGCGTTAGCAATCAGAAGCTAGCCACGGCGCTCAAGGTGGCAACGCAAGTGACGGAACAGCTCGTCTCCGGTACAACTTCGGCAACCGACGCGGCCACCCAGCTAGAGCAGGTGGTTTCACAGCTACGCTCGGTGGTTGGGAAATAATCCGCATACATCAGCGCGATAACGAGTCCAGCCGCACAGGCTGGCTCCGTCTCGCCGAAAGATTCGCCGCCTCCATGAGCATACTCAGGTCTACCGCGATCTGAGTGTTCTCCTGGGGGCGCGTTCCTTGCTGGATATGCTCAACCCATTGCTGAAATGCGGTGGGCTGGTCGGGTGGAACCACCGTCCAGACGCTCCATACACCAGCAGGCTTACTGATATGCGCGCTGCGGATCTGTATCTTGTCATCGGGCGTTCCATAGAGCAGACTCCCCTCAGTACCATGTGCTTCAATGGTAAATGGAGCCAGCGGGTTGACAAAGCCTGCTTCGACGATCCCCACCGCGCCCTGTGGGTAGCGCAGCATGGCAACGGCATTATCCTCAACGGCCCGCCCGGTCATATATCCATAGGTGGCGCTGACGCTCTCCGGCAGGCCCAGCAGGACCCGAGCCAGGTACATGGGGTGAGCGCCCAGATCGATCATTGCTCCTCCCGCCGTTTGCTGCGGATTGAAAAAGGCCGGCGGCAACCATCCCTGCGGGTGAAGCAGCGTCCTGAGCGCACCATCGTGAAAGAGACGCGTCCTGACCTGCGAAACTTCCCCGAGAAGCTTCTGCTTCAGAATCTGCTGGATAGCCAGCGTCGATCCTGCATAAAGCCTGGGCAACGAGACCATCAGGGCCACATTAGCTTTGTTGACCGCCGCTACAATTTCGTTGCATTCGCGTAAAGTCGGGGCCAGCACCTTTTCGGTAAAGATATGTTTGCCAGCTTGCGCGGCAGCCGCTATCACATCGCGATGCATGGTTGTCGGAGCATCAACGATTACCCCATCGATATCGGGATGAGCCAGCAAATCCGCTAGATGCTGATAGAAAGGAACTCCAAATGTTCTGGCCTGTGCCTGCCCCCGTTCCAGTTCCTCATCCCAGACGCCCACCAGCGTAACAGCGGCATTGCTGAGCGCCTGGTGCGCATAATCGAGGGCATGAACGTGCCAGAAGCTGAGCATAGCGATACGCAACCGTCCGGCCTGGTTGGAGTATGCGGGCGCAACGTCACTCGATGGTAGCCCCATCATCAACGGCGGGGCCAGCACCAGTAACGCCAACGCACGACGGCGCGTGGGAGAGGGAGGATCGGTGGATTCTCTAGCCATGATATCTCCTGATATGGCGAATTGACAGCTACTAATCAAGATGCATCAGGAGGTCTCTTTGTGACGTAGTATGGCTCTACGAAGAAAACTCCTCAGCCGAAAGTGTCGTAGGGACCCGGTTTACCGCGTGCTAGGAAGGCGATAAATCGCCTGAGGACGCGGTAAACCGGGTCCCTACGAAGGAGTTACGAGGGGGGGTACTATCCCTTGTTCTCAAACATCTTTTCTGTCAAGAAGAGATCCCCAAATGCTCAGTAATAAAACCCAGCGTCGCTCTGATAATTTCGCGGGAGCGGGCATCATCGTTGATGATATCAAAGCCATGCTCGCCGGTCGGGTGATTCATGAACGTAACGGGGATGTTGCGTTCATTCGCAATGTTCAAGAATTCGTCGATAGATTCGTTCAAAAACGCTCTATCCAGCCCGGCTTTTGCGATAAAAAGCGGAGGAATTTTTGCGGGATCTTCCTGGCGAAGATGATAAACGGGCGAAAACTCTTTTAGCAATTCCTCTTCCTCAGGCCCGAAGTGAAAATATTTGGGATTGAGCAGCGTCATCCCCCCATAGTAGACAATAATACAGCGAATATACGCCGGCGTCCCCCTCAGAACAGCACGCAGCGCATGAATGGGGCCACCTGAGAAAGAAAAGATTCCTAACTGATCTGGATCTATACCTAAGGACGCGCCATTATGCCGAATATAGTCAACAAGATCTTCGACATCGCTGCCGGCTTGCGCAAGTTGTGAATGGCCCTCATCGGTACGATGCTTGAACATGACGGCAATAACGCCAGACGCAGCGACGAGCCGGCACCAGGAGATATAAGGCTGTGACTCTCGCGAACGCTCCACATGCTCCGGCTGAGAGCCACCATGCACAAAGATCACGGCAGGACGAGGTACATGAAGTTGCGCGTCAAGGGGATAATATACATCCAGCATTAAATCTTCGCCATCGACAGTTTTATATACGATATCCTTGCGCACAGTAACCTCTTCCATACGAGGAAGCTGATACACGATCCGCATCTGCTCTATTTCCCTGATATCTCGCATATGCTTTACCTTCCTGTTTAATAATAGGCAGTATCAACAAACCAAATATAACAGGTACGATTTGAAAAACATCGGTCTTTTGGGCGATGCACAGAGCTTGACAAAAGTGGTATGATAGGCGCAATCTTCACCATTACGCTACAAAAGCTATCTCATTCAACACAAAAGGGAACTATATGCACGAAATCGGTCGTATCAAGCAGGTCCAGATACAGCGCTCGCCGCTCAAAATCGGGCAGAAGCCCCAACGTTATTACGATCCTTCGCCGCTGCTGATTGTGAACTCTTTGCTGCTTTCAACCAGAGGAGTTATTGGGGTGACAGCGGAGGGAGAAGAGGTCATTGACGTTCACCATACCGACCATCCTTCGTCACGCAACCAATCCGTCAATGCTGTATCTATGGGCTTTACCAGTCACTATCAGAGTATGCGCACACAGTTTGGTCCGCACTTGCCGGATGGATGCGCAGGAGAAAATATTCTGGTGGAGACGGCAGAGGAACAGAAGCTAGCTCGTCTGGCGGATGGGATCGCGATCCAATCGGCAAAGACCGGGCTGATGATGCACCTGACCGATATTATGGTAGCTGCGCCATGCGTGGAATTTAGCCAGTTCGCGGCCTGCGATATCATGCCCCTGGTAGGAGAGCGGCTGAAGGAAGCCCTGCAATTTCTGGATCATGGAAAGCGCGGCTTCTATATGACCCTGGCGCCCCAACAAAAACCGGTCGCGATACAAGCAGGAGATTTGGTATTCGCGCTTTAGTCGATACGGCAAGCTAGTAAAGCTTGCTTGCCTGCCAGCGAAGTCGCTGGTGGGCTAAAGGGCCTTTTACTCTCCATAAGGAAGCCAGATATTCTTCACCTGCGTGGCTTCGCGCAAAAACTCTTCGCCTTCGCCCTGCACGGGATCGAGCCAGTTGCGGGCATAACCGTAATTGACCCATGTGCGCTTCATATTCCCCACAGACGCCAGTTCAACCTGTCTGGAGCCTTCCGCAGAGCCAAAGTCCTCCGAAGTGTTCCGCGCTCCAACTCCGCTCTCGCGTCTAGCTTCGCTCAGGAGCGCGGAGCCGAAGTACCACATGGCATCAACATCATCATGCTCGGCTAATACCTTGCTGAGAGCATCGCGGTCTCCGGTGACGATATTGACGACTCCAGGCGGCAGGTCGGATGTCTCGAAGACCTGGTAGCAATCGGTGGCGCTGAGAGGCGATGATTGCGATGGGATGACGACGACTGTATTCCCCATCGCAATCGCAGGTGCGACCAGCGAGATAAATCCCAACAAGGGATATTCGTCGGGACAGGCCAGAGCGATGATCCCGATAGCCTCGCGCATGGCAAGCGCGACCCCGCGCAGAGGCGGCTGGTGGACCGTCCCCTCAAATTTATCGGCCCAGGCGGCATAGCTAAACAGGCGAGAGAGCGTTACCTGCACTTCCCTGCTCGCATCGTCATGGGAACGCCCCGTTTGCAAGGTGATTCTGCGGGCAAACTCTTCCTCGCGTGCCGCCAGATTCTCGGCGATATAGTAGAGGACCTGCGCTCGATTATGCGCTGTGGCAGTAGACCAGCTTCGGGCGGCGTGCGCGGCCTCAACGGCGTTACGAATATCTTTACGATTGCCCTCGCCAACTTCGCCGATCACGCGTCCATCAGGGGTAAAGACACTGCGGCTATAGCCAGAATCGGGCCGCACCTGCTTGCCACCGATGAACAGCTTGGGCGTGCGATCAATCGGGGGATACGCCGTGCCATATCCATTGGTCGATGGAGCAATATTCGCCGCTTCATCCAGCTCTAGCTGCGCTGCTTCCTCTTGCCCATGCCCGTTAGAGGATGGCTCTGTACCATTCAGAGAGATTTTTTGTCCGGCAGCCTTCCAGGCAGGACGTACATACTCGTATAAGCCTTCTTTGCCGCCCTCGCGTCCAAAGCCGCTTTCGCGGTAGCCGCCAAAGCCGCTGGCGGCATCAAACAGGTTGGTGCAGTTGATCCAGACGCTGCCGGCCTTCAGTTTGGGAGCAATATCCAGCGCAAGGTTGATATTATCGCTCCACACGCTGGCAGCCAGACCATAACGCGTATTGTTTGCCAGCTCCACCGCCTCGGCTGGCGTGCGGAAGGTCATGGCGACAAGTACCGGCCCGAAAATCTCTACCTGCGCGATAGTTGTGGCGGGCGAAACGTTGGTAAAGAGCGTTGGCGGGAAGAAATAGCCTTCCACAGGACAGGCCCAGGAGGGTTGCCACATCTGCGCCCCCTCTTCAACGCCTATAGCCACCAAACGCTGAATCTCTTTGAGCTGCGCCGGTGAAACAATCGCCCCGATATCCACGGCCTTATCCAGGGGATCGCCAACGCGCAGACGTTCCATACGCACACGCAACTTCGCAATCAGCCGTTCAGCGATATCTTCCTGGACCAACAAGCGCGAGCCTGCACAACAGACCTGGCCTTGATTAAACCAGACGGCATCCACAACGCCTTCCACAACGCTATCCAGGTCGGCATCATCAAAAACGATAAAGGGCGATTTGCCACCCAACTCCAATGAGAGCTTCTTGCCCGAACCAGCCGTAGCACGCCTGATCGTGCGTCCAACCTCGGTCGAGCCGGTAAAGGCGATCTTATTGACATCAGGATGCTGCACCAGCGCCTCTCCCACCTGCGAGGCCTCCCCGGTCACAATATTGACCACCCCGGGAGGCAATCCAATCTCCTGCACGATTTCGGCAAATTTGAGGGCGGTAAGAGGTGTATAACGCGCTGGTTTTAGCACGACGGTATTGCCCATCGCAAGCGCAGGAGCAATCTTCCAGGCGAGCATTAACAGAGGAAAGTTCCAGGGGATGATCTGCCCGACAACGCCGAGGGGCTGATAGCCGGAAAGTTCTGAGGCCATCAGTTGCGCCCAGCCTGCATGATAGTAGAAATGGCGCGCGACCAGCGGAATATCAATATCGCGGGTCTCACGGATGGTTTTCCCATTATCCAATGTCTCCAGGACAGCCAGCATACGTGAATGCTTCTGGATCTGGCGCGCAATGGCATAGAGATAACGCGCGCGGAGATGGCCCGGCGTTCTCCCCCACGTCTCGAAGGCTGTACGAGCAGCGGCAACGGCGGCAGCAACATCGGCGCTACCGGCAGCGGCAACCCGCGCCAGTGGTTGCCCGTTAGCCGGATTGATCGTCTCGATATACTGACCACCGGCAGGCTTTACCCATTGATTATTGATAAACAGCTCAAACGGCTGATGCTGCTTTAGCCAGTCATGAGCGAGAGAAGCGGCCTCCGGTGCTGGCCCATATTGCATGGTCTCAAAAATTTCCTTTACATTCACCGTTGACCTCCTCTAAACCAATGGATTGTGATGCGCAGCCGCGTAACGACCGGTGACGTAGTACGAGAGCTGGCGCTCAATATCAGACAGCAGGCCGCTAGCTCCGATGCGGAAGAGCGCATTGGTCAGCCACTCGTTCCCAAGCTCCTCCTTCATCAGGATCAGCCAGTCCAGCGACGCCTTTGCGCTGCGAATACCACCGGCAGGCTTGAATCCCACTTTGTAGCCCGTTTGCTCATAATAATCGCGAATAGCGCGCGTCATCACGATACCCACCGGCAGCGTGGCGTTGACCGCTTCTTTGCCGGTCGAGGTTTTGATAAAGTCAGCGCCCGCCATCATGCAGACCAGGCTCGCCATACCCACATTGCGCAAGGTCGCCAGCTCATGGGTCGCGAGGATGGTCTTCATATGGGCATCGCCACAGGCCATACGGAACGCCTGCACTTCGTCGTAGAGCGCCTGCCAATTGCCGGTCAGGACGTGGGCGCGCGAGATCACAATATCAATCTCGCGTGCCCCCTCCTTGACGGACGCCTCGATCTCCTGCAACTTCTGCTCGAAGGGATTCTGGCCCGCCGGAAAACCGGTCGAGACAGCCGCAACTGGAATATCTGCGCCCCGCAACGCCCTGACTGCGACGGGGACCAGATTGTGGTAGACACAGACCGCGCCAACCCACAACTGCTCCATTCCCAGCTCATCCAGCAGTTCCTGACGCACAGGCTGGCGCGCTTTAGCACAGAGGCGCAAGACATTACCCGGCGTATCGTCTCCGGCAAGCGTGGTCAGATCAAGACAGGTGATGGCGCGCAATAACCATGCAGCCTGCCACTCCTTCTTGACCGTGCGGCGCGTCGTCAAGGTGGCGGCCCGGCGCTCTACCGCGCTGCGATTGATGCGCACGCCGCTCACCCAATCCATATCCAGGGCAATGCCTGGATTGCGTTGAGATACGGGAGCCGCTGACTCCACCTGTTCGGGTTGTCGTTTCATCGTGGTCATACGTCTGTTCCTCTGGAAAGATTTATTCCTTATGCCTCAAAAAGAGCCTTTTGCTGCTGATGGAATGGAGCAAGCGCGTTGTTGGCGTCCACGATAGTCTGTAGCCGCTCGATAAGGCCCGCGAACTTATGACCGGGAATGGTCAAGACGACTTCGGCAGGCGTTAAGCCGACGTATGTACGCGCTCCGACGCAACCGAAGCTGAGCGAGGCTGCGTCGGTATGCAATGTGCGCGGGATTACGCCGCAGGTCGGACGGCCAAAGGCCATCTGCCCCCCTTGCAGCCAGTTGACCTGTCCCATTGCCTCAGCGGTAAGCATCGCTTGCTGCGTATCCATGATGCAGAGCACCACATCCGGCTCTACGGGAAACTGGTCAAGACGACCATAAATAATGCTCTGGTGCGGCTTTTTGACCACAGGGAGCGCGCTCACTTCGGCGGGCGAGAAATATTGCACATTCGCCATCGTCTGTACCAGTTCCTGCGCTCGCTGCTGAGCTGATGCAGGCATTGTGAAACCCATCGTCATCATACCAATAGGGCATTGCTGGTGGTCTTCGGCTGTGGCATAGAAAACGCCCTGCTCGCCTAGACGCCAGAACGTACAGGCCGACGGTACGCGAGTCGCGTGATGCTGGACATCCTCCGGCACCTCATCCACAAAAGCCAGGCCGACCGGCACATGCTGAGACTGCAGTAGCGATATAAAACGATTTGTCAGGTCTTGATGCACGATGAGACTCCCTTTTGTTACAACTTAGCTCACTGATAGAGTGCCATCCACTCCAACCAATTTTATCACGCCACTCAATTGAAATGCAGTTGCGAACGCCGCTCAGCCGCGGCTAATTCAGAAGTCTATACAAACAATTCGCTGCCTGATGTCTGGACTCCGCGACTGAAAGGCGCAAAACAGGCGGTCAGACGCGATATTTGACCAGCAGCCCCTTGACCCAGCCACGCTGCTTCTCCGACGGGACGAAGTTGTTTTTCTGCAACCGTTTAGCCATATCGCTGATAAACTTGCGCTCCTGATCGCTGGCCCGCGAACCGCCAGGAGTTGCGAAGAAGGCGTTGAGCTTCTGCACCTGCTGACGCAACTCAAGCAATTCCGGTGAGAGCGCATCATTGTGCGCTTCAGGAGCTTGCGACTGCTGCCATTTTTCATAGGCTACCCGGTCGCCCCCGAAAGCTCCCAGACCTGCCAGCTCGTCTGCTCGTTCGTTGTGCAAATGTCCGGCGTGACCACGCACCCATTCAAACTCAGGAGGCTGCTTGCGGTAGCCAACGAGCTTTTTATAATAGGCCCATAAATCCTCGTTGGCCTTCATCTGGTAAACCCCGGTCGCTACCTTAATGGTATATTCGCTATCGCTATAGATTAGGAGGGGAAGGGCAGGGGGAGCCAGGGAGAGGACCGCCAGCACAGCAGCGATCTCGGCCCGATTATTGGTGGTGGTGGGTGATTTGGGGATATGCCCGTAACGCTCAAAGCAGGCAGCTCCCTCGCGTACCTTCCCATTCACCATATCAGCCGCCGCCCACAATAAGGCGCTCCAGCCCGCCGGACCACCGGGATTTTTAAGGCAGGCTCCATCAGTATAAGCCACCACTCCCCGCTGGTCCAGAGTGGGCAACTTTGTTCGTATATCGGTATTAAGAACGGCATCCAGCACTGAATGCCATTCCAGTTCTTCGTTCGTCATACTCGCCTTCTTGCTTTCTATTTGGGCAGGGGCAAGCCCTGCCCCTACAGATAAAAGAACTGTAGGGGCAGGGCTTGCCCCTGCCCCTGCCCTCACGGGTCAAAAGCAAGGAGGCGTATGCCCGGCTAAACAACCATGCGTGTCGCTTTAATTACCCCTCGCTTGCTTTGTCGGCCCTCAACGTCGATACGGGCGCCTTCCTGCAATTCCTGTACAGCAGACAGGGATACTTGCTGTCCATTGCGGTCAAGAATGGTCGTTTTGTCGGTGACGACGACCGCCACCGGTTTCAACTCGCTAGAACTGCGCTTTGGCGCGTGTCCCGCAATCACATAACGCGGCTTCTTCGCAGAGTTCGATGCCACCCCAAGAACTGTGACGCCGCGTCCGTGTTCGAGCAGCGAATCGGCCAGATCTGGCCCTTCTTTTTCGGCATCAGTACTAGCAGGCTCCTCATGTGAGTGCTGCTTTAGCCTCTGCTCTTCTTGCTCCTTTGTACGCGGTTCTACATGAGAACCATCTGTATCATGCTCATGCTCTGTATGAGCATGCTCAAACAGCTCTTGATTGTAGCTGTGAGGGATCGCCACATCCAGAGCGTGGGGCATCGCATCAAAGCAATACGTGACCATTACCTGTTCCGCATTCCCTGCCTGCTCCAGTGTACCATAGTCCGACTTACTCAGGTAGTCCTTGAGCTTAACGGTACTTCCATCCAGATGTAGATGAATATTGGATGGAACGGTGATTGAGAGATGCGCACCGCGAAAGTATTCCGCAGTAACATCATCAGGCTTGCGACGCAGTAGCAGCGAGAAAATTTGCTGCATCGTCGTCAAGGGATTGCCTTCGGTGATAAGACAAACATCAAGCACTCCATCGTCAATATAGGCATCGGGCGTAAACTCCACAGCGTCGGCGTAACGACGCGTATTGCCAATCACAATCTGCAACGCCTCGCCCTTCCAGGTCGTAGCATGATCGCCACCTTTGACCTGTATCTCCACTGGGAAAGACTGCATCTCCGGTATCTTTTTCATCGCCGCCACGCCAACCGCCAGACGACCAACCTGATACTTGAGATTTTTGGAGACATCGCCCATCACGGCAGCATCAATGCCCAGACCGGCCATGAGCAAGAAGTGATGACGAGCCTGGCTACTCGCATGGGAACGCTTAACCTTTTTCTGATGCTGTTTCTGCTCATCCGCAGCAGCTTGCTGCTCATTTGCTGCTGAAGCAGTATCAAGGAATGTCAGGCGCTTCACATCGACATGGCCCACATCGACCCTGCGCAGGTCGCTATCGACCAGGGCAAGCGCGGCCTTCACGGGATCGGCGGGGATGCCAACCTCATACGCCCATTCGTTAGCGGTCCCTCCTGGAATCAGCCCGACAATTTTGCGCTTCCCCCTGGCATTCATCACCCCGTTGATGACCTGGTTTAGTGTGCCATCTCCTCCATAAGCAATGACCAGATCACAGCCGTTTTTGGCTGCATCATTCGCCAGCTCCATTGTATGGCCGCCATACTCTTTGAGCAGCGTATCCACTTTCCAGCCCGCGCCATATAATACCGCCATCACATCCGTCAGTTGCGCTACATTTTGTCCGGTTCTAGGGTTAATCACTAAAGATACCTTTTTACATTGCATAAAAAACTCCCTCGTTCGCAATATATAAATTTTCACCTGTTAGATCAAATACGAGAGAGCGTTTAGCCGAGTTTCAAAGGGAGCTGCACAATAACCTTCACCAGTTCAGACACAACAAAAATAGGGCAGGGGCTGTATCATCTACAGCCCCTGTTCACAGGCCAGAAGGAAAGGAAAAGCAAAGTTACGATTGGCGTATCAGCGCCCTGACCGCCTGCACAATATGGTCCGCGCTAATGCCTGCCGCCTCCAGCAGTTCTGCGGGCGTGCCAGAACCGGGCATCGATTGGACGGCCAGTCGTACCACCTGCGGCAGACGCCCATAACGCTGTGAAAAGACCTCCAGCACAGCATCCCCCAGGCCACCTTCAGGCCAGTGATCCTCGACCGTGACGATCTTATCCCCGGTTGCCTGTGCGGCAGCCAGCAGCGTCTCATGATCCATCGGTTTGACCGAATATGCATCAATCACGCGAATAGCAATGCCCTCGCTTAATAACGTGTCATAAGCTTTAAGCGCCTCGTGCAGCGTGATCCCGGCAGCGACAACCGTCGCGCGGTCGTTTTCAGATTGATGCAGAACTCTGCTACCGCCAACAGTAAACGTATCCGTGGAGCTATATAACACAGGCGTCTTTTCACGCGTAGTCCGTATATAGACGACGCCGTCATGCTTCGCCATCGCCGCCACGAGCTGGGCCGTCTGGTTAGGATCGCATGGATAGAGTACCGTACTGCCATATACGGCTCGCATCATCGAGAGATCTTCCAATCCCATCTGCGAAGGCCCATCCTCACCAATAGAGACGCCTGCATGCGAGCCAGCAAGGCGGATATTGGCGCGCGAAATCGCGGCCATACGGATGAAGTCATATGCCCGCGAGAAGAAGGCCGCAAAGGTAGAGGCAAAAGGAATCTTGCCGCGCACGCTCATGCCAACCGCCGCCGCGATCATCTGCTGCTCCGCGATATACTGCTCAAAGTAGCGCCCCGGATAGGCTTTGGCAAACTCTTCGGCATAGGTCGAGTTGCTCACCTCGCCGTCCAGCGCGACCACATCGGGATTGGCTGCCCCCAACGCCAGCAGCGCATCGCCGTAAGCTTTACGTGTCGCCACAGGTTCTTTTGCGTCATAACGAGGCAGCTCAAGGGGCTTTTTCTCAGGCTCCGGCGCGGGCTGAGCTTCCGCAGGCTTCTGCACCGGGAAGACCTGGCTGCGGGCGGGCGGCTTGAGCTCCTGCATGGCTTTCTCTTCCTGCTCCTTGTTGAGCGGCTTGCCATGCCAGCCATTCACGTTCTCCAGGAAAGAGACGCCCTTGCCCTTTATCGTCTTAGCGACGATTAACGTGGGCGAGCCGCTATTCTGCATTGCCTGGGAGTAGGCTTTGTTGATCTCCTCATAGTTGTGTCCGTCGATTACGATGGCGTTCCAGCCAAAAGCCTTCGCCCTCGCTTCGTATGCCTGCGTATTCCAGCCGAGCATGGTCTCGCCACGCTGACCCAGACGGTTGCAGTCAAGAATGGCGATCATATTATCCAGTTTATAGAACGAGGCATGGCCGAAAGCTTCCCAGATCGAGCCTTCCGCCATCTCACTATCACCCAGCAGCGCCCAGATATGATACGGCAATTTATCCAGGTATTTGCCAACCAGCGCGATGCCAACGCCAATTGGCAGGCCCTGTCCAAGCGAGCCGGTGGCAACATCCACCCAGGGCAGCACAGGCGTCGGATGGCCCTCAAGACGGCTGCCAAACTTGCGCAATGTCATCAACTCTTCATCGGTGATAGCTCCAGCAGCCTTATACATCGAATAGAGCAGGGGGGATGCGTGCCCCTTTGAGAAAATGAGGTGATCGTTATTCGGGTTCTTAGGATGATCGAAGTCGTAGTGCAGGTAGCTCACCATCAAGACTGCCATCAGGTCTGCAGCCGACATAGAAGACGTCGGATGCCCTGACCCCGCGGCAGTGGTGCAGCGGATACTATCTATACGTAGCTGTTGGGCGAGATTCGTCCACTGTTGCACCTGTGGCTGTGTCTGAGTTGTTGTCATACTTACTCCTTTAATTGCATCTCCACTTGACATCTTAGCATATGATGCATATACTGTTCCTCAAGAAAAGAGGGAGTCAATAGCGATCTCGCTCCTCTTGAGGATACTGAAATTATTGTAAAACGCTAACTATAGAGCGGCAAGCGGTACCTTGCTGACTAAGTGAGCGCAGTTGGCTACAATAATAATACCGATCAGCAGCCTGGTCTGATCATACTTTCCTGCATTCCCTATGATTTCTTGACATTTGACTCTCCAGGAACGGTGGGAGTCACCGGTCGTACTCGATCCTTCTAAAGAATTCTGTAACTACAGTAATCACGATATATCAGAAGAAAACAGGGACAACTTCCGCCTCGATATTTATTCAGGAAAATATGTCGGACAACCCTGGCTATCAAAGCTCAACCCGCTTCCCGCCTGGGATGAGGGCATAACGGTCATTCCTGGCTGTTCGGTCCGTTTATTATGATAACAGAAAAAAGTACTATGCTCATAGTAATCGCTATCACCAATTTGATCTATATGTTATTCTTGTGGAGGTAATCGGCTCCTCATATTTGATCAAGACCCTTATCACAACAACAATCGAAGATTCTTCTCGCAAAGGAAAATACTTGTCCATTATGGAGACGGGTCTATGCAGCGGCAGCAAGAGATAGCGACTGACAGGTTGGTCAGTATCATTCAGACCATTCAACTCAGGCGCGGGACGGGGGTACTTAGAGCCAGACGTGGTGAAGGTATCACTTCAGAAGAAGGAACTATTACGTTCGCTAATGGAAAAGTGGCGGAAGCAAAGGTCGGTAGACGTACGGGCTCGGATGCGCTTAACTTCCTGAGCATATGGGGAAGTTGTCTGTTCACCTATCATACATCGAACCCGCAAGAGAGCATGTGGTTTGTCCAGAATGGACCATCTGCCATGCCCCAGGCGGATTTTCAGCAGCGAGAGACTTTCACGCCCGTTTCTCCCATGAGAAGACCCTCCGGTTTTCATAGCACGGAGGAGCGGGGCATGACCGATCCAGCATTATTTGGTCATCCCACGCCGCCCGGCGCTATTCCCGGTCAAGGTGCGGCTGCCCCTTACCATACCAGGCAACTCGCGTCGGCGCTACAAATCATCGACAACCTGGGCCTTTCACGCACTCATCGGCAGGTATTTCTCCTCATCGATGGGCAGCGCACTATTTTAGAGCTTATGCGGCTTACAGGGCGCGGCTATGATGAGATAGCCAACATATTACACGAGCTAGAGCGTGCGACAGTCATCCGCATACCAAACTAGCTTCTGGTGCGCCGTTCCCTCCGGGCAAGCTGCGCGCAGCTTGCCCGGATCAAAAAGGAACAGCAGGCCAGTTGCTTTATGAAAAGCAAGCGTATACAATTGCTTAATAAAGCACATGCTTGACGCCAAAGATCGAATAGGAGTCCTCCATGTCCAGTACACAGTATTCTCTGACAAAAGAAGAAGCTCTGCGCGAGATCGCCAATGCACAAGAGGAAGAGCGAGTCCCCACTTTGAGCAGCGCCGACCTGCGCAGAGCGGATCTGCGCAATACAGATTTGAGCGGCGGCGATATACGCGAAGCCGACCTCTCCGATGCTGATCTGAGCGGCACTTACGCCTGCGGCGCTTATTTGTTAAAAGCCAACCTCAGCGGGGCCAACCTGACCAGCGTTAACCTGAGTAAAGCGGTCCTGATCGGCGTGAATCTGATCGGCGCTAACTTGCGCGGGGCCAATATGCGACGGGCTGACCTGCGAGAGACGGATCTGTGTGGCGTGAACCTGAATGGATCTGATCTGAAAGAAGCCTATTTGATCGGGGCCAATTTGATCGGCGTGGATCTCAGTCGCGCTGACCTGAGCGGGGCCAATCTCAGGGGAGCCAATCTCAGCGGCGCAAACCTCGGCGGAACGGACCTGAGCAAAGCGAATTTAAGCAAAGCGATCCTCAGCGGCGCTGATCTGAGCAAGGCCAATCTTACCGATGCCGTCCTCACCGGCGCCAATATCAGCAAGGCCAACCTGAACAAGGCCAATCTGATGCGCGCCAATCTCAGCCTCGCGAATATGAGCGGCGCGGACCTGAGCGGCGCGTATGTCTGCGAAGCCAATCTGCTCGGCACCAATATGGTCGAAGCCAATCTCAGCCTGGCCAATTTCAGTGGTGCTATCCTGAACAGGGTTTACCTCTTTAGAGCCTTTATGAGCAAAACTGAAATGATCAAGGCCAGCCTTCAGCGGGCCAATCTGATCGGAGCAGACCTGAGCGGAGCAGATTTGAGCCGCGCGGACCTGAGCAGCGCGCAACTCAGCGGGGCCAATCTTAACGGCGCTTACCTGCGTTCCGCTAAATGTACGGGAACAAACCTGCGAGGCGCTCAACTCAGCGGCGCCATTCTGACAAACGTCACGCTCTCCGGCGCCGATCTGCAAGGGGTGCAGGCCACTCCCGCCGAGTTTGCCGACGTCGATATGAATTCCCTGGCAACCGTTATCATCGACAAACTAACGGCCCAGCGCCTCGGACTCACATTCCAGCCGCGCAGAACTCCATTCGCCTGATGTTTTTGTTCATATGAAGGAAAAGACAGACGCTATGCTATAGAAGCGACGCCTGTCTTTTTCTTTACAAGTCAACTTTCACTAACCAGTACTGCCACCTGCGCTAGTCACTTTCGGCTGTGGCCTCGACTTTACTTTCAGTTGCAGCCTCCCCCCCTTTGATACCCGCCATAAAACCATAGACAAGCACACCAAGAATGCCTCCAAGAATAGGGCCAACGAAGTAGGGGATCAGGTGCGCAAAGTTATAAGACCCGCCAAAAAGCGCCTGGATTATCGCCGGCCCAAAGGACCGAGCAGGATTGAGGCTCGCGCCAGTCACCGGACCCAGCGCCATAATTTCCCCTCCAACTGTCAGGCCAATCATCAAACCGGCCCAGCCGGAAGGGGCGCGGCCATCGACAGCGGTTCCCATAATCACAAAGAGCAGGAAAAATGTGCCAATCGCCTCAACAGCAATCGCCACAGGATAGCCGACGGTGATATCGCTGAAATCATTGGCACCAAAGTGCGTCGTCACAGCGGCAGACGCTCCATAGGCGAGGGCAATCGCTAATGCTCCCAGCAGACCGCCCACAAATTGCGCCAGCAGATACACTCCGGCCTCTCGCCAGCTCATACGCCGGGTCACTCCCATCGCAATCGTCACGGCGGGATTGATATGGCAGCCTGAAATATGCCCGACGCTGTAAACCATTACAGCAATCGCGATGGCGAAGGCCAGCCCGATCACACCAAGATCAGCCATACTAAGCGCGCTTTTCCCCAGCAACACTCCGGTCGCGGTCGCCGCTCCCGCGCCTACAAACACGAGAAACCCTGTCCCAATCATTTCAGCCAGGAATTTTTGCCATAACGTTGGTACTTTTGTCATTTACGGTCGCCTGTCTCCCCAACAGACGCCCTCCTTTCGCAATAAAAATGATCACATGAAATACGTTGAGAAGCTGGATTTCTATTAATAAGCCTCGTCCCTGCTGCCAGGCACAAAACTATCCATATATTCTCATCTATAATTATTACCTATTAGCGCCTGTTAAGCAAGCCTTGCCGTTATTTTTTTGCGTGGTTAGCGGACATCCCATTAACGGCAGCTTATCTGCTATAATGGGGCCATGAAAGAGAGACGCTCAGGCATCCCACTCCTCATCAAAAGTGGAGTTTTCAGGTAGAAGAACATTGGCTACAGCACGGAAAGCAATTGTGATCCATAGCCCATTTTCAGGGCGGTCCGCACTGCTAAACGAGGCATTATCCTATTTACGACAAGCCGATATCGGGCTTGCCGACATCATTTCTATTGCCGCCCTGGATGGCTTACCTGCCCAGGGTCCTGTCTGGCAAGAGCGAGGCATTGATGTTGTCATAGCTGCTGGGGGAGACGGCCTGATAGGGGGCGTGATTACGCATATCATCGAAAGCGACCTTGTGTTGGGGATTCTGCCGCTCGGGACCGCCAATGATATTGCACGGTCCATAAGCATCCCTCAATCGCTTCGATTGGCGTCAGAGGTGATTGCAGCAGGCCATACCAGTAAAGTTGATGTCGGCAAGGCGCAACCTGCCGAACAGACGCCGCACGAGTCCAGTTCCAGCCATACCCATCCTGCCACTCAGCATATCGTACAGCAGCAGCATGGCTTTTTCGCCCATACGCTGACTGCCGGAGTCAACGTCGAGTTCGCCCGCCTGGCAACTAATATAGCGATCCGCCAACGCTATAAAAGCCTTACCTATCCTTTCGCGGCAATTGAGGCGCTAAGAAATCATACCTTCTTCGACATGAAAATGGAGTTTACAGGGCTGGCCGCGGCCCTGGCGGCACCAGGAGCGGCGCCGTCAACAATCCAAACGCTGACAACGCTCCATTGTCGCGCTCTACAGGTGACGGTGATCAACGCACCCATCTTTGGAGGAGCGTTGCAACTCGCCATTCCCGGCGCTCGCATCGATGATCGCTTGCTCGATATCGTTGTTGTGGAGGAGATCGATCTGGAAAAACTGCGCGCACCGTTTTTACGCTTCTTCAACCACGCCGAGCACCCTCCTGTCACCTCGACGACCTGGCACGAGCAATATCCAGAGTTCCGCCTGGCCGAACTGAC
Source organism: Ktedonobacteraceae bacterium (assembly GCA_035650355.1). Classification (GTDB taxonomy): domain Bacteria; phylum Chloroflexota; class Ktedonobacteria; order Ktedonobacterales; family Ktedonobacteraceae; genus DASRHT01. The sequence goes on from DASRHT010000061.1 coordinate 25,671, forward strand.
CGGCATTCCCGGGATTCATCATGTACGCGCTCAAGGCGTATCAATCGCAACCAGTATTGATCCACAAGATGTCACGTTAGATGGCGAGGTGCGCGGCCAGACGCCCATTTACGCGCGCATGGCAGATGAACAGTTGCGCGTGCTAACCCCTGGAGGGTTGTGGTAAAAAGGCCCTGGAATTGTTACTGATCTGGAGTGAGGCGCTCTTTGAGTATGGCTAGCACCCGCTCGGGGTCGTCCGGGGTAATGCAAGGGATGGCAGCAGATCCAACATCCAGAACGAGCACCTTCGTCTTTTGAGGGCGCTTCCTGTCCAGATGCCACCAATGGACATTGTCTCCTGATCCCCAGATGCGATACGAGTTGTGCAAGGGCACTTCTCGCACTGCTCTGATCCTGGTGTAAGGAATACGTTTACTCGTAAGCGTTGGAAAATAGTACTTCCTGATCGTCATACCTTCGGCGTCTAACCGAATCATCCCATCGTCATAGAGGCTTTCTTGCATAGTGTGTCCTTTCCGCACAGAGATGAGACCATGCATGCGCTCTTTTAGGGTGATAAATCGTTCATCCCACCAAGAAACTTAGGATTTACAAGCAGATTTGAGTTATGCAATCATCAAGACCGGCTTCCCAATTTTATACCGCAGCCGCTACATACATATACATCCTCTTTGATGAGCAAACCAATCCAGAAGAGAGGCAAGAAAACGAGCAAGAGCACGCCAAAGGTGATCCAACCAGCCGTTGAAATGCGCTTCTGAATATACGTTGCGGCATACGTACGGCAGTAGGGACAATGCAGAGCAGGTCCTACCCCAGCACCTACGATATATTGTTGGATCTGGTAACGTTGGGCATAGTTCTGCCTGGCTGCTGGCAAGCTGGGGTGATTGGGAGCCAGCGTTGCAACCGTGTCCAACATTCGTTGCGCTTCCGCTTGATGGGAGGTCGTGAAAGCGATCCACAATAACAGCTCTGGATTTCCCTGGTTTCCTCTGCGCAGCAGATCAGTGAACTGAGCATATGCCGCACCAATCTGCCCAGAATTAGCGAGTTGGATGGCTTGCTGAAAGATTGCAGTGTCTCCAGGATTCATCATTTTTGCTGCTCCTTACTAAATTGAAGAAAAAGAGCGCGATATCTCTTAAAAGGAAATGACAAGATAAACAAGGTACATAGAGCATTTTCCTACTGCTTAGGCACGTAGGAGTATATCATAGGTTTCGATCAGCGTCCACTTGTTCATGCGCAGAGCTTTCCCATGCTAACCAAAAAGGCTATGTTATGCACTTTGCCCAGATTTTTAGAACAGGAAAGCCCAGCCCAGAGGATAGATTTGCCTTGCAACAGCTTCCCGGACAAGATACACTGAAGAGAGACAGCAGGATAGCGTTAATCGCTCAGCAAAAGGACTATGACGATGCGTTCTACCACACGCCTGCGCGAGCTTCTGGCCGGCCCCGACATGATCATCGCGCCAGGAGCATATGATGCGCTCAGTGCCCGCTTAATTGCCCAGGCAGGCTTCCCCGCCGTCTATATGACAGGATTTGGCACCGCCGCCAGCGTGCTCGGCCAGCCGGATGTGGGACTGTTGACCATGAGCGAGATGGTCAGCCGCGCCGCCGCTCTTGCCGCTATTACCGGCGAGATCGGCCCTCTTCCCCTGATCGCCGATGCCGATACCGGCTACGGCAATCCCATCAACGTCCGGCGCACTATCCGCGAATACGAGCGAGCAGGGGTTGCCAGCGTGCATATCGAGGATCAGATATGGCCGAAAAAATGTGGTCATATGGAGGGGAAACAGGTTATCCCACAGCAAGAGATGGTGCAAAAGATTCGCGCCGCCGTCGATGCACGCCGCGATCCCGATTTTGTTATTATCGCGCGCACCGACGCTATCGCCGTCAATGGCCTGGAAGACGCGCTACAGCGTGGCAAAGCCTATCGCGAAGCGGGCGCAGACGTGCTCTTTATCGAGGCTCCCCGCTCCCTTGCCGACCTCCAGGCCATCAAAGAAACCTTCCCCGATGTTCCGCTACTCTATAACTGGGCTGAGAGCGGCAAGACACCGCTCCTATCGCTGTCAGAGATCCAGGCGCTCGGCTTCAAGCTGGTTATTTTCCCCGTGAGCCTGCTCTTCGCAGCCACTCACGCTATGCTCCAATTGCTCACGCTGCTCAAGCAAGGAGAAACCTCGACGCCTTACACATCCCAGATGGTCACCTTTACACAATTTACCCAACTGATAGGATTACCCGAGATTCAGGCGCTTGAACATCGCTACGGCATCAACACCTGAAGAGATGACATACTTTTTTAGCATAGAGCACATACCAATAAGCGCTACATTCCTCTGGAGGCCGCTTTGCGGGTAATCGTGACGGCCCCCTCCTCTTCAACACCTACCCCTTTATAGACTTCCCTTCGTAGCTGATGGCGAGCTTTGTGGACAAACTATAGTAACAATAGATGTCATCTTACCATTTGTACCGCCTCGCTATTAAAGGGCGAGCAGGCGACCTCACATAATTTTGACTTGAAGAGATGAAGCGAGAGACATCTGATTCTCAGATTTAGGGGGAAAAAGAGAAAATTGGCTATACGAAATATTTGCGCCATCGCAAGTGAACATCTTGCCATGCCGCTCAGCAGGGCCGCGGGTATACTGTTCGTTCTGCTGGCAAGCTTACTCATGCCGCAACCATTCGCCTATGCCCATGTCAACAATTTGTCTGCACTCTCCCAGGCCAATCCCGGCGATTGGCCTACCTACATGGAAGATCTCGGGCATTCAGGGTTTAATGCAAATGAGACTGTTTTAAATGTAAATAACGTTTCTAACCTTAAAATACATTGGCAATACCATGTGGGAGCAAGAATTAGCAGCCAGCCGGTCGTTGCCGACGGAGTTGTCTATTGGGGTTCATGGGATGGATACGAGCATGCTACAAATCTAAATGGTCAGCAGCTCTGGCGAACTTTTGTGGGCTTGACAACTCCGCGCAGTACCTGCTCGACTCCTCCCGCTGGAGTTGCCGCTTCCGCAACGGTGACCTCGATTAGCATTAATGGAACGGCTACGCCAGCGATCATTGTCAATGGCGGCAACGCTCATGTGTACGCTCTCAGAGCATCCGATGGCAGTGTCCTCTGGAGCACCGCAGTGGGTACTTCGCCCGATTATATGCTCTGGGGTGGGACTACTGTTTACAATGGCAATGTCTATACTGGAGTGTCATCCTATGGTGACTGCCCTCTGATAACTGGAAAAGTTGTCCAATTAGACGCATCAACCGGAAATATCCTCCACTCTTTTAATACGGTCCCAACGTCCTGTCGCGGAGCAAGCGTCTGGATGGTGCCAACAATCGATATAGCGGAGCAAGCTCTTTATGTATCTACTGGAAACAAGGGCACCTGTAAAACCCCAGAAACACTGGCCTTTGCGCTCGTTAAGCTGAGCGCAATCGACCTTTCATTCATCGATTCGTGGCAGCTCCCATTGGCTGACCAGCGAGGCGATAACGATTTCGGCAATACTCCTACGCTCTTCACTGCTACGATTAATGGGCAGCAACGAGAGATGATCGGAGTCGTCAACAAAGATGGCGTCTATTATGCTTTTGATCGCAGCCATATCAGCGCAGGCCCCGTATGGCAGTTCGCCCTGTCAAGTGCGCCCAATAATATTGCCTCCGGCGCCTGGGACGGTACGACACTGTATACAGCGGGTACGCTCACAACGATCAATGGAAAGACTTGCAAAGGCTCTGTTCGGGCTCACGATCCCGCAACGGGAGCAGTCAAATGGGCGTATTGTGCGCCTGGAAAGATCATTGCTTCTTTAGCTGCTATTCCAGGTGTCATCTTCGCTGGTGCCAATAACCAGCTTGTCGCGCTGAATGCTGCAACGGGCGCGCAGCTTTTCTCATTCACAGATACGAGCAAACAGTCAACATTCTGGGGCTGTTGCACCGTTGCCAATGGCATAGTTTACGCGGGGAATCAGGCCGGAAATTTGTTTGCCTTAGGGCTGTAGGGCTTTGACATCAAACATGATAGAGTGTGTTGCAGGCTATCATCACAACACACTCCGTCATGTTCCTGATCTCTATGAGAGGCGACTTTCCTCTTTTTCACGCAATTCAAGACCAAGTCCGGCGGCCACACGTTTTCCATAATCTTGATGGGCCCGCAGGAAATGTTGCACCTGCCGTTCTTGAATTTCTCTGTTGACATGCTTCAAAGCGTCAACAAGGTTATCGATTAACCGGTCTTTCTCTGCTTCGCTCATGCGGCTATAGAGTTGACCGGCCTGAACGAAATCATCTTCCTCTCGATAGCCAGCGCGCCTGGTCAGGCCATGCAATTCCATCGCATGTTCCTGGTCATGTGGAGCGGACACGGGACCGTTGAAGCTGTTGGGACCATAGTTAGGGCCGCTCCCTCCGTTCGCATCGACGCGCATCGCGCCTGCACGCTGGTAGTTGCATACTGGAACCTGGGCTTTGTTGACAGGTAGGAGCGGATAATTGACCCCGAGACGGTAGCGTTGCGCATCAGGATAGGCAAAGATGCGGCCTTGCAATAACTTATCCGGGGAAAATCCGATACCGGGCACGACACTGGCCGGCGCAAAAGCGGCTTGCTCGACCTCGGCAAAATAGTTTTCCGGGTTGCGGTTGAGCACAAGTCGGCCAACGGGTTGCAGGGGATAATCTTTATGTAGCCAGACCTTCGTCACATCAAAGGGATCAAAGCGATAGGTCCAGGCTTCTTCGAACGGCATCACCTGCACAAACAGTTTCCAGGCCGCCTCCTTGCCACTGGCGATATGCTCAAAAAGATCCCAGGTGGCATAATCAGGATTCTTCCCATCCATCGCAATCGCTTCTTCCCGCGTCCAGTTTTCAATCCCAGATTCTGTCTTGAAGTGATACTTGACCCAGAACGCCTGCTGGTCCGCATTGATCCACTTGTAGGTGTGCGAACCAAACCCATCCATGTTGCGATAGGTTCTGGGGGTACCACGGTCAGAATAGACAATCGTGATTTGCAGGACTGCTTCCGGGGTACGAGAGAGAAAATCCCAGCCCATGTTGGCATCTTTTACATTCGTCTGGGGATGGCGCTTCTGCGAATGGACAAAATCTGGAAACTTGATCGCATCGCGGATAAAAAAGACAGGCGTGTTGTTGCCTACCAGGTCGTAATTGCCTTCCTCAGTGTAGAATTTGATCGCGAACCCGCGCACGTCCCGCACGCTGTCACCGGACCCCAGTTCGCCTTTCACGGTAGAAAAGCGTACAAAAACGGGCGTTTTTTTGCCGACGCCGTTCAAAAAAGCTGCTCTGGTCCACTGGGTGACATCATGAGAGACCTCAAAGTAGCCATAGGCACCCGCGCCTTTGGCATGCACAACACGCTCAGGGACACGTTCGCGGCTGAAATGGGCCAGTTTTTCAATCAGGTGAACATCTTCTAGCAGCGTGGGACCGGATTGACCCGCGGTAAGGGAATGCTGGTCGTTGGGAACAGGAACGCCAAAACTGTTGGTCAAATAAGGCTGCTGTCGCTCTTCCATGCGGCAAATACTCATTTCTAGCACCCTACTCTGGTGCCAAGAGGTCATGCTACACAGTCTTTCTCAAAGAAGAGGTCCGATGGCCTGATCTCTTCTACTGAAGGAGACTGCGAAGCTGTGAAGGTACTACATGTTATAGCCTTAATTTACTTATAAGAATCTGCACATCGTATTATGAGCAGGCGCTTATAATACTATATTATATCGTATTACGTTATGAATTACCATAATAGCAATGTAATATATGAATTTCAATATATTATTTGACTTTATGTAAAAAAAATACTCATTATTTGCCCTGAAAAGGTCTGGTTGGATAGCAAAGTGCTCCTCTTTGTTCGGAGAAGATCAGTAAAGTTTCCCGTTGCTGGCTGTTAAGATGCGTCTACCCCATCGTCCACAGTATTTTCTGCCAGGGCAAGTATAGTGGAGAGCCGCGCGGTTTTAGGTGTGCCAAGCCCGGTTGTGGGGTCCCAGCCATGCTCGGCATCAAAGCCCGGGATGGTTTGCACAGCGCCTTTCTCATTATGGAAAGTGAAGGCGTTGTTGCCGATAGTGATATCATGGAATGCCTTTGCGGAGAGGCCATCCTTACTGATATGGTAGAGCGCGCTATTAAGAAATCCCAGTCGCCTTCCTGCTATCTGATTGCAAAGGGCTATCACCGCCGCCCACTGAGGTGCTCCGGCGCTCGTTCCTCCCACCGGAAGGATGATGGTCATGCCGGGAAAAAAAGAACTGGTCACAACGGGAAAACCGGTGAACGGATCACCATTATAAGCAATATCAGGAACCCCCCGCATCATCTTAATGCCAGGGACCTCATCCTGAAACGCGGGGCGGGGAAATAAGACGCTAAAGCCTCCCCCTGTAGCGCCCGCATCGCTCGTAGATCTATTCCATACCATCTCGCCGAGATATTCACCTTTTTGAGAGGCCAGTAATGTGGTTCCTCCAACGCCAGACACCAGCGGATCGCTGGCTGGATAATTCACGCCCTGCCCTTCCGTCACCGGTTCGCCAGTTCCATTACATATGGCGGCTGCCGAGCCGCTATCCCCTGAGGAGGCTAACACGCTGATATGTTTCTCTCTGGCTAACCTGAACGCTTGATGCCAGCGTTGCATCTCTTCGGCAGTATAGCAGGTTTCGCCCAGCCCGACACTGAGCGAAATCACGTCACCCAGATTATTGGCGACGGCATATTCTGTCCCGCTGATGATCCCATCGATCTGCTGGCGCACAGTATCCCCGGCAGGATTACCAAGCACCAGGTTGATTGTCGCATCAGGCGCAATCGCATGCGCCCATTGCACATCCAGCGCGATCTCCAGTGAAAATCCGATAGCCGCCGAACTTCTGGGATCGAATGGATGCAGGCCAAAGGGAGCAACAATATTAAGTTGAGGCTCGTTTAAGCCGAATAGCTTGTCAAATAAAGCCAGATCCGCCAAAAGCGTCGGGTCCTGATAGTCATCGATAATCACAATGCTGCGACCCTGACCCCGCACGCCCCCGCTCACCAGCGGCTCAATATCATACGCTCGCCGGATCTGCTGCGGGCTATAGCAAAGAGGAGGGGCAATATTTGCAAGGCAGGGCAAGGAAACGCCCGTTTTGGCATTTATGGCTGCGCTCAGTAGTGGATGCAAATGCAGGATCGCGGGCATCACAGGCTGACCCGTCTGAATAGCGTGGGCCGTTCTGGCTGGGAAAAATGGGGCGCAGGGAATGCTCATAAAAACCAGGAATAGCACAATCATACGAGATAGGAGGTAGCGAGAACTTGGCTTTGCCATGAAGAGACTCTCCTCATATCATACATCCAATGCTAAATTTTCAATAGCTTAATTATTCGGCAATTCATCACTTAAAATTTGATCTTTGAAAAGAGTATACATTCAATATCATCGTTTGTGAATGGCTAAATATCAACTCGTCTCGCCGCATACTATTTAAAGGCTGCGATCAAACACATTGCCCAGGTAGCCAGATCAGGACACTCCGCCAGATTCCGGGAGACCCACACCTGATCGAACAAGGGCAGAGCATCAGGGCAGATGGACCAGAGCGTATCGCGGACAACGTGCCAGCGAGGAGTTTTCATGACTTGTAGTTCTTGAGGCTGGAAGAGGGATTCGGCCCCATCCGGGGTTTGTGCGCGCACATATGGCTCCCACCAGGTAAGCATTTCAGTCAGTAAGATGGCCGCGGCAAAACGATCTCCATCAGGGCGCCATTGCCCGCGCTTATCAAGACAACGATGCTGGTAGCCAGGTGAACCAAGACTATACTTTTTAGGCGCTGGTATCCCGGCAATATACATACCCTCAATGTCTAGCATTTGCACCTGTCTGTAATCGGGCGAAAGGATAATATTACCTCCTGCGACATCAGTATGAGCAAAGTGGTGTGTTTCTAGCTCCCATAGAACCTGAGCCGTGGCTAATGCCAGGGTACGCGCGTGATCAGCAGTATAACGGGCGCTGGCAGATGGGTCACACATTAATCCTGCCCAGGTTTGTCCGTCGATCCAGGGCATCAACACGGCATATTCCAGGGCCGGAAATTCGGCAATCAGCTCGGGATAGAATAACTTCGAGAGACAGATGCGACGTCCAAGATAGAGCCCGGGTACGTCCCTGCACCGGGTAAGCGCATCGGCAACAGCCGCGATATGCTCGCACTGATAAGCGGGCTTCATCACTTTAAGAGCGCACAGAACCCCGCTTCTAACGTCGCGCACCTGATAGAGCAGCGATTCCCCCCCTTCCACCACAAACGCCTCGTTCTGTTCCTCAGAGAAAAGTGGATGCGGCATAAATTGACAGAGGACAGGTCCAAGTTGCAGTAGCATCCCCGCAAAAGGGCAAAACTCACTCACTGGGCGCGCTCCCTTCCATGCAACCATCGCAGCTCAAGCGCGGTCATATCATCACTTTTGGGTTGTTGGCGCAATCGCTCTGCCTGCGCCTGCCACTCCTCATCGCTAAAGGCAACCAGCGACTCCCCAAGAGCATCAAGACCATCGGTATAAATAACCAGACGATCAATAGTGGTAAGGGCCAGGCTCCAGGTCGTGATTGGACCACGACATCCACGTACAGTAGACCAGCGACTCCCATTTTCATCTTCTCCTCCCAGTTTAATAAACTGGTCCGAGGCAAGAAAGAGCCGGGCAGTAACATTACCCATCCAGCAAAAGATCGCTTGCATCGGCGGCGACTCACCCAGCCTGATAGACCACCCATCATAGTCAATCCTGCCACACAAAAAGACCGTCTCGCTGCCGTAAGTATTGCGCAATTCTTCAAGCACCTCTCGCACCAGGCGGGGAGTCCCCGGAGGCGGCCCAACCTGCTTCAACTCCTCCTGCGCCTCGCGCGCGCGCTGATTCAGATGCGACTGCAAAATAGTGGCCAGCATAGCCGGATCTTGCTGTAGTCCGGTGAGACCCTGTAGCCACTCCATCAGGCAGGTTGCAAGATAATAAGCTGCGAAATCGCCTTTATAAGAGCTGCCCACCCCATCACAGACACAAAAACAGAGTGAGGAGCCGTCGCGGCGCAGAATTTGCGCAAAGTCCTGATTCGGTAAAGACTGCTCCCGCGCCTCCTGGCAACGCATCGAGAGCAAACGAGCAGTAATTGTGTGATCTATCATGGCGCGTATAAAAGTATCCGCCATCTGTTTGCTCTCAACCACCGACTGCGTATTCTCACCAGCATCGTCTTGCATAAAGGTCAGCTCCTGCTCCAGTTACTTTAATTGCGTGGCGGTGGAAATAGCGAAAGCCAGACGGACCAGTTCGGTATGAGTGCCGGGGAAGAAGAGCGCCGCACCGGGTTGCAAGTTATAGCCATAATTATTAATATTCTGCCGGTACGTCTCCGGTAAGGGCGAGGAGAGATGAAAGAGCATTTTTGCATATTCATTGGTAAGTTGACCCGCGCGGGTCACTCCTCCCCACTGTCGCCAATCATGCACCGTGGAACGCAGCATTTTATCGGCAACATACACATTTTCTACCAGCACCGGGCCATCGTTGACCGACATCGCCTGGATGCGTTTTACCACAGGCGAGGGATCGCTGTGTGCCGTCACCAGCGCATCCGTCAGATGGCAGACAAGCGGGGCCGGGCTGGATTGAAATTTCTCCAGGTTCGCCTTTAAGAGCAATTCTACGGCAGTAAAGCCTGCATGCGTGTCGGTCTCACCGCCGGCGATAATGGCTGGTACGCCATGACGTACCAGTTCGGGCAGGTCGCGGATGCCATCCAGGACATCTACGACCTCTGTGCTATAGGCAAAAATGGCTATTTTATATCGCTTCTGCACCACCCCATCACGAATGGAACGCCGCACCATATCTTTTATTGCATCCTTCAGCGCCTTGTTCACGACATCGATTTTGGTTGTCGGGCCGCATGGATCGTTCATAGAGTAGCTGGCATCGATCAAATAAATTACCAGAGCTGGAGAGAGCGTTGTCGCCGGTTGCGTGTACATCGCTGTGCTCATCCCTGGAGCCTCCCATATTTCTATTATCGCGGAGATTCATGGTTGCTCGTTATAAATTCCTTGCTAGCCATGCGGCAAATGCTGCTCTCGATCTTGCTATCCCGAACGACAACGCCGCTCTCGCGGCTAGCTGCGCTCAGTCGTTCGACAAGGAATCGCTAGCTCCGCTCATGCCGCCTGTTATGAATAATCCGCTTGTATAAGAATACCACATCCGCTATAATGTCACCGAGATATACATTCATCACTTTTTCATCGGAAATACAGGAGGAATTATATGCCGATCCCTCGTGTTTTTATAAGCCACTATACAACGGAGGAAACGCAGCAGAGCTTTCAAATCCTCACAAAGCTGATTGCTGATCTTCGCGCGGCTGGAGCAGAGGTAGTCACGAACGGAGGACGAGGCTCCGAAGGGCATTTTACCTATACGCTCAATCAGGAATTGCCAAAGTGTCAATGGCTCCTCTTTATCCAGACGCCAGAAGCGCTCCATTCGTCAAAAGTGCAGGCGACCATCAACACTGCCATCCAGCTCGTTTCGCAGCAGCGCATGCAAGGCATTATCCGACTGGTTGCCGGTCCCGTGAATAGCCAGGATGTCCCATTGACCTGGTCTACATTTACCACTATCGATATCTCCCAGGATTACCCGCGCGCGCTTGAAAAACTGCTGCTGACCCTGGGACTTACTGGCCCAACCACTTATGCACGTTTGCAGGCTGCTCCTCCACCAGCTTCTCCCTTTGCCATGCCACCAACCTATGATCGACCCCCGGTTTCCTCTTCACGCTTCGCCTTCCTCGCACCGGTAACCTCATTCGTAGAGGATATCAAAAGTGGGAGCCTAAGCAGACGGCAACGCCTGCTGACAGTGCTTATTGCTGGCCTTTTGCTGATCATCATTTTAGGCACGACCTTTTTCGCGTTTTTGCGTCCTCTGAATTCCCCGCTGAAGCCACCAGCGATTACCGTATTTGGTCACGCCGATTTTCTCAGCAGTGGACTTTTCAATGGGGACGATAGCCAGGGGCTTAGTGACGAACTGCAACTAGACCTTTCTAACCTCGCGCCTCCAGCTCGTGGCAATACTTACTATATCTGGCTCCTCCCAGATGGCACGAATTTTGATGGTGGGAATACCAGGCTGCTCGGCTCAGTGATTTTACAAAGAGGCTCTGGTCACCTTACGTATATCAATCCCTCTCACGGGAATCTTCTGGCTGTTGGGAGCAGGTTGCTGGTGACGGAGGAAAGCGCCAACATTACGCCTGCTAACCCCTCCCCCAAGAAAACAGCCTGGCGCTACTATGCAGAACTCCCACAGATCCCCAATCCTGCTGACACAGTTGATCATTATAGCGATCTCGACCATCTCAGACATTTATTAGTCAATGATCCTACACTGCAAAAATTATCGCTCCTGGGCGGACTAAGCATTCGGTTCTTCCAGAACACCCAAAAAATCCAGGCATGGGCAATAGACGCTAAAAGCGAGACAACGGATGCTAAAACCTTACGCTCACTGATAGCACACATCCTGCTCTACCTTGATAGCTCTGCATTTGTAGCGCGCGACTTCTCTCCTAGCTTTCTCGCGACTACTCCTTTCACAAGTGTAGATCAGCAGATGACGCAGGTTGGCTTGCTCACTACCGATCCAAATCAGCCCGTGCCGGGATACGTCAACCATCTCGGCAAACATTTGACCGCGCTGCTTAGCTCACCCTCTGCGACGCAAGAACAAAGTAAGCTCGCTGGGGAAATCGATACTGCGGTAAATGCTATTGCCAATAACCTTCAACAGGCGCGCACCGACGCGCAACGGCTCATACATATGAGCAATGCGCAATTGCTTACTCCTGCTGCGTTTTCCCTGATAGATGACCTTGTTGTTCAGACAACAGATGCCTACACCGGCCAGATTGATCAGGCCACAGGAAATCGTCAGAATGGAGCGATCTGGGTATATGATAATATGCAACAACTTGCCATGTTTACCATCAAAAAATATCCAGCCTGATGCCGCTATAGCAGCCGTGAGAAGCTAATCAGTCATGGAACGGGATGTGGTACAATAGGCCAGACCGGAGCAAATCCTGGCCTTTGTACCACATATTTTGCGTCACACACGACCTGAAAGGAGCTGCCATGCGTCTCGTCTCGCTTCTGGCAAGCGCAACGGAGATGATAGCCGAGCTTGGCTGCCTCGACCAGCTCGTTGGGCGTTCCCATGAATGCGACTATCCCCCAGAAATCTTGCCCCTGCCCCTGGTAAGCACCGTGCAAATTAATGTTGACACCAGCAGCAACCAGATAGACGCTCAGATCAAACAGCTTGCTCGGGCCAAAAAGACTGCTGAGGATAATGCGTTAAAAGCGTTGAGCATCTACGCCATTAACGTTGACCTGCTGCAAATACTGCGGCCTGATATTATCTTCACGCAAACGCAGTGTGAAGTCTGTGCGGTAAGCGAGCAGGATGTAGCGCGGGCGCTGCAACAATTGACCGGCTTTCAACCGCGCATCGTCTCGCTCGCCCCGTACCGGCTCAGCGACGTCTGGGACGATGTACTACGCGTCGGCAAAGCTCTGGACCGCCATGAACAGGCTCAGGAACTCATCAGGAGTTACCGGCAACGCCTGGACCAATTAGCCGCCCGAACCGCAGCGTTGAGCCAGGGTAGCGATAAACCTCGCGTGGCCGTGCTAGAATGGCTTGATCCCCTGATGGCTGCGGGCAACTGGACGCCGGAGCTGATAGCATACGCAGGCGGCGCAGCGGTTTTTGGCGAGATCGGGCTGCATTCTCCCTGGATCACCTGGGAGGAGCTGCAAGCGGCCAATCCCGATGTGCTCGTCCTCGCTCCCTGCGGCTTCTCGCTTGAGCGCACAATGCTCGACGTGGCATTATTACAGCAGCAGCCTGCGTGGCATTCGTTACAGGCAGTACGCAATGGACGCGTCTACGCCATCGACGGCAACCACTATCTTAACCGTTCGGGGCCGCGTCTGGTGGAATCGGCGGAATTGTTAGCACATGCGATATTTTCAGTACCCTCAAGCGGAGCGAGCCTCTACGAGCCCCCGCCGCATTCCTTGAGAGCAGTATAGACATTATGAGCTATTGCGTCAAACAGCAGGGCTTCTCAAAAGTAGTCTTTTCAGACAGAACGGCTCGCAAGCGAGCCGTTCGAGAGGAAGGTGCTGGCGGTGGGCTGTGCCCACCGCCAGCACCTTCCTCTCCCTGTGAGCGCCTGTGGCGCGAGGAGTCAAAGCGTGCAGCGACTTTTGAGAAACCCTGAATAAGACAGCATAAAAAGCCTCTATTCGATAGTCACGAATAGAGGCTTTTGCAAAAAAGGCTGATATCGGTAAATTATTCCCTGTTCGCTTTTGGCGCCAACGCCCAGAAAAGCAGGCCGACGATAATAAAAAAGAACAGCAGCATGAAACTCATAACGGGATTGACAACGCCGCTCACAGGCCACTGAAAGATAGCGGCGCAAACGAGGAAGAGTAGCCAGAGGGCTCCTAGCCCGGGAATAATATATAGCCAGTTGAAACGCGCACGGGGATCAGCCTCTCGCGACTCGCCCGCCGCATATTCAAGGTCGCTGTCGAGTGGTTTCATAAATCCTTTCCTCACGATCAAAATCGCTTCTACGTTTAGAATATAGCCAGATGATAGGTAGGCTATCTGATCGAGAGCCTACCTGTTTCCATCCTATTATAGTCCTTACTTTCGACGAACGCAACCCGCTCAAATGGGCATGGCGATAGTCTGAGCGTTAAGCGACAGAATGTTTCGTGAAAAAAGACTGAATATTAGCTACCGAACGCGCTGAGGAATCCTGGGGGTTGGAAATAGAGGAAGGGGAGCGAAAGGCATTAAGAAAGCGGCGCAGTTCCAGGGCGGTAATCTGATACATCTGGCCGTCGCTATCGGCGGATATCTGGCCATCAGCAATCGCACTACAAAGATCTGCAAATGTCGGGATATGCTCTGACATAAGAACCTCCCTACGAAATATAGCGGCACAGCAACGTATCGTCTCAATCAACGACAGGTTTTTTACTAACCTGTACCAAATTACACGTATCTGCGCCCATCCTGGTTTCAAATACCCTACTATTAAAAACACAGAACTCATCTACTTTATTTCATCTGCCAGACCCGAATCGCGCGCTATTCTCCTCTCTCTGATGGCCCAACGACTGGCGCCTCGTCGTCTAAAAGCCCCTTCATGGGATCAATATAGATGATACGACGAATGAGGTCAATCTGCTTGACCACCTCTTTGATTGCGGGGATAAGAATTTGCTGACCATCCTGCGCCCTGACCACATAGACATCATTGCTGCCCGTAACGATGATATCCACGACGATACCGATTTCCCGCTCATCGAGCGTTACCATGCGCAAGCCAAGAATATCATGCTGATAATAGGTATCAGGTGGCAGTTCCGCTAACTGGCTCAGCGGGATGCATGCATCACAGTTGCGGAGAGTTTCGGCGGTGGTGGCGTCGTCAATACCTGCAAGTTTAAGCAGCACCATCGTCCCCTTATAGGGTCGTACCCCTTCAATGGCATAGCGCCTGTAATTGGGAGTAAGATAAACGCTATCCAGCCGTGAGAAGCGATCTGGCACATCGCTTAACGAAAACGTCTTCAGTTCGCCCCGAATGCCAAAGGGGGCCACTATTTTACCGATAGTAGCCCATTCCATCTTATCTTGCTCTGGCATAATCTGTCTCTACCGCTACTTTCTGCATAATACGAGAGATATCATGCAGCCTCAGAACGCACCCGCCCCAACGACCTGACTTAGACGATCTCCAGCGAGGTATGGCGGCCTTCGCGGGTGCCTCCTGCGCGCAGCAGTGTGCGCATAGCTTTGGCAACGCGCCCCTGGCGACCAATGACCTTACCGAAATCATCCGCAGCCACATGCAATTCGAGAACCAGCGCGTTACGATCATTACGGACTTCCCGCACCTGTACGGCGGAAGGATCGTCCACCAGTGACTGAGCAACGTACTCAATGAGTTTACGCATCTCTCAACCTTATACTTTAGCTATTTACTGGGCTGGCTGAGCCTGGCTGGCGTTAGCCGCCTTCATCTGATCGAAGCGCTCCAGAATGCCCACGCGTTTGAGCAGCGAGGCCACCGAATCGGTCGGCTGAGCGCCATTTTTCAGCCACGCCAGGGCTTTCTCTTCATCAATGTGGATTGCGGATGGCTCAACTCGTGGATTGTACCAACCAATGCTTTCAATAATGCGACCATCGCGGGGGGAGCGCGCGTCCGCCACCACGACACGATAGCTAGGGGCCTTCTTCATGCCCGTCCGTTTTAAGCGAATCTTAACAGCCATAATTTCTTACATCTCACCTCTTCCCCAGTCAAGGGGGTATATATCTTCGCAGCGCCACGTTCGAGAGCGGCGCTCACCTGCACCCACATAAAGCCATCGGGCTTCTTAGAATACACAGCACCTGATCGTGCCCCTGAACTTAGGCGACACTAGAATAGCATGGAGCATAAAAATTGTCAATCTTCGCAGGCGGATTACAGGGCTTCGCAAAAGTTGTCTTTTCATCCCCAACGGCTCGCAAGCGAGCCGTTGGGGAGAGGAAGGTGCTGGCGGTGGGCTGCGCCCACCGCCAGCACCTTCCTCTCCCTGTGAGCGCCTGTGGCGCGAGCAGCGACTTTTGCGAAGCCCTGAGGCGGATTATACCAGGCCTTTCCGTTGTCCTATTTTCTGACTCCTGCCGCCTGGGTTCGCGCCCCGTCCGGGGCGCAGAGCAAGAGGAGAGAGGTGCTGGCAACACCGCGACGCGGTGTTGCCAGCACCTCTCTCCTCTTGCGAGCAGGGTTTCGCCCTGCGAGCATGACGACAACGGAAAAGCCCTGCGGATTATACCTCACCAATCCCCATATCTTTTGGAGATTGAGCAGATTCAGTAGGGAAGGGTAAACTCACGTAAAAAATAGCTCCCTGCCCCTTTTCACTTTCTACCCACATACGCCCTTTATGCTGCTTTACTATCTCTGAAGCTATATATAACCCCATCCCCAGGCCGGGAAATGTGCTCTCATCCTCCCCGCTTACACGGAAGAAACGGTCAAACACTTTTGTATGGTTTTCTGGAGCAATGCCAATCCCAAAATCCTGTATCGTTATTATGGCGTTTTCAGCATCCTCAGAAAGTGTAATGATGACCTTTTCTGCATCTGGCGAGTATTTGATAGCATTGGTTAGCAAATTACTGATTACATCGCTCATACGCTCTTGATCGATTTCTGTCTCCCTGCTTAGCTCTCCTTTCACCAGAATTTGATGATGACGAGCAACTTCCTGCATCTCCCTCACTACCTCCTGTACACATCCTGTCAGATCACAGCGAGTTTTTGCCAGCACAAATTTCCCTGACTGGATGCGGGTAAGCGTGAGCATCTCACTAATAAGGTTCATCATTTTCTTATGCTGCTTCTCAATCCTGTCAAGCAACCTCTCATAGTGCCTATCCCCGTGCTTCTCTACCTCTTTTTGCAACATCTGGATAAAGACCTTTTGGCTGGTGAGAGGCGTTTTTAGCTCATGGCTTGCTGCATCAATAAAGTCATCCTTAATTTTTTCCAGCCGCTTTTGCTCTGTGATATCACGCGTAATATCTGAAGCTCCAACAACTTTTCCTGCTGCATCTTTTAGCGGAGAAACAGTTACCGAGACATCCAGGATTTTCCCATCCTTTGTAATGCGCCGCGTCTCATAGTGTTCAACCCGTAGCCCGGCTCGGAGCCGGCCCATCACATAGGGAAAATCATCTTTTTTCTCTGAAGGCATCAGCACTGATACCGGTTGTCCGATGATTTCTTCTGGGGTGTAGCCATATAATCGCTCAGCGCCGCGATTCCAGCTCGTGATCGTGCCATCTAATGTCTTACTCAAAATCGCGTCATCAGCCGACTCGACAATAGCAGCTAACATTTTCTTTGTCTGTTCGGCATTATTGCGTTCGGTGATATTGCGGCCTATGGCTGAGGCTCCGATAATCGTGCCGCTCAAGTCACGAATAGGAGAGACCGTCACTGAAATATCCAGCATTGTACCATCTTTTCGCACGCGTTTTGTTTCAAAATGATCGACCTTCTCCCCTCGACGCACCTTATCCATAATAAAGAAAAACTCTTCTATATTGTCCTGAGGAAAGATGGTAAAGACTGACTTTCCTATCACTTCCTCTGCTGTATAGCCATAGATCCGTTCAGCGCCTTTATTCCAGCTTGTGATCGTGCCATCAAGCTTTTTGCCGAGGACCGCATCATCGGATGACTCGACTATAGCAGCCCAGTGAAAGAGCTGCTCAATGAGCCGTTGCAGATCGCCCATACTTTGCGACGGTGTAGCGCCGGTTTGTACGTCTCGCAATGATACCTTTTCCTGTGTCATCTCACTCAAAGATGAGAGAGGATTAGCAAACGATGTTGGTGTTACCTTCTCCATCAGGTGGCCTTCCCTCGTAGCACTTCCGTTTTTTATATAATCACTTATGCCCGTTATTTTTAATACGTTCTACTTCTTTCTTAGGTCTCTAGCAAATTTTGCGAGGGCTGGAATAGGGACGCCATTTTTAGTCTCGTCCAGGGCTTTTCAGTGTTCGTCATGCTCGCAGGGCTTCGCCCTGCTCGCAAGGGGAGAGAGGTGCTGGCAACGCCGCGACGCGGCGTTGCCAGCACCTCTCTCCCCTTGCCCAGCGCCCCGAACGGGGCGCGAATCCCGTCGGCAGGAGTGAGAGGAGAGGAACACTGAAAAGCCCTGAGTCTCGTCAGAGTGAGCTATAACATTCCCCGCATATATAGTAAGATATATCAGAAGCTCTGATCAATACGAAAAGCGATGGAAGTTAGGGAGATAGCTATTCTCTTATGCAGAAGGATCATTGTATGCGCCGTACCAAAATTGTATGCACGATAGGGCCAGCGTCCAGCAGCGAGGAACGGCTTGAGCAATTAATGCGGGCCGGCATGAATGTTGCACGCCTCAATTTCTCGCACGGGACGCAACAGGAACACGCCGTTGTGATCGAACGGATACGCCGGATCGCTGCCCGTCTCGATTGTCCGATAGCGATACTGCAAGACTTGCAGGGACCCAAGATTCGTACCGGCCCCCTACAGGGCCAGCAACCCGTTACGCTGTTGGATAACGCCGTGATTACCATCACAACTCGCGACATCATGGGAAGCGCTGAGGCAGTTTCTACCACCTATAAGCTGCTTCCCCAGGATGTCAAGCCTGGCGACCGCATCTTGCTCAATGATGGCCTGCTCGAACTGCGCGTGCTGGACAAAAGCGCAACCGATGTGCGCTGCCAGGTGGTACATGGCGGCGTGTTGGGAGAGCACAAGGGCATCAATTTGCCAGGCGTCGCCGTTAGTTCACCCGCGCTCACGGAGAAAGATCGCGACGACCTGCGCTTCGGCGTCATGCATGACGTGGATTATGTCGCGCTCAGCTTTGTACGCAAGCCGGAAGATATCCTTGAAGCAAAACGCTATATTCACGAGTTACAATCCGAGCGTCACCAGGAGCCGAAAAAACATCTCATTCCTATTCCCTTGATCGCTAAATTAGAGAAACCAGAGGCGATAGCCCATCTGGACGATATACTTGAAGTTACCGACGGCGTGATGATCGCGCGCGGCGACCTGGGAGTAGAGATGCCTCCTGAGAAGGTGCCGCTGATCCAGAAACACATCATTGCCAGGTGCAACGAGCTGGGCCTGCCTGTGATTACTGCCACCCAGATGTTAGAGTCGATGGTCACGAACCCGCGTCCCACCAGGGCGGAGGTCAACGACGTGTCAAATGCCGTGCTCGACCAGACCGACTCAGTAATGTTGAGCGCGGAAACGGCTTCGGGAGCTTACCCCATTGAAGCCGTTGAAATGATGGTGCGCATCGCGCTGGAAACAGAAGCGGGTAACCGAACGGCTCAGCAGCCCAGACACCAGCGACTCACCCAGGCTCGCGCCGTGAGCCGGGCCGCTCGCACGCTTTCAGAGGAGGCCAGCGTCAAGGCCATCGTGGTTTTTACACGGACCGGCAACTCGGCCCACCTGATCTCCAAAGATCGTCCACGCGTCCCCATTCTGGCCTACACTCCCTGGGAAGGCATCAGGCGTCAACTGGCCCTCTGGTGGGGAGTCTGGCCCCACTGTATCGGGCTGCGAGGCACAACGGAGGAGTTGATCGAGGATGTTGAGCAACGACTGATCGAGGACCACCTGATGCAGAATGGCGATTACGTTGTCATTATGGGAGGGCTACCCGTTGCAAGCTGGGCGCGTACCAATTTTGTGAAGTTACATCGAATTAAAGCAGAAGAGGAGCAAAATGAACAACAATCCATACGAAGCTTCAAATAGCCAGCAATATGATAGGCAAGCAAACGATCCTGACAGGAACGTTGGCACGCCTTATGCCAACCCTAACGACCAACCGCTGATGGTTCCCAAGCGTTTTGGTTGGGGCTATTCGTTCAATTGGAGCAACCCTAAGGCGGTAATGCTGTTCTTTGGACTTATCCTCGTCATCGTGATACTGGTCGCTGTCGTGGTACCTGTGGTGCTACGTTTGGTGATGCGCTAGTGTATCCCCTGACTCTTTGGTGAAGGCACCAGCGCAATATCTGGTGCCTCTCGCTCATCTTTTTTCTGAAAGAGTGGGTGCCTGGGCAGTTAGCTATCACCCAATAGTCTGCTTCTGCCCTCTCTTACGGCCACGCTGCCTTAGCAGGAAAGCGAGCAAGCCATAAAATGGGATCAGGCCGATCAACCAGCCAAGCCATATAGGGATGGCCGGAGGAGCGGTGGCAACTATGGGCACAGACGCCTCACCGCGCCCTGCCACGCCATTGACGACGATATTGAGCGTCCAGCCGCCCTGAACTGTAATCTCCGCATCTCCCTGCACACCATCATGGACATTGGGATCTGGAGAGAGACTCGCTCGCACCGGCGTTGCCGGTACATCCGATGGATCGGGCACGGACGAAACATTATAGGTGAGCGCGCCGTTTATCGGCTGCTGAGGAGCAATCGAGAAAGGCAGCGCGTAGCTGGCATGGGCCGGATAGGTATAAAGATTGACCGTCAGCGGATAAGGGCCTGCCTGCACCCGCACTACGCGCATGGGCGTGCTCCCATGCATTGTCGCGGCGATGGAGTATCCTATCTCTCCTAACACTGCAAGTAGGGTGATTACGCCTGCGGCCAGCAGGAGAAATTGCAAGGTTTTAGCCATCCTCATCACCCTTCCAGGGTACGTAGCGATTCACCCACGTTACGACCAAAGATGGTTCCCAGGAATGAGCCGCCCAGTCCTATGAGCAGGGAAAGAGCAAAACCTGCTACCCCTGTCTGGAACAGCACTACCGCAGGTAACAAGAGCGAGCCGGGAACAATCGGCAGCGCGCCACTGATAAGGGCGCACAGAGCCAGGCCCAGCGTCAACTTCTTCTGCGACCAGTGCTTTTGCCGCGCCTGATACATCATCACATCGATCAAGATTGCCACAATGATGGGAGTGATAAACCACTGTAGCGCCACCAGCGATGTAAAGGGATGGGTAGCTCTCCTATAGCTCAATTGCTCCACCGTAAGCAGCCAGTTCGTTGCGGGCTGCACAAACACAGCCATAATTGCGGCCAGCAGAAAGTAGCAAGCGGCAACAGAGGTCGCGGCCCAGCGCCACGGTATGGCGTAGACAGCCGCCACAAGGGTAAATGCAATCAAGACGCTTGATAATAGCGGGAACACACTGAGCCTGAGGAAGCCCAGGGTGAGCAGATTGCCTGCTCTCAAGGCGTCGAATAGCAAAATTGTAAATATGCTCAGCATCGTCCCCAGAGCAACTACCGCCCCCGTGTACGCAAAGCGTCTCGTTATCGCTTCATTCTGGTTGGCCTGCTTTGTCAGACGCGCGGCTGAAACGAGCATATAAACGGCCCCAAGCGCCACTATGCCCATGCTGGCAGCAAACATGATGTGGAAGGGAGCCCAGATCCTTACATCGATGCCATAAAGCGTGTGCCAGTAGGCATCCAGTGGAAAGGCGACGGCGGCCAACAGAGCACCAAAACCGACAACGTAGGCACCCAGTGGGCCATAAAAGATGTCCGCAAAGTTTGTACTGTTCTTCTTAATGATCTCGCTACGACGCGCCCACAAGCTTTCGATAAGCACCGTCAGCAACCCGGAGAGCCCGCTGATAGTCACGCCAATCAACATCATGATATGCGGAGGAATCAGCGTTCTATCGCGCCCTATCAGAGAATGCCACTGGATATCCCAGCTTGAGCCTTCAAGAAAAACGATTGCCCCCAGCAGTGCGGTCAGTCCCAAAGCCAGCCGCAGTACCCATACTGTCCGCAGCGACAATGTGGAAGCCTTTGAGCTGCTTGCCAGGGCTATCCCATTTAGTGTCTTCGCCATAGAGAAATTCCTTTTGCCTTTCTAAACAGTGAGAACTTGCATATACGCATGCGTTCCTTGATCAGGACGTCAGATATTTGCTTGTAGAATACGGTGAACAATTACTATGCTCAACTTCGCGCTGATGAGCATAGATAATGTATATACGAGAGGTATGGTCAACTACCGCCAGTCTCAGACCAGCGGCTTGCCTTTCGGCTTACCTCTGGACTCCACCGCAATTCTGCATACCTTTTCAGGCGTGCAGCTTTGGCTTCACGGTCCGAGGCATCAGGGATGAGTGACAAACATCCCGTCCTGGCCCAGTCCTGCTGAACCAGGAGCGTTCGCATCACCAGATTTCTGGCACCCACCAGATCCGCATGTAGCGTATACCCACATTGCGGGTTCTGACACCCAAAGAGTAGCCCCTTGTTCGGACGATTCTCATCAGCGATATAGCCGCACATTGGACACCCCTTTGAAGTATAATCGGCATCGACTTTGACCGCAAGGGACCCCGAAAGCACCGCTTTGTAACTGATGAGGGCAT
Source organism: Ktedonobacteraceae bacterium (assembly GCA_035650355.1). Classification (GTDB taxonomy): domain Bacteria; phylum Chloroflexota; class Ktedonobacteria; order Ktedonobacterales; family Ktedonobacteraceae; genus DASRHT01. The sequence goes on from DASRHT010000061.1 coordinate 47,824, forward strand.
GCAGTTCGGCAAAAGACCATTGGGAGTACACCCGATTGGCTTTGCGCGCCTTTGGCGATACCTTTTCCGTGCCTTTGCCGTTTTTCTTGCGCTTCCGCTTTCGACGCCTCGTGCGATCTCGAATACCGGTCAACTGTTCCAGGCCGATCAAGGTCTGAGGATGCTCAGTGATGATCTGGGTCGCAATCTGGTGGTTGGCTTGCAACTTTAACCGTCTCTCTCGCTGCCCGATGCGCCGCAAGCGACGTTTCGCGCCACGAGTGCCTTTCTTCTGCAAGCGTTTGCGCAATCGCGCATAGTGGTTCGCTTTATGTCGTACACGGTTGCCTGAGTAAAACGTGGCTTTGCCTGCTGCGGTGGAGGTGACCGCCAGATAGCGCACCCCCACATCGACGCCGACCGTTTCACTCAAGGAGTCACAGGTGGGATCAGGCAAGGTGAGCTCTACCGACACAAGCAAATAAAACTGTTTTTTGGGTTGGTCATACCAGAGCTTGGCATCACCAATGCGGGCGATATGACCTCCCTGCTGGATGAGCAGTAGATGCTTGAAATAGCCCTGGTACGGCAAACTGATACGCCCGTTGAGGGTCTTGATGCTCACCTGCTGCTCGCATTGAAACGTGTAATCGCGTTCATAGGTATACTGGACCGTGGGCGAGCTATATTTAGGAGGCTGATCGAGCCCCTTGAAGCGTTTCTTGGTGATTTTCAGACGTCGATGCTCTTTGTTTTTGAGCAGCTTGGTCCAGAGTCCCTTGTACGTCGCCGCCACCTGCCGCTCCACGCTGCACGCCAGTTGCGAGGACAGATGATAGCGCGCGCGTAGCTCGGCATACATCCCTTTGTGGATCTTCGTCACGCTGCTGGTTTTGCCGTGGGCAAAGGCGTATTGGCTCACCGCATTGAGACCGTCACGATAGACCAGTTGCGTCTCTCGTAAGGCACGATGCTGCTCTGGCGTGGTCGTGAGCTTCAGTTTCGCGGTGATGATCTGCTTCATGTCATTTCTCGAACCAGTGAGGAGAGCGGCATCGCTTCTCTCCTCACTGGTTGCTCCTCCTCTTCCACCCTGTTCCTAGACCTGCCCAGAGATCGCCTGGACAATAAGCCGATGCCCGACAACGCTTACGTCCTGTTCCTGCTCAATGCCCCATTTGCGGCATTCCTCACGCCATGCCTGCTGCTCCTCTGCCGTTTCAGGAAAGAGTGCGCCGCTGAGGTCGCCAAGCAGGCTGCCGAGCGTATGGTTCCAGGTGCTCTCGGCTTCGGACGTGTTCCAGCGAGCAACCTCTTGCACGATATCATGCAGGAGGTCCAGCAGGCGCTGTTCGGTATAGCGGTACGGCGGCCCAGGTTCGTGAAAGTATGCCTCACGGCCACGCTGATAGCCCCGTATCGCCTGGGGATGATCAAAACAGATGAGGGCGCGCACATCTGGACGAAGCTGGCCGGTCTGTGGGGAGAGCACCCCGCCATGATACATACCCAGGTAAAAGCCGATGAGGTCGCGCCGATGGGGGTCCTGTTGCTCAAAGTACGGTTGCTGCTGATACTGCTTGAGATTGGCGATGAGATAGGAGACGGAGAGCGGGCCGTGGCCTTGCTCGTCGCCGTACATGCTCCACCAGATGCCGCGCTCGTAGTGTTCGGCAAAGGCGGGACGCTGGATGTCCAGGAGTGGACGGACTTTCTGTTTGCTAGTTGCCATGTGCAAGCATCCTTTCTGCTTGACGAATGGCCCTCCCGCCGTTATCATGCGACGTGGAGAGGCTAGAGGTGACTTTACAGACTAGGCTCTCTGTTGACCTGCGTCTCTTCTACGTAGGTCAACGCTCTGATCAAAGTATACACGAAAATAGCCACAATTGCAACACTTATCCACATTTATCTACGATAAGCGACAATGCACACAAACAGCATTGTGAATTGACTTTTGCTGGCTCTCCCTCTATACTTACAGCAAGCGACGACAGCACCCAACTCCAAGTGAATGCGAGGATAGATATGTATGCCAACGGAATATTTAACAGTCGAACAGATCGCGAAAGAACTCGGCCTCAGCGAGGAGACCATTCTCCGGTGGATTAGAAGAAAAGAGTTAAAAGCATATAAATTAGGAAAAACGTATCGTGTGCAAAGAAAAGACTATCAAGAATTCCTTGATCAAAGGTACACGGGAAAGCTAGGCGAAGAGGATGACGGTAGCTAATACCCCTTTCACTGTTCATCCTGCCCCAATTCGATATATCTCAACACGAGATCTCTACTATATCCTCCTGGACAGTTTTTCCGCTTTTCACAATGGCAGATGGAATACATATATATAGCAGAGCATAGCTCACTTAAACCTGGCAACCCTATCTATGACAATTATCCCTGATTTTTTTGAGAAAATACACAAAGGAGAAATTTATGATGTGGCGACACGGCGATGTACTCATCGCATCCCTACCGGCTATTCCCGAAGATGCGCAGCGGCAGCCTGGCAGTGTGCTTGCCTATGGCGAGGTGACAGGACATAGCCATCGCATCGAGACGCCAGCAGCGGCTGAACTATGGGAAGCCAACGGTGAGCTTTTCCTCAAAGTCATAGATGTCACCCGCGTTATCCACGAGGAGCACCACCCCATCACCCTCCCACCAGGAACTTATCGCGTCTGGCAGCAGCGCGAATATGTACCAACGCCACAAGCATTTCGTCGTGTTACTGATTGAGGTGAACCATGCAGACAACACCACTGCTTTCTGCCCGACAGGCTGAGCAACTCATTTTGGAGGGCAACGCTCCTGAAGGGCTTAACGTCGAGGGCCATATCGATCTTGCCAATCATACACAGTTAACCTCTCTTCCCAAGGGGTTAACTGTGAAACGGCTAACGTTAGATGGCTGCTCGTCTCTGGAGGCGCTGCCGCAAGGACTGCATTGCTACGAGCTGTCCCTGCAAACAACGCCTATCAGGACGCTTCCCGCCGATATCCAGGTCGATTACCGGCTCGACCTGAGCAACTGCGATATGCTGCTAGCGCTGCCTGCCAGATTGAAAGTCGGTTCGCTGATCTTGCGCGGCTGCACCTCGTTGCGCACCCTCCCAGAAGAGCTGGACGTTTTTTTTCTCGATATGACCGGCTGCGTCAGCCTCACAGACTTTCCAGCGCGCGGCCCCGGCAGAATGGGACGGCTCAACTTGCGCGGATGCACGCGGATTCGCGCCCTGCCATCCTGGCTCGCCCAACTGGCGCAACTCGATGTGAGCGGATGCAGTAGCATGACCAGCCTGCCAGAAGGGCTACGAGTCAGTTCGTGGCTAGATCTCGCCAGCACGCCGCTGCAATCGCTCCCGGCCTCGCTGCAAGGGGTGCAGCTACGCTGGCGCGATGTCTTTATCACGGAGCGCATTGCCTTTCATCCAGAGCTGCTCACGCCTCAGGAAGTGCTCGATGAGCCGAATGCAGAGCTACGGCGTGTGATGCTTGAACGTATCGGCTATGATCGCTTCTTCGAACAGGTCGATGCTGAAGTGCTGGCGCAGGATGAAGATGCAGGCGGCAAACGTCGCCTTCTGCGCGTTCCTATGACAGGCGATGAGCCGCTGGTTTGCCTCGCCGTCCAGTGCCCCTCGACCGGAAGACAGTACCTGATTCGCGTGCCACCCATCATGAGAAACTGCCACCATGCTGCGGCCTGGATCGCGGGCTTCGATCATCCCGATGACTATCGCCCGCTCGCTGAGACATAACACCCCCTCTAAAATAGACCACATAGCTACCCTGTCCTTCTTGCTATGGCTTTCATTGCGCTAGAGAAGGAAGGGGTAGCCATCCAGTAAGCATAAGGTTCCTTATGCTCAATTACTGCATCAGCGGATAAATATGATACATAACTGCCTGGTTATCTATATCTATTCATTTGTTTATGAAAAAGTATTGTAAGGCTTCATTCTATTTGACTATACTTTACAAAGGACTGTGTGCATTTCTTTACTTGTTATCATCTAAGATAGTTTTGGAAGAGTATTACAGCACATAGTGGGCACCTCTACAAGCGAGCTTAAAGAGGGCCCTGGTTTGTGCTCGTCAACCGATTCGTTCTACTTTGAAATGTTCCGCGTTCCAACGCTCCCACGATGCATCATGCATCGTGGAGATCCAGGGCAACCGGTAGCTCCCCGATTCATCGTGGGAGTGGTCCCTACGGAACGCGGCATCGAAGTGCCTGCTCTGGAGGGCTGCCTTATGATGCGATTTTTACGTGGTGCCAGTCTCGTCATTTTAGTGCTTGCTGTAGCTCTCGTTTTTACATTTTCCGTTTCTTTTTCTCATTCCGCGAAGGCATCTACCCTGGTTGGACCCAAAACCTTCTACCTCGCGCTCGGGGACTCGTTGGGGCTCGGGTTTCAGCCGAATGGGGATAATGATAATGGGTACGCCGATGACTTCTTCGCGAATTTGCAGTCCCACGGGACAAAGGCCCTGGTAAATCTATCCTGCTCTGGAGAAACCACCATTACGATGATTAACGGTGGCTGCATTGATGCAATTCAGAACAAGGTGTTTTATACCGGTCCCCAACTTCGGGCGGCGGTCAACTTCCTGCACCAGCACGCAGGCCAGGTCAGTCCCGTGACACTGGACGTTGGAGCCGACGACTTCCTCCTGCACAATGATGTCAATACCTCAAATGCACCGAACTGCACGCTCAGTTCTAGCTTTAGCAGCGATCTGGCAACGATGGACGCCAACCTGAGCCAGGTCATTCTGCCTCAACTGACGGCAGCATTGACGGTGAATGGACAGAGAACGGGCGATTTGATCATTCCGAACTACTACGACCCGGAACAGAATCTCTGCCCAAACCTGGTATCCGTCTCGCAGGAGGTTGATCAGCATATCGCCAACGATGCCAGCGCATTCAATGTCACGATGGTTGACATCTTCACGGCCTTCGGCGGCCCAGCTACGCCCAACCCCAACATCAACACGCTCACCTGGATGAGCAGCAATTTCCCGCTGGCACTGGCTATACACCCGCGCTCCATTGGCTATCAGTTAATGGCGACGACCATTGAGCAAACCGTTGGCTATTAGGTTCTGCAAATGATGCGTTCGTTCCAGAACGTATTGCCTGGTCTGTAGATAAAATGCACACATCCCGCTGTCTCATGGCATTGCCTTTTCTCCCCTCGGTGATACCATGAGATTGGCTTGCAGGATAATGCTAATGCAGATAATCAGAGCTTGATCTGTCGTGCTGGAATACGCTCCAATACGCCATCGCCAAAGACTGGATAGAGCTTTAAATCGTCCATGTGTACATAACCGATGTGACAGCCACAGGTGGCGTTCGTACACGTTCTCGCGTATAGAGCTGCTTCAAAGCCAGGTTCATAGATGTTACCTATTGGCGTTTTGATGAAGTGGCAGCGCCGCATCACCCCATCGCCATCGACCGATATAACGCTCTGTCCGGTTCGGCAGGCCCGCCCCTGGCTTGGATGATACTGGTTATTAATCGGGAAAAGCGGGTCTACATCTGTGAAACGCTGAATATCCTCGACGGTGTAATAGTCGGATTGGCGTTTATAGGCATTAATCCACAGGTAAACATATCCAGGCAGTTCACGCCGTAGCGCATCGATCTCGTCACTGTGCTCCTTGAGACCGACAACGCCGACGCTGTAACGCACTCCACGCCGGTCCAGCTCCTGGCACCTGACAAGGAAACGTTCGCGGGTCGTTTGCGAAGGATGAAACGTTGACCATAGCGCCACTTTACTTTTATCGCACCGCTCCAGCCAGTCGAGCCGGCAGGATAAATTGGTCTGGATCGCGACTTTCACGACGTTGGGCATCTGCGAAAGCTGCACAAAGGCATCCTGATAACGCTTGCGCACCAGCGCCTCTCCCCACGGGGTGAAGAGGATGCCGATGCGATCTTCTCGCCGCGACGCGACCCAGCCGACAAAGCGTTCAAGCGCCTGGCGATCCCTTTCATGCTCCTGCCTCGTCTCGGTATGCTTGGCAAAGGGGCAATAGACGCAGCCATAGTTACAGCTTGACAGAGGTCCCCGGTACAGAATCGATAGCTTCATCGCAGTTGGTATCCTCTCATCAGTTCTTTTACCCGCGTTGAATACAACCAGGGGCCAATCGTATCCGAGCGTTCGATCCCCGCTGCGGTCAATATCATGACATGCTCCGTAAGGGTTGCCATCTCTGAATCGAGCAAAGCACGTAACTCAGGTAAATCAGAGAAAACATCGCTCTCAAAGCGTAATCGATAGCTCGCAAGATTAAGGCCGCCTGCTTCAAGCAACGACTTGAGCGCATAGCGCCTGCGCTGCTCCTCGCCATTCAAACAAAACCCATAGTAAGCAAAATCGAACGCCTCTGCCGGCATTGCCATATATTCCGCTAGAATCGCGCGCACTCCTTGCGCCCCAACGGCATATTCGCTGGCATAGTGGTGCGTACGCGTATATGAGCGCGCCCCGCAGCCAAGACCAACCATGCCATCATCCTGCACGCAATAGATCGGCCCCGTCTCGACCGGCGCATGAGCCGCGCGAAACATCCGCATCGATACCTGAGTATAGCCCGCGGCTAGCAACAGGTCTCGCCCCTGCCGATAGCAGGTCAGTCGCATATCTTCGCTATCTGTATCATCTATGGCCCCTTTACGGCCTAATCCCGTTAGCGGACGAATGTAGAGGGGATAGAGGTATAGCTCCTCTGGCTGATAGCGCAATGCAGCCTGTAACGAAGCCAGCCAGCTCGCAACCGTCTGTCCAGGCAGGCCATAGATGAGATCGATGTTAAGCGTTGGGAAATGTTCCGCACGAATAGCGGCAAGCGCCTGTTCCACGACTGCCGTTTGTTGGGTACGACCGGCGGCGCGCGATTCCGCTTCAATGAAACTCTGGACACCGATGCTAATGCGATCAACGCCACGCGTCCGCAGCAATTGCAGCTTCGCGGGGGTAGCAGTCAGCGGAGAGGTCTCAACCGAGGTTGGTACGCTGCCAGGAACGACGTTGAAGAGACGCTCGGCAAGATCGAAGAGCCGGGCGAGATCATCTGTTGCAAGGTGCGTCGGCGTCCCGCCTCCTATCGCCATACGCGCAATCGAGACCTCGCCTAAAGCAGCTCTCACGCGCTCCGCCTGTCGTCCTAAAGCGGCAAGATACCCTGCGGCAAATTTCGCGCTTGTATCGACCGTCGTAAACAAATTGCAGAAGCCACAGCGCATTTCACAGAAGGGCACATGCATATAGAGAAAAATGGAACTGCGCCGCTCCTGCGCCCATAACTCGTCCAACCTTAGAGGCGAGGGAAACGAGCGATAGGCGGTTTTATGCGGATAGGCATAGGTGTATGAGACATATGGTGTCTCCTGCAACATTTTTTCGAGCGCAATCATCACGTTTCGCCCTCCATTTTGCTCAATACAAACTCGGCATAAGGAACGGTCCAGACGACCGGATGCGCGATGCGATGGCCCGTATAGCCATCTTCGCCATACGCGGTCCCATGATCGGAACAGAGGATGGTCAGTATGGGAGACCGCTTTCGCAGCGCCTCGAAGAGCCGCAGCAACTGGCTATCGACGTAAGCCAGAGCTGCTCCATGCGATGCAAGCGAATCCTGCGTGCAGCCCGGAAGATAGAAGTAATTTGGCTGGTGGAACGCGGAGATATTGATAAACAAAAAGAGCCGCCGATCAGGCTCCAATCGCTCCAGAAGCGCGCAGGCCAAATCTATCTGATGCTCGGTTGAATGAGGGTCGGTGACGCCCAGTTCGGGTCGCCAGTGACTTTCGTGGAACAGGCCAGGCAGAACGCTACCCAGCGGGCTGGCCTTATTGAAGAAACCGACGCCGCCAATACAAACGGTGTGATAGCCCAGATCGGCCAGACCGGTGACGATGTCTGGCGCGTCGAAGACAAACGTGGCCTCCGTTGTCGTCTCGCTGCCGGGGAAACGTGCCGCGAAGAGTCGGGGATGCTGGCCCGGTATAGCGGGCGCGGGCAAAAAGCCGGCGAAAAAGGCGTGATGCGCGGCATAGGTAAAGCTGCCGGGGGAATGTCGCTTTTCCCATCCCGAAGGAGGCAGCAACTTCGCCAGGTTTGGCGTGCGCCCTTGAACAAGCATATCTTGAGCCACGTCGTAACGCAAGGTGTCCAGCGTCATCAGCAGGATATCGTGTGTACCAATCAGATCGCGAGCGTGAATCACTCTGCACCAGCTTTCAACGCGGCCACAATCTCCGCCGTATAGGTATCCTGGTTATGGTAAAGCACGCCGGGCAGTAGATCACCGAAGGCATTGACCTCTACAATGGCGTGCTGCTTAAAAGCGGAGGTAAAGAGCAGGTCTATGCCCATGTACAGACTCTCAAAAAGACGAGCAACCTGCTCGCAGGTCCGGCATGCCTGCTCCCAACGAGCCTCACCGATTGCTGCGAGGATCTCAGCAATATCTCCGCGCTTATTTAGCAAGTGCAGGTTGGTCATCGGGCTCCGGCTCAAGCGCGCAACAACGTGCTGCACCTGCCTGGCTATCATGACAATGCGCAGATCAAAAGTGCGTTGAGCGTAGCCAGCTTTGGGCAGCCACCGTTCTACATGAACGCGGTGCCTGCACAGGGCATCGATCAATGCCACAATCTCTTCATGCTGCTGATACACGCGAATATCACGCGAGTTGTAGAGTCTGCGTTCATTACCGGTACAAACCATCTCTACGGTTGTAATTGCCTGGTGACGGTTTCCGGCGAAGCGATAAGCGACCACGCCGGATGCGCTCGACCCGTGCGCCGGTTTGAGGAACACGCGCGACCAGCCATACCGCTGCATCTGATCGATCAGTTCCTCATATGAGTTCACCAGCCCGGTTGCTGGCGGTACAGATATTGCCTGCGCAGCCAGTAACGCGTGTGTCGCCCGCTTATCGAACATGAGCATAATATCGTCAGCCGTATTCATTACTTGATGCTGCTCCACCTGCTGTTTGATGTGCTGAAGCAACTGGCAATAGCCCAGATACCACTGACGCGAGGGCAAGATGCGCCCTTTTTCAAAACTCAGCTCCTCTACTGCACGCCGCGAAAGGCGCTCATAGGGTTGACCGTCAGGCTCCTCAATTTCCGCCCCTAATGCCAGCAGAGCGCGCTCAACCTCGAAATCTTTGCCCGGCGATTCGATACGAACGATTGATGTGGGCTGGATGCTATCAGCTAACGCAGTCCGTCCGGCAATCAGATCGCGATAGCTGATCATGCGTGCAGGAGGTAATCCCAGTTGGACCAGCGCCGCTTGAAATAGCTCAACGCGGCGGTCCTGGGGAGAGCCAATCAGCACGAAATCGGGCGGCGCGCTACTCGCTGACGGCCACATAGCGACCATACTCGTCTTCTTCTTGCCGATCACTGGCATCCACTTCTATACCCAGGGCTTTGAGCTGCTCAATCATCTCGTCGGAGCAATAATGATGATGAATGTCCAGCTTCTCTAGCTTTTTCATCGCCGGAGAGGCCAGCAGGGCGGCAGCTCCCGTATCATCAAGCACACCAAGCGAGAGATCAAGGACACGCAGACGCTCCAGAAGAGGCGATTGTACAATGGCCTGCGCAATCTCGTTGGTGATCTCGCTGTCACGTAACCCCAGGTAGCGCAAGTTCGGAAATAGCTGACCGGTAAACAGCGGCGCCAAATCTTCTATAGTGGTATTGGCCCCATAGTTGCCATCGCCGAGCCATAATTCGAGATGCTCAAGTGCAGGCAGATCGGAGCGTAAGACATCATGAACCACGCTGCTATCTAAGCCACCGCTTTCAATACCCAGTTCTTTAAGATGCTCGCTATGCAGCCTCCCAAGTCGGAGATTATTGCCGCCGCGCACACGAAAGTGTTCCAGAGCCGGATACGCTTCAAAGAGAGGAGATACATCCGTCTGCTCAATCCATGAAATCTCAGACTCTTCAAAAGCAATATCTCCCAGGAAAATGGCGGTTAATCGTGGCAGCTTCTCGCGCGCGGCAGCAATCGACTCGACGACGCGCGCGCTATCGTTCGCGTTCCCAAAATCCTGTATCCACATGCCAACTACCAGTCCGGTGACAGCGCCAACGGCGGGATCATTCAAGAAGTCCGCAAACCTATCAGACCAGGCAATATCGTCCTCGCCATAAGCAACACTCAGCCTGTAAAGTGTAGTCTCAGGATTCGCGATCCCCACCTTAGGGTCCCAATCATCCACCTTTTTTCCCGCAAAATGCTCAATATACGTACCAATCACCATAAAAATTCCCTCAACGCATTTCTTTATATTTATACACTTGCAAACAAAACTCAATAAGAGTTTCTTAATGCAACCGGTAAATATGGTAAACGAGCTAATTCACATGCATCATTATAACGGACCGGATGGCGATTGAGCGAACAGATAGGACGATAGTCGTGACTTGACGCTCCCCCCGCATAGTGCTGTAATGATAGGGCAACGAAGCAGGGCAGGGGCTAGCCTCGCCTTGAATTCCGTCAGAAAGGCGCACCCCTACAGAGCCAGCAGGGCAGGGGCTAGCCCTGCCCCTACAGTGCCCATCATCGTCGTTGGAGAGGAAATATACTAATTTATGGCTATTATCGAATCACATATTAATCGCAGCAGCGAGGAATTCCAGGAGAATACGGGCTATTTCCAGCAACTTCTGGATCAGCTTCAGGCTAATATCCAACAGGTCCAGCAGGGCGGAGGTCAGGATGCTATCGCGAAGCATCGCAAACGCAACAAGTTGCTGGCACGCGAACGTGTCCAGCTTCTCTGCGATCCCGATACGCCTTTTCTGGAATTTAGCCCGCTGGCCGCCTGGGATATGTACGATAATGACGCGCCCTCGGCTGGCATTGTGACCGGCATAGGGCTGGTCGAGGGACAGGAATGCGTCATCGTGGCAAATGACGCTACCGTTAAGGGCGGCACCTATTACCCGATGACGGTCAAAAAGCATTTACGCGCTCAGGAGATCGCTGAACAAAATCATCTGCCCTGCATTTATCTGGTCGATTCGGGCGGCGCGTTTTTGCCGCTCCAGGCTGACGTCTTCCCCGACCGCGAACACTTCGGACGAATCTTCTATAACCAGGCGCGCATGTCCAGCCAGCGCATCCCGCAGATTGCCGCCGTGATGGGCTCCTGTACCGCTGGAGGCGCTTACGTTCCGGCGATGAGCGATGAGACGGTGATTGTGCGCGGCAACGGTACGATCTTTCTGGGTGGCCCTCCACTGGTCAAAGCCGCAACCGGAGAAGAAGTGAGCGCGGAAGACCTGGGAGGGGCTGATGTGCATTGCCGCACCTCTGGCGTGACCGATCACTACGCTCTGAATGATGAGCACGCTCTTGCCATCTGTCGCAGCATCGTCTCAAATCTCAACCGCCGCAAGTATATCCCCTGGGAGATCCATCCCGCCATCCCGCCACGCTACGACGCCAACGAGCTGCTTGGCATTGTGCCGAAAGATAGCCGCAAAAGCTATGATGTGCATGAGGTTATTGCGCGCCTCGTCGATGGCAGCGAGTTCCACGAGTTCAAGGCCCTCTATGGGACAACGCTGATCTGCGGCTTTGCGCGCATCATGGGCTATCCGGTCGGCATTATCGCCAACAACGGCATCCTCTTCTCAGAGAGCGCGCTCAAAGCCACTCACTTCATAGAGCTATGTGGGCAGCGTCAGACGCCGCTGGTCTTTTTGCAGAATATCACCGGCTTTATGGTTGGTAGGCAGTATGAAAACGGCGGTATCGCTAAAGATGGCGCGAAGATGGTCATGGCGGTTGCCAACGCGCCCGTGCCACGCTTCACCGTGATTATCGGCGGCTCGTTTGGCGCTGGCAACTATGGCATGTGCGGTCGCGCCTACTCGCCGCGCCAGTTGTGGATGTGGCCCAACGCGCGCATCTCAGTGATGGGTGGGCTACAGGCGGCAACCGTCCTGGCAACGGTACGTAAGGAGGGGCTGGTGGCACGCGGCAAAACGATGAGCGCAGAGGAGGAGGCCGCGTTTATGCAGCCCATTCTTGATAAGTACGAGGAAGAGGGCAATCCTTACTATAGCACGGCACGCCTGTGGGATGATGGCATTATTGATCCGCGCGATACGCGCACCGTACTGGCATTAGGTATTGCCGCATCGCTCAACGCTCCCATGCCCGACACACCCTTTGGCGTATTCAGGATGTAGGCCAGCACGTTCATCAACACTTTTAAGGAGATACCATGACGACATACACACAGCTTTCGGTCGAGCATATTTTTGAGGACCGGGTCGCCATCGTGACCTTGCGCCGCCCGGAGGTACATAACGCGTTCAACGGCCAGATTGTGCAAGATCTCATTACAGCTTTTACGGAGCTGAGCAGGGAAGAACAATTGCATGGTGTCGTGCTCACCGGGGAAGGGCCATCGTTTAGCGCGGGGGCGGACCTGAATTTGATGAAGGAATCGGTCACGTTCACCGCGGAACAGAATTTGAATGACGCGTTGCGCCTGGCCGATCTGCTGGAAGCTATCAATACATTCCCCTGTCCGGTGATCGCGCGGGTCAACGGCACGGCGATGGGGGGAGGCGTGGGCCTGGTTGCCGTTTGCGATATCGCGATTGCCGTTGAGAGCGCACGTTTCGCCTTCAGCGAGGTGAAGCTGGGCATCGCTCCCGCCGTTATCTCGCCCTATGTGATCCGTAAAATTGGCGAGACAAACGCGCGCGTGCTATTTGTTACAGGCGAACGTTTTAGCGCCAATCGCGCGCGCTCCATCGGCCTTGTTCACTCGGTTGTACCGGATGACCAGCTTGACGACGCAGTGCAAAAGGCGGTCAACGAGTTGCTTTCGAGCGCCCCGCAGGCCATTCGGGTCTGCAAAGTGTTAGCAATGACCGTAGGACAGATGGATCGCGAAGATGCGCGCCGCTACACTGCCGAGACGATAGCCCGCCTGCGCATCGGCGACGAGGCCCAGGAACGCCTGCAAGCCTTCCTGGAGAGCCGCAATCGCCCGTAGGGACCCGATTTATCGCGTCCGCCCGCGATTGATCGCGTTACCTAAAGCCGAGCGCATTTCTCAGGAGGAGGCCAGCACTGAACAATGCACCTGAGCCAAAAGCAACGGAATTCCTTCAAGAGATCCCATTGCTGGGTGGGCGACTGACGCCCGGCATCGTCCGCGTGGGAGATACGGTACGCAGGCCACCAAAGGGCAACGCGGCCTTCGTTCACGACCTTCTTCTCTGGCTTGAGGGCCAGGGCTTTCACTTTGCTGCACGCTTTTTGGGAGTGGATGAGCAAGGTCGAGATATCCTCAGCTACCTGGAAGGTCACGCGTGGTCCGACAGCGGCTCTACGTTGCCGGATGATTTGCTGGTACAAGCAGCCAGGGTCATCCGACAATTACACGATCTCACGGCTGGCTCTTCACTGGCTCAGGGCCACGAAATTGTGGCTCACAATGAGCTAGGGCCGCATAACACGATTTTTCATGAGAACCGGTTAGTCGGCCTGATTGACTGGGATGAGGCGGCTCCTGGCACACGGTTGCGCGATCTAGCCAACGCAATCTACAATTATGTAGATGTGGGCCATTGGGCCAATCAGACCGCCGATGAGCAAGCGCGGCGCATTCATCTCATGTGTGTAGCTTATGGTTGGGACGATCCTATCGCCATTGTTAATGATTTCGAAGCCGATTTGCAGCAAGCATTACGCAATCATCAACAGGCTGGTCGAACAAGAGCGATCAGAGTCTTCGAGAAAGAGGTGGCCTGGATGCGTCTGCGGGCGCAGGAGTTGCGGCTGATGCTGCGATAGCGTGGAGCACAGGCGCTTGCTCACAATGAGCTACTGTTTAGAATAAGGTAGTACTGATACTATGTTCAAAAAAATTCTTATCGCGAACCGTGGAGAAATCGCCGTCCGTATCATGGCGACCTGTCGCGAGATGGGCATCCGCACCGTCGCCATTTACTCCGAAGCGGATCAGCATGCCTATCATGTACGAGCAGCAGATGAGGCATACTATATTGGTCCCGCGCCATCAACGCAGAGTTATCTTCGTATAGACGCGATTATCGACGTCGCTCGCAAGAGCGGAGCGGAGGCCATTCATCCTGGCTACGGCTTTCTTTCAGAGAATGCAGACTTTGCTGAAGCATGCGAGCAGGCGGGGATTATTTTTATCGGGCCGCCCGCCGCTGCTATGCGCCTGATGGGCTCAAAAATCGCCGCTAAAGAGCTGGCGCAATCGGTGGGCGCGCCGACCGTTCCCGGCTACAACGGCAAGAGTCAGGACGATGAGGCGCTGATAGATGAGGCGCGGCGCATCGGCTTTCCACTACTGATCAAAGCGTCGGCGGGCGGCGGCGGCAAAGGGATGCGCGCGGTATACGCCTCCGCCGATTTTGTGGAGCAGCTTGCCGGGGCGCGACGCGAGGCCAGAGCAGCCTTTGGCGATGAGACCGTTTTTCTGGAACGGCTGATCCAGCGTCCCCGGCATATCGAGATCCAGGTGCTGGGCGATCAACACGGCAATCTGATCCATCTCGGAGAGCGCGAGTGTTCTATTCAACGCCGTCACCAAAAAATCGTTGAAGAAAGCCCTTCGATTGCCCTCAACCCTTCTCTGCGTGCCGAGATGGGCCATGCCGCCGTCCGTATCGCTCAGGCGGCAGGTTATGTCAATGCAGGCACCATCGAGTTTATGCTTGATGAGGATAGACAGTTCTATTTCCTTGAGATGAATACCCGCCTGCAAGTGGAGCATCCAGTAACGGAGTTGGTTACGGGGCTGGACCTTGTGCGCCACCAACTATATATCGCTGCTGGCGAGCCGCTGGGCATCGCTCAAGAGCAGATCAGCCCGCGCGGCCATGCCATAGAGGTGCGTATCTACGCTGAAGATCCTTATCAGAACTTCCTTCCTTCCACCGGCACCGTCACGCGCTTCGTTCCGCCCGAGGGGCCAGGTGTGCGTCTGGATAGCGGCGTTGAAACAGGGGATGAGATTTCGCAGTATTACGACCCCATGATTGCCAAGCTGATCGTGTACGGCGAAAATCGCCCTGCTGCCGTCGCCCGCTTGCAGCAGGCTCTTGAACACAGCACCATCTTCGGCGTTACCACCAACGTTCCGCTGCTGCACGCTATCAGCGTCCATCCCGCCTTCCAGCAGGGCCAGACGCATACGGGCTTCCTGGAAGAACACAGGCTGCCAGGCACAACCACAGCTCAAGGCGATGCGCTCCCCGACACCGTTATAATCACGGCAGCTCTATACGAAATCACCAACGAGATGGGAGTCTCGCAACCTCAAGTAACAGGTTCACCGAATCCCTGGAAGACGCTGGGGCCGTGGCGCATGGCGGGCGAGGCACGCACCATCACCTATAGCTATCAAGAACAGGAACACAAAGTCGCGCTCACGCCAACCTCGGACGGTAGCGGAGCGTGGCGCGTCCAGATTGATACGCGAGCACCACAGGATATAACATATACAATTGATAGTGAGGGGCTGGTCTTACTCAGGCGCGGAACTGCACAGAGGCGCGCCTCTGTGCAGCAACAAAAGGGCGAGACGCTGGTGGAGTTCAAAGGATATACCTACCAGCTTCAGCGCCGCCAACCGCCGGATGTAGACGCAGCCGCGTATGGAGGAGGCGCTGCCCACTCGCAGAAAACGCTCAAAGCGCCAATGGCGGGCACAATCGTCAAAGTGCATGTTCAGGATGGCGATAGCGTTGCCGCCCATCAGGTGCTTGTCATTCTCAGCGCCATGAAAATGGAACATGCGATTACCGCGCCCTACGAGGGCAAAGTGCAGCATGTGCATTACCAGGAAGGTATGGTCGTTCCTGGCGGAGCTGTCGTTATCGACATGGAATAATGAATGCAGGAAAGGATTAATACATATGCAAGTCGGTTTTATCGGTATCGGCGTCATGGGCCGCCCAATGACCCTCAATCTGCTCAAAGCAGGCCATGACGTCACCGTTTTTGCGCGTCACCCCGAGAAGCCGGAGGTACAGGAAGTGCTTAACGCCGGGGCGAAGTTTGCGCCATCTCCCCGCGCCGTCGCGATGGCTTCAGAATTTGTAATCACGATGGTGCCCAACTCGCCGGACGCCGAGGAGGTCATAGCAGGCCCCCAGGGCGTGCTCGAAGGTGCGCGCAAGGAGCTGATTATCATCGATATGAGCACCATTGCGCCAACGATGAGCCGCAAACTGGCGGCGGCGGCGGCAGAGAAAGGCGTGCATTTTCTTGATGCGCCTGTGAGCGGCGGCTCTCAAGGAGCGGTTAACGGCACACTCTCAATTATGGTGGGTGGTGAGAAAGAGGTATTTGAAAAGGCTCGACCGGTGCTGGAGGGTATGGGGAAAAAGGAGAATATTTTTCATGTTGGCCCCGTCGGCTCCGGCGAGGTGGTCAAGATCGTCAATAATATCCTGTGCGGCACTATCGCGGCCTCTATCGCTGAAGCTTTCGTGCTGGGCATGAGGGCGGGAGCCGATGTGGATACGATGGCGAAAATCATCGGCGTTAGCAGCGGCGCCAGTTGGCAGCTCTCCAACCAGTTCCCAATCAGAGCCTTTAATGGCAGCTTCAAGCCTGGCTTTATGACGGATCTGCTGCACAAAGACCTGGGCCTAGCCCTTGACCTGGCTGCTGAGACCAAAAGCCCTGTGGCAATGACGGCTCTGGCGCGCCAGCTCTACGAGATGACCCGCGCCGCCGGTTACGGACGAGACGACTATACCGCCTTTATGAAGGTGCTCGAACAGATGACAGGCACCGAAGTCAGAAGCCAGCAAACGACATAAGTAAGCGGGTACCCCTTTATGGGGTACCCACTTTATCTAAAAATACCCGCTATCTTCGTACCTGACCTAATTGAGCACATCCTGTCCAGGTATGCCGAAGCCTTAGTTGATCTTGACGGTATACACCGCACCCGGAGCTGCTTCTCCACACAGCCAACGGTGCAATGGTTCACAATCGTAGTCGGAGTTCTTTCCTAGATGCTCCAAAGCGACTTGCTCCTGTACCCAATGGGCTGAGACGATCAGGCCATCAGGGTCTTGTGGGCCGAGATTTCCAGCCACTTCGCAGGCAAAATGGCATACGAACCATTGTTGGAGACCCTCCCCTCTGTGACGAAGCACCTGAACCACAAAAGCGATGGTTGGGGTCCCGACAACAGTGAGCCCCGTTTCCTCAAGCACTTCCCGCGCCAGCCCTGCCAGAAGCCCTTCCCCCAGCTCAACCTGTCCGCTCGGCAGCCACCAGTACGGGTGCGGATCGTCTGGACCCTGCTGCTGCACAAGCAAGAGATCTCCGTTGCGGCGCGCTACTGCCGACGCGATCAGATTGAAGACATGAGATGGCATATGCACCTTCCCTTCAAATCAGGGTGAAAGAATCGTTGGGAGCCACCTTGAAGATAGCCTTAATTCTATTGTAACACGTTTCTCGATTCTCGCGCCTCTTTCTGTCTGATGACGCTTTATCACACCTATTTCTCCTCAACGGACGGGCCAGGCTGCCACGATTGCTGACGCCATCCGATTCTACTGCGCAGTGCGGTAACATCCACCTGGGGCATGTGCTGCTCAACAAGCTCCACAACCTCGCGCGTCAGTTCTTCCAGTTGTGTTGCTGCGATTGCTATATCACTGTGAAAAAGGGCTTCCAGGCGAGTAGCCAGATCAGGAGGAGCAATTTTCATTTGAGCGACAAAGTGATGCATGCGTTTAAATTGAAACGAGGAGTAATACAGACGATTGAGCCCTGCCAGGATGCCGAGCAGTTGATAGGAAGCCTCGACCAGGAGCTGATTGAGCCAGATAGTTGCATCGCGAGGCTGCATGCGTTCCTGGATTGCCCACACGGGTACGATAGCCATATAATGCTTGACCATTGCCTGCGCCAGGGCATCAGGATAATGAGAAAGCTTCTCCTGCCACTGTCGTACCAGCGCCTCTCCATAGAGTGGGAGCGCCACCAGCATCCCGGAGAGAGCCTTCTGCAAGGGCGAGGTTACATCAAGCTGCTCTAATACCGTTGCCATATCTCGTTCCCAGGCGCCGATAGTGGTATGCACAATCTGACACTCCACGCCATTCACATGGTAAATTTCGATACCAGCTTCCTGACCAGGCTCCCCGAAGAACTGGCGCTTATCTCCCTGGTTCTGCTGACAGGCTGCCAGTAACGCCTCTTCAGAGGGTAAAGCGTCATAGAAGACACACATATCGATATCCGAGTGGTAGTCGCTCACTCCTTCCGCAGCCGAGCCGACGAGAATAATAGCTCTGGTGCCGGGCAGCGCGATGTATGCCTGTGCGTTACGCTCAGCCAGGCTAAGCAGGTAACGGCTTGCTGCATTTTTGTGGGGCTCGTTCACAATTTTCTCCTTCTGCGAGGATACAATATAATCAACATAATAAGGGGCATCCCGATGAACAAATTAAGCTGAGATCGCCCGTAGAGACCTCCCACGATGAATCGGGGAGCTACATCCCATCCCTACAGGAAATGAAGACATTTTATGAATTCACAGCAACCAGATATATTTAATGCAGACAATCAAACGGCTTACGCTGCTCGCCAGACGCGTGCCGTTTTCCTGGATACCGATATCGGCGATGATATCGACGATGCTCTGGCCCTCGCGCTTATTCTACAATCGCCAGAGATCGCCCTGCAAGGCGTAAGTACCGTCTTCGGCGATACTCACAGACGCGCACGCCTGGCCGCTCACCTGCTGCGCGTCTTTGGTCGAGAAGATATTCCGGTGGCGGCGGGGATTGTCTCTCCCCTGCAACGCCACCACCGTCCATCAGGCGTTCCCCAGGCTGCTATTCTGGATGAGCGCGAAAGACTACCGGCCATCAGTGCGCTCTCGGGCCCGGAACTGCTGATACAAACAGCGCTATCCTCTCAGAAGCCGCTCACGCTCATTTGTATCGGCCCCCTCACTAACGTCGCAACCGTACTTACCGTTGAACCTTGTATCAATTTGGCTATAGGAAATATAGTGATGATGGGTGGGAGCAGTTGCGTTCCCTGGGCGGAGTGGAATGTGCGTAGCGATATCAAAGCGGCTCGCGTTGTGTTGGAGTCCGGCATACCGGTGACGATGATTGGCTTTGATGTGACGACACGTTGCCAGCTTCACACCTGCGATATCGAGCAATTGCGCTGCGGTTCTTCTTTCCAGCTACAGCTATTGAGCAAGCTGCTTGCTGTATGGCAGCGCCATCGCCCGCGCTGGCAGCCTAGCCTGCCCTATTTGCATGATCCATTGACCGTTGCGGCTCTGTGCCAGCCCGAGTTGTTTCGCTTTCGGCAGATGATGGTGAGGGTAGTGACGCAGGGGCCATTCAAAGGGTATATGCTGCCGCGCATGAGGCATGGCTCATGGGTGAATGCGGCAGTGGATGCACAGAGCGGGCAGGCGCGAGATTGGATTATGCGGCGCTTACTGGCTCCAGCTATGTTATAGCGTCTGCACTCCCAGGCCGCGCAATTTCTCAACGATGCCAGGTAATGCGGATATCAGCGTCTCTACCTCTGCCTCGGTATTTTCCTTGCCCAGAGTGAGACGCAGGCTACCGTGTGACCACTCTGGAGGCAGGCCCATTGCCACAAGCACATGCGAGGGATCGACCGAGCCGGAGGTACAGGCCGAACCGGTCGAGGCTGCGACGCCTACCAGGTCAAGGTTGAGCAGGATGGACTCGCCCTCAACGCCCTCAAAGCAGAAGCTGGCGTTGTTTGGCAGTCGATGCGTGGGATGGCCCGTCAGCCTGCTGCCAGGGATAGTCAGGATACCCTCGATTAAACGGTCACGCAAGGCCGTGATGCGCGGCGTTACCTCTGGCAGCTCTTCCTGAGCCAGGCGTAACGCGGTTGCGGCGCCCACAATACCGGCGACATTCTCGGTACCGGCTCGCCGTCCACGCTCCTGCGAGCCGCCCTGCAACTGCGGCAGGATACGCATGCCCTGGCGCACGTACAGGATGCCCATACCCTTTGGTCCATAGAATTTGTGGGCTGAGAGGGAGAGCAGGTCGGCATGGAGAGCCACGACATCGATTGGCAGCGCGCCTCCGGCCTGAACCGCGTCAACATGGAAGGGGATCTTACGAGCCCGACAGATCCGCCCAATCTCTTCAATCGGCTCGATGGTGCCAACCTCGTTATTGGCGTACATGATCGAGGCGAGCGTGGTCTGATCGGTGATAGCCTGTTCCAGTTCACGAGGGTCAACGCTTCCATACTCGTCAACCGGCAGGTAGGTCACAGTAAAGCCGAAACGCTCCAGGTATTGGCAGGTGTGGAGGACGGCATGATGCTCGATAGACGAGGTGATGATGTGCTTGCCCTTCTTTTGGGCAGCGAAGGCCATGCCCTTGATCGCCAGATTATCGCTCTCGGAACCGCAGCCGACAAAGGCAATTTCCGTTGGCCGCGCATGAATCGCTTCCGCTACCTGTTCGCGCGCACGATCAATGGCTTGCATGGCATAGCGACCAAGCGTATAGATGCTGCTGGCATTGCCATATTCGGTGGTCAGATAGGGCATCATAGCATCCAGCACGCGCCGGTCAAGCGGGGTGGTTGCGGCATGATCGAGATAGATAGTGCGCTCTGGCATACGTTTCTGTTTTCCCTTTGATATATACACATTTCTTTATTTACATTATACTATACAGGCCAAAAGGTAAATGTTGAGGATTTTTCACAGATGAACATATATTTTATAATTTGGAACATTAACTCTTACGAGGTATGGAGGTATGTCTACTATGTTACGCGGGGAAAAAATCTATCTGCGACCGCTAGCGCAGGCTGATCTGCCCATCTTTGCAGCCTGGAGTAACGACCTGGAGTATTTAAGCGAATTTAATACGTTTGGATTACACTGGTCTGGCGAACTGGCAAAAAGATGGCAGGAGGGCGGTCTGTTAGGCTCACGCCACGGTACGTTGGCAATCGTTACCTATGATGAACAGATCATAGGCGACGTCAGCTATCACCAGCAGCACTACGGTCCCAACGACGGGAGTATTGCGTATAACATTGGAATCGTCCTGGCCCCCGAGTATCGTGGCAAGGGCTATGGCTCAGAAGCTCAGCACTTGCTTGCGGACTATTTGTTTGCAACCTATCCGATCATGCGCGTTGAAGCCTCCACAGATATCACCAATCTCCCTGAGCAGCGAGCTCTGGAGAAAGCGGGGTTTACACGCGATGGCGTCATGCGCAAAGCCCAATGGCGCAATGGAGATTGGCACGATCTAGCAATCTATAGCAAGCTCCGCGACGAATAGGTGCGAATTGCATTCCATAATTGTTGGACGATTACTGGGTATCCTCATGAATAAAGGAGTATACAGAAGATGTGCCCGTAACGGGCACATCTTCTGCCGCAAGAGATTGAACTTCAGCGCCAGCCTCGACTAGATTTATTTGCAGGGCAACACGGTTATAGACCAGCGCCCCAACTATATGTTGTATCGGGCTGTATGCCAGGAGAGTTATAGGCTATCGTGATCAACTCGTGCTCGGTCAGCGGGATCTTGTGGAAATCACCCTTATACTGCTGCCCATTCACATAGGCCACCCAGCCGCTCGTCAGATCCAACTGGCTCGGATATTGCAGTTCGGGAAACTGCTCGGCCCAGAGGTGGACAAATGTGCCCAGTGTATACACCGCACCTGGATTCGGGCTCTCAATATGGATCACGCCTGTACTATCATGGGTATGCAGCCAGTAGAAGCATGATTGATCTTGCGCTATACCAACGCCTTGCGAAACCTGGACAGGAGAGCCGTTGATATAAATAGAGAGATGCGCATGAATGTGGAAAGCGAGCTGCTCGGCCCCCTGGCAAGAAATGTTATCTACAGGCGGATTAACTTGCGTATTAATAGGAGTGCCGCTAGGAGATGTTGAGCCCTGTGTGTTACTACTTGGCAGGCGTGAGAGAACGTATGCTGAGACACCAATAATTAGAACAAAGACCACAAAGGCTCCTATCAGCATATATCGCTTGTTGCGCGCAGCACGCAACCGCTCAGCCTCGCGGCGCTTCTGCTCCTCACGGCGTTCACGCCGGCGCTCATCCTTCGTCATGGTCCGGTTCATCTGTTTGCTCATCAATGACCCCATTTCATAAAATTAGTCCTTTGAGGCATTCTTTCTCTTAAAGAACCCCTCATTCATGCTACCGCGACGATAACCTGAAAGATCGACCGTTACGTAGGTATAGCCGATCTTGCGCAAGCCATCAGTGACAGTGCGGCTCATCTCTTCTTCGATAAGCCGGGGGATCTCTGATCGCTCCACCTCGATACGCGCGACCTTGTCATGATGGCGCACACGCAACTGGCGAAAACCTAGCTCGTGGAGCAGCTTCTCAGCCTGGTAGATCATTTGTAACGAGGCTACATCAACTTTACTCCCATAGGGGATACGCGACGAGAAGCAGGCCATCGCGGGCTTATCCCATACAGGTACAGCCAGCATGCGAGCCACGGCCCTGATCTCCTGCTTGCCCATTCCGGCCTCTTTGAGCGGCCCCCTTACGCCGAACTCGCGGGCGGCGCGCTGCCCTGGTCGGAAATCACCATCATCATCCTTATTGACGCCATACGCAATGAAGCGCAAATTATACTGCTTTGCCAGAGGCTCTAACTGTGTAAACAGCTCAGTCTTACAAAAGTAACAGCGGTTGACAGTATTAGAGATGTAACGTTCATCTTCAAGTTCGTGGGTTTCAAGCGTAAGCAGCGGGATCGCCATCTGCTGCGCCACCGCTATGGCCTCTGTCGTTTCTTCGGGAGCATAAGCGGCTGAGGAGGCAATTGCTCCCATCGCCCGATCACCCAGCACATCATGGGCCACCTTGAGCAAGAGCGCGCTATCAACGCCGCCGGAATAGGCGACCAGGACCGATCCCATCTCACGCAGAATCGCTTGCAGGCGCTCGTATTTTGCTTGCGTTTCGCTATCTAAGACCACATTCCCCTTGTCATGGGCAACATTTAGCATCTCTCGCCTCTCCTGAACAGGCTATGCAGCACATAAATACGGACCTCTCGACAAACACCCAGGCTAACACAACCTCTAGCGGATATTATAACATCAAGTGCAATTCCCCTGTTAGCCTGATGGCGAAAACGGTAGGGGCTGTGCCTTGCGCCTGCTCCTCACCCAAAACGGAGGAGGTACAGGGGGTGGAAGGATGGTGATAAATCGGATAGAATACAATCTGACCCTTTTGCAGAAAGGTAACAAGCTATTGCACGAACGCGCCACCACTGCCGCCATTATCTTAGCGGCAGGCACATCCAGCCGTATGGGGGCTGGCCGCCATAAATTGCTGTTGCCGCTCGGCGACCGTCCGGTGCTGGCCCATGGGATCGAGGCTGCGCTGGCCTCTCAGGCTCGCCCTGTGATCGTTGTGCTGGGCCATCAGGCGGAACAGGTGCGGGCGGCTATCGCACAGTATGCAGATCATCCGGCGGTGAGCATCATCGAAAACCCTGATTACCGGCAAGGCATGAGCACCTCGCTGCACGCGGGGGTAAACGCCATCATCCATCAGACCGCTTCACCCTCAAGACCTGATAGCGCGCTGATTCTCCTGGGCGATCAGCCAATGATGACTGCGCATATCCTTGATAGCTTGATCGCAGCCAGACAGGCGACCGGTAAGCGCATCATCGCGCCCCTCTACGAAGGCCAACGCGGCAACCCCATCCTCTTTGAGGCGAGTCTTTTCCCCGAACTACTTGCGGTCACAGGCGATGAGGGCGCACGCAGCGTCATTGAGCACCATCGCCAGGAAGTGGCCACGGTCGAACTGGGCAGCGCGGTAGCGACATACGATGTCGATACCTGGGAAGCTTACCAGCAAGTGTTTCAATCCCTCAAGCGGGCCGAGATAGCCACCACCTCCTGCTGCCCCCTTGAGGGGAAGTATACCATCAGACCTGAAGATGTCAAATGAAAATGCATAGGAGCACAGGAGACGAAAGTGCAACAAAAACAGCAGGCCAGATTCTGGCGCGAATACAGCCAGCAACTATCGACAGCCATTCGCTACGTCGAGGCGCTGGCCGCAGCGGAGCGAGCCGTCGCGCTTGATCAGGTAGACGCGGAGGGCTGGTATGTCAAGGGAACCTGCCTGGCAATGCTGGCACGCCATGACGAGGCCTTGGCAGATTTTGAGCGGGCGCTCTCGCTTGATGCCCGCTACGCTCCCGCCTGGGATGCGAAGGCGTGGGTACTGGGCATTATGGGCAGGAAGGCCGAGGCGCTTGCCGCCATCAATCGCGCCCTGGAGCTTGATCCCGAATACTTTGAAGCGCAGAAACGCAAGCAGCGCTTAGAGGCAATGTAGCGAGAGATTCCGCTATCCCTTCAGTAAATGTTCCACCAACCCCACAATCTCGCGATGAACTTTCTCTGGAGGAAGCGAGGCATCAATCACTTTGATACGCTCGGGATGGGCATGCGCCAGGGCAAGAAAGGCTTCGCGCAACGTGCGGTGAAATGATTCCGCTTCCAGCTCAAAGTGGGTCTGTTCGCCTCTATCTGGTGAGCCGGAACGATGACGAGTTCCGCCCTTCTGAGGTCCGGTCCGTTCGCGCACAAGGGTGGGATCGAGGTCAAGCAGGATGGTGAGATCGGGCGCGCGTCCTTGCGTAGCAAGCAGCGAGAGCTGCTCTATCACGTCCATGCCGACGCCGCGCGCGGCTCCCTGGTAGGCAATACTGGAATCAAAGCAGCGGTCAGTAATCACCAGCGAGCCAGCTTCCAGATAGGGCAGGACCAGCGTTGCAAAGTGCTGTGCGCGGTCGGCCTGGAACAGGAATGCTTCCGCGAGAGGCGTTATGGCAAGATCGGGACGATGAATCAGGAGCTGGCGTATTTCGCCGCCGAGCGGCGTCCCTCCTGGTTCACGCGTACGAATGCAAGGGATGCCGCGCTCCTTCAGCCAGTCTCCCAGTAAGTTAATCTGCGTTGTTTTGCCAGCACCATCCAGCCCCTCAAACGAAATAAGATGTCCTTTGCTCACGCCTCATTTTCCTCTATCTGTACGATATACGTCATAATCCCAATCAAGCTGCGGTTTGGGCAACATATCTTCGGGCACCCACGTTTGATCTGCCTTACTATTCAGCCGACTAACGCCGCTCTCGCAGCTAGCTTCGCTCAGGTCGGCTGCAACGAATGGCTTCCCATATTTTCCACGATATTCTTTGAGCGTTTCACCGACATACTCGAACGTGAGCTGGCAGATACGAAAGCCGACGGGAACCCAGATGGTCGTCTGTGTATGATTGCTAATTTCCATTGTCCAGCGGCTGATATACCCGACATCGCCGACGCCGGCGCAGCGGCAGACCGAGAGGCCCGAGCGCGCCACCGTACTGCGCGAGTACATTTTGGCGAGGTAGCCGTTATGGCCGCCGATCACCTCCTGGGTATGCGCCAGGATGGTCGTGCCTGGGCGAATGGCGATCTTGCCATCGCGCGCCCGACGCACCTCGCCCCAGTACCGGCGAATTTCGTCGGGATTGTCCAGGTGCATCACCTCGACATTGGCATCGCCCTGAAAGTACCATTCGCCAAGACGACAATCATACGAGTTCGTCCCTAGATGGCGCGGGTCAAACGGCTCAATGACGATATTGCCGCGCTCCATCTCTTCGACGATACGCCTGTCAGATAATAACATACTTGCAGTGTCTCCAGTCGCCCTCGCGCTGCTTTGACGCGGGAAGTAAAAAATAAGGCTGGTGGCTACGGCAGCAAAATACATCCATACATTTAAAATTATCTACTTTCTGCCGATTAGCTTTAGTGGTCAGCGTCTATTATAACGGATCTGTCTATTTAGACAATAGCACCCGGAGGCAGTTTCTTCATAGCTACATTTGTTGCGCGAGATGTTCCATGCGAGCGATAAACCGTTGCACCACCTGATCTACGGCATCATAATGCAAAGGGCAAGCCATATATTTGACAGGCGGGATGCTCGGCAGGATAAAAACCATCTCTAACTCCGTCACCTGGGAACAGGTTTCCCCTTTGGGGCCATAATATGCGCAAAATGGGGTAGAACTCCGTCGCGAGGGAGGAAACGTTACCAATCCCATATGAGGAAGATGGACTGTATATCTTTTCGACCTGCTTTTATTGCGTTTTTGTTTGCCCATAGACAACTCCCCTTCCATCAGTCGTAATGAGACATGTCATGCCATCCCTATTTCATCAGATTTTCGCTATTGGTACCGCCTTGCACGATGGTAGGAATAGGCCCGTCATACGGTACCCCTGTTAATTGGTATAGCCCGTTACGAACGCGCATCGCCTGTGCAGCATCGACGGCCAGACTATGGTCAATTGACCACACAGTCAGCACCGGCACGCCAGAAGCGCGCGCCACCTCTATCCATAACAGCCTATGCCGTGTCAGATAAGCATGAAAAGCGTTTGCGGGTGAATGGGGAATCGGAGCCGTTTTTTGTTCTGAAATATCCCGTTGCATGCTTCTCTCTTTTCTAACACCATGCCTTTGTAGACATCAGCATGACAACCTCTTCCTGCTTGCCCTCTTCATAGAGCTTTAAAAGGCGTTTCGCAGCGATCTCCATACGGGCTGTAATAGCTTGATGACTGGCGACAATTGCCACTCCAGACAGCCCCTGTTGCGCAGTTTGCTCTTGTAACGCTTGTCGCTGTCTGAAACATGCTACTTCGCTTTTACTTTCTCGCATGAAATATTCCTCCAATACACTCAAGAAGAATTACTACAGGGTTATAATAGATAAATTTTGTGTTATTAGAAACGAGATAATTACACGATATCGCAAGAGTGCTGCGATAGTATACATGCAGCTCACACCGAAATAACGGCACGATATCACAAGGATGCTGCGGTACTACCATCACTGATTGCAATTCATTAGCACATGCTGTACACTTTTTTTAAGCTATGATACAGTAGTTGGAAGGAGTGAAGGATGAGCAACAAAACATACTGGTGGTCCCGTTATGGGAATTTTGATCCAGGTGTAGGTATTTATCCCCACATGGGGCAAGTAATAGCACAATATCGTATAAAACGAGGCTTCCGAACTCAACAGGATTTTGCTATTGCTTTAGGATATTCGAAGCGAACCATTGAGGAACTAGAGGGAACCATCAACATGAACAACCCTGATTCAATCGAACGCCGTCAAATGATCGCACGTTTGCTAAGAATACCCCCAGCACTTTTAGCACTTGATTGGCGCTTTATGGCTTACGACGATAATAGTGCAGATGACAATAACATGTTTATAGACCTTACACAGTTGTTAGAAGATGACACATATACACTGTATCAAAATATCTTGCGCCTGGGGCGTGGATACCTCTATAACGGGGGTCCAAGCTATATTGCCGGTATTGTGGATGAAACACTAAACAAACTTCTACCCATTACTCGGAATTTACCAGAAGTAGAGCGGGGATGCTGGCTAGAGTTGCTTTGTCGATACTATCAGCTCTCAACAAGCTTTGCGCTACGACGCCTCGACAAAAAGCAAACATTGCTTCATGCGAAGCGATCTATAGAGGTCGCCCAAGAGCTAGAGAACGCGCAGCTCATTGCAGCAACATACTATCGACGAATTAGAGTTCATCTAGACATTAGAAAATCAGAACCGTCAGAAGACGAGAAACGGAGGCGCCTTGAGCTTGCTAAGTTGGACACACAAATAGTACTACGGTTTGTAGATGATGTATCGCCAACGCTCAAAGGAAATATTTATCTAATAGCTGCTGAAGTATATTCGCTAGATGCAAGCGAGCCATCAACACGAAAACAATGTGAAAAATGGCAAGATCAAGCCGCTACCATTGTCTACAGAAATGTCGATGAGGAAGATGATACTTTCTTGAAATTGAATGCTACTGCGCTCCATCATGAAAAAGCGAAAACCTTGATTCAGTTTGGACGATATAAAGAAGCGCAGAGCGAACTTCTAACAGCCAGAAAAACTTTACAAGCCGATTTATTGACCTGGCATATTAATCTATATCTTACAGAAGCAAGTCTTTGTAAAGTGCAAAAAGATCTTCAAGGTAGCGCAGCAGCAGGCATTGAGGCGTATAAAATAGCAAAGGTGGTTCAGTCTCTAAAAGACGAACTAGAAGTCAAGAGACTGTTTTCAGACCTAAAAAGTGTTGATGCTTCTAACCCTTATGTCTGCAATCTTGGCACAACAATTGGAATGTACTAGCGGGGATAGCTATCTACAAACTATCCCTGCCAGACGGATCATAGACCGTAATAGTGGAAGGCTTCAGCAAACGCGTAGCCTTTTGCTGCTCCAGCTTCGGCCCCCCATCGACGCAGATAGCCACCAGGAGGATTAGCAGGATTTACTTGACTGATATGGGCACAACGAGCCTCAATCTTTTTATCAATCACATCACTAATATCTACCCAATGATTCGGCTCATCGGTATTAAAAAAATAAACCTGCTTCACATTATGCTGTGTGACGCCATCATGCAATTGTTCTGGGAACGTCATACGATCTCTTGAGACCGCTACTGCATCAAACGCGCATATCCCTGTAGCTCGATGATCAGGATGGATCTCGTAGCGTTTCCAGGGATCGAACGTAAACACTGCATCAGGTCGCCATGTGCGTATCCTTAACGTTAATTCCTGGCGTAAGGCTAGAGTTGGCTCGATAGCGCCATCATAGTAACCATCTAAAAATGTGACTGTTTGAACTCCTAGCACTCTGGCCGCTTGTCTTTGTTCTTCTTCTCTTATGGAAGAGAGACGTTCAGGGGTCATAGCAGGATCACTACTCCCCTTATCACCTCTTGTTATGAGAAGATAGTGAATGTCTTTCCCTTCTGCTGCTAGACACGCCATCGTGCCACCACAGAACGATTCGGCATCATCGGGATGGACAATGATGACCAAAATGCGTTGTCCTCCAGGGGGAAGTAGCACAGAGGAAGATGTTGTCATGGTCCAGTAATCCTCTCCTCTCCTAAAAATGATAGCAATATTAGACCGATACGCTCTAGTATACCATCCGCTAGCCTAATACATGCTCGCGGTCTTCCTCTCCCTGCTCCTGATTATCTTCTTCTAAGGATACAGCACGCACCACATTGATATCGTTCCACAGGCGCTCTATCAGGTTCTGCGCCTCACGCTCATCCATTAGCGCGTGCTGGAAGGGGAAGAAGGCGCGGTCATGGCTGTGGCGATGAATCCAGCGGCTAATGATATTGATCTGATCAACTTCAGCCTTTCCCACTATGGAAGGAGGCTCGCCCAGCGTGGCCGCTAACGCTAGCAAATCGCGCACCGTCTGCTGCACGGCTCTCAGCTCGTGCGGGATGCTGCGCTGCTGGACCAGGCGACCATGCCGGATCAGGAAGATCTCGTTATGGTCCTCCTGAGCTGAGGGATAGACAATCAAAAGGTTGTTGGCCTCTACTGCACCGGTAATCAGTTGCTGCCCGATCAGTACCTCATCAAGGCTATGAATGGCGTCACGCAGCCAGGCAGCGCGCTCAAAATTTAATTGCTGCGATGCTTCAAACATCTGGCGGCGTAAACGGTCAAGCAGGTCCTCGCGTTCGCCGCCTAGAAAAGCGCATACCTCCGCGATAACTTTGCGATACTGCTCAGGGTCAGCTCCTCCCCGACAGGGGGCAGAGCAGCGATGGAGGTGCAGGCGGAGGCATGGATCTGATGGTTTCGCCTGAGGTGGCAGGCCGCGCGTGCAGGTACGAATCGGAAATATTTTCTGGATCAGCTCGATGGTCAGATCAACCATGCGCCGGCTGCGGAAAGGGCCAAAGTAGCGCGCGCCATCGGCAGCGACCTCGCGGGTAGCGTAGACACGCGGGAAAAGGTGCTGCACATCAACTTTGATGAAGGGGTATAGCTCATAGTTGCGCAATTGCACGTTATATGCAGGCTGCAAGGCTTTGATCAGTTGCGACTCGACCAGCAGCGCCTCCAGTTCAGAACCAAGCACGCGCGTTTCAATCTCGCGTACATTCTGCAACAGCCCGTCCATTTTGCGCGTGTAGCCTAGCGGCTGATTGTAATAGGAGGCAAGACGGTCTTTGAGGCATTTGGCCTTCCCAACATAAATCACCTGCCCATGCTCATCTTTCATCAGATAGACGCCAGGTTTGGCGGGAAAGTTCTGCTTCCAGGCACTATTGAGCAGGAGGCTGCCGGTCGGGCGGCTCGCCACAGCCGAGGAGGGAGCAAGCTTGCCATCCGCACGCCACAGCCCCCTCTGAGTGGATAGCATCTCCTGCGCAATATCGCCGCTCCACGCGACCGGCAATTGCAGGCGACGCCGCAAGTGCCCTAGCGTGGCTATCCCCTGCTGCTGCGCCCGTTCCAGCAGCCGCAAAAATATCGCTGCCGTCACCCTGGCATCCCCCATCGCGCGGTGGCGATTCATCGTCGGAATCTTGAGATGCTCAGCCACCACATCAAGCCTGAAACGCTTGAGGCCGGGAAGAAAACGCCGGGCGAGGGGAATGGTATCGAGCCCATCAAGCGGAAAGCCTTGCCCAAGTAGGCGCGCCTCGTGGGAGAGAAAGCCGATATCGAACCCGAGATTATGCCCGACCAGAATCGCGCCATCGATGAACCGCTGCAACTCAGGAAATATCTCAGCCGCCGACGGAGCCTCGTTGACCATCTCCTGCGTGATACCGGTAAATTTCGCAATAAAGGGAGGGATACGGCGGCCTGGATTGATCAGGTGCTGGAATGACGCAATCACCTCGTCCCCACGCAGGCGCACTCCGGCTACCTCAATGACGCGGTCAGGTCCGGGGCGTAAGCCGGTCGTCTCGGTATCCAGCACAACAAACTCGACTTCATCCAGCGTTTTCTGGGTGCTGCGCCACGCGGTGAGCGTCCATTGCGCTTCGGCGCAAGCAACTTCGGCAGGCTCGCTCATCTCCTCAAAAAGCGAAGAGCTTTTCAAAGTCTGTCGCACGAGCAATTTCCAGAGTTGCGCGTTACCATTGGCGCCAAAAAGATGCTGTACGAGCAAATCTTCGGACACCGGCTGCCCCAGGCTCTCTAGCAACTCATGGGCGCGCCTTAACAAGGTACCACGTTGCGGCACCGTGCCATTATCCTCGCTGGCCATAGCGAAAATCCCCCTATATCCGCCACAAAAATATTAGATCATGTGTACGAGAATAGCACGAAGCGGGGCCGTTGGCAAGAGTTGGGCTGACTTTTGTCATAGCATCTGGCTTTATTGAAGAACATCGTATATACTGGCGTTTCAGGAACATAGTATCTAATGAGGAGCAACCATGCACGTCGCTTTCGTCATTTACAACGGCATGACCGCGCTGGATTTCATCGGCATGTACGATCCAGTGACACGGCTCAAGACGATGGGATTTATGCCTGATCTGAGCTGGGATATTTGCGCTTATACGCCAGAAGTGCGAGACGGCGCGGGGCTGCTCTTCACGCCATCCAGAGTCGGCATCTCGCTGCACGATTATGCGATGGTGCTTGTGCCCGGCGGCTTCAGCACGCGAGAGATGATCGATAACCCTGAATTTCTCGCCTGGCTCAAAACGGCTGCTCCTTGCAAGCTGAAGGTCTCCGTTTGTACCGGCTCGCTATTGTGGGGCGCGGCAGGCTTTTTGCAGGGGAAGAAGGCCACAACGCACCCGACGGCCTTCTCCGATCTGCAACCCTATTGCGCCCAGGTACTGGACCGGCGCGTCGTTGACGAAGGCGAGATTATCACGGCCCGAGGCGTCACTTCCGCGCTCGATCTGGGGCTGTATCTGTGCGAAAAGTTGGCAGGTCACGAAGTCAAAGAGCGCATACGGCAGCAGATGGATTATTTAACCGGATAACACATATCTTAACCTTATCTCCCTTGCCTTTTACCCCATCGGCTGCTATACTCGCTCAAAGTATCACATCAATTTACCTCAATGTAAAAATGTTTTGATCTGATAGTTTCAGTATCCTCAAGCGGGTCGAGCTAGCCATCGGCTCCCGCCGCCCCTCTTGAGGGGAAGTATACTATCGAATCCGAAGATGTCAAGTGGAAATGCACTAGGGAGGAAGAATAGGGTTATGTTTGTCAAAAATAACGTCGGGAAAAACATACCGATCCTCATGTATCACAGCATTGCGGAACAGGCCAGCCCGAAATTCAGAGAGTTTACCGTCTCACCATCGCTATTTAGCGAACATCTGGCATATTTGCAGCAACATCACTATACACCGATCACAGTAACGCAGTTGGTGAACGCGCTCGCTCAGGGAAGCGCCGCACTGCCGGAGCGTCCGGTGATTATCACCTTCGATGATGGCTTCGCCGATTTTGCGACTGCTGCTCTGCCCGCGCTCAAGCAATACGGCTTTGTCGCCACGCTCTACGTTGCGACGGCTTATGTCAATGCCACCAGTCGCTGGCTGAAGAGCGAAGGGGAGGAGATGCGCCCTATGCTCTCCTGGGAGCAGTTGAGTGAGATCAGCGCCTATGGCGTGGAGTGCGGAGGGCACACACACACTCATCCACAGCTCGATATGCTGCCCCTGGCAACGGCTCGCGACGAAATTACACGCTGTAAGCAGCTTTTAGAAGAGCATATTGGGCAGCCCGTCACCAGTATTTCTTACCCCTTTGGCTACCACACTGCCGCCGTGCGACGACTGACCAGAGAAGCTGGCTATACTTCGGCCTGCGCCGTGGGGCATGCCATGAGCACGACCTCAAGCGATCTCTTCGCCCTCACACGCCTCTTCGCCAGCGCGGATACCGATGTCGCCGCGTTAGAGGCGCTCTTGACCAGGGGCAGTACATCGGCGCTCACGACGCTCTACCAGCGCGCCCGCACCCCTGCGTGGCGCATTGTTCGCTATTCTATGGCTCCTATCAGAAATCTGCAAAAGAGGTCCGTATGACAACCAGCACACTTGATGTTTCGATCATTATTTGCGTCTATACCGAAGAGCGGTGGCAAGATATCCTGGAAGTGGTGGAGTCGCTGCGCCAGCAAACTACTCCTGCTCGCGAAATAATCGTCGTTGTTGACCATAATCCGAACCTGATGCAACGGGTGCAGACGCATATCCCCGACGTTGTCGCCATTGAGAACCAGAACCCGCGCGGCCTCTCAGGGGCGCGCAACAGCGGACTGGCGATAGCAAAGGGCCAGCTTATCGCCTTTCTTGATGATGACGCGGCAGCAGAGCCAGACTGGCTAGAGCGGCTGGTACGATGTTGCGAGGACCCCCAGGTTTTAGGGGCAGGCGGAACGGTTGAACCGCTCTGGCTCAGCAAGCAACCAAATTGGTTTCCAGAAGAATTCTACTGGGTTGTCGGCTGCACGTACCAGCGGCGTCCTGATCGACCGATTGTCGTGCGTAACCCATATGGCGGCTGCTCCTGCATCCGGCGCGAAATATTTGAGACGGTGGGCGGTTTTAGAAGCACCATCGGACGCATCGGCAAGCTGCCAGTTGGATGCGAGGAAACGGAACTCTGCATTCGCGCGCAACAGCACTGGCCGGACAAGTTCTTCCTCTATGAGCCAGAAGCTAGAATTCATCATCATATTCCTGCTGTGCGTGGGAAATGGAGCTATTTCCGCTCACGCTGTTACGCCGAAGGGATCTCGAAGGCGGCTGTGACCAGGTATGTCGGGGCTCAGGGCGGCCTTGCTTCCGAACGCTCCTACACGCTGCACACGCTACCGCGCGGCGTATGGAAAGGGGTTATGGATGCCGTACTGCACCGCGATATAACCGGCTTCCAACGGGCAGGAGCCATTATTGGCGGACTCTTTATTACCACTACCGGCTACGTGGTAGGCACAATCTCGCAACGCATTGCCAGCGGCAAGAACGCGTCTGCTCCAGGGGAAGAGGGCCAGTTGGATGCACCTCCCTCCCTGGAGAGAGAAAAGGTTGTATAGCCGCCTTTTGTATTTCCACTTGACATCTTCGGGTATGAAGTTATACTTCCCCTCAAGAGAGGCGGCCATCTCGACCCGCTTAGGGGATTGAAACTTTGATAGCAATGACGCTGACCTGGTACGGGCTGAGGGTGACTGCTTCACCCTCGACGGCCAGGGAAATGGTCTGCGCCGTTTTGTTGACCAGCATCAACCTGCTTGACGAGGCCAATGCCTCCACATCATTCGGGATAGAGACGGTGGCACGATAGAGCTTTGTGCCTGGCCCGAAGTAGAGCTTGAAGGCTTTGTACGCGTCGTACCAGGGGCGCGGCTGCCCTCCTCCAGCGCTGCCCGTATCGGTCCAGAGGCCGCCATCGTAAGTAGTATCGTCGCCGGTACCCCCCCATGACAGAGCCACAGCTCCTCCAGCTTTGAGCAGCTTGATCATCGCATACGCTTTAATTGCCGCGTCGTACTGGTTGTTACTGGTGTGAGCATAGGTGGTGGCATACCACTCCGCCCACCAGATCGGCAGGGTGGCTGCGCCTGGATAAGTGGTGTTGTCGAGTGACCTGATCCAGCTCACCATATCGCCAAACTTTTCGGCGGCGGTAAAGGGATCGACGGTATCTTTATCATCATTGCTATTCGAGCCATCTATCGTGATAAAGCCGGCGCCAACCTTGTTATGCAGCCAGTACTGGATGGCATCAAGCAAACGCTGGTCATAGGTACCATAGGCTTTGCTGAGATGCGACAGATTAGCGTGATCGGATGCACTCCATGTGATGACCGAAACGTAAGGCCCGCCCACCTTGATCTCGCCTTTCGGTATGCCCAGCGAAGTGGCAACCTGCATCAGCCGGTTGTAAACCTGGTTATACATGTAAGTATAGCCGTGTTTGGCGTTAGGGCCACTGGGGTCGCCAGGGCTATTATTGTAATCAAAGTTCTGTGTCGCAGGGTTGTAGTATCCTTTTAGCTCGTTCCAGACCTGGAAGTATCTCACATTGTATGGCGGAGCCATATAGCGTTCCGCAACGCGCTGGACAAGATGCAGCCAGGCCCCCATCTTATTGTCGAGGATGCGGGCATTATAGGCGTCGTTGCTCCACTCATCGGACGCTTTGAGCAGTTGCGTTGTCCCATCCTGCTGGAGAATACCCTTCATCCACCAGGGAGCTTCACATAACGTCAGCACCGGAATACCGCCGGTATCACGAGCGAGCTGCACCCGCTGATCCAGATAGCTCCAATCGCTCGGCTCCGCCTGAGAGGGATCGGGCCAGGGGTCGGGCGCGCCCCAGGCCATAATAGCCGTGTTCTGATACGTGATTGCCTGCTTGAGCAGATCCTTTGCATGATTTACAGCAGTCTGATCATTATTATTCCAGGGATAACTTAATGTATCATCAACGTGAGATATACCCGGAGAGAACTGGCTGGTGCCAACAGGAGAGGAGAAGTCAATCGTAACATGGTCTTTGGGCAGTGCAACATTAGAGTGAGAACTGGCGGAGGAGGATGAACCGTTGGGAAACAAAATGCCAGGCCGAAAAACGAAAATAGAAACGAAAACGGCAACAAAAATCAATACAAGCGAGAGAACAACAATAACCCAGGGACGTAATTGTCTTCGAGGTTGATAGTCCATACCATTACCCCCTTATCAAAAAGGACAGCGACAATCGATCTTGCTCTCTTTTTGAGCAAGACCTTTATCAAGACCAACACTAGCGAGCGGCGATACTGCTCTGCTGCTGAGCACGATCTTTATCAGCCTGCTCCTGAGTCTGAATTTGCTTAAAGAATGCTTCCGCCTCGGATGAGTGACGACAATGAGTAAGCTTCTCTTTATGGGCCATTAAGTACTTGAAGGTAAAGGCGCGTGTGCTTGTATGCACTTTGCTCAGATAATATACGCCGATATATTTAAGAAGCTGCAACTGCCGGAAGGGATTGGTGGGGGGGGTTAAATCGCCCAGATCGCCGTGCATCCACTCCAGGCGGCGGCGAATGATACGCGGGATGATCACATACCAGGGCATATCCAGCCACACAATATAATCGGCGGTATGCAACAATTCGTCCGTCCAGAACAGAAAGATGCCTTCCGTCACCCATCCTGGCTGATCT
Organism: Ktedonobacteraceae bacterium; assembly: GCA_035650355.1. Taxonomy (GTDB): domain Bacteria; phylum Chloroflexota; class Ktedonobacteria; order Ktedonobacterales; family Ktedonobacteraceae; genus DASRHT01. The sequence continues at coordinate 84,019 of DASRHT010000061.1, forward strand.
GCAATTTCGTGAATATCGTGCAATCTCGCCGTCAAAGGCCGATCAGTGCCTTGATAGCCTTCCTCCCACGCGATACTATCAAGCTCATAATAGGGAACGTCCAGAAGAGACGCCAAGCGTTGAGCCAGCGTTGACTTGCCGCTGCCGGGGGGGCCAATCACATGAATACGCGTCACGGTTCCTCCATCATCCATACACATATAGACATTGGCAAATTTTAGATACAAAACAAGCAATAAAGTCCATTGGGGGGATTAAAACCGTTCTTTTGGGATAAGAGCGAATTTATCACTACTATATAGTCAAGCAGGATCTCTGTCAAGCAAAGGAAGCTCAACAGTACATTTTTCTCTCCACCTGCCCTGCTATTCGCGAGCCCACTTCTTTCACAGAAGGGAAGACAAGCCAAATGTGCTCTTTCATAAGGTTCTGCGAACCCTATGAAAGAGCACAGGTCATCCTGTTGGTTGCGATGCGTTCGATCATCGGACCGAACGCATTCGCGTCCCTAGTTGAATAGCATCATGTCAGAGACGCTCAGCTCTGGCTCTGGATAAAGCCGAAAAGGCCATGTGCTTCATCGTCGATACCAGCAGTGAAGAAGAGCTGATTGGTTGCGCCTGCGGCAGCGCCATTGCCAAAGGCCAGCGCCCACAAATGGTCGATCACAATCGGGGTGTCATTGGGGGATTCTAATTGCCCCAGATGCTCACCGTCACGAGGATCGAACACATTGATATGACCATTGCGGAAGTTGCCCACCAGCAAATCATTGCTGAAGGCTCCGAAGTTCGCAGGGGCAAGTGCCATTCCCCAGGGAGAGTCGAGGCTACCACGCGAAATCAGGCGGCGGTCGAAATTTCCATTCGTGTCGAACACATCGACAAACCCATGTCCAATGCCGCCAATGTCATCATGCTTCTGAGCATTTTGTAAGGCGAACGAGACAAACAGGTGATTCCCGATGGTTTGAATCCCGAATGGAGCGTAACATTGATGGAAGACGCGACAGACGAAGGCCAGTTCTCGGTCAGTGAAAGAACGCACTAGCTTAAAGTTTCCGTCAAACATTTCGACGGTGCCAAAGCGGAAATTGGCCGCGTAAAGGAAGGTGCCATCATCATTCGTGGCAATAGCCAGTCCTTTGTAGACAGCCCCCAGACCGACATTGGACCGATCCACCGCGAGGATGGCATGGGTCGGATCAACCTTTGGATTCCAGCCCGAGATGGTGCCGTCCTCTGTAGCAAAAAGAAATAGGCTCGGAGCGGTTACGCCGTTTTGTGTCACCGCAAAATTGGTAGTCCCATTGAAGACGGTGCCCGTTGGAGCAGCGATAGTGCCCGCAGGGCTACCCGCCGGAGCAGGGATGGTCACGACCAACGGCACGGCGTTGCCCTGACCAGTGTACAAAGTAGAAAAGCCGCTGTTATTGTCGGAAACCCACCAGGGACTTGTGGCGCTGCGTGACAGCCCCCAGGGATTTACCAGGTTTGGATCAGTCAACGGAGCCGTATTGGGCAGATCCGAAACCAGGTTCGTTTGCGCATAAAAGCCTTCCATATGGCTGGCCTGCGCGAAGGTCGCCCCAGGCATACTTAGGAGCAAAAACAGAGCAAGAAATACTCCTGGCACCAAAAGCAGCATCTTCCTGGGGATGAAACGGATATACATAAAAATCATCTCCTTGTAACAATACAGGTAGAAAGTTCTGGAAAAGAACCAGGACTTTTCATATTCTCCTCCTTTAATTACGCAGAAAGTTACATTTAACTGAACAGAAATCTACTTTTTAATCAAAGATTAATTTTTCGTTTTATTTGCTCTATCACTTCGTTGGGGCAGAGAACAAGCAGGCTTTTTTCTCTGCCCTTTGCTTCTTTGCCCACGACATCATACAATGAGGCCAATCACAAGCGTGCCACCTGGGCCAGAGAGGAGTAAAGGACAATGGTTCCCCATGATCATTTCACCCCGCATGGGTATCTGGATAATCCCTATCATAGCTGGAAGCTCAATCCCAGCGGGGTGCTGCGTTCATTAGCGCCGCTTGGGATGGGATGGCATGTGCCGAACTTGGGAAGCTATGTGCGTAATCAGTTCCAGTACACCGCTCATCTGCAAATTGGCCTCAAAATTGGCAAAACGATCCTGATCACTCCCGCTGACTTCAAGCATCATGGCTGCACAATTGTTAGCCATTTGCATACAAAGAACCGTTTTGAATATACCTGCAACATTCCGAAACATGCGTTGACGCTGACCGCCCGCTATTTTCTGATCGATGAACATGTGTCTGGTTGTATCCTCACCCTTGCTACAACCGCGAAGCAACCGCTGCCTGTCACCTGTTATGTGATGCATCAACATGTGCATAATCCGCATACGAGCCGCCTCTGGGAGCATGGCCTCTACGCGATCCCGGGTCCAGAGGAAGGAACCTGTATGCTTGGTATTGCCAGCGAAGGAGATGTCTTTATGCATGGTGTGCATTCAGCCGATGGCGGTACGCTGGATATTGGAGAGATGGGCTATGTGGTGGCGCTGGAAGACGCGGCGATCTGGGCGCGTGGCGTGGCAATGGCGCGTCCCAATATTACCGAGCGTGAGGAAAGTACAGGCTGGCAGGTGCGTACGCTGATCATGCCTTGTACGCTTACGCTGAGCAGCGATAGTGAGCGCGTGCTGCATGCGGCGCTGGCGCGTGGCGTCTCGCAGGACCAATCAGCACAACGTTGGGCTGAGGGTATGGGGAAGATGGAGCAGGCTGAGGCAAAACATCGTGCAGATGATGAAACCTTCTGGCGATCCGCGCCTCAGTTGAGCGGCGACTGGCCCGAAAGCTGGCGACGCGGCTTCGTCTACGATTTGGAGACGCTACGCATGGTGATGCGTCCTTCTGCTGGTGTGGTGAACAGCACGTTTGATGGTATGCAAATTCAAGCCCCCCGGCTGGTGCTGGCCGAGGCTGCAATGGATATCCTGTTTCTGAGCTATGCCGATCCAGAACTCGCCTCTGAGGTCATACTTACACATTTCGAGTCTGCTCCTCATCCGAATCTCCCCTGCATGCGTGAGGATGGCAGCTATAACATGGTGGCCGATGATGGGCAATTGTGTGGCACTGCTCCTGAGTGGGGCTTTCCGGTCTGGTGCTGTCACCAGTTGTTCCTGAAGACGGGTGATATGCAATGGTTACGCCGCCTCTATCCAGGGGTAGCTGCATATCTACGCTGGTGGCTCGATCATCGTCGCGATGCCGAAGGATGGGAAATCTATGCTTGCTCGTGGGAGAGCGGGCAGGACGTCTCCAGCCGTTTTGGCCCGCAGCAAACAGGGGGCACGATTATTCAGCATGTTCGGCCCGTGGATTTGCAGGCAAGCATGGCGCAGAGCGCGGAGATTGTGGCACGCTGGGCCGAATTGCTCGCTCAAGCGTTGCCTTCCGCTGAGATTGATTTTTCAGCAGAGGCGCTCTGCTGGAAAAAGATTGCCGACGAGTTCACGGTGAAGACGCGGCTGATGTGGCAGGACGGCTGGTTTCGCGATTATGACTCTCGCACAAAAGAATGGTCAACGCAGCAGGATACGATGCACCTGGCCCCGATCTTCTGCGGGGTCGCCGGATGGGGACATATCGAGCAACTGCGCTCGTACTTTGCGCAGCCGCCCGGCCATAGCGGCTGGGCCTCGCTCTCCTGGCCGCCGGTCGTGATGACCGTGGTGGGAGCCGCCGCGACTGCTGGCATGGCTACTGATGCCGCCGAGCTAGCCTATCGCTTTATCGATGCCTCATATCGCAGCACCGATAGCCGCGAACCGGACGAGCATGGCGGTCTGCCAGGGGTGACGCGCGAATACCGGCAAACAGTGACCGTTGGCAAATGGGGAGAGATCGACTACGTCAATGCAGGCATCGAAGGCTATGGCTGGGGCGCGCTCAGCATTCACCTGCTTATACGTCATCTGTTCGGCTTGCACGCCAGTGATCCCAGCAGCATCACGCTGGCTCCAACCCTTCCCGCAGCCCTGCGCCGCCCGGGCGCAACCTATACTATTGCCCCCATTCCCTGGGGCAAGCACCTGCTGAGTCTCACCTGTCAGGTGAAAGACGCACAGAGCTATGAGGCAACCTTCCATGTGCGTCCACGCATACAAGAAGGTCAGCCAGCAGAGAAGACCGAGGCTCAGTCAGAGATGGTCGACGAACAGGAACATCATTGGGAAGGGGCCTGGGGCGATGAGCGGACATTTCCACTGAGTCAGTGATGACGCGCTGCTAACCAGTTTTATTATGAGTACTGCGTTATATTTCCTGGTAAACTAGGTTTAATCGAGGAAGTATCTTTTTTCTTTTGGAAAAATAGCTCTTCCTGCGTTTATCTATTTGGAAGCACAATAAGTACATCCAGATAAGAGAAAGGCGGGCATGAGATGGCTACATTCCTTGACCAACTGTTCAAATCTCCCATCATCTTTTTCATCATAGCGGCTGTCATCCTCATAGTTCTTGCCATCATTGGTAAGATACCCTGGCCTAGCACCATCGATCTTGATGCTCGGCAACGCGTTGGCCTGGCGACCTTTGGCACCATTTTAATTGTGTTAAGCGTCGTTATTACATCCATAGAAGCTACCCCCTCTCCAGGTGCAAGCGGAAAAACACAATTTATTGGCCCTGCCGGCCCTCCTGTGACTACTATTAGTTCTTGTTCTTCCTCTTCATCGCCGGATGTACGCATCATCTCTCCAGGTGCCGAGAGCGCAGTGCCGGTAGTAACCATCATGCAAGGCATTGCTTGTAACATCCCCGCTGATCAGGAAATATGGATAATTATTGTGCCAGACGGCGTAACACGTTACTATCCGCAGTTGCCTGGCCCTGTGATGATCACCAGCGATGGGAAGTGGAGTACGAGTGTGCATGTAGGCTTAGATCAACCAGATCAGATTGGAAAGGGTTTCGAGTTGAACGTAATGCTGGCTAATCAGGATGGTAGCACTGCCATCCATGCTTACTTTAATCAAGCCGGCCCCGACTTCAAGGGCCTTGACTCTCTCCGAGGTGGTCTACAATTGATTAGCCAGGTCCATGTTATACGGAAATAAAACATCCCTGGGCAGATGGCGCGTGGCTGTGACCATCTTCTCAGCCCGCCATCTTTACCACAACAAAGGGAGCGTTATTCGTCATAACACTCCCTTTGCCTTAGGATCTATAATAAAAGCAGTTAAACCTGCTACGCCTGCAAGAGTGCCTCGAACTGAGCGCGGTCAAGTTGCTCGCATTCCATGAGCGAGTCAGCCAATAGCAGCAGTTGATCGTTATGTTCGGTGAGGATCGTGCGCGCCATTGCCCGCCCTTCGTTCAGGATGCGCCTCACCTCAGCATCGATCAGGGCGTTCATCATTACACCGCCAGTACTCTGTGGAGCGGGGATTGCCATTGATAGAGTCGGACGGGAAGGCAGGGCGCCATTCAGGACAAGATTTCCATTGGCATCCACAGCCAGAGAACGGGCTTGTGTGGGGAGAGCATCAGGATCGAGACGTTTCATATTAAGCGAAGCGTCCCCTTGAGCTTGATAATCCGCGAACACCACCCCGACTTCCTCGCTCATACCCCAGCGCGTCACCATACGCCGGGCCAGATCCGTCACCACTTGCAGATCGTTCTCCGCTCCGGTCGTGATATAATCGTGCCCAAAGGTTAGTTCCTCAGCCACGCGCCCACCCAGGCCGACCGCAATGCGGGCCATTAAGGTCTGGCGGCTATAGTTATAGCGGTCCTCTTCGGAGGTAAACTGAGTGACGCCCAGGCTTTGACCACGCGGCAGAATCGTCACCCGGTTCACGGTATCGGCTTCGGGCAAATGATGGGCCACGAGGGCATGACCGCCTTCGTGAATGGCGATGATGCGGCGCTCCCGCTCGCTCATCACGATTGGGCGCAATGCACCGAGCTGGACGCGCGCCAGGGCATCTTCAAAGCAGGCGTGCGTGATATGCTCCAGATCCTGGCGAGCGGCAGAGAGCGCGGCTTCGTTGACCAGATTGGCGAGATCGGCCCCGCTCATACCGGTGGTCATGCGCGCCAGGCGGACCAGGTCCACTTCTTCATGTAGGGGAGTGCGGCGCGTATGGACTTTCAGGATTGCCTCGCGCCCGATACGGTCGGGCAGGGACACGGTGATACGGCGATCAAAACGTCCGGGACGCAACAACGCTTTGTCCAGGATATCAACCCGGTTCGTTGCCGCCATCACCACCACGGCTTTGCGGGGATCAAAGCCATCCAGTTCGACTAGCAGTTGATTGAGCGTTTGATCGCGTTCATCGTTGCCACCCACACGCATGGTACGTTTACGCCCGACAGCGTCGATTTCGTCGATAAAAATAACGCTAGGGGCTACCTGGCGCGCCTGGTTGAAGAGATCGCGCACCCGGCTGGCACCGACACCTACGAACATCTCCACGAATTCGGAGGCGCTCATACTGAAGAAAGGAACACCCGCTTCACCCGCTACCGCCCGCGCCAACAGGGTTTTACCTGTGCCCGGAGGGCCTGCCAGTAAGGCGCCACGCGGAATACGAGCGCCCAGGCGGCTAAAGCGTTCTGGAGTGCGCAGAAATTGCACAATTTCTTCCAGTTCTGTCCGTACTTCATCAATTCCCGCCACATCCTCGAATGTGACGGAGGGTCTTATCACAGGTCTGCCAGCGGTCCCAGTTTTGGGCGTCAGGGCAGTATTTTTTTTCCCGGATTGCAATGGATCAGCCTCTTTCTCTCTTACAGATTCAAAACGACGGGCCCGGCTCTTACCACTCTGACTCATGCGATCATTCATCGAGCGGCCCATGCGTGGACTATTGCGAGCGGCCAGAAACACCAGAAGCACCACCACGAGCAGGATGAAAGGAGCAAAACGCCAGAGCAGCGATATCCAGGCAGTTTGCGGTGGAGATTGCGTGTTTACCACCACATGATTACTCAAGAGTAAAGACATGAGCGATGCATCCTGACCCCCCGGCACACGAGTGTACACTAGGCGGTCGGGGTCCAAAGCCGTTGCTCCGGTTACACTCATTATGCCCGGGTTAGCTGCGTTGACAGCGCGGCTCCAGGCAGCATAGTCGGCTGCGGTCAGTTTGCTCAGGGGTCTGGCGCTCTGATTTATCGCAACTTTAGAGGGCTGCGTCACAGGAGTTGCTAGCAATCCGCTGATATCTTCGCCACGTATGGTCACCGCCTGTACATTCCCGGCTTCTACCTGGTCGATAAACGTACTGTAATCGATGACCGTTTCTCCGTTAGGAGCAGAATTTATCACAGGAGGCTGTAACTGGCTCGCAATACCAAACAGAAGCACTAATAATAGTAGAAGCATAAAGCTTGTGAGAAACGCGCTTTTATGGGTTTGAAGCAATTTCCAAAAGTGACGTCCACCGTTTTTCGACTGCTTAGGTCGTCGCCTATATCCCTCCGACTTATTGCGACGACTGACTTTGTCATCCATGCCTTCACCTCACCTGAGAAAGGTTATTTAGAGCAGGCGCTCTTTAGTAACCCTACACGATATAGCATGTGGGAACAACGCCAGGTATCCCCGAGGAGACAGTTAAAAGCTCCCCAGTATGCCCTCTCTCCACACATTACTACCCTATCCAAATCCATGCCCTTCCTCTGCCACCCCTTCTGCGACAAGAAGAACTATGTTTTATGAAAGTTCCCTCGCGCCCCCGCTCCCACAAAATGAGGAATGGGTTACAATGTTCTTTCCTGTAATATTACAGGAAAAAGACCAGAAAACGATGAATAGATAATAAGAAAACAGCCATAACTTCAATGGACATCAGGGAATAGTGTACAGTTCATTGTGAGGATCGTGGAATGATCAGTACTTTTCTCCCATTGCTATGTTGTATTAGCAGATTTCTCCATAGTTTATTATATACAACGCTACATATCGAAAATTATGACATACAAAAAAAGAAAAGGTCGCAGGCTCCCGAACTTTATTTTATTCGCCCTCTATATTTTATTACGCTGAAAGTTACCTCTCTGAGCAAGAGCACCACAGCGAAAAATGTGCAATGCTCCGCTCCATACGCTCATCCTGAGTGATAGTCGCCATAATACTTTTAATACGAGCGGCTCACACCCCCCGTTTCAGCGCCTGCCAGCCGATTTGCTCGGGAGCAAGGCTTTCCATTCCGCACGCTTTTTGTGTTGAATGTCGGCCAATTCCTCTATTCACAAGCAAACTATACATCAGACCTATTCGCAAAGTATTCGCTTACTACTTGCCTGGTTGGCTGATATGGACGAGCGGCAATACGTGATAGAATCAAAAACGAAGCGAACCATATCATAACGAAAGGACCGAGATGAAAGCGATTCGTATTCACGAGCTGAGTGGTCCAGACGTGATGCATCTGGAAGAGATAGCGATCCCCACGCTATCAGCAGGGGAGGTGCTGATTAAAGTTGCGGCTGTGGGCATCAATTATGCAGATTTAATGCAACGTCAAGGGGCATATCTCAGGCTATCGCCAATCGTCAGACAATGGGCAAAGTCGTCTTGCTCGTCTAGTACAATCGGGAGGCTGGCTCATGCTAGCCTCCCTCTTGGCCTGATCAAGGTTTCTCGCCCCACACGCTTACAATAATCCAGAGGCCATTAAACGTTTCAGCCTCCATTTCGTTAACCATTTGCTCGTACAAGTCGTCTACTTCTTTGTTATCTGTCACGCCCATTTTCACCATAAACGGCTGGCTCAGTTTCGTCGCCATTTGAATATCCAGGCATACGGCGGCATGCGCTTTTTCACCGGAGGAGTAGTCAATGGCATAGGCGGCTCGCTGGACGTTTTGGCAGCCTGCATCGCGCAAAAAACGCCCCAACAGGTTGGTAAGGCCCATACTGAGTCCGTCAGAGGAAAAAGTCCGCCCGGCCTTCTGCATAGCTTCCATAGCTATCTGCTTCAGTCGATTATATGCAGGGCTGTTTGTCGTCCCCATATTATCGCACTCGGTCAGGCGGATGATGCCTCCGGGGCGGGTGATCCGCATGCATTCTTTTACTAATTCTGGCCATGCTGAGGGCGACATCAGCCCAACCAGGAAGCGCGCATTGACAAAATCAAAGGAATCGTCAGGGAAATCCAGGGGTTCCAACACATTCATGACCCGATAAGCCACATTATCCAGCTTGCGTACCAGCGCCATATCGCGTGCATAGTCGATCATCGTGCGGTTGATATCAACGCCCACCACCTTCATTTCGGGATAGTGAAAAGCGACATCTCGTGCCCATTCACCGGGGCCACAGGCAACGTCCAGCACGCGATAGACTTTGGAAAGATCAACCTGTGGAGGGAAGAGGCTCTGCATAAAAAAGGTCACCAGGCGGTCCTGATCCAGCAGTCGGGCGGTTTCCGCTCCACTTTCGATGTTAATGATGTAGGTATTCTCTGCCGATGAAAAAGCCTCTGCCATAAAGCCAGGGTCCCTCCCTTAAAAATCTGTCAGGCTGCCCGGTCCAGGCCAAGATGGCGGCGAATCTCCAACGAGCGGAGCACCGCATCACGGCTCACCACTCCGAGCAGACGCCCATCCTGCACCACGGGTAGCTGGTTGACATCCTGTGAAATCATCAATGGAAGCACTTCTTTCAAGCTCTGCTGGGGAGTAATCAGGTGCAATTTCTCCAACGGCACCATTACGTGTCCAACAGGCTTTTGCGTCCATTCTTCCCGAGGAACATGCCGAATATCGCTTAGCGTGATCAGCCCTGCTAGCAGGTCCCCCTGCATCACCAGAGCCGAGCGCAGCCCCTGCGGCAAAAAGTACTCATCTACTAATTTCTGCAACGAAATGTTAGCAGGAACCGTCACTGGATTTGGATTCATTACCTGCGCCACCGTCACGCCGCGAAAGACTGTATCGATAGTCGCCTGGGCACGAGCCGATTGCGCCGCATTGAGCAAAAACCAGCCGATGAAGCCAATCCAGATGCCATCCAACGTGTCGCCGCCAAAGAAGAGCCAGATGCCCAGCAGGATAAAGAGGTATGCAATGATCTGGCCCACTATCGTCGTGATGTTCGTCGCTCTATTACCGTTGCCGGTCACTTTCCAGATAATCGAGCGCAGCACGCGACCACCGTCAAGTGGGAAACCGGGGATCAGGTTGAAGATACCCAGCAAGACGTTGGCCCAGGCCAGGTACAGCAGGATGGCAGCGATAGGAGATGGCCGATTGCCAATCAGAAGCAAGAGACCATAAGACAGGGCGCCGATGATCAGACTGGTCAGAGGACCCACGAAAGCCATTTGAAACTCGCTGCCGGGGCTTTGCGGCTCCTGCTCAATATTAGAAACGCCTCCAAAGATGAACAGAACGATACTTTTGACGCTCATGCCGCGCGCTCTGGCTACCAGCGAATGCGCCAGCTCATGCACCAGGACCGAGGCAAACAGCAGGAGCGCCGCGATCAATCCCAACAGAAGGTAGGTCGTATATGGATAGCCAGGATACAATCTGGGGAACCAGCCACTGGCGATGGAGACTGTGAGCAAGACAAGCGCGATCAACCAACTGAAATTGGCATAAATTTCAATCCCGGCAATACTGCCAATACGAAATGAACCAGGCATTGACAACCCCCTTACCTGCACTAACTATGATATAAAACGTAATAGAACGTAAAAAATAGTAGCTCGCAGCAAAAGTTCTTGCAACCTGGACAACACATATTTAGTGGCAAGATATTCATTGCAGACAGCCTGAGCTCAGTAGAGACCAGATTGATCGCGTCCGGCACCATTGATCGTCTGCATAACAGGATATTGCTTGTTCTATAATGGTACGATATGCGATGAGAAGTAGCAAGCAAAGGAGTGCTTTTTCATGGAAGTAGAGACCCCTGAGACTGGGAATACAGGCCCTTTAACCATACTTGTCTGCATCAAACAGGTGCCGCTGCTCTCGGCCCTGCGCTTCGATTCCGAAACACGCCGCATTGTACGTGAGGGCGTGCCGCTAGAAATCAACGAGTTGGATATTTATGCACTTACGGAAGCCATACGATTGCGGGATCTACACGGGGGCGAGGTTATTGCAATGACAATGGGGCCACCACAGGCGCGCGAGGCGCTGGCGACCGCCCTGGCGATGGGAGTAGATAGGGCCATTCACCTCAATGATCGCGCTTTTGCCGGTGCGGACACAGCCGCGACCGCACGCGCTCTGGCGCTGGCGATCCGGCAATGTTTCCAGAAGCAGGCCGAATGCGATCTGATATTGTGCGGTCGCCATAGCATTGATGCTGAGACGGCGCAGGTGGGACCAGAGATCGCAGAGATGCTCGACCTGCCTCAGGTAAGTGCAGTGCAAAAAATCGATCTCCAGCGGCACAACGACACGCGCGAGGCCATTGTGACGCGCGAAACCGATGAGGGCAATGAAACGCTAATCATCCCGTTGCCCGCGCTGCTCACCACCGTTGAAAAGCTCAACGAAGGCATCTGGCCCGATGAGCACGCCATTCGTACCGCCAGCGAGCAGGCCGGAGAGCGCATCCAGGTGATCAGCGCCGCCGAGCTCCAGGTCGAGCCTCGCCTCCTGGGGCAGCCAGGCTCACCGACCTGGGTTGCAGAGGTGAGCGCCGATCCATACGCCCGCGAAGGCCGCGTTATTGCGGAAAACGACCCGGAGAAGAGCGTTGAGCTGCTGATCGCTGACCTTGAGGCGCACGGACTGCTGCAAGGTACGAGATCTGATAATACCGCCTCGTCTGCACCATTGCGACGGCAAAACGAGCCTCTACCAGGTAAAGCTCTCTGGGTAATTGCGGAACGCAGCAGCTATGGTCCACGCGCCTTACGCCGCATTACCTTTGAACTGCTGGGGAAAGGCTGCGAACTGGCAGCGACATTACAGGGCGAGCTGGCGGCAGTGCTGATTGGCGCCCCAGGAGTTGCCACCCACGCCAGTACACTTGCGGCTTACGGGGCCGAGCGCATCTATATCGTCGAGGATGCGGCTCTGGAGCATTATACGACAGATGGTTATACGGCAGCGATAACCGAGCTTATTCAACGTTATCAACCCGCCGTCGTGCTGATGGGATCGACGGCAGACGGACGCGACCTGGCCCCACGTTTAGCAGCCAGGCTCAATCTTGGTCTGACCGGAGACTGCATCGATCTTGGGATCGACGAACAGCAACGACTGGTGCAATATAAGCCAGCCTTCGGGGGAAGCATTATTTCATCCATTCTCTCTAACACGACGCCCGCAATGGCAACGCTGCGCCCCGGCATGCTCAGCGCCATTGCCCCGGACTCCAACCGCAAACCAACCATAGAACAGGTGACGATCAGGAGTGATATTAGTGAACAGATCCGAGCGCGCATCGTGGGCCGCGAGCAGCATGATACGGGGGTGGCCGAGCTGGAATCGGCTCGCACCATTATTGGCGTTGGCATGGGTGTGGGCGAGCCAGAGCAGTACCAGCCCGTATACCAGTTGGCGGAACTGCTGGAAGCGGCGATAGGAGCTACCAGGAACGTCACCGACAAAGGGTGGCTACCCAAACAGAAACAGATCGGCCTGACGGGGCGCGCCGTTGCTCCGCAGCTCTATATCGCGCTGGGCATTCGGGGAGCCGCAGAGCATATCGCGGGCATCCGCAAAGCTGGCTATGTCCTCTCCATCAATAAGAACAAGCGAGCAGCGATTTTCAAGCATTCCGATCTTGGAGTCGTCGGCGATGTGCATGTCCTGCTCCCCCTGCTGATCGAACAATTGCGGCGGCGCAAGCTCTAACGTGTTTTAAGCGGGAGGATCGTTCTGCGTGGGAGTTATCCTGGCAGCCTGTTCGAGCAATTGATGTACCTCATCGTCACTCGTTGGCTCAAAATGCTCATACCAGTAGCCAACTGCCAGGAATAGCTCCGGTTTAAGGAGGCACACAACGCTATCCACCTCTCTCTCCAGCGCAGCGCACGTCTGAGCAGCGACAACGGGGGTGGCAACCACAATGTGAGCGCACTGCTGCTGTTTCAAAGCAGAGACGGCAGCATGCATGGTCGCCCCGGTTGCGATCCCGTCATCCACAAGAATCACCGTGCGGTCCTTCACGTCGTAGAGCGGACGATTGCCCCGGTAGAGCTGCTCACGTTGCTGCAACAGCTTGCGCTCGAATGCGGCTGTTCGGGCAATATCCTCTCGCGCGATGCTCATTGATTGCACAACGCGCTCATTCAGCACGAGCACGTCTCCGCTCGCAATAGCGCCCATCGCCAGTTCTTCCTCGCCAGGTACCCCCAGCTTACGTACAACCAGCACATCCAGCGGCACCTGGAGGGCTTGCGCGATCTCAAAGGCGACCGGGACGCCTCCTCGCGGCAGCGCCAGCACCAGGACATCTGTACGATGAGCATAGGCCATCAATCTGGCCGCAAGCAGTTGTCCCGCCTCTGTTCGATTGCGAAATCGGTTCAGCATAGTCGATCCCTGCAATTCTCCAATGGCACTAGCCCCATTTCCCACCTGACAGATTTACGAACGCCTCTTTACAGCATGGTCACAAGCTATGGCCTTTTCCTCAAACATACTACACAATCTCTGATGCAGGATAGTAACGATCTGGATATATTTGGGCGCAGACCAGCCCGCCCTACGTCATCCTGACCCCGGGTTGGAGGCTGTCAGAGCGGCCTGGGCGGGGCCAGCCCCGCCTCTACAGGACGCCTGGATAAGACCTGCTAGCCCAGATGTTTTTCAAGGAAGTCGACAATCGCGGGGTAGGCGACCAGCCGATTGTTACGCTTGACCAGCCCATGCCCCTCATCCTCAAAACGCAGATACTCAACAGGGACGTTTCTTGAGCGCAGGGCACTGACAATCTGCTCCGCCTCGCCCACGGGCACACGCGGATCATTGGCCCCGTGAACAACGAAGACTGGGGCGGTAATGCGATCTACCGAGCGAATCGGCGATATCCGTTCCAGGAACTCGCGATCATTTTCCAGATTGCCATATTCAGCTTCACGCAGCTTGCGCCGCCACGGACTGGTATTCTCCAGGAAGGTAACAAAGTTGGCAATGCCCACGATGTCTACTGCTGCCGCCCAGAGATCAGGATAGGTGGTGATGGCCGACAATACCATGAACCCACCGTAACTTCCTCCCATCACCGCGATACGGCGCGGGTCGGCAATACCGCTTTTCCCTAACCAGAAGGCCGCATATTGCAAATCCGCCACCGAATCCATGCGCTTGCGGACATCGTCCAGGCTCTGATACTCATAGCCATAGCCGGTGCTGCCGCGCACGTTGGGAACGAAAACTCCATAGCCGGATGCCACCATATACTGGGTGACAGGCTCGAAAACTGGGCGTGACTGGCTTTCCGGGCCGCCATGGACGATGATCACTACGGGCAAAGCACGCTGCTCCCCGGCGGGCAGATAAAGAAAGCCGGGAATTTCTCGTCCATCGAACGTGGGATAATGTACTAGCGACGGAGTTGCCAGCGTCTCACGACGAATACCTGCCAGCGAACTTTGCGTGGCGCGCTGCACATTGGCCGCGTGCATATCCCAGATCCAGATATCTCTGGTATCGATTGCACTGGCAAACACCATCGCCAGTTTTGTGCCATCAAGCGACCATGTTATCTCATAAACAACACCGCCGGGCAGAGTCGGCCCCATCAGCTCCTGACGAGCCTCCCAGCCGTTGGAGACATCAAAAAGCTCCAGGCGTGAATATCCCTCCTCGTTCATCGCCATCGCCAGAAAACCCCCATCCTGCGACACCGCCAACCATTCCACGTCCCAGGAGTTATCGCTCAAGAAAGTCAGTTCTGTGGTCGCCAGATCAAGATATGCCAGCGAGAGAAACTGGCGACCGCGGTTGCTGACCAGGTACAGCCCACGCCGGTCCGCCGACCAGGCCGCCATTTGATGCTGCGCCGGGCCTTCACCTACCTCAGGAGTCAAGTTACGCTGCTCGCCTGTCACTCTATCCACCAGGATCAATTGATTGCAGATATTTGATGCCATGTGAGCGACCAGCACCTGTTGCCCATCAGGAGAATAGCCACGAGCGTAATTAGTGCCATCCTGTTGCAACAATCGCCTGACTGCTCCGCTCTCCATGTCCCGCTCGTATACATCAAAGTAGCGTGAATCGCGCTCATTGCTGCTATAAGTGATGTGCTTCCCATCAGGAGACCAGCTTGCGAAAAGATGCATCACCTCGGGCCGTGAAGTCAGCGCCTCAAACGCTGAACCATCGGCGCTGAGCGTATAGAGCTGGGTCAGTTCGTTGCCGCCGATATCACCGGTCACCAGTAATGTCTGCCCTTTGGGAGAAAAGATCGCGCCGGATATGCGCTCTCTCCGAAAAGTAAGCTGGGCAGGCCAGGAAGGATGCGCGGCCTGCGCTGTCTCCTGCGATGTCACAGCCACGCTCCACACTTCTGCGACCCCTGTGATATCGGTCAGAAAACTTACTACCTGCCCATCAGGAGAAAAACTCGCCCCATAGGCCGCGCGAACGTTCAAATACCGCTCGAAACTATACTGTGCTTTTCCCACAAACAATTCCTCTCTGTTATCAGGCTATCCAATGACTCAAAACAACGACAACTTCAATACCCTCAGCGGGTCGAGTTGGCCATTGGCTCCCGCCGCATCCCTGGAAGATCTGTATACGCATCATACACTAAAACGTCAAGGAAAATACGCTAGAGCTTATTATATGATGTTTTTCCTAATAATCGCACCTTGAAGGCTACCTTTCATACGAGGAGGCGCGTATCTTCTTACCATCGCTATTGACATACCCACAAGTATATGCTACATTATTTTCATGTTCAGTTTCAATAGTACGTACTAAAAATATCGTACGATTTATACAACCCATACAACAAGGAAGGGCGCGGAAGCAATGGCCATACCTCCCGAATCCGAAAGTGAAGCTGTATTGCCTGAAGAAGTACCGGTCGTCATGCCTGATTTACCGCCACACCTCAAGGTCAACACCGCTCAGCAGTTTAAAGCTATGGGCGATCCGCTGCGATGGCGCATCCTCAATCTCATCCAGTATCAGCCATATACGGCCAAACAGATCGCTGAGCGGCTAAAAGCATCGCCAGGCACCATCGGGCACCACCTGCAAGTGCTGGAGGCCAGCGGACTGGCCCAGGTTGTTGCGCGCCGTATAGTGCATGGCATCGTGGCCAAGTACTATACGCGCACCGCCCGCATTTTCAAGTTTGATTTTCCATCCCAGATTACAGGTAACACGTCAACCGCCCTCAAATTTATGACAGATGCACATGATGAAATGGCAGAGGCGATAGAGGCTGAAGGAGAGGGCGCCGTTCTCTGCTCCGGCCTTCCCCGTGTGCGTTTCTCGCGTGAACGGGCCGAAATTTTCATGGGCCGTCTCAACGCCCTCATTGATGAACTTCTCGAAGAGAAGCCCGATCCTGCCGGTCAGGTCTATACATTCTGCACAGCTTTCTTTAAAGCGCCGCCTTATCTACAAACATCCGAGCAAAAAGATCAATAGCGTATACAGGAGCAAACTATGGCAAGCAATCAACTGCAAGCGCCTTCGAGGCTGAACAGCGATTTCTGGAAATACTGGACAGGGCAGACTATCTCCAATCTTGGTAGCTCGATTACCTTGTTTGCTCTTCCGCTGCTGGTATACAAGCTCACCGGTTCTGCTATTAATCTGGGCATCACGACCGCCGCCGAGTTCCTCCCATACCTACTTTTTGGCCTGTTGTTGGGAGCATGGATGGATCGAGTAGAGCGCAAACGGATGATGATCCTGACTGACCTCGCTCGCGCCCTGGTGATTGGCTCAATACCCTTGATGGCAATGTTCGGCGCGCTCACCGTGTGGTGGATTTACGGCGTTGGTTTTATCCACGCCTCGCTCACAATTTGCTTTGAAGCGGGACAGTTTGCCGCTATTCCAGCCCTGGTCAATCAGGATGATCTGGTTACCGCCAACGGGCGCATCCAGGCCAGCTACTCAGGAGCTAGCGTGCTTGGGCCGCTCCTGGCGGGCGCCCTGGTGGCAGTTATGCCCATTTCAGGGTTGATGACATTTGATGCTGGTTCATTTTTGATCTCGGCCCTGACCCTGGGGCTGATCAAAAAAAGTTTCAATGCCAGTCCGAGCACAAACGGAGAGAGGAAAAGTATTGGGCACGATGTTATCGAAGGGCTGCGCTACGTACTCAAACATCCAGTATTACGTAATATCTCACTGATGATGGCGCTGGTGAACTTTGTTGCTACTACAACCGGATCTCAGCTTGTCCTCTTCGCCAAAGAACAACTTCAGGCTAATGATACCCAGGTCAGCCTGCTCTTCTCAGCGGGCAGCATCGGCATTGTCGTCTTAGCCTTAGCAGCAGGTCCTTTGCGTAAGCATTTCCCCTTCAGTAAAGTCGCTCTGAGCGCACTCATGCTAGACGGCTTGTTAACAATGGCGCTGGCCTTTATGCATTGGTACTGGCTAGCACTGGTGTGCTGGGCGCTGATAGCGGGAGCGGGCATCCTTTTCAATATCAACACCGCCAGCTTGCGACAGGCCATCGTTCCCAATCATATGCTAGGGCGCGTGATGAGCATCGCGGGCGTGCTCGCCTGGTCGGCAATCCCGTTGGGATCACTGCTGGGAGGATTGGCCATTATCCTGACGAAGAATGTGGTGCTGGTCTATGCGGTGATCGGTTTGCTGACATTCCTGATCCCGCTTATCTTCTCTTTCACGGCCCTGGGCCACGCTGAGAAGTATTTGCCCCAGCAGCAGGAAGAACAAGAAGAAGTGATGACACTCACGTAAAAAAAGAGGGGGGATGGTTGAACGAACCGTCCCCTCTTTTACTCATTGCTGTACCCCGCGCATGCTCAATTGCACGCGCTTGCGTTGCAGGTCCACCTCCAACACGCGCACCTGCACCACCTGTCCGACGGCGACAACGCTCAGGGGATCTTTGACATAGCGGTCAGCCATCTCAGAGATGTGGACCAGGCCATCCTGTTTGACACCAATATCGACGAAGGCCCCGAAGTCCACGACGTTGCGCACCGTCCCCTGCAAAATCATACCCTTCTGGAGATCTTCCATTTTTAATACATCGTGGCGCAAGATAGGAGCTGGCAGCGCGTCTCGTGGGTCCAGGCCGGGCTTTTCCAGGTTTTCCAGAATGTCATTGAGGGTGGGTAGGCCAACGCCAACTTTTGCCGCGATATCGGCCCAGGAAGCCTGCTCGCCATCATTTTGCTCGTCCCGAGAGCGATTGCGCTTCGAGCGTCCCAGGCTGCTCTGCAATTTGATAAATTGCCGGAACTGCGCGACTCGCTCTGCCGGTTTCGCAGGCTTGCCCTCATCGTCTGGGACCATCTCCAGCAGAGCCTGAGCAGCCTTATAGCTTTCGGGATGGATGAAGGTATTGTCCAGCGGCTCGACCCCATTCGCAATCTTGAGAAAGCCTGCCGCCTGCAAAAAAGTCGCCGGGCCAAAGCCGGAAACCTTGCGCAGCTCCTCCCGCGACTTAAATGAACCATGTTCCTCACGATACTTGACAATCGCATTGGCAACGCGCGTATTGATCCCTGATACATGCTTCAGCAAGGCCGCAGAAGCAGCATTCACCTCGACGCCCGCGAAGTTGACGCAGGAAACGACCACGCGATCCAGCATCGCCGCCAGCTCTTTCTGGTCCACATCATGCTGGTACAGCCCCACACCGACCGCTTTGGGATCGATCTTGACCAGTTCCGCCAGAGGATCTTGCAGGCGGCGCGCAATCGAAATCGTGCCGCGCTGCGTTGCATCCAGCGTGGGAAACTCTTCGCGCGCCGCCTCGGAAGCCGAATAGACCGACGCGCCCGCCTCATTGACGATCACATAGCCAATCTGCATCGGCTGCTTCTCATCATGCTCAAGCTCGCGCAGCAAAGCGGCCACCATCTGCTCCGTTTCGCGCGAGGCGGTCCCGTTGCCAATCGCAATCACGCTGATGTTGTATTGCGTTAGCAGCTTGCGCAAGGTCTGATTTGCTTTGTCGGGTTGGTGCAAATAGATGGTATCGGAAATGATGTACTTGCCATTTTCATCGACCACCGTCACCTTACAGCCGGTACGGTAGCCGGGATCAATGCCGAGCACTTTTTTATTGCGCAACGGCGGCTGCAAAAGGAGGTTGCGCAGGTTCGCCGCAAAAATATTGATCGCGTGCTCCTCCGCCTGCTTCGTCAGTTCGACGCGCACTTCGCGCTCCATCGCAGGCGCGAGCAAGCGTTTGTAGCCATCCGCCATAGCATCGGAGAGCAGAGTTGCAAAGGGAGAGGTTGCTTTGACGGGATAATGCTGAGTCAGCTCCGGTTGAGCCTGCTCATATGGCAGATCGACGCTGAGGCGAATTACCTCTTCTCGCTCCGCCCGATTGAGGGCCAGGATGCGGTGAGGCACCAGCCGCGTCACACTCTCATTAAATTCGTAGTAGAGCCGGTACGTGCCATTCGGGTCTTTCTCTGCGATTTTTTCAGGATCGGCCAGTCTGGCGCTGACCGCCGAATTCTTGAAAAATGACGAGCGCACGCTGCCACGCACATTCGCATCTTCGGCAATGATCTCAGCCACGATGTCACAGGCCCCGGAGTACGCTTCCAGGCTGGTATCAACACCTTTCTCCGCATCAAGAAAGGGACGGGCATACTCCTCAAGGATCGCCTCTTTATCGCCCGACAATTCGAGCTGCTGCACAATGATATCGGCCAGCGGCGCCAGCCCTTTCTCGCGCGCTACGCTGGCGCGCGTCTTGCGTTTGGGGCGATAGGGCAGATAGAGATCCTCGACCTCTTGCAGGGTGGTCGCGGCCTCAATCGCGCCGGCCAGTTCTGGCGTGAGCTTACCTTGAGTATCGATCAGTCTACGCACATCGTTCTTACGCTCATGCAATGCACGAACCGCCGCCGTTCTATCGGCAATCGCTTGAATCTGCACCTCGTCCAGGGTGCCGGTTACCTCTTTGCGGTAACGTGCAATAAACGGGATGGTATTGCCCTCATCAAGCAAAGCAATCGTACGAGCAATCTGATCGCTGCTAATGCTCAGCTCGGAAGCGAGCACGCGGGCAATAGCTGCCACCGATAATGTTTCCTCAACAGGAGTAGTCGTAGGAGGTGTTGCTTGATTAGATTGTTCCTGAATAGCCAACTATGTCGTCCACCTTTTTTGCTGTGATAGATGATATTGCAGGTTGATAGTACCACAGGGGTCAAGGTTTGACCGCCACCTGTTTCTTCTGCATATTTGCTTTATATTGCGACGTGCCGAACATACCTCCAATCCAACCAAGAATGAAGGCAAGCAAGAGTCCCCCCAGGATCAGGATGAGCAGACCTGACCAGGGGGACTGGCCCTGTGTGGTCGCGGGAGGCTGCTTGAGGATATCTGGCAAAAAAGATCGCCAGATTCTGCCAAGCTCGGTTGCAGGTCTCCTTTGAGCCTGCATAAACTGAGCGACGCGAATCGTGATCGTGATAAAGAGCACAATCCAGAACATGACCGTGCTGATAATGCCGGCCCAGTAACCCGCCCAGGCACCGCGCAGCGAGCCGCCTCCCCGGCGGGTGGCAGCAAAGCCCGCAAGCATGTAAAACAGGAAGCCCATCACAATAGCCAGAAAGAAATATTCCTGCTTCGGCATAAGCGCTACTATCAGTCCCGATAGTACCCCCTGGACCAGTCCCCAGAGGCAGCCCTGCCCAAAGGGTGTTGGCAATGGTCGCGCCGCCGTGAGAGCCGATTGCGGCACCATTACGTATCCTTGAGGGATGGGATAAACAGGTGATGGCGGGCTGTAACCTCCTCTGGGAGGTTGCGGAACCGCTGGATAGCTGTGAGCGGGCGGTGGTGGCGGAGCGGAGCGCGTTGTCCGAGCGTGTCCATTGCCTCCCACGGGCGCAACGGCGATGGTGGGATCGGCAAAAGCCGTAAACGTTGGATTGCGTAGCGCCTGCGCAAATTCACTCATACTTTGAAAACGCTGATCCGCGTTTACCGCCAGCCCCTTGAGCAACACACGTTCCATTTTTGGTGAAATAGCAGGGACAATCTGGCGGGGAGCAAGCAAATCGTCATGGCTCGCGCGCGATATAGCCGCGGGCGGCAGCCGGTTTGTCAGCAGTAGATACATAGTTGCCGCCATTGCATAGACATCTGACTGCGGGCTTGTCTTCCCCAGGTACTGCTCTATGGGACTAAACCCCTCCGAAACAGCCTTTACTATCGTCTGTGTGCTGCTCACAGGGTCATACAGCTTGGTGAGGCCAAAATCGACCAGCACCGAGGTATGTTGAGGGGTCAGGATAATATTGCCAAGCTTGATATCGCGATGCAATACCGGAGGGTTGCGACTATGCAATTCTTGCAGCACATCGATAATTGGCAGGAGCCAGGAGAGCACCTCCTGCTCGCTACAGGGACTTTTTGCCTGCCGGTACGGTTCCTGCTCCCCCACGATGCCTCCAGGGACGCGCGAGCGCAACAACTCCAGGAGATTCTGCCCCTCGATTAACTGCATAATGAGATAAAAACGTCCATTCGCCTCCAGAGCGTCATAAATCTCAGGCAGGTGCTTACTTCTGATCGTGAACAGGACGCTGGCCTCCATCAACGCCTGACGGCGTGCGGCTGGCGTCACGTCGTACGTTTCTTTAATAGCGCAGGGACGGCCACCCTCGCTAGTATCGACCCCCCGATAAACAGCTCCAAAGCCTCCACGGTTGATAAGATTACCAACAATGTAATGGTTGCCAATCGTGGTTCCTGGAGCCAGCGCTGATGGTAAGCTCATAGGCCAAGAGAGTTCCTTCTTTTTCTATGCCATAATTCGCTGGTAAAATATTGTATCCTATTATACAGCTACTATCGTCAATGGTACAGATAGATACATGGCCATACACAACATATCTACGTCGCGATGTGTCACCGGGTTATAGCCCTCTAATAACAAAACGACAGCAACAGAATTTTATAAAAAGCGATCCGGTATAATGACAAAAACTGTTGCTTGCAATAGCCCATACGTATGATACAATAACCAAGACCGAACTGATCTAACGTATACGTTGCAGAAGAAGAGAGCAAGCACTTGGAACGAAATGTGATGTTTAATGCAGAACGCGACCGTGATAAGGTGGTCGAGACAGAACGCGAAACCATGCAGGATACAGATCTGGGTAGCCTGGCGCAGAGCGACAGTCTACGGCTCTATCTCAGGGAGATTTCACGTATCCCTCTGCTCTCTGCAGCGAGCGAGTCTCGCCTTGCCGCACGAGCAGAGCAGGGCGATAGGGATGCGCGCAACCATCTGATTGAAGCCAATTTGCGGCTCGTCGTCAGTATTGCCAAAAAATACGTCGGTCAGGGCCTCTCCCTGGAGGACCTTATCGGGGAAGGGAATATTGGCCTGATTCGAGCAGTCACCAAATTCGACTACAGAAAGGGCTTCCGTTTCTCAACCTATGCTACCTGGTGGATCAAGCAAGCTATCACCCGCGCGATCCTGGAAGGGACGCGTGTTGTACGCTTGCCTGTCTACATTATGGAAGAGGTGATGCGCGTCAAACGGACCACCCGCCAGCTCTACCAGGAATTGGGTCGCGAACCCACTCCTGAGAGCATTGGCGAACGACTGGGGATGACCGCGGACCGCGTCAGCGAGCTATTAATCTGGGCCGAGAAAGTTTTCTCGCTTGACGCCCCTCTCTCCGAAGAGGAAGAGAATACTCTTGGCGACATCATTGAGGATATGCACGAGCGAGGGCCAACCGAAATCACGGATCAGCAGCTTTTGCGTGAAGAAATTCGTAAAGTCTTAGGGCAACTTACCCTGCGTGAGCGCCAGGTGATCGAGTTACGCTTCGGCTTGCTTGACGATCACGACCACACGTTGGAAGAAGTGGGGAAGAAGCTCAAGGTCACACGCGAACGTGTGCGGCAGATCGAAGAGCGCGCGATCCGCAAGCTGCGTCACCCTCAGGCGAGTCGCATCCTCAAAGACTATCTCGATTGATACGAGCCAAATTGAGCTGACACAAAGAATCACTCACTATCACCGGTGATGGCGAGTGATTCTTTGTGTCAGCGGGAATTTTGCATGGTAGAGGTGTAATTTTTAATAAGCATGCGAGCGCAAAAGCGGACCTTCTGGCTACTTCGCGAGACAAGTGCTTTTGTAAGTTGTACACTATATAGGTATAGTTCCCACGTTTAATTCTCAAAGAGATACTTGTACACCATCTCAACCACAGTAATTACATCGAGATTGAGGGCGAACGCGATATGAATGAGCTGGCAGGGCAAAATCTGGGCGGGTATCAATTAGACGAAGAGATTGGACGAGGCTCGATGGGAGTGGTATATCGAGGTAAGCAAATAGCATTGGGGCGCGAAGTTGCTATCAAGGTACTTCCACAAATGCTGGCGCGCGACTCTTCCTATGTGGCCCGCTTTATTCGCGAAGCACAAATTATTGCCGGACTGAACCATCCCAATATTGTGCAAATTTACGATGCGGGGCAACAAAACAAGTTGCTTTACTTTGTGATGGAATATGTCCAGGGGCCAACGCTAGCTAACCTCCTGCATCTTGATGGGACCATTCCACAATACCTGGCAGCCGAATATGCCGCGCAAATTGCCGATGCGCTCGACGCCGCGTATCAAGAGCGTCACGTCATCCACCGCGACATTAAGCCGGAAAATCTGATGTTGAACCGCTGGGGCAAGATCAAGGTGATGGATTTTGGCCTGGCGCGCGCCACCGGACATCAGCGGATCACGGTGGCCAAAACGCTGGTTGGCAGCATTTATTATGCCTCGCCAGAGCAAGTCTGGGGCCAGACGCTGGATAACCGCAGCGATATTTATGCCCTGGGCGTCGTCCTCTACGAGATGGTGACAGGGAAGCGGCCCTTCACAGGGCGTTCTATGCCCGAATTAACCCAGGCCATTGTGCGAGGCAGACTACAACCACCCAGAGCCTTCAATCCGGCTATCGTGCCCCAACTGGAAGAGGTTATCCTCACCGCGCTATCACGAGACCGCGAGCAGCGGTATGAGAGTGCAGGGATCATGGCACAGCTATTGCGCACATTGCACCTGCAACCTTCTTCCACCACGCCAGCGCATAATGGGCGAGATCGCGTAGTTGCTCAACTCCCTAAACGACCACAGGCACAACGCCCATTTTTCCAGGATATTGACCTGGAACAGACACAGCCACCGCCACGCCAGGATATCGATCTGGAACAGACACAGCCGCCACCCATAAGCGGGCCAGATATCCAGTCATCAACGGCGCGAGCCTACCCCTCCCAGATGATCCTTTCGCAGGAGGCGCGGATGGCCCAGGTCGCCAACAGTCCAACAAATTCACCGCAGCCAACACCGGATTTTAAGGAGAAAACGGCAAGAAAAGAGAGAGAAATTCAGGTAGAGGCACCTTATCCCCACCCACCAGCTAAGCGCGGGCTCTGGAGCCAGCTACAAAAATTGCTCAAAAAGCCGCCTCATTAGGATTGCCGATGCATTATAAGTACCTTTGGCGTTCTGTTCTCAACAGGCAGTAACGCTGTTTTCCCTTGTTCATCGCTCAATACTGCGCTCACAAACTAACTTTTCTCTGAAGGGAAAAAGATACAGCCACCTCTGTTTTGCATGTTTGCTTATTTGGCATAGGATGATATAACAAAGATAGATCATCATTCAGTCGTAGAATATTCATGGCTATAGATGATACATTCTGATAGAATAGGACATCAGGAACTATCGATCCTACGCTAGCAAACAAAGGAAATCTCTCTTGCGCCATACTCAACGAGAACGTATCTGCGTGGCTCTGACCCTCTTACTTGGCCCCGAAACCGATCAAGACTTGCGGGTACGCGCCACCCGCCGCTTAGCCAGGCAAGGGCTTTCGATCCTGCCACAGGTGTTAACTACCCTGAGTAGCTATCCCGCGATTACCACGCCGACCTGGCCTGCGTGGCCGCCTCAGTATAAATATTGTAGCCATCTGCTGCTCTATTTTTGTCGGAAGGGGCATCTACGCCCTGATGAGCTGCTTCAACATCCATCACTCCGCCAACCACCCGGCCCTGTTCTCTGGATCAGCGTGATAGAGGCCGCCGAACTTTTGAGCCACGATGACTACGAGGCACTTTTTCGTCAAGGGCTGACCACGAGTTGGACGACGGTTCGCTATGCCGCCGCTATGGCCCTGGCAACGCGAGCCAGCCGCGCCGCTCTGCAAACGGAGTCCATTGCAATGCTACACGCTCACCAGCACGAAGATGAAGCATTCCCGGTGCGTCTCGCCGCCTCGTACGCGCTGCTCAACAGCGGCGAAGACGCGGGGTTACAGATGCTCCTCCGGTTGACGGACCCGCTTATCCCTGCGGAGATCCGCAAAGCGGCTGCATTCGTCGTGGCAACAGCACTACCGGTAGACCTTACCACTTCTCAACATGTATACCTCGGGTCACATTTTCTCGCTTTGCTCCATGACGCAGATCCAGAGCTCACCCATTACGCTGCGCAAGCTCTTGGCAAAATTGCGCTCCCTGCTCTTTTGCCACCGCTGAGCGCAATGCTGAACGAAGCGCAACCGCACAGCAGCATTGCGGCCCTCCTGGCTCTAGAAGAGCTGGCTCACCACACCGCTCTACGCCATCAAATACTGCAACAGGCGCTCCCGGCACGCATCCTACCTTTGCTTAAAGCTGATATACGCGAGCTGAGGCGCCAGGCCAGTTATACCCTGGCAGCATGCGGAGGGGAATACGTGATGGCCGTATTTGGCAGTATTATGCTCAACGAGGAACACCCGGGATACATCGAAGTTATTGAAGGGCTGCGGCTACTTCACGGCGTTCTGCGCTCCCCCATACGTATCATCGTGATACGCTGGCTTTTGCTGGCGCTCTCACGAGGGAGGGACGAGGTACGTGTGAAGGCGCTGGATTCGCTGGGCCATCTGCTATGGCAGGCACGCAAACGAGGAGTGCAACAGGCATGGTATGATATCGGTCGCGACATTATCCTCGACGGTTCCGTGATACAATTGCTGCACGATGAGAGCGTCTGGGTACGCCAGTGCGCGCTTGAACTACTGGCGATGCTCGGCAGCCTTGCTGCCAACCTGACCGCGGTACAGGCACAACTCCCGCAACTGCTGGCTAATGATAGTGATAGCGGAGTACGGGCATGCGTTGCTTGCGTTTGCGGACAAATAGGGGCACGCTGGGCTATCCCCGGTCTGATCCTGGCCTTGCTCGATCCCGATGAATACGTAGCCCTGACCGCCCTCCATACGCTTGAGCAAATAGCCACCTTTGAAGATGCTATTGTGGTCTATGTGCTGACAGAACTGGCATACGACACACGAGACAGCGATTATGACGCGCCGCCTTTAGCAAGAGAAGCGCGAGCCTTACTGAGAAAATGGCAAAAATCAGCCACCCGAGAGACCACAAGAAAGTTGCATAGTTCTCTCTAAGCCCTTATAATGGGAACGAAGAAGCGATTTTATCAATCTATAGGGTGTCATAATGGTTGCGTCCCAACTGAGCATAGGAATTGCCTTTATAGCCGGTCTGGCGTCTTTTCTCTCGCCCTGTGTATTGCCACTTGTGCCGATTTACCTGGCGCAATTGGTAGGGCCGAGCGTCTATCAATCGCCTGCTGACCGCAAAATGCCATCCAGGCGTCTTTTTACCTTTCTGCATGCAGCGACGTTTGTTTTTGGCTTTAGTCTGGCCTTTATTGCTCTAGGAGCGACCGCCAGCACATTGGGGGGCTTTTTACGCGATCACCTGGTAGTGCTGCGACAAGCTGGAGGGGTGTTGCTGGTGCTGATCGGCTTGCACCTGACAGGAATTTTCAAGCTGCCATTTCTGTACACATACAAGCGTTTCGAATTTCATCCGGCGCGGCCCGGTTACCCGGCATCGCTGCTGATCGGGATTATTTTTGGCATCGCGTGGACCCCCTGCATCGGCCCTATTCTTGGCTCAATCCTGGTCATGGCCGCCAGCGCCGCGACCCTGCGCACGGGCGTGCTGCTCTTGCTCGCATACTCGCTGGGGCTGGGCGTACCGTTCCTGTTGCTCGGGCTGGGGATAGATCAATTCAGCCGCATTTTGCAATGGCTCAAGCCTCACCTGGGCAAAATCGAGATCGGGACAGGCGTGCTGATGGTTGTCCTGGGGGTAATAGTTTTCTTCAATCTTTTAGTCTATTTCAACCAATATTTTAATCTGGGGGTCGGCGTGTAGGGGCAGGGCTTGCCCCTGCCCTTGTTTCCCCTCCTGGAAAATGCGTTAGACCTGGGCGGCGACAGGGCTTGCCCCTGCCCTTGTTTACCCCCGCTGGAAAATGCGTTAGACCTGGGCGGGGGCTAGCCCCGCCCCTACAGCAAGGAAATATATTAATGCAGCAGCAAACGAGCTCCACGAAAATATTGCCAACGCCGCTCTGGCTCGTTGCCACAATGGCATTGCTCTATTTGAGCCTGCTTGCTGCACTCGTCTTGCTTCCGGGGATGTCTCTGCTTGATCGCTTGCGCTGGCTTGATAGCGGGATCTGCGCCCAGGTCCCTTCGCATTCCTTCTATCCGGGAGGGGAACGCTTACCGCTGTGCGCACGCAATACCGGTATTTATCTCGGCTTCATCGTAACACTGATCATGCTGTATGCAATAGGGCGTAGCCGCGCGCAACAACTGCCGCCGTGGCCGATGATGATTGTTCTCGCTATCGGCGTTGCCGTGCTGGCTGTTGACGGCTTCAACTCGTTCCTGCTTGATCTGGGTTTGCCGCATCTGTACCAGCCACACAACCTGCTCCGCCTGAGTACCGGGCTGATTACCGGACTGGCGATGGGAGTCTTCACGCACCCGATATTGAATCGCCAGCTCTGGCGTCAATATAACGAGCAGCGCAATCTCGCCTCATGGAAGGCGCTCCTGCCCTTTCTCCCTGCCTTGCTCATTTGCTTTTTTGCCACTGCTTCACAGAGCGCCTATGTGCTTTACCCGCTTGCCCTGCTTAGCACCGCAGGTCTGCTTACAGCAGTAAGTAGCGTCAATCTAACCTTTATTATTGCAATAAGTAAACGCGATGAAACCTTTGAACGCTACCGGGAATTGCTTCCATTTTTTAGCCTAGCTGTCATCCTTGCCATCGGAGAACTGCTGGCCCTGGCTCAATTAAAACTGGCCCTATTGCATACACTCGGAGTCTAAATTACTTCTTCACGCTCTTCCATATCCGCCTGAATCTCCAGTAACAGCTCGGGATCGATCTCGACTCGCTCTCCACGGGGCGTGCGGGCAATACGCATCACAGCTTCGCGCAAATGGGTGGGCGCGCGCTCAATGGCGCAACGCTCATGCAGCAACCGCTTCAACTTCATATCAAAATGAAAGCGGTGCCCACAATCCGCACAGTCGGCAAGATGCTGCCGTACAATAGCAACTTCTTCTATGCTCAGTTCCCGATCTATATAGAGATGCAGACGAGCCGTTGCTTCAAAACAGTTTATACAGTCCATAGAAACCTTCTCCTACGTGAGCTCGCCACTATTTCCTGTTGATTCTAACATATTCTAGAGGGATTTTCATTCCCTAAGTCAAGTGATATACTGAGAGTACCTTCCTCTTTCCAGGGAATGTATCAGCTAAGCAGGCGGGGACTTTGCAATGAGGAGTATTTAATGTCGGAACAGCCACATTTTGAGAATAGATCTGTATCGTCATCGATGTCCGAAGAACTGGAGCCAAATATTTCACAGCCTGAGAACATATCCGCGCCAACCACGTCTGGCGCTCCGCCCGAAGATTTTGAAGCTGGTGTGCTGGCCCAACTCGATAGCCTCTATCGCACAGCCTTACGCATGACGAACAATCCGCAGGAGGCTGAGGATCTTGTACAGGAGACCATGCTCAAGGCTTTTCGCTTTGCCCATACCTACCAGCCCGGCACGAATCTGCGCGCCTGGCTTTTCCGCATCTTAAATACGTCCGCGATCAATCGCTACCGCAAACAGGCGTCCCACCCCAGCACGGTCTCATTGCCAGAAGGAGAGGAGTTTTATCTCTATAATCAAATCAGGGATCTGAGTGGGCAGGAGCTTTCGCAGGGAGCTGAAGAGGAAGTGCTGGCCCAATACCTGGATGAAGATGTCTATAAAGCATTGAGCGATCTCCCCCCCAACTTTCGCATGGCAGTCATCCTCGCCGATATTGAGGGACTCTCCTACAAGGAGATCGCTGATGCGCTACAAATTCCCATTGGCACAGTCATGAGTCGTATTTCGCGCGCGCGACGGCAACTTCAAAAATCGCTCTGGCAGTATGCAAAGGACAGAGGCTACGTTAAGGAAGCTTCATAGCCTGAACCTGCAACGGTGGAATGTTTTCCCGCTTTTGACGACCATCTTACGTACGAAATAGCACGACACGACTTTGCTGTAACGCGAACCTGTATATCAAAATATTGCTATTTCTCTATACAGGTCTTGCCACTTGACGAACCGCCTCGATTCCTGCCCGAGTAAGGCGTACATTCACGCAACGCCGATCCATCATGTCCACGGTACGCGTTACAAGGCTTTTGCGCTCAAGGCGAGCGATAGCTTTTGTCGCTGCTGCCGAGCTCACCCCCAGAGCAGAGGCAACTTCACCGACTGACCAGTGCTCACGGCGAGCGAGGAAGGCGAGGACTTCCAACTGACGTGGAGTGATGCTGGTAGACGTACGGCGCAATGTTGTCATACCTAATCTCCTGCTAGATGCTGTTCTTGTTCTTGCATATACCCACGATATGCATTCAGTAACATGACGTATCACCAGAGAAAGTCGGGTATGGCATCAAAATTTTTTCTCCACGATTGACGAAAACTGCTATTGCTTGTAGAATCGAAGCAAGGACTACGAGGGAGGCATAGTTTACCACCAATGGCCGATAACCTGAGTTCATTTGATATTGAAGAGGAAGAGCTGCTTTCATTGCCCTGCAACGATCCGCTAGGCATACTTAGCAGTACGCGAGCGGTGGTCGAGCAGGGGGAGGATGCCTGGATTAACGTGGGCCAGCTCGATCACCTCTGTAATGTATGGGTGCAGGAGGAAAAGGCCGGGATCGCCCCTCCCCCGTCGGCATGGTATGAGCAATACCATTTTTATGACGGCACCGAGCGCAGCGTGAACTGGGTCTTGCTGCTTGATGCCCTCAATTTTTGCTTCTGGGCCGAAAAAAATCAGCCACGATGGACGATTGAGTATAAAGGCGAGGTCCTTAACGGCTACTGGGCCGAGGCGGCGGCGCTGACACGCGCGGTTGAAGAAGGGCTGCCCTTATGGGATGCTCAGTACCTTAGTACTATCTCCAGCGAGACGATGGCACACATTTTTCGCGGCTCGCAGACCATCCCACTGCTGCAAAAGCGGGTGGCAAACGCGCAGGAAGTGGGGCGCGTCCTCCTGGAACGCTACGATGGGCAATTCACTCACGCAATTGAAAAGGCCGAGGGAAGCGCCGTAAAGCTTGTCCTGTTGTTAGCACATGATTTTCCTTCGTTTTATGATGTTGTATCCTATCGTAACCGAACCGTCCGTTTCTTTAAACGCGCCCAGATTTGCGTTGCTGACCTTCACAGCGCCTTCCAGGGGAAGCAATGGGGAGCGTTTACCGACATGGATCAGCTTACCGCCTTTGCCGATTACAAGCTCCCGCAGGTCCTGCGTCATTATAATGTGCTGGAATACCGGACGACGCTGGCTGAGCGTATTGACAGTCAAGAGATACTAATGGCAGGCAGTGAGGAAGAAGTAGAAATACGAGCGGCGACAGTCTGGGCCTGTGAACTATTGCGGCGAGCAATGCTGCAACGGGGTCGCGCCATGACGGCATCCGAGATCGATCAGAGGCTCTGGCTGAGCGGCCAGAATGCTGGGGAGATGCGCCCATATCACCGTACGCGTACTATCTATTATTAACGTTCTATCACAATCCATAATCTCGTTATGCTGGTAAAAACTCTATGCAATTACATTCATTACTGGCGGCGCTAGAGCAACCGCCAATACGCATCTGGCACAATGACAGCTTGCATATTGATAGCGACATTGTCAACCTGGCATATGACTCGCGCAAAGTGGAGGCCGGGGGAATATTCATTGCGGTACCGGGAGTCCACACCGATGGACGCCTTTTTCTTCATGATGCCGCGCGGCGAGGCGCCATTGCAGCTCTTGGCGAACCGCTGCAAGACGCCCAGGATATACCACTCCCCTATGTTGAAGTGACAGATATCCGTACAGCCCTCGCCAATCTCTCATGCGCTTTTTATAGCTATCCCGCCCGGCAGCTCTGCACTATTGGCGTCACCGGCACCGATGGCAAAACAACGACCAGCAATCTCATTAGCAAACTGCTCGACGCTGCCGGGTGGCGCAATGGTCTGATGACGACGGCAAACTTTAAGATCGGTGGGCAGGAATGGGAAAATGCCACGCGCCAGAGCACGCTTGAGGCGCTGGAAATACAACAATTTCTGCGGCAACTGGTCGATGAACAGGTCACCCATGCCGTCATCGAGTCCACCTCCCACGGGCTGGAGCTGCGGCGCGTACATGGCTGCCTTTTCGACGTGGGCGTTGTCACGAACATTACCCACGAACACCTGGACTTTCATAAAACCATCGATGCCTATCGACGAGCGAAGGCGCGCCTCTTCGAGATGCTCGATCCCGAGCGCGATAAAGGCATCGGCAGCTATCCCGTGGCTATTCTCAACCGCGACGATGTGAGCTACGAAGTGCTCAAACCCTATTGCCGCGTTCCCATCCTCGATTATGGCATCGACACGCCAGCCGCCGTTCGCGCGACCGATCTGGAGCTGAACGCGTCCGGCACCCGTTTTCGCGTTATCCTCCCTGATGCCGACTGCCTGATCGAAACGCGGCTGGTGGGCCGTTTCAACGTGAGCAATTGCCTGGCCGCCATCGCCACGGCATACAGCCAGGGAGTGCCAATAGCGGCCATTGTGCAGGGACTTGCCACGGTTACAGGCGTCACGGGACGCATGGAGCATATTGACGCCGGGCAGCCGTTCGCGGTGATTGTCGATTACGCCCATACGCCCGATAGTCTGGAGAAAGTGCTGGCGACATTGCGTCCCGTAACGCCGGGAAAATTGCTGATCGTCTTCGGCTCGGCAGGTGAGCGAGATATTCAGAAGCGCCCGGCGATGGGGCGTGTTGCCGCTCAGAAGGCCGATTTTTTCGTGATTACCGATGAAGATCCGCGCGAGGAGGACCGCGAAGGGATCTTGCGCGATATTGCCGCTGGCGCTGAAGCGGTCGGAAAACGCCAGGGACAAGATTTTCTCTGTATTGCCGACCGCACCCAGGCGATTGCAGCGGCCTTTGCTCACGCGCAAAGCGGCGATACCGTGCTGCTCGCAGGGAAGGGACACGAGCAAAGCATTATCATCGGGAGAGAAAAGCTACCCTGGGATGATCGCAGAGTGGCACGGGAGTTATTGCAAAATTATAGATAGCAAAGACATATAGGTAAAGTGGGTACCCCTCTCCTATCAGGAAACATATACGTTACTGTCTATGCTACTATCGCGTTTGAACGAGTGAGCGTTAAGGCCATCAACTCATCTTGGGAGTGTATATGAATGCAATCTGGTTATTATTAGCTTTTTTTCTGATCTGTGCCGCAATAAGTTTCCTTTTGAGTGGTGTTGCTAAAGCGCTGTTTCCCAAATTTCGTAGTGGTGAGCACAAACCAGGCACGCATCGCCCGGACCTTCCCGCCGGCGGACGCGAGATTAAGACGATAGAACTGCCCCTTGTCGGGGGTCCTGCTATGGCTCTAGCCATTATCGGCACAGGTATTGGCGCCGGATACGTTCTCCACCTCAATTATGATCAGTGGACCCTCCTCTTGATTGGTCTGGGCACGACCTTTGGCTATACGCTGGTGGGCTTTATTGACGACTGGAATAAAGTTTTTAGCAACGAAGGGCTATCAGAGCGCGCAAAGTTCAGTGGGGTCTTTCTGGTCTCAATCACAGCCGCTGTCCTCTACTTCTTTCTTCTCCCCAATAGCGGACAGGAGGCGTATAGCCCCTGGAAGGACCTGCCATTTCTGACGACCCTGTTCAACACGCCTGCATGCGTCAATGCCAAACATCCCGATGCGCTCACCTGCCAGCTCTTCTTGAACGCTGGCCCCGTTGCCCACTATGGCTGGCTGATTTTCCTGATGCTCATGACCGGCATTATCGGAAGCATGACGTCGCTCTCCGTTGATTTTAGTGATGGGCTTGATGGTCTGGCTGGCGGCCTGGTCTTTAGCACGGCGCTGGCGCTCGGCATTATCATTATGGGTATTATCGACCCGCAACATTCAGGGGGGATCGTGCTGGAGGTGCTGGCTCTCCTTTGCGCCGCCAGCGTGCTTGGCTTCCTGCCGTGGAACTGGCCCTCTTCCTGGGCGGCCCGACGCGGGAAAGCGCGGCGCAGAGCGAAGATTTATATGGGGGATAGCGGCTCGCTGGGCCTGGGGGGACTGCTGGCGATGGTGGCGATTTTCTCGCGCAATGAGTTGCTGTTACTCATGGTCGGGGGCGCCTTCGTCCTGGAAGGGCTTTCGGCGCTGATATCGGCCCGTCTGATGACGCGCTTCTTCCGTAAACACTTACAGCTATTGCGTTTCGCCAACAGCAAAGAGTTTGTTCCCCATACCGAGTTTCCATTGCCGTTCCTGGCAACCCCCCTGCACCATCACTTTGACCTGTTAGGGTGGGACCGTCGTCGCCTGGTCTATGGCGCCTGGGCGCTGGGCGCCTGCTTCGCCGCGTTGGGCGTGCTGATTACTCTCGCCCCATTCACCTGGGAACGCTACTTAGGGCGTATTCTCGTCCTGATTCTGGCCGGCATCATCTGGTCGAGCGGCTCCTGGTCCAAGAATTATTTCGTCGGCGAGCATCCACCCGAGCGTACGCGTCGCCGCCGATTGGCGCTGTACTATGGCTATCCCTATAAATTGATGGGCTTGCAGCTTTACCACCTGGTTGAGATTATCGAGGCCAGTGAAGATGTGATCGAGACGCCTGCTGAGAATATCGCTTTATGGCAGCGCATGAACATCTTTGATGCACGCTCTATGTTAGGTCTCTACTGCTACCGCGCAGGCTACTATCCCGCCGCGCTGGCACAATGGACGCGCATACCGGAGCGCAACCGCATCTTGCGCCCGGAGATCGCGCGCCTGCTGGCAGAGGTCGATAATCGGCTGGCCCTGGAGAAACACGAAACCCAGCCCATTCGCAAAGACCAGATCTTACGGCAGCAACCGATCCTTTCGGGCAACTTGCCGCCCGCCGACCTCCCCAACCCGCACGAACCTGTGCGCCGCGAAGAGACTCAGGACAGGGATATTGAGGCATGGTCTTCCCGCAAGGCTTCCGCCTTTGTTCTCGACGGAAAGGGAGGAGAGGAGCAAGAGACCCCATCGCTGCATAGCGAGTCTTTCGCCAGTTCCGCTCACGAGCATAGCATCCCCTCATCGTCAGGACGCGTGCAATCATTGGTCTCACTCGGCTCGCTCCAATCTTCCACCACACGCCCGAACTGGTGGTCCCGCCTCTTACACTTTTCTTCTGATGAGTAATAGCCATCAAAATAGAGAAAACAGGCATTTTGAAAGAGGGCATTTAAGCCCTCTTTCCTCTTTAGCTGAGATATGCTATAGTCTTTTAACATGAGCTTAACACTCAAATTAATGTCTCATTACATAGGCTGGGTGTGAATAAAACAACAGTTTTTTGATAGCTTTTCTGTTAAATTTCTATTAAGTTATAGACCGGCCACGCTTACTAACACAAGGAGAGCGGTTCCCATGCGCTTCTGCTTCATCATTGAGGAAGAATACCGGCATGATCCCATGCCAATGGTCGTTGCCTATCAATTACAGCAATGGGGGCACACCGTCGATGTGCTGGAGCCCGGCTATTCTGCTACTTGCTTAACTGATATGCTCCAGCAAAACTATGATGCCTATGTCCTCAAGACGGTGGCGGACGGGCCAGGGCTTAGCATCCTGGAAGCGGCAGAGGCGATGGGCATTCCGACAATCAATAATCCGCGCGCTATTCGCCTGGTGCGCGATAAAGCGGTCGCAGTGGCATTTGCCCACGCGCATGGCATGCCCATTCCCCCAACGTACTTCGTGGCCCATCCCCGGCTGCTCAAACAGATTCCAGCAGAGAACTATCCCCTGGTCGTTAAGCCCAGCAATGGTAGTTCCTGCCGGGGCATCTATCGCATCAATACACCCGCCGACCTGACCGCGTTGGAAATAGCCGAGGCAAATGATAGCTTTTTCCTGGCGCAGCGTTATGCCGAAAATGCAGGCTTTGACATTAAAATCTATGTCACCGGCAGGGAGGTCTACGCAGCTATTGCTAAAAAATCGCCGCTCCACGACAATGTACAGGAAGAGTTTATTCCTCTAACGCGCGAATTACGCAAATTAGCTCTGGATACCGGCAAAATCTTTGGCTTAGATATCTATGGTATCGACGTTGTCGAGACGCCGCAGGGCCTTGCGATCCTGGATATCAATGATTTTCCCAGCTTCGGCGGCGTGCCCCGGGCGGTCATACGCATTGCGGAATATATCTTGCACGCCGCCAAAAAAGCTGAGCGCAAGCGCGTTGCCCGCGCCAAAAGAATAGAGCGCCGCCAACAGGTAAAAGCCGAGAAGGTTGCGCCAATCACGTCCAGGGCGTCTGATAGCTCGCCTCTGCAACTGGTTCATTCCCAGCATTAAAGAAAGTAGGAAGGGAATTTTTTTATGCATATATGCCTTATTATGGACAATCCAGAGACTCCACGTCATCCAGTTATCGCGGTCGCGTTACAAAAATTGAGCCATAAGCACAGTACTCGTTTGCTTGATGTGCGTATCCTGACAGGCATACAGGCCATCGCGCAAGAGAAGAGCCAGCCACAGGCCGATCTTTACCTGCTAAAATCGCACGCGCCGCAGGCACTGGAGGTAGCCCATTATCTGGAGGAACAGGGAGCGCTCGTCGTTAATAGCTGGACGGCGTCAGTCGCTTGCCAGGACCGCGTTCTGATGACGCAATACCTGGAAGAAGCCCATCTCCCCTGGCCCCACACGCAAGATTTTTCCAGCCTGCATGATCTGCTCATGCAGCAAGATGCGCTCTCCTCCCTGTCATTTCCAATGATCATTAAAAGCCGCTACAGCCACCGCGGCGATCTGGTGGGCAAAATACACTCTATTAAAGAGCTTCGTGCGCTAGCGCCTCAATGGAGCGAGGAGCCGGTTATTCTTCAGGAGTTCTCGCAGAGCGACGGCTGGGATATCAAACTCTGGGTGATTGACCAGGCCATATTCGCCGCTCGCCGCCGCACACCGCTCGAACCAGGAGCTTCTAAAGAAGATATCCCCCTGGCAACAGATGAACTGCCAGAGGATTGGAGACGCATTACGCTGGAGATTGGCAAGACGTTTCATCTGCGGCTTTATGGAGTTGATCTGCTTATGACCGCCTCTGGCCCGGTCATCGTCGATGTTAACTCATTCCCGGGTTTTCGCGGCGTGCAAGGTGCCGACGACGCCCTGGTCAGCCTGGTTGAAAGCTTAGGCAAAGAAGGGAAGATCACAGTATGAACGACATCTCCCCTTCCAGCCAGCCAGATCTGGCGATTACCGATCTTCCGGCGACGCTCACCCAGATTTTTGAACAGGCGCAACGCCCTCTGCTGCCACAGGCTCAGGGGCCGTTGGGGCTATTTGTACGTTATCTGCGGCGCAAAGCTGAGCGCGGGCTTGCCATCATCTATACAGTTGATGCAAAGCATTCATCCCGTAAAGGGCGTATCAATACCCCTGATCATATGGTGAGCATGACAATCGACGAGCAAGCGATGGATGGCGTACACATCCGTTTTAGCGCCACTCAAGCCGAACGAGCGCCGCTGACGATATTGCCCTCTGGCGTTCTGCACCTGACGGATTTAGGGCTAGCAGTGCAACATTTTCCTGCCGACAACGGCCTGCCTGCGTTGCCCGCATGTTGCGATACCAGTCCCCAGAGTCCCCTCTTCGCGGCCCTACAGCTTGCTGCCGCTCAACAGACTGGTGATACGACCTCTCGTCTTGTAAAAGCAAGCGCAGAGCCGGTACGTTACAAGCCGGGCAATCGCTGCGTGATCCGCTACCATCTGCAACTGGAGCAACCAGGTGACGAAGCGGAAGGCAAGCAAAAACTGCTCACGCTCTTTGGCAAGGTGTACAGTAATCCTGAGCAGGCCCGCGAGATCCAATCGCTACAAGAACAGCTCTACGAGGAACAAAAGCAGGCAGATACGGCTCCCTTCTTGCCACAGCCGCTTGGCATGATGACCACTCTCGGCCTG
The DNA here is from genome assembly GCA_035650355.1 of Ktedonobacteraceae bacterium. Lineage (GTDB taxonomy): Bacteria > Chloroflexota > Ktedonobacteria > Ktedonobacterales > Ktedonobacteraceae > DASRHT01. The sequence goes on from DASRHT010000061.1 coordinate 121,602, forward strand.
ACGTTTAACGAGGCCATACAGGTAAGTTACGCTGAAAACCGTCCTGGCGACCGGTGGAACACCTTGCGTACAGGCACGCAGGCATTGCAGCCACAGGTAACGTCGGGTCGAGGGGGGATAATTACGCAGATTATCCCGCCAGATGAGGAGCTGCGTCTTGCAGCCCGGGCGCTTGCTCGCCTCCATACGAGCAGCGTTCACCCGGCGGCGAAAGGGCCGCGTACGGGCGCGAAAGAGGCCAGGCGCGCCCAGGAACGCGCGCAACTGCTGGCAGAACATAATCAGGCGCAAGCTGAGCAAATACGAACATGCGTCCTGCCGCTGGCGTCACGACTGGAACGCGTGCAGCCCGACCTCTACCGTCCCGCACATGGCGGCTTTAAAGCCAGTCAGCTCCTTTTTCATAGCCATCGCGTCTATGTCGTAGACTTTGACGGATTCTGCCTGGCGGACCCCGCTCTGGACGTTGGCTACTTTCTGGCATATCTGCGCCCCAGCGCCCTCTGGTACCAACGAGCAGGGATGCGCCAATGGTTTGAGGAAGCGGCCACTATTTTCCGTCACAGTTATCAGCAAGAAATGGTAGCACGAGGAGTTGCACCTGAAATCGTGGCAGGCATTCTGGAGCGCACGCCGCTCTACGAGGCTGCCCTCATCTTCAAAATCGCGACTCGCCGCGTCAATCGCCTCAACAGTCCACGACCGCAGGAATTGTCCGCGATGCTCAACGAAATTGCCCAATGCCTGGAGGAAAAGTGAAGGGATTTGGCAGATCGCCATTTTCTATGCCATAATAAATGGCAAGAAAATGCTTGAGATAACAGAGGCAGGAATAGAGTATTTATGGCCACACCACCCGTCACACACCGATCAGAGCTTTCTGTACCCCAACGAAAAGGGGTACAGACGTTTAAGGCGCTACGCCACCGCAACTATCGTCTCCTCTGGATCAGCTTGATTGTCTCTGCGGTTGGCACATGGACGCAAATTGTGGCGCAGAGCTTATTGGTGTTAAAGATTACCCATAACTCCGCGCTCGCACTCGGCGTCGTTTCCCTGGCGCAGGCGCTCTCCTTCTTCCTGTTCGCGCTGATCGGTGGCAGCGTGGCAGATCGCACTGATAAACGCCGTTTTTTACTATTCACTCAGACGCTGCAAATGCTGCTGGCCTTCCTGTTTGGCATCCTGACCATTACAGGCGTAATCCAGGTCTGGATGATTGTGGCACTGGCATTTTGCTCCGGGTCTATTCTGAGCTTCGACCAGCCTACGCGCTCTTCGCTGGTGCCCATTCTCGTCCCAAGAGAAGATTTGATGAATGCGATCTCCTTGCAGTCAATCGTCTTCAATGGCTCCGCCTTTATCGGCCCAGCGCTGGGCGGCATCATGATTGGCGTATTCGAATATCTTGGCAAAAACTTGCATATCGCCAGCCCTTTGATCGGGTACGCAGGAAATTTTCTGTTGAACGGGATCAGCTTTTTAGGCGTGCTGCTTGTGCTCTATTTGATGCGCATTCCAAAGGATGCTGCGGCACTGAGTACGGAGAAACGCGGGCCGATGCTCGCTTCTATTCTGGCGTCTTTAAAGGCCGTGAGGCAAGATCCGGCTCTGCCCTGGGTGCTTTCCGGCTACGGGGCTTTGCTCTTCTTTGGGCCTTCAACCTCGCTCATTCTTCCTGTCTTCGCGGTGCAAACGCTGCATCTGCAACCTTTTCAGCTTGGATTGCTTTTTTCCGCTTCCGGTCTGGGCATTATTCTTGGAGCCCTAATCGTGGCCTCATTAGGCGATTTTAAGCACAAGGGAAGTCTGCTGCTGATCTCGTTTCTGCTCTGGACGGCCTCACTGCTGGCCTTCGCGCTCAGCCAGGATCTCTGGTTTTCGATTGCCGCCCTGCTCGTTTTAGGCATTGCGCAGAACGGCGTTGGGGCAACCACGATTACGCTGATGCAGATACGCGTGCCGCCGCAGATGCGAGGACGCGTGATGAGCCTGAATACGCTCTTTATCATGGGTCTGCGCCCTCTCGGCGATTTTCCGGCAGGTGCGTTAATCGGCCTGATCGGTGGTCCCCTGACGGTAATCATCAGCGCCATCCTGGTCGGCGGCTACTCGCTCTATCTATTAGTAACGCGGCCCATTATCCGGTCGCTATAACACACAGGAGAGCAGTGAAATGCTGCTCTCCTGAAGCAAAGCAAGCTCAGTCCTGCTTACTAACGAATGCGACCAGCCGGCAGAAGGCAGCCTCGCCTCCATTGAATTTCCAGGGAAAGCAGCCGATCCAGACGCGCTGGTTCAGCACTTCATCAATCATCCCGCCAGCATTCTCGACATGGAAAACGCCGTGCGGGAACATATCATAGTGCATGAGCTGTAAATCTTCCTCGGGCCAGATTTCTTCAAGCGGCCTCCCTAGTTTCTGAGCGCATTTAGCCGCCAGGTCCGGGCGCACTTTACGAATGACGGTATTCATTGGATGATCCATCGAGCCTGCGTCGATAGCGAACCAGGAGATTTTGCGCTCCAGCACCCAGCTCACGAACTCGCGCGTTGGTCCGGGATGCTTGATAAAGTAGCGCGTCTCGTCGGGCTGCGACTCGCCGTACCAGTTGCTGGGGTAATATTTATGGTAGCCGGTATGGACCACGACGATATCGCCGGGCTGGATGCGCAGGCCGGTCTTACGCTCCCACGCTTCAAAATGTGCGGAGGTGTAAATATCGTAATCGCCAACGCCCAGCGCCTCCAGGTCCACCACCACGCCCGGTCCCACGAGCTTGTCCAGAGGTATGCTGCCAATATCCTGGCCGTTGGTCATAAAGTGCAGAGGCGCATCCAGGTGCGTCCCAACGTGGAGCGTGGACGCGATATGCTGCCCGCCCACTTTATCAAAGGCAACGCGCTTGATCCACTTGATGGTTGGTCCCTCATAGGTGGCAAACCCCGGCGTGTGCATATCCCAGTTCTGAGAAAGATCGATCACGCGCATATTGCTCAGGTCAATTGATTGCATATTACTCCCTTTCTTCATTGCATTGATGCGAGTAGTCTTTTATGTAGCATCAATGCTATTGTATATTAAGAGCAAGTTTTGCGGATCGTAGAAGATGGCAACATTTTGACTGTACATCAGCCCTCAAGGGTGATAAAATGCAGCTTTCAGTATTGTTGCATAATAGCCATTTGTTTCAGACGGCCTGAGACAGGGCAACCGCGAGGGATTGCCCCTACCAGCACGTCAGCAGCGTTGGCCGTCTACATAGCAAGCCAGCGTAGCAGAGAGGAGACGACCACTTGATTTTCCCGGCACCACTCGTTGCAATAGCCACGGCACTCCGTAGCGGTCAACTTGACCTGCTTGATTATATCGATGAGACCTGCAACCGTATTGAGACGAGCGATCCGCTGGTACATGCGCTCCTCCCCGAACCGGAGCGGCGCGCGCGGCTGAAAAAAGATGCAGCGGCCCTGCAAGTGCGCTTCCCCAGAACGGCTGATCGTCCCCCGCTTTATGGCGTTCTCATCGGGGTAAAAGATACTTTTCGCGTCGATGGTTTTCCCACTCAAGCAGGCTCACAGTTGACCCCCGAGTTATTTACCGGCCCCGAGGCCCCCTGCATCAGCATGTTACGAGCAGCAGGGGCGCTTATCCTCGGCAAAACGGTCACGACCGAGTTCGCCTACTTTGAGCCCGGTCCTACGCACAACCCGCACAATCTCGCCCATACGCCGGGAGGGTCGAGTAGCGGCTCGGTTGCCGCTGTGGCGGCTGGCTATTGCCCCCTGGCGCTGGGTACTCAGGTTATCGGCTCGACTATTCGCCCTGCCGCCTATTGCGGCATTGTGGGCTTCAAACCCAGCTATGGCCGCATTTCCACCGAGGGGCTGATTAAATGCGCCGATTCAGTTGAACACGTCGGCTATTTCGCGCAGGATGTACTGGGCATTGCTTTCGCCGCCCCATTGCTGTGCAGCGAGTGGCGCGAGGTCAAAGTCGAGGCATTGCCTGTGCTTGGCGTGCCGGAGGGACCTTACCTCGCTCAGGCATCTGAGGAAGCTATCACCACTTTTGAGGAACAGCTTGCCCTGCTGCAAAAAGCAGGGTACACGGTACGCCGCGTAAAAGCCTTGAGCAATATCGAGGAGATCAACCGCAGCCACACGCGTATGGTCTTCGCCGAAATGGCGCAGGTGCATCACGCGTGGTTCGCGCAATACGAATCGCTCTACCGACCTCGTACGGCGGCGGCACTACGCGAAGGACAGACGGTAACAGAGGAAGAACATGCAGCCGCGCGGGCAGGGCGAGCAATGTTACGCGACGAGTTAGAATTAAGTATGAGACAAAATGGTATTGATCTTTGGGTCTGTCCCGCCACCACGGGTCCAGCTCCCGAGGGATTGGAATCTACCGGAAGTCCGCTGATGAACCTTCCCTGGACGTACACGGGCCTACCGGCAATTACCGTTCCCGCCGGACGAGCTGCTAACGGGCTGCCCCAGGGGTTCCAGTGCGTTGGCGCGACGATGAGCGACGAGTACTTGCTGGCGTGCGTCGCTCCAATCGCCAAGATATTGGCACATTAGAAAGCTGTCACATGAAACCACCGCGTTTTCAGTATGGCGCGCCCTCAACGTTGCAGGAGGCGCTGGAGTTGTTGGGACGCCACGGCCCGGATGCCAAAGTGCTCGCAGGCGGCCAGAGCCTGATGCCGCTCTTAAATATGCGCCTGGCAACTCCGGCTTACCTGATAGATATCAATCGTATTGCTGAACTCGACTATATCACAGCTAAAGATGGCTACCTCGCGATTGGCGCGCTCGCACGCCAGCGCCAGGTCGAGCGGTCAACGCTAGTGCAGCAGCGCCACCCGCTCGTCATCGAGACGATACGGCATATCGGCCATATGCAGATCCGCAATCGCGGCACGATTACCGGCAGTATCGCTCACGCCGATCCCGCTGCGGAGCTGCCCGCGCTACTCACCTGCCTGAACGGCGAGGTAGTAGCAAGCAGTGCGGGAGGGCAGCGCGTCATCAAAGCGGGAGATTTTTTTCAAGGCTACCTCACAACAGCCCTGGAGCCCGATGAGCTAGTGACAGAGGTGCGTTTCCCCTGGCTGCCTTCGTACGCGGGCCGGGACATTACGGAGTTCGCTCGTCGTTCCGGCGACTACGCCCTCGCGGGTGTGGTTGTAGTGCTGGTTCCCGCGCCCGATGGTCGCTGCCTATCTGCGCAAATAAGCTATCTTGGTATCTCCAGTACCCCCATACGAGCATCCACCGTTGAGCAACTCCTCTTCGGCACGTCGCTTGATGATAACGAACTCAACGCGGCTGCTTCTGCTGCAGCTCAGCTCGTCGATGATGAGATGAGCGACATCCACGCCACTGCCGATTACCGCCGCGCTCTGACAATGGAGCTCACGAGACGCGCTCTGCAAGCCGCCTGGCGAAGCTGTACCCGTACGGAAAAAGGGGCATAATCGATGGAAAAGTCTGCATCCATACCAGCACTATTTGAAACAGCCACGATCACAGTAACGGTAAACGGTCGTCAATATGAACGGCAGGTGCCTGTACGCTTACTGCTTTCGGACTTTCTACGTCACGAGCTGCATCTGACCGGCACCCACGTTGGATGCGAGCACGGCGTCTGCGGATGCTGCACTATTCTGCTCGATGGCGAGGCGGTGCGCTCATGCTTGCTGCTCGCGGTACAGGTCGATGGCAGGACGCTTACCACTATCGAAGGGCTGGCCGGTCCTCACGAACCGCTACACCCGATTCAGCAGGCATTTCAGGAGCAACACGGCCTGCAATGCGGCTTCTGCACGCCTGGCATTATTCTCTCGGTCTATGCAATGCTACGCGATAAGCCAGAGCCAACGGAAGAAGAGATTCGCCACGAACTCTCCGGCAATCTCTGTCGCTGTACCGGCTACCAGAATATCGTGGAGGCGGTCAAATGTGCAGCTAAATACCTGAGCGAGCAAAAGCGGGAGGGGCAATAGTTATGGCAACACGCTGGTTCGGCGCATCGGTTCAGCGCAACGAAGATCCGCGCCTGCTACGCGGGCAGGGCACCTATGTTGATGATATTGATCTGCCGGAGATGCTCCACGCGGCTGTATTGCGCAGCCCCTACGCTCGCGCAAAGATTGTACGTATCGACACCAGCGCCGCTCGTAACCTGCCAGGAGTCCATCTGGCGCTGACGGCTGACGATCTGGGAGACGTGCTGGAGCCTTCGCCGCTCCTGATTCCCCATCAGGCCCTGACGCATCCACGTACGCAGCTTCCCCTCGCGCTTAAAGACGTGCGTTACGTCGGAGAAGCCGTGGCCTTCGTGGTGGCGGAGAGCCGCTATATCGCCGAAGATGCCCTGGAACTGATCGATGTCGAGTATGAGCCCCTTCCCGTTGCCCACAGCCTGGAAGCAGCCTCCGCGTCAGAGGCTCCGCTGGTTCATGACGATGTCCCCGGCAACGTCGCGGCTCAGCTTGTCCAAACAGTGGGAGAACCTGATGAGGTAATCGCCAACGCGCCCCATGTTGTACGCGAGACGTTGAGGATGGAGCGAGGCGCGGCTATGCCCATGGAGTGTCGGGGCATCGTCGCCCGCTGGGATCGCTATGAAGAGATGCTCACCTGCTGGATCTCAACTCAGGGACCAATTGCCATCCGCAACGGTCTGGCTGCGATCTTTCACCTTCCAGAGCACAAGGTCCGGGTGATTGCGCCCGACATTGGCGGCGGCTTCGGCCCCAAGATTATGCTTTTCTATCCTGAAGAAATCCTGGCGCCATTCGCCGCCATCCGCTCAGGCCGACCCGTCAAGTGGATCGAGGATCGACGCGAGAACTTCATTGCAACCAACCAGGAGCGCGACCAGATTCACGAGGTCACATACGCTTTTGACGACGCAGGCACGTTGCTGGCAGTGCGCGACGTCTTCTTCCACGACACGGGCGCTTATACTCCCTATGGGATCATCGTCCCCATCATCACCGCCTGCTCCTTGCCGGGACCGTACCGGCTCAAACACTATGCCAGCGAATGCACCGTACTCTATACCAATAAAGTGCCCGTGAGCCCCTATCGCGGCGCGGGTCGGCCTCAGGCGGTCTTCGTGATGGAACGCATCATGGATGGCATTGCGCGCGAGTTGCAGCTTGATCGCCTGGAAGTGCGCTCCCGCAACTTTATCCAGCCCGATGAGTTTCCCTGGGATGTCGGACTGGTCTATCAGGATGGCGGGCCGACGAGATACGACAGCGGCAACTACCAGGCAGCCCTCGATAAACTCAAAGTATTGTTAGATTATGACAACTTCCCTGCCAGACAGGCCGAAGCCAGGAAGCAGGAGCGTTACCTGGGGATCGGCGTCGGCTATTATGTCGAGGGAACATCGATTGGACCATACGAGGGAGCGCATATTCGAGTCGAGGCGGATGGTCGCGTTTTTGCTGCAACTGGAGTGACAACGCAGGGGCAGGCGCATCAGACCGTCTTTGCCCAGATTATAGCCGATCAGCTTGGCATTACGCCGCAAGAGGTCATGGTCACAACGGGCGATACCCAGGCGTTCTACTGGGGCGTTGGCACCTTTGCCAGCCGGGCCGCGACCGTGGCTGGCTCGGCTATGCATCTCGCGGCAGTCAAGGTACGCGAAAAAATTATCGCGCTTGCCGCCGAACTATTTGAAGCCGCGCCGCAGGATATTGAGCTTGCCAATGGCAACGTCTTCGTTAAGGACGCGCCTCACCGCGCCTTAACACTGGGGCAGATGGCGATCAAAGCCAATCCTCTGCGCTATACCTACGGCGAAAATGCGCGCAAGCTGGCGGCGATGAATCTCGCGGCAGCACGGCCCGGACCCGCTTTACCGCAGGAGCGCGGCGGCCCCGGGCTGGAGGCCGACGGCTTTTACAGTCCACCGCACGCCAGCTTTGCCAGCGGCGTTCATGGCGCGATCATCGAGGTGAACCCGCATACTGGCCAGGTCACATTTCTAAAATACGCAGCCGTCCATGACTGCGGGCGGCTGATCAATCCTATGGTGGTTGAGGGACAGATACGCGGAGGCGTCACTCAGGGCATCGGCGGCTCCTTCTTTGAACGGCTGGTTTATGATGAGGAGGGCCAGCCCCTGAGCGCCACCTTTATGGATTATCTTATTCCGACCGCAGCGGAGATCCCTACCATCGCAGTTGACCACGTAGAGACGCCTTCGCCGCTCAATCCACTGGGCGTCAAAGGAGCAGGCGAGGCTGGCGTTATTCCGGTGCCAGCCCTCTTCGCTTCCGCCATCGACGATGCACTTGCGCCATTCCGTCTGCGCGTCCGCGAAATGCCTCTGCACCCCTGCCGTTTGCACGAGCTTTTGCAGAAAAGCGGTTAATTTATAGCTGCGGTTGCCAGACCTGCACAGTGCCATCGGTGCTGGCTGAGGCAATGTACTTATCGTCAGGTGACCAGTCAACCATAAAAACATCACCGGTATGGCCTTTATATACCAGCGCCATTTTCCCGCTCGTAGCATCCCATACATAGACATTTTGACCATCCCCAGAAGCAATGCGTTTGCCATCGCGCGACCAGGCCAGCGCATAGACCTGACCATCTGGGGCGGCGATGCTCAACAGCGTCTGCCCGGTGGCAGCATTCCAGACTTTCGCCGTGTTGTTCTCAGTGACAGGGCCGTTTACGTCTGCCGAACCAGTTCCCGAAGCGATTTTTGTGCCATCGGGCGACCATGCCACCTGCCACACTGGAGCATTGTGATCTTTGTACGTGAGCAACAGGTGCCCATCTTTCGCATTCCAGACCTGCACCGTCCCGTCATGGCTGGCAGAAGCAATTTTTGTACCATCGGGCGACCACGCAATACTGGCCACAGGATCTGAATGGCCTCTATAGGTCAATATCGATTTACCAGTTGTCACATCCCATATCGTAACCGTATTATCCTCCTGGCTGCCCGCAGCGATGAACTTACCATTGGGAGACCATGCCAGACCATTAACAAGACCACTTTGGGGTTGATAGGTAGCTAACAGGTGCCCATTGGCAGCATCCAGGATATAGAGCGCCTGGCCAGGACCAGCACCAACAATCTTTTTCCCATCGGGCGACCAGGCAAGAGCAAAAGCATAGCGGTCGATAGAGGTATTCCAGATAGTTTTGCCATTGCTGGCTGTCCAGACCTGCACGGTGCCATCATTGCCACATGAGGCAATGCGTGTGCCGTCCAGGGACCATAGGGCGTTAATAACGGGACCCGAATGTCCTTTATAGGTTGTGAGCACTTTGGAGACCGTCGGGACGTCTGGTGTAGGGATGGGGGATGGTGCGGGTCGTGGCGTGGGCGTGCTAGCAGTATTCGCAGAGCCAGCAGAAGAGCACGCAGCGAGCAAAGTAAGTAAAATGCAAAATATTACATATATGCTGTAGCGAAGCTGCCGGAAGAGAGGAGTAGAGAACCAGTTTGCCATAATGTAACCTCTTTATTAGTAGATAAGCAACTATAAGCGTGGTAACGAGGGTAGAGTAACAGACAGCGGGTGGGCTGTCATTCGCCAAAAGACGAATTATGATCAAAGAGCCGGCGAGTTCAGGGAAGCAGATTGAGCGCACGCCCGCGCGCTACCGCGTGGGTGCGGCTGGAGACATTGAGCCGGTCGTAGATATGCTCAAGGTGTTTTTTGACAGTGCTTGTCGTCACCACAAGACGAGCGGCAATCTCGTTGTTACTAAGGCCAGCGGCAACCAACCGTAGCACCTCCAGTTCGCGGGCGCTTAGAGGTATAGTAGGAGGGGATGACGAGCGCTGGGAGAGTTGCAAAGTATTGACAGGTCGCTGGTTCGGCACTGCGTTATCAAACAGGTGTTGCAGCATATAGGTACGTATGGGAAGAAGCGGGTCGTTCGTCTGCTGCGCGATAGCTTGCAGGTCAGCGAGTATCGCTTCCATCTCGGAGAACTCCCTTTGCCGGTAGGCGAAAGCCCCCTGATCCATTAGTAGATCGACAATGGTATAGGTATCACTGGAGAGCCGCGCAAGGGCAAGCGCGCTCTCGCTATATTCATGAGAGCGGGGGTAGTCTCCCTGCACTCGTGCCAGTTCTGCCTGGACAACCATCATAAAAAGTTGCCTGTCAGGAGAAAGGGCCACTTCAGGTTCAGAACGAGGTAAGTAGCGCAAACAAGTCTGATAATCGGTGTATGCCTGCTGTAAATCATAAGCGACGCGAGCATGAAACCCCCTGACGAAAATCACCACAGCGGCGCTATCGAGATCATCCACCTGGTCAGCTTGCAGAACCATCTCGGCGAAATGTCGTGCTGTATGGTAATCTCCTAGAATATCAGCGATATGCACAAAACTGTAGAATATCTCCCAGAGGTATGCTGATACACCCCGGCCCTGGGCCATAGCCAGACTCTCCCACCAGAGTTGCCGCCCCTTCTTATCTTGACCGCGCGAGAAGAGCAGGTTCCCCCGGCGATTGAGCAAATACGCCCATCTCCGCTTATCCTGGAGTCGTCGAGCGGCCTCTATGCCCCAGAGCAGGATGCAGTCAGCGTCGGCGGCGTCCTTGAAGCGTCCGACCAGATAGGATAGCCCTTCAACCAGCCGCATAACATCGGCATAACGACTCTGCCGCCACGCCTGCCTCAAGGCCGCGCATAAAAACTCTCGCTCCCGTTCCAGATGTGGCACATCGCCCCGGTACCGCTCTACGTAAGCCAGGGCATAGGACAGCAGATCGCAACGAACTCCTCGCATTAGCTCGGGTTCAAGCATCTCCATACGCTCCAGGGCGTGGAATACAAGCGTCGGCTGGTGCAGATAGCGCGCACCGCAGGTCAGTGGATCAACCATGCCAATCTTTAAGATAATCCTCGAAAGAGAGATCGCCTATTTCGTCGCCTCCGATCTCCACAAAAGCGGGATCTTCGAGAAGCTCCTCGCCCGGCTCACCCTCAACAAAGACGCGCAGGTTGTGGTTAGCGTGATCGGCCAACATCTTCCAGAGCACGCGATTGAGCTCTGGACGCTGAGAATTCGGCGGATCTTCCTCCGCGCCAATTTTAAAGTAATTGACGCGGCCATCATCACGAAGGATGGCTTTACCAAGCCAGAGCCCCACTTTACAATCTATACAGGCAAAGTCCGCGTAGCGGCTCATAATGATTGCTTCCTTATCTAATTTCAATATCCCCCAGTGAATCGACCGTGACCTCTACCGCCTTCTATCTAGAGGAGAAGTATACACTTCAAATCCTAAGGAGTCAAAGGAAATGTATCAGGGAACAACAGGGCCATCCCAAAGGACGTTACCAGATGGATCAACCACCGTCAAATAGACATTCTTATATTTCGCAAGCTGCTCAGGCGTTCGTATACGGCGGAATGTATCCATCAGGCTGTTCACATCGGTACTGGCAGGCAATCTGGAAAAACACATCACCGGCAAAGGTTGTCTGGCTCGCGGCCTTGCTGAGCCTTTTACTAAAGCTGCCCGGGCCAATAGCCTTCATCTCACGTTTAAAGATTACATTCCCATTTTTGTCAAGGAAGAGGATATCAGCTCCTTCTCCGCCCGAACCGACGATCTTAACGCTAGCTGTGCCATCAGGACCAATGAGCGCCGTCACCGCATTGGTATCGGAAAGAGGGAATGATTTATTACTATCCGCAATGAGCTTGGTAATATCATCCAGAGTGATATTATGACGGGCGATTTTGACCAGATCTTCGGCGCTAAAGCGTTTGAAAAGGGCCACCAGTTGGTCCGGCCCAAATCTATCGGCCAGGGCCTTTAGAGCATCTATCTGGGCTCGTGCCTCGGCTTTGCTAATATTGCCCGCCAGATACTGCTCGATGATCATTTGAATAGCATCTTGCAGCTTCTTTGTGATATCGCCCTCGATATTCTTAAAGACGGTCTGGGTTAGTTTGCGCTCAAGAGCTCGCTGGACAGCCGATTCGGCAAACTTTGTCATCAACTTTTCGATGAAATCCTGGATCAGCTTGCCGACGATGCTTTCGGAGATTTTGGTGACGAGCCATTTGGTCAGAAACTTGATGCCCGGCTTCTCCGCAATCTTGCCGAAGATGGCTTCTTGCAAGCCGGGAATGAACACCATGACGTCGAGTGCGACATTGATCACCAGCATGCCACCAGTCAGCCATTTTTCCTGCGGCAGGGCATTGGGATCGCTGAGAATGGCAGCCTCGGAGGCGATATCAGAGATGCCCAGCACCCAATCTTCCAGTTTCAGAGCCAGGCTGTTGACCTCGTTGAAGCACCAGTTGACGCCATCCATAATCTGCGTAGCCCACTGGCAGAGGATCGGCTCTATATCGGCGAGCATCGCTATAGCATCGCCGGTGAGATGAGCGATGGCTTTCACTTCGTCTGTGGCATCGTGTAAAGCAGCTCCGATGTTCAGGTGAAACAGATCGCTGAAAAAGCCGCCCGCGTTATGGGTCATGCGGTTCAACGTGTTGCGCAGGTCATCAAAGACGGCATGGATCGCGTCTTCGCCATGCCTCACGACAATATCCGGCGTGATATGATCAAGCACCCATTTTATGACCTCAAAATCGGGTCCAATGATCGAATCCACAATGCGGGCCGCGTCCCGCACAATTTCTGCCCCTTTGTCATAGAAGCCGGCAATATCATTAATGCCCTGGGTTATGCCATAGGTGAATTTATATTGCTTGGAAATCATATCCGTAAAGGGTTGGACGATATCGCCGCCCAGGGTTGACGCGAGCGCGCCTCCCTGCAGCGCAGATGATCATTGCCCGTTTCATGCATTTTTGCCAGTTCTCTCCACTCCCTGGCCGCGTCCTCTAATGGCTGAGCAATGGCATTCGCAAAAACATCTATCGGATTCGATAGGCTAACCGTCATGTTTAGCTTCTCCTTCTCGCGATTCTTTTGTGCTCAAATTGCTCTACAGAGGGATCGGCTCAGTCGAAGAGCCCGGCAATTTGTTGGTCGGTTTTTTCTGCCATGTCGGCTGTCTGGTTGAGAATAGTGCTGATGCGGTCGCGTATCTCGGTGGAGCGACCGAGGAACGCCTTGATGACGAGGAAACCCGGGGCTGCCAGATTGTAGACAACCGGCGGCAGACTTTTACAGGTCTCATCGACCTTGCCAATCTGCGTATCCGTCTGCTTTTTCAGGGTATCAGTTTCAGAAGAGATCAGGTGTGAGATATAACGCATCTCATGAATAACAACCTTGAATTCATCGATCATAGCTTTTCTCCTGATGAATAGATGTTGATCATAACTGTTATTTGCTTCCTTAACAGGCAAAATAGCCGGTAAGTCATAGAATTATTTATTTGATGGCTCATGCGTAAATATTAGTTGCTATACGCCATATGGGGCTGCGGAGAAATATTGCTTTTTTGCTCAACAACGGATTTATACATAATATGGTCTTTTTTAGCAAGAGACTTGACATAAAATGGGCTAGTCTCTGACTATCTCCCCACCTGTTCTACCGCTACTCCACCACATCACCTTTCAATCAAAAAGAGTATCCAGCACTCACTGATGGTTGCGCTACCTGAACGGGAGAACTTACCGTAATTACCCAGAATTGCGCTACGTAGCATCCGGTATAGTGGAAGATGAGGAGTCCTGCGTCGGCACACGGCGATACTTCACTTTCTCAGACATTGGCGTTCGATCTATTGGCTCGCCTTTTATGGTACAGTCGAGGAGTAGTGATAGGTTCAATATGTGTACGTTAAAGCTCAACAGCTCTGGCAGGATGGAGCATATTTTAGACAAGATTATGCTCCCTCTTCCACAAATAGCTGTGACCGCAAGCAAAATTGACGAGGAACTATTGGCAACACACGGCAAAACATTCCATTTCGCCGCACGTTTTTTACCGCCGGAACTGCGCCCTGCTGTAGTACTCCTCTATGCGTTCTTTCGCACCCTGGATGATCTGGTCGATGAGCCCGTACCAGGCAGACAAGTTGAAGACGTATGTGCAGAACTGGAAGCATGGAAAAGCTGGTTTATCAGCAAGTACGCTTTTCCCGCCCCACGCGAGCGGCTAGGCGCTGCTCTTCATTGCATGCTCAACAAGCATCCCGTTCCTACTCCCATTTTTCTTGACTTCCTCAATGGGCTGATTGCGGATCTAGAAGCGCAGGAGATAACAGATTTCTCAGAGCTCTACCACTATTGCTATCAGGTTGCTGGAACAGTGGGACTGGCCATGGCTTACGTTTTAGGTGTCCGTTCTGCCCCGGCGTTGACGGCAGCTAAAAACCTGGGGATTGCAATGCAGCTTACTAATATTCTACGCGATGTTGGCGAGGATCTGGTTGCCAACCGTGTTTACCTACCCAGAGATGAGCTAGAAAGCTTCGGCTGCCCGCGTACCCATCTACTTAAACTTTACGAGGCGCGCCAAAAACCAGATGACCATTTTCGCTCTTTGATGCGTTTTCAGGTGAAACGTACGCATTACTATTATAAAACCGGTATGCCCGGGATCTGGCTGCTTCCTCCTGACTGTCGTCTGCCCATCCTGATAGCAGCTCGACTGTACCGGCGTATTCTGATAGCGATTGAGCGCAATCAGTATGATGTTCTCCATTCACGCGCAACAACCAGCTTTGGGGAGAAAATCTATGAGGCAAGCACAGCCTTGATGCTTGATAGGCTCTGGAGGAGCCGGGAGATATGGACGACTTCAGAGATGGAGGTGCTGTTTGAAAAGGAATTATCCCTTCTTGATCCTCACCATAACCCAGGTCATACTGGGCATACGCGTGTTTAAACGCTTGCTTTACACGACTGGAGGGGAACGCATTCAGCCAGCCAGGATAGATATAGAAGCTTTAGCGGCAGACCGTGTTTCTATCATCGTTCCTGTTCTCAATGAATATAAGCGTCTTTCTCCTTGCCTGGAAGGGTTAATCGCTCAAGGAATCACAGTGGCCGAAATTCTGGTCGTGGATGGCGGTTCAACCGATGGTACGCAAGAGCTGGTCAGGCTCTATGGACGGCGCGACCCTCGCATCCGCCTGATCGATGCCTCCCCTATCGCTCCTGCCTGGAACGGAAAAGCCTGGGGATTACAAAAAGGACTGGACGCGGTCAACTCTGACTGCGACTGGATTCTGACTATCGATGCCGATGTACAGCCCGGAGCGGCATTGGCAGAGACGCTGGTGATGCAGGCCAGAAAACGCAGCCTTGCGGCTCTGAGCATCGCAACATTGCAAAAGGTTGAAGATAGCGCGCAAGGCTTGCTCCATCCTTCGCTCCTGACAACCCTGGTCTATCGTTTCGGCATTCCAGGAAATGCGATACGCAAGATAAACGAAGTGCAGGCCAACGGCCAGTGCTTTCTTTTGCGGCGAGATGTGCTTGAGAAGTCTGGCGGTTTTACCATTGCACGCGATTCGGTCTGCGAAGACATTACGGTTGCGCGGGCTCTCGTCTCTGCGGGCTATACCATCGGTTTTTATGAAGCGGGCGAGCTGGTAACGACGAAAATGTACGAAAATTGGCGCGATGCCTGGCGCAACTGGACGCGCTCTCTGCCAATGCACGATCAGTTCTCAGGCAGCAATACGTTACCTGGTTGGCTGGAAATTTTGCTGGTACAAGCCCTGCCGCTGCCGCTACTCTTGCTGCTGTTACTGCACAGATCCCCTTCTAGAGCTGCCAGGTTCCTCAATGGGGTCCTGGTCATGATGCGGCTGGGAGTTCTCATTGGTACTACTCGTGCCTACCAGCGGCGGCCCTGGTCTTACTGGTTTTCACCGTTATGCGATCTGCCGGTTGCTATTCAGCTCGGGATCAGCGCCTTACGCCGTCGCCACACCTGGCGAGGTCGCACGTTCATCCGTGGAGGCTTATCGTGAAAGTGGTCAAAGCTCTTTTCATCTGCCATCTCGCCGCCCTCGCATTTGGTCTGGCGGGCCTTCTAATCGCCCTGCCACATCCAGAGCTATGGAGCGGCAGCCCCTTAGCGGGACAGGTCTTTCAATTTGGCATTACCTACGCGGGCTCGCTGCATATCCTTTTTGGGGCAGCCACCATGCTGCTCTTCGGCCTGCTTTTTATTGGATCTGGAAAGACCCTGATCTTCTTTGCCGCCTCCACAATTATCTCTCTAGGGATGGAATTGCTTGGTACTAGCACGGGTTTCCCCTTCGGAGCCTATTCCTATACCAGCTTCCTGGGCTTCAAAGTCGCCGGGC
The DNA here is from genome assembly GCA_035650355.1 of Ktedonobacteraceae bacterium. Taxonomy (GTDB): domain Bacteria; phylum Chloroflexota; class Ktedonobacteria; order Ktedonobacterales; family Ktedonobacteraceae; genus DASRHT01. The sequence goes on from DASRHT010000061.1 coordinate 137,868, forward strand.
TTGTTCCCTATTCTATCCCGCTCTCCTGGTTCTATATGGGCTTTACCGCCTATATTCTCGCTACTGTGATCGTTAGAAAGCTACGGCTCCGCCACCATACGCTCTGGGCGCTGGTGCTGGGAGCCTATTTTCTAACGGCCTGGGATCTCGCGCTTGATCCGGCGATGGCTAGCAAATACCTGCCGGTGCATTTCTGGATCTGGCATGATGTTGGCCCTTATTTCGGCATGCCCATTCGCAACCTGGTCGGCTGGACGTGCAACGGCCTGATCTATATGAGCGTGAGCCGCCTGCTCTGGCGCACCGATCTGGAGACACGCCAACTCACCGTCTGGCTCCCCTTTGGCGTCTATGCCGCAAATATTATGTTCGCCATCGGACTGAATCTGGGCGTCGGTCTCTGGATTCCTTCGCTCATGGCCGTAATTTTCGGCCTGCTACCGGCTTCGCTGGCTCTTTTGCTGCGCGAAAAAGCTCCTCCCCACGATACTCTTACAAGCAGCAAATCCATCAACGAGGGAATGTCATGGTTGACAATGCGCCTGTTGAGCAGAATTATTGTCAAGCGCAATGTTGATCTCACCATAGAGGGCCTGCAACACATGCCAGAGAAAGGCCCCGTACTGATCGCGGCACGCCATGTCCACCATTTTTATGATGGCGCTATCCTGCTCCATGCTATCCCACGACCAGTCCATATTCTTGTTGCGCTCGATTGGGTCAAACAACCCTTCGTGCGCCGTTTCATGGAGCTGGCATGCCACATGGCAAATTGGCCGATTGTATTAAGAGATGAACAGCTACGCGAGCAGAGTGGCCGCGCAAATAGCGCATATACAGCAGACGAGCACGGTTCTTATTTACGCCGCGCTGTCAGGGATTCCGTTCGCTTGCTCCGCAATGGAGAGGCATTGGTGATTTTTCCAGAAGCTTATCCCAATATTGATCCGGCTCCAACGCCAAAAACCGATATTGATGCATTCCTGCCATTTCGCCCGGGTCTTGCACGCTTAGTAACAATGGCAGAAAGGGATGGGCGAACGCAAGTTGCGATTGTCCCGACTGGCCTGATCTATACGCATCCATGTGGGCGCTGGCAAGCCACACTACGTTTCGGCCCTGCATATTTCCGACACGAATTTGCCCATGCCGAACAATTACTCCTCGCTATCGAGGAACGTGTGAGGGCGCTCTCCTATCAGGGCTCGGCTGTTACAGATTCTTCCATGATAAAAGGGGTTTCTCCATTATGACACAGGTCTTTACCCATACGGCTACACCTACCATACGTCAACGTCAGAACAGGATTATCGTAATTGGTGGAGGCTTTGGGGGACTGGCTGCCGCGATTCGCCTCCAGGCAGCAGGTCATGCTGTGACGCTAGTGGAAGCGCGCGAACGCCTGGGAGGTCGCGCCTACCAACTCAAAACCGACGGTTTTACCTTTGATATGGGACCAAGCCTGATTACCGCGCCCCATTTGCTGGAAGATCTCTGGCACGCAGCCGGACGCAACCTGCACGATGACGTTCAACTTCTACGTCTCAACCCGTTCTATCGCATCTGTTTCCAGGATAGCCGCTATTTTGATTACTGGGGCTCCGCCACGCAGGATGAGGCCGAGATCGCCAAATTTGAGCCGCATGACGTCGTGGCCTACCGCGCATTTCTCGCAGCAACGGAGCGTATTTATCGACGCGCATTCGTTGACCTGGCAGAGCAGCCCTTTCTCACGCTCAATAGCTTCCTGCGCGTTGCTCCTGAACTGGTAAGCCTGGGAGCGCAGCGCAGCGTCTATAGCTACGTTTCGCGCTATTTTCACAACCCGCAACTGCGCATGGTCTTCTCCTTCCATCCGCTCTTCATCGGCGGCAACCCGTTCCGCGCCAGCGCCATCTACAGCGTAGTACCATACCTTGAACGTCTGGGAGGAGTACATTACACACCAGGGGGGATGTACACCCTCGTTACAGCGATGGAAAAGCTTCTGCGCGATCTGGGAGGCGAAATTCGCTGTGGCAATGCCGTGGAACAGATTCTGCTCCAAGAAAAGCGAGCAACAGGCGTATTGCTGGAGGATGGAACAGTCCTCCAGAGCGACGCTGTCGTTGCTGATAGCGACGTTGCATCCACCTATCTCAAACTCCTGCCACCCTCTAATGATATAACCAACACATGTAAGCAAATGAAGCGTTATCGTTACTCCATGAGCTGTTTTCTGCTCTATCTGGGATTGAACCGGCAATATCCTCAGCTTCGCCATCACACTATCATCATGCCTGATGACTATAAGAAGCTTATCCAGGAAATTTTCGATGGTCCGGGATTGCCGAATGATCTGGCGCTATACCTGCATACGCCCACGCGCACAGATTCATCAATAGCCCCTCCCGGTGGAGAAAGCCTGTATATTCTCGCACCCGTTCCTAACCTGGCACATGGCGTTGACTGGACAAAGGAGACAAGAGCATTTCGCAACAAAATCATTCATTTTTTAGAGCAACACGTCGGATTGGAGAGTCTATCAGCAAACATTGTCACCGAGCATACTTTCACACCGCTAGATTTCGCTACCGAGTTGCGCAGCTATCTGGGAACTGCCTTCTCCATTGAGCCAACGCTGCTCCAGTCCGCCTATTTCCGCCCGCACAATCGTTCAGGCCAGATCGGCGGTCTCTATTTCGTGGGAGCCGGTACCCATCCAGGCGCTGGCATACCAGGAGTGCTCCTCTCAGCCAGCATTACCAGCCGCCTCCTACACCAGGATCTCCCTGCTCTCCGATGCTAGTGGCGGATGTGCGAAAATATATGACAAATAAAAATATTTAGGAGAGAGCATGAGCGATCCGATCCTTTACGAACAAGAAGGCCCTATCGTCGTGGTGACGCTCAACAGGCCGGAGACCCGTAACGCTATTTCCGACGGCGACATGATCGAACATTTTATCAGCATCATTGAGCGCATCAACAAAGATCAGCGTGTGCGCGTCGTCATCCTTACGGGCGCAGGCAAATCATTCTCATCAGGCGGCAATCTCAAGAAAATTGGCGACCTCGCCACTCTTTCGCCGGTGGAGATACGCACCTGGTACATCAACGGCATTCAGCGCATCCCCCGCGCCCTCTTCGCCCTTGAGGTTCCCATTATCGCCGCCGTGAACGGAGCCGCCGTTGGAGCAGGCTGTGATCTCGCCTGCATGTGCGACATTCGCATCGCCAACGAGAGCGCGTTCTTTGCGGAGAGTTTCGTCAAGCTCGGCATCATCCCAGGCGACGGCGGAGCCTGGTTTTTGCCGCGCATCGTGGGACTCTCCAAAGCCTACGAGATGGCCTTTACCGGCGACCCCATCAATGCAACTGAGGCCCTGACCTGCGGACTGGTCTCGCAGGTCGTACCCGACGAGCAATTGCTTGCAGCAGCTCATACCCTCGCTCAGCGGATCGCTGTCAACCCTGGCTATGCTCTGCGCATGACCAAAAGCCTGTTCCGTGAAGCAGTGCAAATCAAGCTGGAGGCACTGCTTGAGATGTCGGCAGGCATGCAGGCGATGGCGCATGGCACAGCCGAGCACAAAGAGGCCGTGGCCGCCTTCCTGGAGAAGCGCAAGCCACGCTTTACGAGCGAATAAGGAATTCTCACATGAATTGGGCAACATTTGCCATAGAGAAGCTACAAAAAGGACAACAGGCGCAGATCAAACCACGAGGTCATTCGATGACTGGGAAAGTCAATGATGGAGACCTGGTCACCCTCCAGCCATGTTCTCCAGAGCAGTTACAGGTAGGTGACATTGTCCTCGTACAAGTCAAAGGGAATGTCTACCTACATTTAATTAAGGCCATTGACCAAAAACGATTTCTGATCGGAAATAACCGTGGAGGCATTAATGGTTGGGTTGGGCCTCACGCCATCTATGGACGAACAATACAAATCGAGAGACGTTAAAAGCTGGTGACATGCAAGAAATGTATCGAATGAGGAACAGTATTGAGCGACTCAAAGCTCAACAGCTCTTCGTGAATCAGTTGGCAGGTGCTCTCCCTTCAGCAGAGAGCACCGCATTGTGGGCACGATTCTGACATCTTCTTAACCTCATGCCTGGCAAAAAGACTCAAGAGGAGAGAAATCATGAGCTGCTTCCACAAAAACGTACCACTGAAAAGCAAGCGGGCGGAATCATCGAAAGTGAGACTGAACCGCCGAGGGCCCCAAATTTCCACTTCGATCTACCCTTGAGAGGATGATGATGGGCCTCTTTGATGATTCCATTGTACTACACGTTCCAGAAAAGCGCATCGTCCCAATGGCCGATGTTTTTTTGTGCCCTCTGTAGTACACTTTCGATGAAGCGGGAAGCGCTTTGCTCCAACGAACGTCTCGTAATCTCTTCTTTTTCAGGAGGAATCCATGCTCACAGAACATTGCTTCACGACCCCTGTTGTCACGCTCAATTATGCAGAAGGGGAAGCTTCAGGCTCCCCACTTGTTTTGCTCCACGGTGGCTCGGCACGTTGGCAATGCGCACTGCCTCTTCTCCCTGAGTTATCCCAGCAATGGCAGGTGTATGCTCCAGATCTTCGGGGACATGGACGATCTGGGCGCGTGCCGGGCTCCTACCGGCTGACGGACTATGTTGCTGATATCGTGACCTTTCTGCAACAGGTGGTCAAGCATCCAGCGGTGCTCTTCGGTCACTCGCTGGGTGGAGAGATTGCTATTCTCATTGCAGCCATATATCCTGAGCTTTGCCGCGGCTTAATCATCGGAGATGCGCCACTTGATCTGGCAAACATGCGGAGCTCTTCTCAGCGGAATCGAGAGCGCTTGCTCTACTGGAGAGAGTGGGCTGGGCCTGGTCACTCAACAGAAGAGATTGCTGAAGCCCTCAAAAATACCCCGATCGCGGTAGAGGGCAAATCAGATCTCGTAGCGGCTCATATCCTTTTTGGAGAAGAGCATCCCTGGTTCCAGTGGATGGCAGAAAATCTTCAGCACAATGATCCTGAGATGCTCACTGCTGTCCTGGAATTCAACCAGATGCACGAAGGCTACGACTACCAACGCCTTTTTCCCCTCATTGCCTGCCCCACCCTCATTATTCAGGGGAATCCAGCTTATGGAGGGATACTTACTGACGAAGAGATTGAACAGGCATTGAGGCTCCTTCCTTGCGCCACGGTGGCACGGATGCAGACGGTTGGGCATCCCTTGCACACCCAGGAGAAAGAGGAGGTGTTGCGTGCCATGACCACCTTCCTCAAGACGCTCTAAAGACGAGAAGCAAGATCTTGCTTCTCCTTTCGGAGCTCACCAAATCCGACAAATGTCAGGTTTCCATATGTGGATCGAGTATGATCCCGTCAGCCTCAAATTGGCGGCATTGCTCAGCCGTATAGCCGAGCGATTCGAGTATCGCGGTGGTGTGCTGGCCCAGTATTGGAGCAGGGCGATATAGCTGTGGAGGGGTGCTGGAATACTTTACGGGAAAGCCGATTGCATGGATGCGACCCGCGACGGGATGCTCAAACTCGATATCCATAGCGCGCGCCTGCACCTGGGGGTGCTGGTAGACCTGGTCAAGCGTCAGGACAGGCCCACAGGGAACGCCAGCTTCCTCCAATATACCTAACCATTCGCTCGTTGCACGCGTCTTCAGGGTGGCCGTGAGCGTCTCCACAAGTTCGGCCAGATTAGCCATGCGGTCGGCGTTGGTGGCAAACTGTGGCTGTTGCAACAGGTCGGCACGATCCAGCGCTCTGACGAGCAGCTCCCAGTTGCGCTGATTGGCCGCACCAATCGCAATCCAGCCATCGGCGGTCGCAAACACCTGATAGGGGGCCGATAGGCGGTGGGCCGTGCCTAGACGCTGGGGAGCCGTTCCGGTGGCCCAGTATTCGTTCGATTCCCAGATAGTATAGGCCAGCGCGGCTTCGAAGAGAGAAGTATCGATATATTGTCCTTCCCCTGTACGTCCACGCGAGAGCAGGGCAGCGAGGATGGCATGGCTGGCATAAAGTCCCGCGTTAAGATCGCTGATAGGCACACCAACTTTGGCCGGTTCTTCAGCGGAGCCTGTGACCGAGAGCACTCCGCTCATGGCCTGCGCCACCAGATCGAAGCCGCCGCGCTCGCTGTATGGACCTGTATGCCCAAAACCAGAGATAGAGCAGTAGACCAGCGCGGGATGCCTGGCATGCACCGCCTCAAAGCCGAAGCCAAGACGGTTCATTGTGCCTGGGCGGAAATTCTCGATCAGCACATCCGCCGTCGCGATCAAACGCCAGAGCATCTCTTTGCCGGCTGGCGTGCGAATATCAATGGCGATCCCGTACTTGTTGCGGTTCATCGCGATAAAGGCCGCCGACTCGCCGTTATAATAAGGCGGGGCCATGCGTCGCGAATCGTCCCCGCCACGGGGATTCTCGATTTTGATCACTTCAGCTCCTAGATCGGCCAGAAGCATGGCACAAAACGGCCCGGCCATGATTTGCGTCAAATCTAACACACGGATGCCCGCGAGTGCGGCTGGCATAACTTGCTCACTTTCCCTGGTAAATATGTACTCTGGACTGTCGTCTAAGATAGTGCCTGATTCTCAGCGTGGGCGCGCTCGCATCGCAGACGCTTGCCTTGTTGTGGAGGTGTTGTGGGAACATGCGCTTCGCGCATGTTCCCACAACACCTCCACAAGCTCTGCCATGCAATGGCGAAGACCCTCAGAATCAGACACACTCTAGCCATATATGATACTCTAAAATAGTTATATCCAGATCAGATAAAACTATACAAAGCGGGGTATCCGAATGTCAACCGAAAACGCCGATGCTGGAGCCGTGCAGCTCGAACAAAACGGCCCGATAGCCACCCTTACCTTATCTCGTCCTGCCGCGCTCAACGCGCTTACCTGGACGATGTATCAACAGATGGAAAAACATCTTGAGAAGCTAGAAGCCGATGATACCGTTCGCGCTATCATTATCCGTGGAGAAGGCAAGGCGTTCGCAGCAGGGACCGATATCCAGCAATTTCAAGGCTTTACCGGCGAAGACGGCATTGCTTACGAGCATACGATGGAAGCAATCGTCGAGCGCCTCTATACTATTACTAAGCCAACCATTGCAGCAATTCACGGGTATGCCGTCGGCGCGGGCATCGTCATTGCCACTGTATGCGACCTGCGTTACGCCACCCCTGCCGCTCGCTTCGGCGTCCCGATAGCGCGTACGCTGGGCAACTGCATCACGCATAAAAACTACCAGCACCTGGTCAATGCCTTTGGCGCAATGCGTACCAAAGAAATGCTCTTCACCGGACGCTTACTCACCGCCACTGAGGCCGCGCAATGTGGCTTTCTGACCGCGCTAGTCGATGAAGAGCAGCTCATGGCCCGCGTAACCCAAGTTGCCCAACAAATCAGCTCGCTCGCTCCCCTCACGATCTGGGCCACGAAAGAGGCGCAAAGGCGGCTGAACGCGGCGGCAGAGGCCATCGATTTCGACGACGTGGTGGCACGCATCTATGGCAGCGCGGATTTCGCCGAAGGAGTGCGAGCCTATCTGGAGAAGCGCAAACCAAACTGGCAAGGGCGATAATAAGCTATTTTCTTCATGATTACCATTTTTCCTGCATTTAGTGGTATAGACATCTTGACAATAATACCACGATACTCTATGATTATGTCTAGAACCGCTCGTTGCGAGCCTGATCGATGGATATAGGTGATTTCGTCAATACCGTATATCGTGCCATTCATTTCAGACGGCCTGAACCGCGTAGGGACCTCCCACGATGAATCGGGGAGCGACAGCGCGTCCAATCGCGTTGGTCGTCTGTATAGTGTGCTATTGTGCCATAGCATAGATCAACTACGCCTTGCGCAGGTGTGGTTGAGCACATGGCTGCAAGGAGAGCTACCATGCTGCGTTCTTCGCGTCTTCTCACGCTTACCGCTATCACCATTATGTTGGTCATTGGAAGTCTTGGTACCATTTTTCTTACCAACCGCCCCTCAAACGCCCTCGCTACCAGTAACCTGGTCAGCAATCCAGGTTTTGAAACCGGGAATCTCAGTAGTTGGAGTTGTGATGCAGGGGATGCGGTTGTGAGCAGTCCGGTCCATAGCGGATCGTTTGCCCTGCAAATGAATCCCACCAGTTCGACTACAGGTCAGTGTACACAAACGATCAGTGTTCAGCCCAACACCGCCTATACGCTCAGTGGCTTCCTCAACGGCCCTTTTGCCTACATTGGCGTCCTTAACGGAAGCAGCACCTGGACTAGCAGCACCAGTTATACTCAGCTCACGGTCCCGTTTACCACAGCGGCTTCCGCGACCAGCATCACCATCTTTGTGCATGGCTGGTACGCGCAGGGCAGTGTCGATGTTGACGATATCGTTTTGAGCGGTCCGGCGGGCTCAAGCACACCAACCCCCGTACCCACCAATGCCCCCACGCCCACGCCGACTCATACTCCACCGACACCCACGCCTACGCCTCAGCCGACTGCCACTCCGATGCCCACGCCTACGCCATGCCCATCGTGCGGCGGTGGACTGCCCAAACACCTGCTGACCGGCTACTGGCAGGACTTTACTAACGGGGCAACGCCGCTACGGCTGACCGATGTCAACTCCAACTTCGACATCATCGCCGTCGCCTTCGCCAATGCCGCTCCGAACAACGCGGGCGCGGTAACGTTTAGCGTTGACTCCGGCCTGTCGTCCGCGCTCGGTGGCTATACAGATGCCCAGTTCAAGAGCGACATTGCTACAATGCACTCGCGCGGCAAGAAAGTCATCATCTCCGTTGGCGGTCAGAACGGCACTATTAGCGTTTCCGACTCGACCAGCGCGGCCAATTTCGCCAACAGCGTCTTCGGGCTGATGACAAACTTCGGCTTCGATGGCGTCGATATCGATCTGGAGAACGGCATCAATCCATCGGCGATGACCAGCGCGCTCCAGCAACTATCGGCTAAGGCGGGCTCCAGTCTGATTATCACGCTCGCCCCGCAGACTATCGACATGCAATCGACCGGTGATGGCTACTTCCAGCTCGCCCTGAACATTAAGAACATTCTTACCATCGTCAACATGCAGTACTACAACTCCGGCACCATGCTGGGCTGCGATAGCCAGGTCTATGCCGAGGGAACCGAGAACTTCATCACGGCCCTGGCCTGTATTCAGCTAGAAAACGGCCTGCGCCCCGATCAGGTTGGCATTGGCCTGCCCGCATCCAGTTCGGCGGCTGGCGGTGGCGTCGTAGCTCCATCGGTCGTCAATGCCGCGCTTGATTGCCTGGCAACCGGCAATAACTGCGGCACCTTCAAGCCACCAACCACCTGGCCTGGCATCCGTGGCGCGATGACCTGGTCGATCAACTGGGATGCCTCCAACGGCAACAACTTCTCCGGCACCGTTCGACCGCACCTGAACACGTTACCGTAGCGCGGAATTAATAGTAGCCTCGATTTGAACAGGCATAAACAAAATGGAGGTGGGCGGAAATCCGCTCACCCTCCTACCTCTAGTTACAGATTCTCTCCTTTTTCAAACGTTATAACATATCTTTTGACAATCTTTCCTCGTCGTCTACCACCTCTATAGTATCTTTTCCCCTCGATGCACTCCATTTCTACCTTTTTGCTATTGAATCGCATCATTGCTGATGCTAAAATAGAAAGAAAATACAGCTAAGTTGATATTAAGTGCGTTCGCTCGGCAGCAAGGCACATATCGCTTTTCTTTTCAACCTATGATTGAACCTGAAAGTTATCAACAACTTAAACAGGAGATCGCGAGCCGCATCGAGGCTGATCGCGTCATCCTGGATCAACTACGAGATGAGATCCGCCCTCTACGCAACGAGGTGCGGCGCATCCATTCGCGCACTACAACCTCCATCTCGCTGGTAGCGGCTGATGGGGGCAATAATAAGCTGCAGTTTGACCCATTTCTAGTGCAGGTCGTACGCATTGTCGATTCGAACAATAACGAGTATTGTCTGGAGGCCGTGACGCCCACAACACGGGTTGCCAGCCTGAGCGCGAAGCAATTCGATGAGCACGGTCAACCCCATACGGCACTGGGCAAGCTGATGAACTATCTGGGAGTGCGAGAGCTGGAGCAGATCAGCCACATGATCCATCACAAAGAGGATGGCACTCCGACCAGTCCCACATGGGTGAAGGTTTATCGCGACCTCGTCGAATGGGCCATTTTGTTCTCACTGGTGCGTGACTACGATTTTGGCTCCGATACGCTTATCGTCCACGACGGCCTACTGCGTAGCACTATCTTCGCGGGCGATCTGTTCGCCCGCTATCTGCAAGGGCTTGAAGAAGGCATTGAACAACAAAGGCGGCGCAGAAGGCGGAAAATTTATCTGACAGGCATTGCCAAACATAGCCAGGTACTCTCGCGCTATCGGCTGGCGATGATGCTTGAGCGCATCCTTACGACGAACTATCCCGCTTATGTTGAGATTCCCCGCGAAATCGAGGACAAAGCGTATCTCTGGTCAGAGTATACGCTGGGCAATGATCGGGAAATAGTAGGACGCGAGCGCGAAGGCCACAGATTCGCTGGCGGTAAGATGTTTTTCGTCAAGTTCGGGGATCGCAGTCGCGATCCCATCTGGCCCATCGATATCTTTCTTCCCCAGAAGGATGAGGCCCAGCACATTCTAGGCCACATGCTCTGCGACGCGCTCAACGGTTTTCCTATTCCCCATTACCCGCTCTGTCTTCAAAGGGCACATGCCAACGCGGCAATGGTGGATTTCGATTTTGATGTGCTGCAAAGCCAGATCTTCGATGGCATTCGCGCCATCCTGGGCGACGAAGCGCCCGTGCTGGACGTGTTCCGCTTGCAGGAGATGGACCCGTCCCAGCGTCGTTATGAGTAGATAGGGAAGAGAATATGAGATGCCAGATATAGAATTGTTTTCGCACAAGCAAATTATCGGAATATTTCGCGGCTTTCAGGAAGGCGGCCTGGAATTTCATGCAGAACTGGTGCTGCCATATCGCCACGAGTTCCAGAGCATCCCGATGCACGGCCAGTTTCTACTGGTCCAGCTCGAAACGCCCGATGAGGCGGTGCTAGGACGCATCACCGCCTTTTCGTCAGAAGGCAAACTGGCTTCCGGCTATGGCGAGGAATTTAACATCCGAGCCTTGCGCGAGAATCGCCAGATTCCCGATGATCTGCGCGAAGACTACCTCAAGTACCGGGTGAATATTCGCGTGCTTGGCGTGCTGCGTAAGGGAGCTGGCGAGCAGCTACAATTCATCGCATCCCACCGCCGATTGCCACATGTTGGCAGCCCCGTAGCCTTTCCTTCTGGCGAGATTTTACGCGAGATCGTAGGACATAATATCGACGGGGCCGTAATTGGGCATTTCGCGCTGGGGGAATACATCTATGCCCAGGACGATCACACTCCTGGCAAGAATGATGGGCTGGTGAAAGAAGAATGGATGCAGCTTAAATCGCCTGAAATCCTTGTCCGCTTCCCGGTAGAGAGCCTGGTTTCGCGACGCTCTTTCATTTTCGCCCGCGCGGGCTTTGGGAAATCGAACCTCAATAAACTACTTTTCAGCACCCTTTATAAAGAGACGCCTACCGTTACCAAGCGCAAAGGGAAAAAAGTTCCGGTCGGCACCATTATCTTCGATCCAGATGGTGAATATTTCTGGCCGGATGATAAAGACCGCCCCGGACTCTGCGACGTTCCCGAACTTCAAGATAAGCTTGTCGTCTTTACCTCCCGTAAGGGACCTGGCGATTTCTATAGCTCCTTCGTCGCGGGCGATATCAAACTGGATATCAGACGCTTTCGCCCGGCTGATGTCATCGCCATCGCGCTTGGCCCCGAGAGGCAGGATCAGCAAAATGTGCGTAAGCTCAAAGGGCTGAATCAGGACGGCTGGGAGAGATTGGTGAACTTAATCGACCGCGATGGGAATCAGGCATCGCTGGACGAGATTGGCAAGATTATCGGCCTGGAGGCTAATAAACAGGAGGTCGAGGCATTAGCCGCGCGTGGCAATATGGCCTCTATCGTGAGTACGTTGCATGACAAAAGCAGCCAGCTCATAGACATGCTCTTCAGATCGCTCTCGCAGGGCAAACTTTGCATTATTGATGTTTCGCGCATGCGTGGCTCGCAATCGCTGATCCTCTCCGGCCTGATTCTCCGGCGAATTTTTGATCGCAACCAGGAGGAGTTCACGCAGGCCGAGCCTAAAACGATCCCCACCATCGCGGTAGTGGAGGAAGCGCAATCGGTGCTTAACGACCGCTCCAGCGCCGCCGAACCCTATATTGCCTGGGTGAAGGAAGGGCGAAAATACGATCTGGGCTCCCTGTTGATCACTCAGCAGCCGGGTAGCATTCCCGTCGATATTCTCAGCCAGGGTGACAACTGGTTCATCTTCCATCTGCTTTCTGCCGCCGATCTCACAACGCTGCAACGCGCCAATGCGCACTTCAGCGGAGACATCCTCAGCGTCCTTCTCAACGAACCGATTCCGGGGCAGGGCGTTTTCTGGAGCTCAGTGGGAGGCAAACCCTATCCCGTTCCGATCCGCACCCTTTCGTTCGAACAGCTCTATACCGTGCGCGATCCCTATTACAACCTGCCAGCCGCAAAGACTTTCGCTCAGGACCTCAAGGCGGAATACCAACAGGCGCTGGCTGCCAGTTTCGAAGCCATTGACAATATACCAACAGCAGAAGAGGCCCTTGAGGATGGCAATCATCCAGAAATTCAAATCATTGACGCAATGGCTGTATATAAACGCCAGGTGATAGAGTCTCTACGTAGTGATGCTAACTTCCGAGCGGATGTAGCTCGTGGCACGCCCTGGGGAAGGATTGGAGGATGTATTAAAGAGAGGCTACCAGATATTATCGAAGATCAGGAACGTGACCGCCTGGCATTTAAGATGGTTTGGGAAGTACTCACCGAGGTTTTTGGACCAGAAAATGAGGGATGGTATACATTTAGAAGCAAATCCAAAGGAACGGCTATGGTAAAAACTGGCAAGAAAGAGTACAGTTAGTATGCAGGTACAATCAGTATTTTTCAGGAGAGAATAATGACAAATCTCAGCTACAGCGCGTTGCGGGAACAGCTTGTGCAGGCGGCGCAACGGCTCGGGCAGGCGGGCGTGATGTCCCATAGCGGGCATGGCAATATGAGCGCGCGCTTACCTGGAACTGACCTTATGCTGCTGACGTCCGTTAGCCATCTGACACATCTAACGCCCGAACAACTCGTAGTCGTCACCTTCGCCGGCGAGGTGGTGGAAGGCGCGATTGATGCAACCAGCCGCGAGATTGTGGGTATGCATTCGTGCGTCTACCGCGTACGCAGCGATGTCAACGCCGTCATTCATACCCATTCGCCCCGCACCACCAGCTTTGCTCTCGCCCATCAGCCGTTGCCCTGTGTATACGAAGCGTTTCTGCGCTTCGGCATTACCGAGGATATTCCGGTGGCAAACTGGGCGCCGCGCGGATCGGAGGAGGCGGTGACGTACATTGTAGAGCAGTTGCAAAAACATCCCACCGTTCCCGCTGTGCTGCTGGCAAATCATGGCCTGCTGGCGTTCAGTAGCGATCCGCTGGCGACCGCGCAACTGATTATCATCATGGAAGAGGCGGCGCAGCTTACCCTCGACGCGCGTACCATCGGCGGCGAAAAGCCATTTCCGGCCGACGCTCTGCAGAAAGAGCAGGAGCATATGCAGCGATTTGGCTCTAAACGGTAGCGGCAGGTTTTTTTGTTAGGTGCTGGTATCCTGACACGTTCCATGCTGCCATTACACCGCTCCTGGTAAAGCCAGAGATACCAGCATCTTCCATTTCCTCTCCATTCTCCAGAGTAGAGTCGTTTGCAGAATGGAGAGGCGCAATGGGGCAATCCTCAGGCTGGGAGGATATGCGGAAGCCGAAGCAATAGTTTTATATCACCCGATGGACGCAGCCGACGCGTGAACAGGGCGCGCTGCTGCTTGAGTTGACCCGTAACAATGCGAATCCAATCGGCTGCGCTACAATACAGAGTCAATCGCGCCTGCGCACACTTGCCAGTGCCCACCTGTGGCGTTTCGCCGGGGCGCAGTTCCAGGTAGCGCGGCTCAGCTTCGTCGAAAACCCACTGGATCGTGCAGGGAGTGCGTGGATGTCGCGCCCGCGTCCAATCCGCTACATTGGCTACACTGGCGAAAAGCGCATCCATAGACTTCTCGTTGACGCATGGCTCCTCGTCAGTGCCAATAATGTGACCCTCGATCATGCTGACAAGGCGATCAGCCTGCTCCATTGGCGAATCTGCATAGCCAATTTTTACCAGCGCCTTGACCTCCGATGGTTCTATACCAGCTCGACGCAGTTTGGTTTCGATAGAGCGCAGGCCAAAGGCGAACACCTCCTGGGGAGAGTAGCCCAGGCAAGTAACGTAGTTCCAGTCACACGCAGGCGGCATGAAAACGCCAGCGGCCCAGGGCAGCACGAGATCGAGCATTTCGATTGCGGCTGCCCTGCAAGCAGCATCGCTGGTGACAAGTTCACGCAGCAGTTGCATACCAAAGGCAATATGACGCGACTCATCGCGGGCGACCATGTTAATCCCCTCTTTGAAACCGGGAAAGAGACCTGTTCTGCTAGCATAGTCGCGCAGGTAATGCTGTCCGGTATGCGCTAGCATCCCCTCGACGACCAGGTGGTAAATCGCGACGCCCTGAGCCAGTAGCGGCAGAGAGTCAGGCTTGAGGCGCAAGCGATCAGAGACACGGTCCAGCTCTGTAAAAACCTGCTTATAGCCCCAGGGCAGATACGGGTGGGTCACAGAGAGCGTGCTGCGATAATCCTGACCAATATGACAAACCTCCCGCAGGAAGCGATCAAAGAAGACATGATGACGTGCCTCATCAGCAATCTGGGTCGCCAGGTAGATGCGGTCTTCGTAGCGCGGCGCAGCGTTCAAAAATGGGGCAAGGGTGACAGTGACGGACTCCTCGCCATCGAGAAACATGGCACAGTTCCACAAAATTGCGCGCTGTTGCTGCTCAGTATGTCGCTTTTGCCAGTCTTGAGCGTCCCGGCTGAAGTCGAGATCTTTCGCACTCCAGTTATTTTCCTCCCAGAGCCGATAGAGGCGATCCCGTTCAACCGGTGTACTTGTCTCGGAATCGATATCGATAAAACCGTTCTGTTCGCTGGCTTCGGTCGTCATGCGGCCCCCTTTATTAAATACATATCGTCTCACTTAGCCGGAGCGTCACTCAGAAAGTGGGAAAACGTGCAAAACTTCTGTAAAAAGTGACTGATAGTCAGTCATTTTGCTTAACACTATACCGGTAGAAAAGCATTTTGTCAAGAGAGGTAACTTTCGGGTTCTGGGAACGATTAAGAGACACCCAGGGCCTGACGGATGAAGCGAGAGGCTTCCGCGATATACACTTCTGGGGGAATAGCAGAGTGATACACGTAGCACTGGTCGGCGGAATAGTAAATCACGCCGACGATGAAAACCGCAGTAACCTGCGAATTGATGCCAGGGTTGACGATCCCGACTTCCTGCGCTTTATGAATCATCTCGGCGATCAGAGCGTGATAGGGTGAGAAGATATGCGAACGTGCCTCTTCGGCCTCAATCCAGCATATGCCGGAATGAACGAGCGCCAGGATATCGCGGTACTGGCCCATGATATCAAAGGCCGCCTGGACGCTACGATCAATCATCTCGCCCAGGCTTCTCGCCTCAGCATGCGCGGTACGCAGAGCCTGTTCAATGCTTGTCTGCATTTCAGCGGCCAGGGTCACCACGAGCGAGATTTTAGAGGGGAAGTAAAGATAAAACGTGCCCTGGGCTACCCCGGCGCGTGCAACAATTTCGGAGATAGTCGTGGCCTCAAAGCCTTTCTCAGCCAGGACTGCGCGGGCAGCCCTCAACAGTTCCGCGCGGCGAGTTTGCATTTTTGCATGTTTGATTGACATGTTCTGGACGCTTTTTTCCATATGCAGTTGACCCATTCTTGCTAGAGTGCTCGAACGTGGAAGTTGAGCCTGGAGCAAAACATGAAAACGATGCTGGTGAGAGATATGATACCTTCACCTGATGTATCACGATGTAACATCTCTAGGAGAGTATATGAGAACATAAAAAAAGTTGTCAAATGCCAGCGTCCGTTCTCTCCCACGAAAAGACGAACGCTGGCAATGACTGCGAAGCGCCCAGTGTTCGACGAGCGGCGACACAGAGCTGTTGGCCTCTGACTGAGCAGCTACAGTTAGCTCTGGCGCTTGAATGTGCCGGCAAACTGCGACCAGATATTCACCGTGATCAAGTTGGTGAAAGACGTTTGGCCCTCAAGGGTCACATTACCCGATGAATTGACACGGCTGCCTGAGTGTGTCGAGTGATCAGGGGGGTTGATCGTGTTCTCAGTGCTCAGGGTGCTACATTTTGTCGTCTGGGCTCCCTGGAAAAATGGCACATTATTGAGCGTCAGGGTGCCATTTAACGTGAGCGCGCCAGTTGTGGGATCGAATGTCCCGGCGGGGCTGCACGGTGTTACTTTGGAAATCGTGACGGTGTTATGAGTATGTGGATCAGTGACCGTGAAAGAGCTTTGCAAAGAGAAGCCGCATATCGTGTTAGGCGAGGTAGTGGCATCAAGCGTAACTGTGGCTTTGGCTTCCTGATTTGATGTACCTGGACCGGGAAAGGCGGACTGGTCAGACCAGACGGTGACACTTCCTGCCGGTGAATCGAGCAGCCAGGTCTGGTTGGCAGTGCAGCTCGCAGCGATGGTCGGTCGGGCCTGGTGAGCAGAGGCTGGCACACTGAAACTCAAGCCGAGAGCCAGACAGAGAAGCATCGTGATGCCGAGAATTCTGAACATACGGGGGACCAGACTACGAGTCGTACTGACAGCTTCCTTGGTGGCGTGCCGCATAGAAATCTCCTTTGAGAATGGTGAGAGGCTCTTTGCTCTCTGAAATAAACAACAGCGGTTGCGCTACAGAGACCTCCTACGGTGGACTGGCTTCCTGGAGAAGATCGTGTGCTCGACGTCACATCGTCTTTTCATCCCAAATTTCTGACTGACTGTCAGTCAATTTTGTTCTTCACCATCATACCATACACTTTGTATCTTTTCAAGGGATAATGAGGTAAAATTAGGATAACTGAGAAAATTCTAACTATTCAGGTGAAAAACATCATGGGGGGCTACAACCATAATACGAAAAACAGATACTATCTCCTTGACAAACATGCATCCTCTCAGTATAGTTAGATAATAACTGACAGTCAGTCATATTTCGTAGGGCATTCGCTGTCTCTCTCATTTGTGGGAGAACTGTCAGACGACGTCCTTTCTGCCAAAAGCCAGCTCGGCGGAGGGGAGTGAGGAGAAACCACCATGACTGATTCCCAGGAAGCGGGGATGAACGAGTTCGCACCCCTATCTGAGAGCATCAACGTCGCTGTTGATGAAACCAACACAGCCTCGCAAGAGATCACGGAAAAATTGGAGCTGTCACGCGCTCAAAGGCGGCCAGACTTGTCCTCTCGCCTGCGAGCGGGAGGGGCCTCTTTCCGCCTGTGGCGATTACGGCGCCCTTTCTGGGGGTCGGTTTTGATGCTGCTCGCGAGTCTGTTCATGCTGGCAGGTCCCCTGACGCTGCTAAGCTCGACGTTTCTTCCCGGCAGCGCAGTCCCGATTGCACTGTTGGTCGGTGGCCTGATGCTGGTCATGGCGTTGGCTCAACTCTTTGTGCCAGCTCACGCACTTATCACAGGACTGATTGGTATTGTTCTTTCCATCGTCTCTCTGATCACAGGTAGCTTTGGGGGATTTGGAATTGGCATGATCATTGGCATCCTGGGCAGCGCTCAGGGAGTCGCCTGGCAAGCAAATGCCCGCCCCTTACCTACGAGAAGCAAAAAGTCTGGCAGACTTAGAAAAGCCGCTCAGCGAAAACCGCAGTTGAAAGATTAAACCAAGAGAGGAAGATGTCTCATGGAAGACGAAAACGCAGGGACTTCGAGTCCAGATCAGGAACCAGAAGTCGAGCAAGCACCCCTGGTTGGCAAAACACGCCGTCTCGTTTACTCACTCACCCTCTTAGTATCGTTCTCTCTTTTGACTATTCTCGGCGCTTTAGTTGCTAACGGCGCAATCGGGGTAGCGGCAACGCTGCCCGGTACTTTCAACATCCAGGCGACAACCATCAGCGGCACTGGCTTCGATATAACTCCCGGCATCATCAATGGGAAGGCCGTAGCCGTCAACACGCTGACAACTGCTACCATCACCAACCAGGTAATTACTAAAACGGTCCCGTTGGGAGGTGGAATCGTCGTTACCGTGACCATCTCTTCCGGTGGTGGCTCGGGCGGCCCTGCGACAGCGTCAAACCTGGTGACGGATATCATTAACCAGGGAGCAGGTTCAGCCACCCTCCAGAACTTCCAGCTCATCGATCAGACTAGCCCTTTAGATTTAGTCGAGCAAACGGCGGACTCGGTAACGCTGACGAATGTCTCAATTGACTCGCCATTCCTTTCGGCGAGCAGTATCACGCTGCCGAATCTCTCCCTGAGTGTCTCGGTCTCCGTCTCCGGCCAGTCGCATTCGCGCCCCTAGCCTGATCGTGCGATTCTGGGAATACGCAATACAACAAACAGGAAAACGGCGCAACTGATCATCATGGAAGAGGCAGCTCAGCTTACCCTTGATGCAGGTACCACCGGCGGCGAAAAGCCATTCTCAGTCGGTGCGTTGCAAAAAGAGCAGGAGCACATGCAGCGCTTTGGCTCTAAACGGCAGCAAGCAGCCTCCTCCTGCACAGGTATATTATTGCAAGCGGATACAGATCATCGTAAAGCGCCGGGCAGATTGTCGCACCGATTCGGTGTCCAGTTGCCCGGCAGCATCGAAGCTGATGCCATAGGGCCGGGCGGCGCGCGGATGCTGTTGCACAAAAGTGGACAGCCCCTCAGCCACCAGATTAGGTTCTTGAACGATGGCCGCCGTCCCCCGTAATTTCTTCCCCTTTAAATAGAGCATCACAGAAACTTGATCACGTAAGTTTTTCCACCAGTTGCGGTCGGTAAACGTCGTTACCGTCTCCCCTTGCCGAATATATCCTACCGGGAGACGATATAATTTGCCGCTTTTACGCCCCCTAAACTCCAGCAGCATCAGCACATTACCAATGCCCCCGGAAAATGGAGAGCGTAACAACAACCCGATGAGAGCATTGACAAACTTCGGTGGTCCCTGTCGGACCTGTGCAGTCGTTTCAACAGCCATATGATACACCTCTCTTACCCTTGATTATTCGGCTTTGGGGAACGACGGCAAAAGCCTGCCAAGCATGTTGGCAACCGTTCTAAGGGGATCACCGCTATGCCTGGTCCGGCTCAAGATGATCCCACCCTCTACCGCCGAGACGATAAAGGTTGCGAGCTGGACAGCCTGTTCTTCGGCATAACCGCCGCTCTGCAGCTTCTCCTGAAAAGCGCGCTGCAAGAGAGCATATGCCTCGCGGCAGGCACCATTCAGGCGTTCGCTGAAAATGGCCGTCTCCATTGCTACGATCATCAACGGTCCACCAGAGCGAAAGCCGGAAGTCTCGACATGATAGGCAATCGTGCATATAAACGACTGAATAGCCTCAATAGGATCATCAATCGAGGTCAACCCATGTTTGATCCGCTCGGCAACATACCGTCCGGTCCTGTTGATTGCCTCAGCAGTCAGTTCCTCTTTGCCAGCCGGAAAGTAATAATATAGCGATCCTTTAGGCGCTCCGCTCTCCGCCAGGATCTGGTTCAATCCGGTTGCGTGATAGCCTTGAGCCTCTAATAATTCGCAGGTCTTCTCGATAATCTGGTCGCGTGTCGAACTCATTGCCCCTCCCGTCCAAAATTATACAGACCGGTCTATGTATCTGTCAAGTCTATTCACAAAAGCTGTCTCTTGACTGTTGACTTGATCCATGATGGTATGGTACTCTTCGTCCATACCACATTTTTATGGAGGTGTTCTTATGCAGATTGTCTTCATTGCTTCTATCTCCACGTCGAGTGGAACTGGCCTGTTTGAGGGTCCGATAGAGCACAGAGGATAATTGCTGTAAGCAAGTTTGTTAGCATGGCATCCATGCGAGATTAATAAACTTTTTGCTTTCGCGCGAGCATTCACCCTTGCTCGTACCTCCTTTTGTTGCCCACGACCTCCGGCACACTTCTTCCCTGTGAAGCTCGTTTCACTACCACTGGAGATGCTCCATTCGCACTCATACACCATTTTTGTATGGCTGCACGCCTGTAATACCTGCTATTAGCTCGCTTTATACCTTTGTCTAGATCGGGCTTATAGGAATACCCTTATCGATTAACCGCGTAAATCAATACTGATTGCATGCGAAGAAAGGAGGCGTATATGTCGATTGTCGTCGCCCGGTGGCGGAGGAATTCAAGATTGAGACAACCATACAAGCAGATAGATATCAAGGAGCATTCGCGTTGAAGAAACATTTCGAGTATGATCCCGAAGATGAGACTGTTACGTTTGTCAAGATGAAGCCGAGCGCACGAGAGCGAGCGCGTGTTCGCTCTACACCCCAGGAGAAACCGGAGAAGAAGGCCAGCTATGAAAGCAGTTCCGAGGTGCAGCGCTGGTTACGAGAGCAATCATACGAGGAGAAGAAGCCCACAAAGCCCGCGTTCAACCCCTCGATGCTCTCATCCAGGCGTGACGCTCCCTGGATTCTCTCATCGCTGACACCATTTTACGACCAGAACTTAATCACCGATGTGTTGCACGAAGCTCATAGTGGCAAGGAGGCCACCGTGTTCTGTTGCGCTGCCCATCCCGACACAGGCGTGGAATACCTGGCTGCGAAAATTTATCGTCCACGTATGTTCCGCAGCTTGCGCAACGATGCCGTCTATCGCTATAGCCGCGTCCAGCGCGATGAGCAGGGGCAAGCGGAACACGGCAATTCACGCCGTGGCAGCGCCGCGACGCGCAAGACCGAGAGGGGACGAGCGGCGCAGGTCGCCTCGTGGATCGACTACGAGTATCAGACGCAACGTCTGCTCTACGCTCACGGAGCGAAAGTTCCCCAACCCTTCGCCCATATCGGGAATGCGGTGCTCATGGAATATATCGGCGCGTTGGGAGAGCCAGCTCCCAGGTTAAGCGACGTGACCCTTGAGGAAGAGGAAGTGCAGCCGCTCTTCGACTGCATCATCGACAATATCGAGCTTGCCCTGGTACATGGCCGCATCCACGGCGATCTTTCGGCGTACAATATCCTGTACTGGCAGGGAGCGGTGACGCTGATCGATTTCGCGCAGGCTGTTGACCCGTATCACAACTCGGACGTATTCTCGCTGCTCGCGCGCGATGTCGAACGCACCTGCCAGTACTTCGCGCCATACGGCATTGACGTCGATAGTCACGAACTGACCCGCGCGATCTGGACACCTCATATGGGGCCGATTCCATTGATGATCTAATGGATACCCCACTCAGCCTGTTGTCTCTTAAAACCAGACAACAGGCTAAGCGCGAGGGAAAGAGCCAGGTTTTTCAGCTTTCCTCACGAGCTGAAAACTGGACATCACGTAGCCAGACCTGACCGGACCCATGAAACGCCAGCCCAAACTCGATCTGTCCCGGCTCATCAGGTACGCGCAAGGTGATACCGTAGATTTGCCAGTCAGTAGTACCCTCAATAGTCCGTTAGAAGTCTATCTACATAACTAGTGGCGAAAAATGAAAAAAGATCTCTTAATTGGAGGACAGAAAAATATCACGGAGCCGTTGCCCGTTCAAGCAATGTGAGCCGGACGAGCGCCTCCCGTCGCGAATGTCCACACATGTCTTCAGAAGGGCGCAAAGCGTTACATACCGCCGGACGCTCCGGCCTGCCGAAGAGCCGGCAGCGGTTGTCTGCCGTCAGTTGAACGCAGCGCACTCCGGCAGGCTTTCCCTGCGGCATGCCCGGAATTGGGGATGAAATCGATGGAGCAATACAACAGGCTCCGCAACCAACTCGGCAGTCCATACGATTTCCTTTCCCCTCTGCTATGAGTATGCCGGAAGAGCTGCGGCCTTCTGCACCGTTACAGCTACTCCATTCAAGATGGCATTGCCTGATAGCGGATCGATCCGGCCCTCATCGGTCAGCATATTCGCGCTGACACCGGCATGGGCAGCGGCAACCTGCATACGCGCACCTGGCTGGTTATGGCCCCAGCCGTGAGGAAGGCTGACGACGCCGGGCATAATAGCAGCCGTTACCTCTACCGGCACCTCAACCATGCCAGATTGTGAAGAGATGCAGGCACACTCGCCATTTTCCAATTGTAGGCGGGAGGCATCGTCTGGATGGATATGCAGCGTGCAGCGATTTTTGCCTTTAGTCAGGACGTGCAGATTATGCATCCACGAGTTGTTGGAATGCAAATCGCGCCGTCCGATCAGCAGCAGCCGCCCATTACCGCTATTTGCCTGTTCAAGCGCAGCCCGCAGGCGCTCCACATCGGCAGTGATTGGTGGCGGCGCAAGCTCGATTTTGCCCGATACTGTACGCAACGCCTCTGGAATGCGCGGTTGGAGGGGACCAAGATCAATGCCATGAGGATGCGCTTCCAGCATTGCCAGATCCAGACCTGCATTTTGTGCGCCAAAACCGTCCCCATAGGGACCGCTACGCAGCAGGTAATCGATGATACGCTCCGGGCCGCGCCTCGGCTCCAGAGCCGCGAGGATCTCGGATGGTTCACGCCCCTCAATCGAGGTGCCGGACGTTGCGACATCACGCTGAATCAATTGCATGACCATCATTTCGTCAAGGATATTCAGATCAGCGCAGGCTCCCTGACCCGCCAGAATGCCTGCCAGCCGCAGCAGCACCTCCCATTCATCCAGCATCTCCGCCTCACGTTCGAAGATAGCGGGAGAGTAGTTCACCAAGTTGCGAATGGAGAGCTGGTAGAAGGTGGCATCGAAGTGAGAACGCGCAAGCGGAGAGGGCGCGGGAAGAATTACGTTGGCGTGGCGCGTCGTTTCGTTGAGATAGATATCCACGCTAACCATGAATTCCAGCGTACCAAGAGCTTGCTGGAGGCGATGACTATTGGGCGTGCTCAAGGCGGGATTGCCGCCAACCGTGATCATAGCCTTCACCTGCCCATCTCCTGGAGTTTCGATCTCTTCGGCCAGGCAGACAGCAGGAAGCTCACCAAAGAACTCCGGCAGCCCCCGCACACGGCTACGCCAGTGCCCAAGACGAGTGCCACGTCCCTTGCCCGGCACGCCGCTGGCATTACGAGCGCCCGCCGCTCCCTTAGGGAACATCACGCCACCTTCGCGGTCGAGATTGCCGGTCAGGATGTTGAGTACATCGACCAGCCAGCTTGTCAGCGTGCCAAATTCCTGGGTGCAGGTACCGATACGCCCATAGACGACAGCACGGGGCGCACGCGCAAGCTCACGAGCGAGCCGACGAATATGCTCGGGAGCAATGCCACAAGCAGGCGCCACCGTCTCGGGAGGAAAATATCGGGCCAGCTCGCGAACCTCTTCGAGACCGGTGAGATGCTCAGCAAGACGTCCGGGATTGACCAATTCTTCCGCAAAAAGCGTGTGTACCACCGCGAAGAGCAGGTGAGCATCACTGCCGGGACGAATAAAATGGTGCTCGTCAGCTTCCTGCGCGGTCCGTGTACGATATGGGTCGATGACCACAACTTTGCCGCCACGCTGTCGCAAACGCCGGAGCCGCCCACGCATATCAGGAGCGGTCATCAAGCTGCCATTCGAAACGAGCGGATTCGCGCCGAGCAAGAGCAGATAATCGGTCCGATCTATATCAGGGATAGGAATGGTCAGTCCGGTGCCAAACATCAATGCTGATGAAACCTGCTTGGGCATCTGGTCAACCGTTGAGGCCGAGTAGATATTTTGCGTTCCCGCCATCCGCAGGAGGGCAGGCAAATAGAATATGCCCGCGAGATTGTGGGCATTAGGATTGCCGATATATAGCGCCAGCGCATTGCGACCATGCTGCTGAATGATTGGCAGAAGGCCCCGTTCAATCTCAGCAAAAGCCTCGTCCCAGCTTACCGTCTGCCACTGGTCGCCTCGCCGGATCATTGGTTCGCGGATGCGATCAGGGTCGGCATCCAATTCTTTGAGGCTATATGCTTTAGGGCAGATATAGCCGTGGCTGAGCACATCCTGCTCATCGCCACGAATGGAAAGCACCTCGCGCCCCCTCGTCACAATCTCCAGTCCGCAGGTAGCCTCACAGAGCGGACAGGTTCTATAGCTGATCTTTGTGGCAGTCATCTATGCCTCCTTGCCTGATAGTCGGATATGGTCGCATGCTGTAAGCTAGAAAAAAATAATTCACGCAGCTTGACTGATTGCATTATGCATTATTTTTGGTCGCGTTACCAGCCTTATTCA
The DNA here is from genome assembly GCA_035650355.1 of Ktedonobacteraceae bacterium. Classification (GTDB taxonomy): domain Bacteria; phylum Chloroflexota; class Ktedonobacteria; order Ktedonobacterales; family Ktedonobacteraceae; genus DASRHT01. Next base: position 162,382 of record DASRHT010000061.1, read on the forward strand.
CCAGACTATCTTGCTCAATGCTGGCCTGTAACGCTTCCCTGTATACCACAATGGAAAATCGAGAGCCTCAGAAAGGAATTATGGCAAGCGTTATGGAGCCATCAGAGCACTCACGCAGGCAGGAGCGATTGAACTGGCTGACGGAGATTTACCGCCTGTATGCAGCGGATCTCCAGCGCTCGATCTACAGCAGAGTGAACGATCTCGCTTTAGCCGAGGACCTGACCAGCATGGTCTTCCTCAAGGCGCTGCGCTGGCTCAGGGAGGACCAGAGCTCCGAAAGTGCGCGCGGCTGGCTCTATGCAACGGCTCGCACAACCATCGCTGACCACTGGCAGATACAAAGTCAATACGAGACGCGCTCGCTGGACAATCTTGAGATACGGCTTCGCGCCTTCGATAACACGGAACTTGCCAGCCAGCAAGCCGAGACGCGCGTGCAGCACCTTCTCAGTTTGCTGCCGGAGCGTGACCGCAACATTTTGACCCTGCGCTATCTCCAGGGGTACAGCGCCTCCGAGATCGCCGAAGCCCTGGGCACCAGCGCAAGCCATATTCGCGTGCTGCAATTGCGCGCACTGAGGCGTGCCGCTCAATTGGAGACAATGGAAAGGAACGGAGACAGGATGCAAGAACAGGAAACGCCATTCGATTCAGCTATTAAATTATTGGCACCGGAGAGCCGACGGGTACTTGATCTGGCCCGCGAAGAAATGCTTAACTTGAAACACTGGTTTATTGGTACCGAACATCTGTTATGGGGTCTGGCGAGCGAGGGCAGCATTGCCTCGTTTCTCACGCCGCTGGGCATCACTCCTGAGCGCATTCATGCCGGCATCACCTTTATCTTCGACCGTCAGGCACAGCAGGGTCAGTGGTCCCTTCAAGCGCCGCCAGCCGCAGAGGTGGCAACGGAGAAGCTGCTCACGCATCGTGCTCAACAGGTAATCGTTCTGGCAGGAGATGAGATGAGAAACCTGGGAGAGAAGGGGATACGCCCGACACATCTGCTGCTCGGCCTGATGAACGAAGGCGAAGGGATCGGCGCGGGTCTGCTACGCTCGCTGGGCATCAGCCTTTTGCAGGCACGTAACGCACTGATTCCTGCCACCGCCAATCAAAATTGCTCCTTCTGCGGTCGCAGCGGCTCACTGGTCACTCACTTTTTCTCGCCAGAGATGGGGGTTGCACAGAGCAGTACTCCCAGCACTTTCATCTGTGACCGCTGCGTGCGGCGTTTCTCCGCCATGCTTGGCAGTGCATAGATGCTGTCGTTCTTTACACTGCGGCTGTTGCGAAGCTGATGTTCAGGGCTTCTCAAAAGTCGGTGCATGCTCTGACTGCTCGCGCCAAACGCGCTCATAAGGAGAGGAAGGTGCGGGCTGTGGGCTGCGCCCACAGCCCGCACCTTCCTCTCAGAACGGCTCGCAAGCGAGCCGTTCTGTATAAAAAGACAACGTTTGAGAAGCCCCGAGCTGATGTTGGTAACATATTGACAGAACAATTCTTGGGGCATAGTATACATCATGGGGAGCACGCCCTGCCCTCAGGCAGGTCCTTTCAACTGCTAGAGAGTAAAGCGCGCCCCACGACAAAAAATAGGGAAAGGTGGTAAGTGCCAGACGTGCCCATGCAGAAACAGACCATTACCCTCCTGATTTCCTGCCCTGACCAGCCCGGCATCGTCGCAGCCGTTTCACAATTTATTTTCGAGCATCACGGCAATATTGTTCAATCAGACCAGTATTCAACCAATAGACAAGCATCAACGTTTTTTATGCGTATTAGCATCTCCGAAGAGGGCTTTCCGCTAAGTCAAGCAGAGATCACCGAGCAATTTCGCCCCATTGCCCAACGCTTCCATATGCAATGGGTTCTGTATTATTCGCAGCAACGCAAGCGTGCAGGGATTTTCGTGTCCAGGCTCGATCATTGCCTGACCGATCTGCTCTGGCGCTGGAAGAGCGGGGAACTAGCAATGGAGATCCCCTTCATTATCAGCAATCACCCGGATGCGGAACCACTGGCGCGGATGTACAGTATCCCCTACTACCACTTTCCCAGTCGGCGTGAAACGCGCCAGGCGGATCAAACGCGCATCCTCGAGTTCATCCAGGGCAAAGTCGATTTTCTGGTGCTGGCCCGCTATATGCAGATCCTGGAGACCTTTTTCGTGGCGGAATATCCTGAACAGATCATCAATATTCACCATAGCTTCCTCCCCGCCTTCATCGGCGCCAATCCTTACCAGCAAGCCTTCGAGCGCGGTGTCAAGCTAATCGGAGCAACCGCGCATTATGTGACAGACAGCCTGGATGAGGGGCCAATTATCGCGCAGGACGTGATCCACTGCGATCACCGTGATAGCGTCGAAGATCTGGTCCGCAAAGGGCGCGATGTGGAACGCCGCGTCCTTGCCGAAGCCGTGCGACTGCATACGGAGGACCGGGTGCTGGTCTATGAGAATAAGACAATTGTGTTCTAGCTGCCCCTTTCTGTGGTGAGGACATATTGGTACTATGTCCTCACCGGACGATGGTATGTTACGAGCCTGAAGAAAGGCGTCAAATACAAAAAACACAGGCTTAATTACACAATCATGAAGAAGGGGGTTGAATTATCGGCAGAGCATATGATACTATTAGGGGAGATAGAAAGGGTCGCCCACCATTTCTAGAAGGAGAGCTATGCACGAAATGATTCGGCCCAAATTGCCATTACGGCAGCGAACGATTGAATTCAGTTATGAAGAGCGGGCGCAACTGGACACGATCATCGACCTTCTTATTCCCTCTGATGATCACTTTCCCGCCCCCTCAAGCCTCCATTTAATTGATGTTTTCCTGCGTCACCTGTTACCCAGCACGGCAAACGAGAGTCCTCTCATGCTTAACCAACAGCGTCTACGCTCAGTGCTGCGCGATTTAAACGCAGCATCCGGTGGTTGTTTCCGTAAAGCCAACCTGGAAAAGCAGCAAATCCTGCTCAAGCAGCTCGAAAGGAAGGACCCGGCCTTTTTTCAGACGCTATGGACGCTCGCGAATCACAGCTACTATACGCATCTGGCAACACAGCGACGCGTGTCGATCTCATAGCTGGCTATATGAAATCGGATTACTGGGCAACCTGCAAGACCTGAGCAAAATCCTGAAGCGCCTGCGCAATATCGGCTTCGGCACGCGCCTTACCCAGACCCAGGAAACCGGTGGCATGCGCCTTATGCATCACCTCACTGGCGACCTGCAGGAGCCAGCGTTTGTACTCTTCAACCTCTTGAGGCTGGCATTTCTCGTTCAGGATGCCAATGGCCTGCTCGCACATCTGATTCCTGACCGCAATTGCATCCTCTTTACTGCTGCCCTCGTGCCGCTCGATCAGCACGTTATGTCTTCCATGATTTTCGCCTTTGAGAGCAAAAATCGTCGAGATCAGCTCGCTCTCGGGGAATTGTCTGCTGGTATCGCGCACAATCAGGTAAAATGAGAGCGATGTTTTAACGGCTTTGAGTGCGCTGACCTGAATGACAGCCAGGGAGGTGCCTGCTACTACAAAAGGAACGTCAAATAGGAGTTCGCTTTCGTCAGGTGTGAAGTCGGTTGCTCTGGTCATGGATACGCTCCTTCAAAATATATACGGCTCAGCTTTCATACGCAGCATACACGATCCTCTATGAAAAGACAACTACTCTCATTGACTCATGAAAAATCGTAATTTGTAGTACTATCTACTCATACACCAATCATAGCAAATTTCATCCGCTGACCGATAGGGAAAGGAAAAAATGAGGCGTATAGCAAATAGCGCCTATAGACGCTTTTAGCTATTCCCATAACCTATGCCCATGTTATAAACTGGTATGTACTCATCTATATGGGATCTACGTTACAACATTCGTATATCATACGTATCAATGATGGGTCTTACTATTTTATGCACTTCTATACTAAAGCAAAAGAGTTTTTCTCTTCTATTAATGAAAGGGGTCTCACATGGAGCCAGCCACTCCCCGCTCACCGCAAGAGCAACCGCGCCCCGACGATGAACAGGAAGACACTCAAAAACTGCCTATCCCCAGAGCAAAGAGCAAAACAAGTACTCTGGAGAAAGCGCCTCCACCAGCCACAGATATTGCTGCGATACAGCCGCCTGGAGATGCAGGGACAGAAAAGGAAACGGAGGCGATACCCAATACAGATGGCTCTGACGGCTCACAGAGCCAGACGCAGCAGGCAAGTTCTGATCATGCCGATCCCATTACCGAACAGGTTTTCCCTCCAAAGTTGGACCATCAGAATGGCTCCTCGCCACAGTACATGGCTATTGAGGACATCGATACCGTTACAACCAGGAGCATAGCAACAGGAAGAGCTGCCACCACCCTCAATGTCTCTACAAGAAGAGAGCAGCTATCTTTTCATAAAAATAGCTTGAGAATGATTGATACACAGCAAACTCCTGGGAATGTACGAGAAACCGTTGATAGCCAGAAGACCGTTAGCGTTCTCGTTGCCGAGCACACGCCACCTGAGACGCCCGCCGTACCTCTCCCCAAATTGCCACAAGCAAGCGTGATGCCAACAAAACAGGCGCTGTTGCTGATCAGCCTGCTTTGCATTCTGCTGCTGCATGCCCTCAGTCTCGGTCCGGGGCTATTTTCGGGATCTCAGGGATGGGCCGCCGTACTTGGCGGACCTGCTAACAATACTACGCCTGACCTGTTAAAAAATGTAAACAAGCAACTGCAAAGCAATGCTACACCCGGCACTCAAAAGAAGGCGCTCACTCCTCAGCAATATATTGACCTGATCGTCCATAATATGACGCTCGATCAAAAACTAGGACAAATGATGATAGTGCAGTTCACCGGCCCGGACTACTCACCTGCTCTCGATACCATGCTGGTTCAATATAACGTTGGGGCCGTGCTGCTGTACTATTCCAACAATAATATTCTCAACAAAACCCAGTTAAAAAATCTTGATCAACAGATGCAACAGGGAAGAACTATTCCCCTGGCTATAGCCATTGACCAGGAGGGGGGACAGGTAGATCGCCTGGTGAATCTCGATGGGCCGAGGCCCGCAGCCTCTACTATCGGGGCCACCAACGACCCGGCCAGGGCCAGAGCTGCCGGTCTCCAGGATGCACAAGACCTTAGCTCCTACGGGATCAATCTCAATCTTGCTCCGGTCGTCGATGTTACCAGCGTGTTCAATCCACAGCTCTATATGCGTACCTATGGCAAAGATCCCACGCTGGTAACAAAAATGGCCGCTGCATATCTACAAGGGCTGCAACAGAGCGGACGGGTCGTTGGCACCCTGAAACACTTCCCCGGCCTCGGCGACGTCAGCGCCGATCCACACATAGGGGTTCCGCATCTGACGCGCTCCAGGAGCGGCCTTGAGCAGATTGATTGGGCGCCATATCGCAACTTAATCCAGCAGGGCAATGTCCACGCCATTATGGTCACGCACGAAATCGTCACCGCTCTGGACAATACAATACCATCGTCATTATCCAGCAAAATTGTTCAGGGCATTCTACGGGACGAACTCGGTTTCCAGGGCGTTATTATGACCGACAGTTTAACCATGCAAGGGGTAACAGACTATTATACGCCTTCGCAAGCTGCCGCGCTGGCAGTCGAAGCAGGAGCTGACCTGCTGATGGGAGCACGCAGCCCGAGCGAGCTTGCCACCATGATCGAAGGTATCAAGCAGGCTATCGCTTCTGGAGCTATTAGCCAGCAACACATTGATGCTTCTGTACGACGAATTTTATTAATGAAATATGCAATGGGATTACTGCCCATTCCACAACAATAGGTAATTCCTTACAGACGGCCTGAACGAAGTTAGCCGCTGTAGCTCCCCGATTCATCGTGGGAGCGTTGGTCGTCTGCAATAGCAAGCCATCAAAAGGAAACGATAATGCAATCAGATATCGCACAACAAATCCCAGAGAAATATTGGGATAGATTAACTATTGGCCTTATTATCATTGAAACTGTTCTCGTTGTTATGGCCCTTGTACCAGCTCAATTGTGGGCACGTATCCTGCCGCCTTCGGCATCAACGACGTTAGACGGACCCTTTCCTCCAACCATCGCACCAGTGATTACGGCCTTGCTCTATCTGCTGCCCACGGCCATCGGCTTCCTTTGCCGGAGCTGGCAGAGAGCGCTGCTATACACCACATTGCCCGCCTGGTTCGGGTTGGGACTATTCGTCGTTGCCGCAACATTCAGAGTAGGCGCGTTCTACCTCGTTTCTACCGATCATGTAACCGCTAACGTCAGTACGCTGGAACTGTTCGCTGCTCTAGGAGGTATTGGCTGGTTGGCTCGCAATTTATTCAAAATAAGGTAAAATGGACTTTACAATGCTATCTAATGTCTTACCAGAAACGGAAGCGCGCGGGGAGCAGGAAGCACAGCGCCTGCTCAAGCGTACGCCCCATAGCTATCTATACAACCAGGCTTACGGGTTATGGTTCTTTATCTCGTGGTTCATTCTCACCCTGATCATCACCCACAATGTCACCACGACCCAGTATGGCATCTTTACCGTGGGTCTGACGGCCTTCAATACCATTCTCTACGTGATTGCGTTCGGTCTGGAAGATGCGATAACGACATACATTCCGCGTATCTTCTCCGAATATGGGCGCGCTTCGGCGGCGCAGTTGACCAGACGATTGCTGGCTTTACGACTTGCCACCCTCGTCCCCTGCTTGATCATTATGATCTTCGGCCTTCCCGTAATTGCCGCACTCATTCAGCTCTTACCCATCCCAGGCGCGGCGCAAACTGCGGCAGGCTTACATAGCCCTGAAGTGCTGGCGAATACTATCCCCATCGCAGTCTACGTCCTGGGAAGCGCGATTGGCAATTTGCTCAATGCCGTCTACGCGGCCCTGATGCGCATGCGCTTCGTTTTTTATGTTGGCAGCGCCATTCAGGCCCTTGTGCTGGCTCTGGGATTCGTCGTGTTAAAACTGGGGTGGGGGGTCAACGGCGTCTTCTGGATGCTGGCTCTCACTTCTCTGCTTGTAACAGCCGCGTTTGCCCTCTGGCTGGCTCCTTTCATTTTCACGCGCGGCGCGGAATACAGGCAGCCGTTGAAGCCGGTCATACAGCTTGGCCTCTCGGCGTGGCTAGCTAATCTGGCAACGGGCGCGCTGCTGAAGCAAATCTCGTTTATCCTGCTGGGCGTTTTCGCCATCTCTCTGACCGGTATCGGCTACTTTAATCTCGCGTTCCAACTGGCGGATTCCGCCAATTTCCTGCTTGTGGCAGGCTTTGGCGGCGTCGGAGGAGCTGCTCTGGCCGCTGCCTTTGTCGGGCACAATCATGAACGTCTGGCTCGTTCCTGGCAGGCTTTAATTAAAGTGGAGACGCTATTAGCTGCGCCTGGATTGGTCTTCAGCCTCTTCAATGCGCAGATTATCACGCATGTCCTCTATGGGAGCAATTACGATCCGGTGGGGCCGCTACTGGCGATTTTCCTGTTCTTTAATCTGCTTGTGCGCATCATTGGCACCACCATCCATCAATCAACGCTCTACGTCATGGGGAAGCCGAGACTTGTGGTGCTGAGCCAGTGGCCTGCTATTCTCTGTTTGATAGCAACCGGCGTTGTGCTCATTCCACTTTTTGGCCCCGCCGGTGCGCTCCTCTCCGATGGCATTGCTAAAACCCTGACGGGCGTTTTGATGCTCATATTTGTGCTACGCGACCTGCCACGGCACTATCCGAAAGAATTATTGATTTTTACCAGCAGATTCTTACTGGCCCTGTTTCTAGCGGCGTTACCTGGCATCCTTATCTTGCTCTGGCACCCGGCGAATCGTCTGCTACAAGCAGCGGTACTGGGGGTCTCGGGTGTGGTTTTCCTGCTGCTATGCTTCTGGCTACTCACCTGGCTCAAGCCGTTGAGTACGGCAGATGTGGCAATGATCGAGGGCGTAAACCCGAAAATAGCCAGGTATCTGCACTGGTTTGTACGAGGATAAGAGCCAATGCCTGGACGATTACCGGAACCACTCAATCCAGCATTGCTTATCCGAGCATACGAACAGGGGATTTTCCCGATGGCCGACCGGCGAGGCCGTATTAGCTGGTACGCTCCCGATCCGCGCGCCATTCTGGAGCATGACCATCTGCATGTTTCGCGCTCTCTGCGCGCCTTCCTGCGTAAAAACATCTATCAGATCCGTATGGATACCGCGTTTGAGACGGTCATGCGCTCCTGCGCGCAGCGGGAAGAGACCTGGATCAACGAGGAATTTATCAAAGCATACTGCTACCTGCATCACATCGGATGCGCGCATAGCTTTGAGGCATGGCAAGGTGATAAGCTGGTTGGAGGCTTATATGGCGTGGCGCTGGGTGGAGCCTTCATGGGAGAAAGCATGTTTTCTCACGCCACCAATGCCTCGAAGGTCTGCCTTGTGGCGCTGGTCAATCATTTGAAGGCACAGGGTTATACATTGCATGATACGCAGTTTATCACTCCCCACCTGGCATCGCTTGGGGTCATAGAGATTCCACGCTCCCTGTATGAACAAAGGTTGAAAGAGGCCCTGCGCCTTCCCTGTACCTGGAATCGCTCATGAGCAACGCTATGCAGTTTTGCTGTTCAGACAGGTTTTTGCCCCCAAGTCGATAAAAAATACCACAGGCCGCGAAAGTCCTCAGAGAGCCATTCCGCCAGCATCTGCTCATAGATCTGTTCTACTTCTTCTTGCTCGGCGACCTTCATCTTCACGAAAAAGGGCTGAACGAGTTTGAAACCAACTTTGGCATCTTCATAAACACTGCTATACGCTTCCATGCCAGCAGAGAAGTTGAGCAAATGGGCCTTTTCTTGAATGTTTTGGCATCCCACCTCTCGCAAAAAACGTCCTAACATAGGTGTAATACCAATATGCGAAGGGCTGCCGGTCAAGTTTCGTCCGTCGAGATAAAACGCTTGCATCAGCAAATCCATCAGCTTCTCGAACGCTGGAGAACTTGTGATTAATCGACCGTCGGAGTCTGTAAATCGAATAGTTCCTCCAGGCCGCAAGATGCGCATCAGCTCCTTCATCAGCGGAACCCAGGAATCCGCATGGACAAAACCAACGAGAAAGCGCGCATTGATCAGATCAAAGGACGCATCAGGAAAGTCGAGCGGCTTTAGCAGATCCATCACGCGGAATTCCGTGTTATCCAGCCCCTGAACCTGCGACAGAGCCTTCGCATACTCAATCATGCGCTGACTGATATCAATGCCTACGACCCGCATTTCGGGGTACGTATACGCCATCTCTTGCGCCCAGCCCCCCGGTCCACACGCAACATCCAGGGTGCTACCCACCTTCGCAAGCTCAGGAATTTCGGGGAAGAGCCCCCCCATACATTTTGTAATAAACTTATCCTGGTCGATCAGGCGCGCCATCTCCGCGCCACTTTCCGCATTGATGATATAACTATTAGCAGCCTTCTCCATGTTATGACAACCCTTTCTGCTCTTCCAATGACACTCCACAACATATGCATACTATATCATATTGAAGGGCAAAAGTGGAAAAACATGGAAAAGTTTGCTAATACTGTCTACGCTTATCCTGCAAGCTTGCTAGAGTTCTTGCTTCTCTAAATGCACAAGCTCTATCTCTTCCTCCTGCCTGTGCTCATCGGCCAGGCGCGTCCGTTGCTCAATCTGCCCCAGCCAGCGGAAGAAGAGCGGAGACATCACCACCAGGTCAACCAGCCCCGGGATTAACAGGAGCGCGCCACCAGCCGCCTGGTCGGCAAAGGCAGAGAGGCCCAGTTGCGGAGGAATGACGTAATGCGAGTAGATCGGCACGCCAGTAAATACCAGGATGAAGGCAAAGATATCAACCGGCTGCCCATCAAAGAACGCGTAGAGCATCTGGAGAGGATAGCTCATGTGGCGCAATTGCTTGACGGAACCGATGAGCGGCCACCAGTTTAGCCACGAGAGCACGAAAATCGTCAGCACCTGAGCATGGTAGAGGGAGGCGTTGCCGATAGTAGCGTCATAGAACCTGGGTGCGTGCCAGAGCAGAAACGTTACATTGAAAAGGATCGAGGCCACCAGCGGTTGCGTAAAAATTCTGACAACATTGCGGACAACAGGCAGTTCAACGAGTGGTTGCAGCAGTGCTTCAGAGCACCCAAAAATAAGCAACGGCGTGCAAAGCGTGGTCAGAACGACAAGCTGAAACATATGAACAACAAAGAGCTGGGTGCTGCCAATCGTATCAATAGGCGTCAATAGCACCAGAGCAGCGATCACGATAGCTGAGAAGAAACATACTATTTGACGAGTCTTCACCGGTTTGCTATTCAAACCGCCAACGCTCCCACGATGAATCGGGGAGCTACAGCCGCTAGCTGCGCTCAGGCGGTCAGCAAGGAATGGCCTATCCTGTGAATGACGCAGGCGAGCCGGCCGCAAACCCAGCAAATAGAGCAGGCATAAAACTAACAGCAATATAATAGCCCCTGGATTCCAGGGCCATATAAGCGATAAACCATCTGGCATAGAAAAACTCCAGTTTGAAGCAATTTTCAGAAGAAGTATCTCAGTTTTGTGTCTATGCGTAGTATAGAGCAGGTGGGGAGAGGATGCAAATGAGAAGAAAAAGATCCAATCTTCAGTAGAAACCCCAACGATGCCATCCCAGATGATATACAATTACAAAGAGCTAATGATTTGACCGATTTTGAAAGGCAAAACGACCATGCGTATTGTGATCGCACCCCAATCGCTCAAGGGGAGCTTGACGGCGGCGGAGGCGGGACGGGCTATCGCAGAGGGCGTTCGCGCCGCCTATCCCGACGCAGATATCGCTATCGTCCCGGTTGCCGATGGGGGAGAGGGAACGGTCCAGGCGCTGGTCGATGCAACCGGGGGGACAATAGTACGGCAGGTGGTAACAGGGCCACTAGGCCAGCCAGTCGAGGCGTTCTTTGGACTGCTCGGCGACGGACGTACAGCAGCCATAGAGATGGCGGCATGCGCAGGCTTGCCGCTCGTCCCTCCGGCACAGCGCGACCCACGCATCACCACCACCTATGGCGTGGGCGAATTGATCCGCGCCGCGCTGGACCACGGCTACCGGCGCTTCATCCTCGGGATCGGCGGTAGCGCGACGAACGACGGCGGCGCGGGTATGGCTCAGGCCCTCGGGGCAACGCTGACAGACAGCGCAGGACAGGCCGTTGAACCTGGCGGAGCCGCCCTGAGCAGGCTCGCCACGATCTCGACCGCACATATCGATCCGCGCCTGGCCGAATGCGTCTTCGACGTGGCCTGCGATGTCACCAACCCCCTTTGTGGCCCAAAGGGCGCAACCGCAATCTATGGGCCACAGAAAGGCACGACCCCAGAGATGATCGCCGCCCTAGATGCAGCTCTGGCCCATTACGCGCATATCATCGAACGAGACCTGGGGTGCGCCGTCGCCGCAATTCCCGGCTCTGGAGCTGCTGGCGGCCTGGGAGCGGGCCTGCTGGCATTCGTCCATGCCACATTGCGACCAGGGGCGCAGATTGTGCTGGAGGCGGTTCATCTTGAGGAGCAAATTCGTACGGCCCACCTGGTTATTACGGCGGAGGGGCAGATTGACGAGCAAACAGCTTATGGCAAAAGTGTTGGGGCCGTGGCAGAGCTGGCCGGGCGCTACAATCTCCCAGTCCTTGCGCTTGCGGGCAGCCTCGGAGAAGGGTATCAAGCCGTGTACAAGTTGGGCGTCTCCGCAGTTGCCGCGCTCCCCGCTGGCCCAATGACGCTGGATTACGCCATGCGATACGCCGCCCCTCTGCTCCGAGACACAACAGAACGCAGCCTGAAGATTTTTCAGATGGGAATCGATACAAAGACTATAGGAAATTCTGGCTACCCGATAGACTCTCATTGACGACTGTGTTAGTATAGTTTCAAAGGTCGTCAACCTCAAGCAGTTTTCCTCGCAGGTACGACGATACAGTCCCCTAACTTATGAATGTTGATTCCTGTATCCGTTTCCCGGTGGCCCGGACATTTCACCCAAAAATCTCCCCCACGAACGTAGTAGTATACGTAGGGATGGAGGACTATTACCACCCAGCGGAAGCGATACAGCCGTCTTCACTGAAATAGGCGGGGAGAAAAAGATGTTGTATCTAGTGAGATGCTTTGATCCGTATATGTATCAAGCAAGCCTTCACTACAGCAGATCTGAGCTTCATAAGGGGCAGATGTACCGCGCCCGTAGAGACCCGATTGATCGCGTCCGCTCAGGTTTGTTGTATCGTAAGCCAGTAAGGTCTTGACGGCTCTGTCCCGTAGTTCGTTCCATTTATATAAGGGAGCGCCATCATGTCAGAACAATCATATACAACCGAAAATACCGGCCTTCAAGATTTGCTCTCAATGGGCTTTAGCGAAATTGAAGCCATGAGATTGATCTATATGAGGGACCACGTCACTGAGGAAATTGAATACCGCGAGATGGTAGAAGAAAGCCGTCGTCTCAATTTTATCCGCTGGCTGATCGAGCATGATCGCTTGAGCAGGTAATAGACACGCTCTTATTCTTAACATATAGACAAAAGAGGCAGAAGATATGAGGTCTTCTGTCTCTTTTAACTTCATTCTGCGCGATGGAGTTGAGCAAGCCGTAAGCCGAATTCTGTCCCCAGGCCACCTCTCGATGGCATGGGTGGCAATCATCTATCCAGGACGCCAGTTACCCGGCGCCTCAAGCGACCAACCCGAAGGTTGACAGGCGAGCAACCTGCTAGCATGCTTACCGTGGCAAGTATGCTATCCCTTCTGCTCGGTCTTGCTCCGAATGGGGTTTGCCCAGCCAACCAGTCACCTGGCTGCTGGTGAGCTCTTACCTCACCATTTCACCCTTGCCCGCTTTCCCATAGGAGGCAGGCGGTATGTTTCTGTTGCGCTTTCCTCAGGGTCGCCCCCACTGGACGTTATCCAGCATTCCGCTCTGTGGAGTTCGGACTTTCCTCGGATCTTGCGACCCGCGATTGCCTGTCTTCCTCAAGTCCATCCTGGTTAAGAGTAGCACATCTCGCAAGAACAGTCTAGCATTTTTCAGGGTGATATCAGGGCTTCTCAAACGTTGTCTTTTCATACAGAATGGCTCGCAAGCGAGCCATTCTGGAGAAGAAGGTGCAGGCAGTGGGCTGTGCCCACCGCCTGCACCTTCTTCTCCCTGTGAGCACCGAAGGCGCGAGGAGTCAGAGTGTGCAGTAGCTTTTGAGAAGTCCTGAGGGCGATATGCTTAGCGTTGCGCACTGACCCAAAACGCGCTACAATGACGACGGAAGTTTGCACAAAGATAAAAGGATTGATTGGCGTGAGCACAGGCCGACAGATACGCTTAACATCACTTGCCAGTTGCGCAGGTTGAGCATCGAAAATGGGCCCCGATGCCCTGGCGCAGGTTCTGCGTCCACTAAAAGGGTATGCATCCACACCGTCCAATTTGCTGGTCGGGCTGGATGCCATCGATGATGCTGCCGTCTATCGTGTCAATGAACAGCAGGCAGTAATTAGCACAGCGGACTTTTTCCCGCCTGTGGTGGATGACCCTTACGCTTTTGGGGCTATTGCCGCAGCAAACGCGCTGAGCGATGTTTATGCGATGGGGGGGCAGGTGCTGATGGCGATCAATCTGGTGGCCTGGCCCGATAACCTGGCAGCGGACCTGCTGAGCGAAATATTACGGGGAGGCATGGATACCATCGCCCAGGCCGGGGGCGTTATTGCTGGCGGCCATACTGTGACGGATAGAGAGCCAAAGTATGGTCTCTCCGTTACCGGCATGGTCCATCCCGAACATATCCTGACCAAAGGCGGCGCCCAGCCCGGCGACCTGCTTATTATCAGCAAACCGCTGGGCACGGGCCTGATCACGACCGCGCACAAACGCGACCAGGTTGAGGAAAACGATCTACAAGCCGCTATTCGCTCCATGATGCTGCTTAATCGCCACGCCAGCGAAGCCCTGGTACGGTCAGGCTCAGGGGTACACGCGGTGACAGATATTACCGGCTTTGGCCTGCTCGGCCATGCCTGGGAGATGGCATCCCAGAGCCTGAGCGGCATGCGCTTTGATTACCAGGCATTGCCACTATTACCAGGCGTTCAGCGATATGCGACATTGGGCTGTATTCCCGGGGGAGCGCTCCGCAACGAGGATTATCTTACTCCCCGTGTTCACATCAGCGACCGGCTCGACCTGGAGCAACGCGCCATATTATGGGACCCGCAGACATCGGGAGGGCTGTTCGCAGCCATTGATCCAGCGGTATGGCCGCGACTCGCTGAGCTAGCGCCAGATGTCACCTTCTGGCGCATTGGTACGGTAACGGAGCGCGTGCAGGATGAGGTTCATGTGTTGTTAGAGGTATTTTAATGTACGAACAGTTAGAAGAGATTCTCAAGGTACAGTTCCAGGACAAAAAACTGCTCAGTATGGCGCTAACCCATCGTTCATTTATTTACGAAAGTGCCGGTGAGGGACAGAGTTCCAATGAGCGCCTGGAGTTCCTGGGGGATTCGGTGCTGGCGTTAATCAGCGCGGACTTTCTTTACCGCACCTTCCCTCACTTAACCGAGGGAGAGCTGACAGACGTACGGGCCATCCTCGTACGCACAGAGACGCTGGCAATGTTTGCCCGGGAAATCAATCTCAGCCAATTTTTACGTATGGGAAAGGGCGAGCAGCACAGCGGCGGTGGTCAGCGTGTGCTTGCCTCCGCCTTTGAAGCCATTCTAGGCGCAATTTACCTTGATCAGGGGCTGGGCGTAACTCAACAGTTTCTCATCCCACGCCTGGAGCCTATCGCTCACAATATTGTCAGCAAACGCTTATTTAAAGATAACAAATCTCTTTTTCAGGAGTTGGCGCAGGCCCGTGAAGGCATTACTCCTTCTTATCGTATCGCCAGCCAGGAAGGACCATCACACAATCGGGAATTCACCGTTGAGGTTTTGTTAGGTGACACAGTAGTCGGCCAGGGTCATGGTCGTAACAAGCAAGCAGCAGAGCAGGAAGCAGCATATAGCGCGTTAGTCAGCCGGGGATGGATTTAAACCATCAGCAAGGGGCAGGTAGGGGGAATCTATGCGGTTAGAGCCGAGGCCGAGACCAGAACAGGTGCTGCGCGTCAGCGCCAAACTTATCACTTCAAGCACTATTTTGCATCTCTCTTCCGATGAACTGGATCGAGCGATCAACCAGGAACAGATGGAGAATCCTACTCTTGATGTGATAGAGCAGCGGGTTTGTCTTTACTGTGGCGCGCCCATGTATAGTTCGGCCTGCGCTAACTGCGGACACTCCATGCCTACCACGCCGCTGGCTCCGCTTTCTCAGGCCACCAGCGAGGGCGAATCCCAGCCGCACGACGATTATTTAGCTCCTCAATCTCAGCAATCCTATCAACAGACGCTCTACGATAGCGATAATTACGGTTTTGCAGAAGCTGACAATGATGATGAATATGATCCCTTATCGCGTATTCCCAACGGGGAAACGCTGGCAGAGAGCTTGCTCCAGCAACTGGAAGCCCTGGTCGCTCCCGACGATGCTTTGATCGCTGAGCAACTGGTTGGCAATCTTAATGAACGTGGCTATCTTGAAATCAGCACGCAGGAAATTGCCGATCATCTCCAGGTCCCGGTCAAGCGGGTCGATTACGTCTTACTCCAACTGCAAACGCTGGAACCGCTTGGCATTGGCGCTCGCGACCTGCGTGAATGTCTGCTCATCCAGTTAGGAGCGTTGAGCGAACTGGAGACCCCTCCACCCCTCTCTTACATCCTTGTTGATCGCTATCTGAATCTGCTGGGGCGCAACCAGTTCCACGAGATAGCTCGCCAGCTCAAGGTAACGGAAGAGGAGGTACACCAGGCCAGCGCCTATATCCGCAGCAAGCTCCATCCTTTCCCAGCCCATACCTATAGAGACGATACGTACTATTCCTCTGTCGGCAATAGCATCACCTATATTCGGCCCGATCTCATCATCCGCAGAGGGGAGACAGGCTTCGAGATAGAGCTGATCGAGGAAAAACGCTATCATTTCCAGGTTGAAACAAGCTATGCCATCTCAATGGACCAGCAGCACCCCGAGTTTGGCGGGCACGAGGTACAACGCTATATCCATCAACATGGCGACCGTGCCAGATTCTTCGTCGATTGCATCCAACGCCGCTGGCGCACGTTGAAACGGGTCGCCGAGCTGGTGGTAGATTACCAGCGCGAATTCCTGGAGAAAGGTATACGCTACCTGCGCCCGCTCACTCGCGCCGAAGTCGCCGGACGATTGAACCTGGATGAAGGTACGGTCAGCCGGGCGACCGCGAACAAATACGCGTTGCTGCCCAATGGGCGTCTGATCCCATTCTCTGACTTTTTCGATAGCTCTCTTGGCATAAAAGATATCATCCGCGAACTAATTCAGCACGAGGAGCCGCGCCACCGCCTCAGCGATGAGGACCTGGCTCGCCTCCTGACAATGCAAGGCACGCCTCTGGCTCGCCGCACCGTGACGAAGTACCGCGAAGAGATGGGGATCGGCTCCTCACGGGAACGCTGACGCCGGCGCCATCGTCTCAATCATTCAGGATCGGTTTTAGCCGCTTTTTATGGCATAATCGCAGCATATGAAAGATCACCGCCACAGAGGAGACGCCACCATGTCGGAATCCATCACGCCCACGAACCAGCTCGGGCAAGAGAAGAAAGAGCGCATTGAAACAGCCGTCATGGTGACCAGGAACGGTCGCCCCCGTTCACTTCACGAGCGCATGACGGATTACACCATTCCCGGGGTAAGCCTTGCTATGATTAACAATTACCATCTGGAATGGGCCTGTGGCTATGGAGTTCGCAAAATGGGCGAGCCGGAACGCATTGACAGCGAAACGCTGTTTCAAGCCTGCTCGATCAGTAAAGTGGTGACCGCTAGCGCCGTCCTTCGCTTAGTCGAAGCAGGCCGCCTCGACCTGGACGCCGACGTTAATCTGTTCCTGAAATCCTGGAAGGTCCCTGCTCATCAAGCACAACAGTCAGAGGTCACTATCCGACGGCTGCTGAGCCACACGGCGGGGATTAGCGTTCCCTGGTTCGCGGGCTATCACCGTGAGCAGGATATTCCAACGCTGCATGAGATCTTAAATGGCGAGCAACCCAGCAATACGCCTGAAATTTGCGTCGTTGCCCCTCCTGGGGAGCAATTTCAGTATGCTGGAGGGGGATATTGCATCCTTCAACAATTGCTGATTGATGTGATGCAACAACCCTTTCCAACCCTGATGCAAGAACTGGTGCTGGAGCCGCTTGACATGACACACAGCACGTATGAGCAACCGCTTCCCGCTCCCCAGGCAAAGATGGCGGCATCAGGGCACAGGAAAAGTGGCAAGCCTGTGGCCGGTAACTGGTATGTCTATCCAGAGATGGCAGCAGCAGGGCTCTGGACGACGCCCACTGACCTGGCACAGTTCGCCCTGGAACTGCAATGCGCGCGGGCAGAGAAGCCTCATCGCCTGCTTTCAACACAGATGGTAAAGGAGCTGCTCACGCCACAAAGCCACGGAGATGCGCGCGGAGATATGGGGTTAGGAGTTTTCGTGCAAGGCGCAGGCCCTGGCGCTCGCTTCGGACACCCGGGCGACAACGCCGGTTTTACCAGTTGTTGGGTCTCCTTGCAGCAGGGAGGGCAGGGGTGCGTTCTCATGACCAATTCAGATAACGGGGGGTCGCTGCAACAGGAGTTGTTACACACCATTACTCAAGTCTATGCGTGGCCGGAGATTGCCCCTGAAAAAAATCACGAGGGGCAGAATGGTCAGTAATGCCCTGATCATTCTGCTGGTCCCTCCGGCTGTACGTAGATTGTGCGCTCTCGCTCGTAAATGACCATGCCCGGGCCTCCGCCCTTCATGTGACGCACATAGCGCTGCAAGGTGTAATCGACCGGCAGATTGGTACTGCCTCGTCCTTCGCTATAATAGGCCGCAAGCTTCGCCGCCTGCTCGATGGAGCTGCGAGAAATTTCCCGTCCGGCAGACTTGATGATCACATGCGCGCCTGCAACGCCACGCGCGTGCAGCCAGATATCGCTGCCAGTCGCCTGGTGAAAGGTCACTTCCTCATTCTGCCTGCTGTTCTTCCCTATCAGGATCGTAAAACCATCGCGACTCTGCACATGCAGCGGCACGCCACCGCCAGGAGCTACCGGCTTGCCCTTCGCCTGCTTGCCCCCCTTACCCTTTTTTTGCGCCTTTTGTGCTTTCTTACTTTCCTGGATGGACTTGCCACGCATATAGCCAGCCGTCTGCACCTCCGCCTTGACCAGTACCAGCTCGGCAGGATTTTCCGCCAGCATCAGATCGGCTAAGAATTGCTCAATTGTTGCCAGCTCTGCCGCATTTTGCTCGATTTGCCCTGGCACAAGCGACAGTGCCCGGCGTAACTTATGATACTTGTGAAAAAGACGGTTGGCATTACTTACAGCGTCAAAACGCGGGTCCAGCGGGATCGTGACTATTGCCGGCTGGTCGCTGCCTTCAAAGATATTTGGCAGATCGATGCTGCTCTGTTTTTGCGCAATCTCGTGCTGGTGCGCCAGCAATAAATCAGCCTGGAGACGATAACGCGCCGCCTCTTCGGACGCCTGCATCTCCTGTTGCAACAGCTCTGCCTTGCGCTTACAGCGCTCGCGCTGCGTCTGCAATACTTTACGAATGGGCGCCCGCAGGCTCTCCACTGCACCATGCCACTCGGCACGCGCGTAGAACTCATCCAGCAGCACATTCATCGAAGGGGAGTTGCGCACCTTCACCTCCGGCTGCTGCGTGTATTGCTCCAACACGTAAGGAGCAAAGGCCAGCGGTACCATCTGACCGCCTCCCTCGCCGCTTCGCTCAATAAGCTGAGGTTGCCAGCTATGAGTATCGTAAAGCGCCGTCAGGTCGCGAATATTCCATGCCAGCTCCTCCCACACCGCTTCATTCGCCTGCTCGATAGCCATCTCAGCATTTTCAGTGGCACGATAGACAAGCTCGCGGGCAAGCATGGGGCTACAGCCGAGCAGATTCCTGGTGAGCACCTGCCAGAGCTTCGGCTGTTCTGCCGCGCGCCTGGGCTTTTTCGCCGGCGCTGCTTCTGGTTCAAGGCTTGCCATGCGCTCTTCGGCGGCACAGATCGAGAGCTGGGCTGCGGTCACGCTGGTGGGCTCAAGGCGCGGCAGGCGCTTACCAGCTACCTCACGCTGCTGTGGCGGAGGTGGGGTATAGGCGACGCCGCTTGCAATCACACGGTAGCGATTCACTTCCGCGCCAACACGTTTGAGCGCGCCCAGGATCATACCATCTTCGTTGCACAGCATAATATTGCTGACGCGGCCCATAATCTCGATGATCAGACGAAAACGCACGCGCTCATCGTTCTCGCCGCTGCGATACCCGGCGATGATCTCCAGCACGCGTTCCCAGCGAGGCTGCACGACAGTTTCGATCCGCGCCCCCTCCAGATATTTGCGCAGCAGCATCACGAACGCGGGAGGCTCACTCGCAATCTTAGCAGGCTTGAGCGCGGTCAAATGCGCCCGCGCCAACTGTGGATGCGCCGAGAGATAGAGCCAACGATTTTGCCCGCCCTGGCCTTGAGCGGCAGGGGCGTAACATTGGAGCGCAATCGCATACTCGGTCGGCTGAATAATTGTGTCAATACGAGCATTCGCCAGCAAAAGGCGCCACTCATCAGCCACTGCCGCCAGCGTAATAGCATCTACATGCATCGGTTTTCTCTTATCCTTATTTCTCTATTGGGAAGAAGCCTGCAACTTCCGTCTTCACTAATCCTGTTGTACAATATCAATATGAGCATTTACTTACCCATGTGTGTAGGAACACAACGCTTTGTCGCTGGTATAGACATTGATGTACAGTATAACAAAGAGTTGTCCATTCGTACATCAACTCCTCTTGACATTTGAGTAAGATCAGGAAGAAAAGAATGCAGCTTGATACCATGACATCCGCATCACACATCACTTTAACACAGCATTCGCTCAAGCAAGGACTGCTTTTTGTGCTTTCCGCGCCCTCGGGCACCGGAAAAGATAGCGTCATCAAAGCTCTCAAAGAGCAGGGGATGGCTTTCCATGTTGTCGCGTCCGTGACTGCGCGCCCTCCACGGCCCGGCGAGAGCGAAGGCAACCCGTATTATTTTGTGAACCAGGAAACGTTTGATCGCATGGTTGCCCAGAACGAACTGCTCGAGTACGCCAACGTCCACGGAAACTGGTACGGACAGCCTGTACAACAGATTAAAGACAACCTGAATAACGGGCGCGATGTGCTCTTGAAAATTGACGTGCAGGGCGCCGAAACGGTGCGGAAGAAAGTGCCAGGAGCAATCTTTATTTTTCTGGTGCCAGGCTCAGCCGAAGAACTGGTTGAGCGGCTGACGAACCGCCAGACCGAGACGGAGGCTCAACTACAACGTCGCCTGGCCGACTCGCAGATGGAATTGGCCCAGCAAATACACTATGATTATGTAGTAGAAAATCGACAGGGACATCTCAGTGAGGCGGTGGAGAAAGTGCGCGCAATTATGATCGCAGAACATTGCCGGACCCAACCCCGCTCTATCACGATATAACAAACCAGGGAGGAACCTTGTGCTATGGAAGAAGGACGCTTTGAACAATCCGGTACGAAAGAGCGCAATCTGGCAATGGAGCTTATCCGTGTGACCGAAGCCGCCGCATTGAGTGCTGGACGATGGATGGGGAAGGGCAACAAAGAAATGGCCGACCAGGCTGCGGTCGATGCTATGCGTCATGCCCTTGATGGCGTTGATATGAGTGGAGTTGTGGTGATCGGTGAGGGGGAGAAGGATGAGGCTCCGATGCTCTATATCGGTGAGCATGTTGGCAATGGCACACCTCCCGAAATTGATGTGGCCGTTGATCCTGTAGAGGGGACACGTCTGCTGGCCTTCGGCCTCCCCGGCGCGCTGGCCGTGGTCGCGACCGCCGAGCGTGGCACCATGTATTCAGCCCCTCCGGGGGTATTCTACATGGAAAAGATAGCGGTCGGCCCCGCTATGAAAGATGTGGTTGATATCAATGCGCCCGTGGCAGTCAATCTGGAGCGCATTGCTCATGCGCGTGACGCTCGTATAGACGATCTGGCCGTGGTTGTGCTGGACCGTCCTCGCCACCAGGAGCTGATCAGACAGATCCGCGAGACCGGCGCCCGTATCCGCCTGATTACCGATGGTGATGTTTCCGCCGCCATTCAAGCCGCGATGGAAGATTATAAAGGCATTGATGTGCTTATGGGAACCGGTGGAGCAACTGAAGCTGTGCTGGCTGCCGCAGCCATTAAGTGCATTGGGGGCGAGATCCAGTGCAAGATCTGGCCCCGCAATGAGCAAGAACGCGACAAGCTGAAGGCGGATGGAGTTGATCTTGATCAGGTATTCCGCACTGATGACCTGATCAAGGGGCACGATGTCTCCTTCGCCGCCACCGGTATTACCAGTGGCGAACTCCTTGATGGCGTCCAGTATTTTGGCTGGGGCGCACGTACCTCATCCCTGATGATGCGCGCTCGCTCAGGCACAGTGCGCTACATTCAAGCACGGCATAAGTGGCGCAAAACGAAGCCGAGAGCAAGCGGATCTTAACAGCAAACTGACCGTGCATCGAAGGGCAGCGCCGTGCGTCTGCCCTCTTATTTTGCGCTTATAGCACATAGGAGTAGGACCAGGAATATGTTCCTGAGCCAACCTCTGCTGTTTTTCCCCCACTCCCCGGCAGTATTACCGTGGCCGTCGTATTGGGAGGAATAATCACATTGAGGGTGATTTCTCCCTGTGCGATCACCCAGCTCGACTCGGCCAGTCCATAGGGAGTGTGTAGCGTTGCGCGCGCGTGCGTGAGATCTCCACCGGGGTGCGGCTGGATAGTGAAGCGACGATATCCCGGCTCGGCTGGCGCCAGGCCCGCGACCACCCGGTGTAACCAATCGGCCACAGCCCCAAAGGCGTAGTGATTAAACGAGGTCATCTTTCCCGGATTGATCGAGCCATCCGGCAACATACTGTCCCAACGTTCCCAGATGGTGGTCGCGCCCATAGTCACAGGATAGAGCCACGAGGGACATTCGTGCTGCATAAGCAGGCGATAAGCAACATCATACGCTCCGACAGCGCAGAGCGCATCACAAATCAAAGGTGTTCCTACAAAGCCTGTGCTAATGCGATAGCCGCTTTTGCGCACCAGCTTCACCAGTTGTTCTCCGGCGTGTTGCCGTTGCTCGGTTCGCTTCAGTAAATTGAATTGCAGCGCCAGTGCATACGCCGTCTCCGCATCATTGAGCAGGCGACCGGCAGGGGTCACGTATTCCGCATCAAATGCGTCTCGTACTCTGGCTGCCAGGGCCAGGTAACGGGCCGCTTCTTCAGCTCGCCCAAGTATCTCTGCTACCCGGCTCAGAATGTCCGCCGAACGCGCAAAATAGGCAGTAGCAACCACGGCAGGCTCTGTGCGAGCGGCAGACGGATTGTCAGGAGGAGCACTTGGGTCGAGCCAGTCACCAAACTGGAATCCCTGATCCCAGAGCGCGCTCTCTCCGGTGATTGTGGTCAGCAAGTTGACCCAGGCACGCATACTCTCGAATTGCGTTTCCAGAATGCCGGTATCACCATAGCGCTGATAGAGCGTCCACGGCACCAGCACAGCGGCATCGCCCCAGGCTGCCGCGGGGACGATCTTTCCACCAATATCACCGGGCAAATGTGACGGGAGAATATTGGGAATAACATAGGGGACCATGCCATCCACCTCTTGTTCAGCCGCCAGGTCAGCCAGCCACGAAGTCAGAAAACCGGCGATATTATAGAGAAAGCAGGCGGTAGGCGCGAATATCTGGATATCGCCGGTCCAGCCCAGCCGCTCGTCGCGCTGCGGACAATCAGTGGGAAGGCTGAAAAAGTTGCCGCGCATACTCCAGACGACGTTTTCATGCAGACGATTGAGCAGGGGATCAGAGCACTCAAACCAGCCGGTTCGTTCTAAGTCCGAGTGACAGACGATTGCGCTCAGGTCATCAACGCCAGGTTCACCAGGCCAATCTGTGATCTCTACATAGCGGAAGCCGTGATAGGTAAACCGTGGCTCCCAGATCTCTTCGGCGCCGCCGCGCAAAATATACACGTCAGTCGCTTGCGCTGTACGGAGCGGGCGCACCCCCAACTCGCCGTTCTCAAGCACTTCCGCGTGGCGCAGCGTGATCCTTTGCCCTGCTTCCCCACGCACAGTCAGACGCAGGCGCCCCACCAGATTCTGCCCAAAATCAACGAGAGTGCGTCCGCTGGGCGACGAGAAAAGAGCGACTGGCGCGCGTGTTTCGATGCGGCGTACAGGGGGACCGGATGGCGCGGCAAGCGTGTCCAGATCACGCTCAATGGCACAGACGTTGCCCCAATCCTGATCGTTATATCCGGGTTTTGACCAGTCAGTCAGTTCCAGACGCGCGTCATAGATTTCACCATCATAGAGATCGCTGGCGAGAATGGGACCAGTGGTTGCTCGCCAACTGTGGTCGGTCGCAACCTGTTCAATCCGACCATCGGCGTAGCTGATTTCCAGTTGAGCCAGCAACGCCAGCCGCTCCCCATAGAAGTTGCGCCGCCCCCCGCCAAAGCCGAGACGCCCGCGATACCAACCATCACCCAGAATGGCGCCGAGCGCGTTGCGACCCTGGCGCAACAGGCTGGTGACATCAAATGTCTGGTAGAGTAAACGGGTGGAATAGCTGGTCCAACCGGGAGCCAGGACCTGATCGCCAACCACCTGGCCATTGATCTGGGCTTCATATACCCCCAGAGATGTGACATACAGACGCGCCCGGCTCATTCCTGGATAGACATCGAATTCGCGGCGCAAAAAGGGAGCCGGTTGTGCTCGCGTCCGATCCTCTTCCCAGGCAGGAGCCACAAACTGCGCAATCCAATCATCCGGGTAGAGCAGCCCGGCCTCAATCGAAGCAAAGCTGCTCCAGGCAGAAGCCGCTCCATCAGTCCCCCAGACGCGCACCCTGACGACGAGGCGCTCGCGCGAATGCAGCGGGGTGAAGGGCCAGGGGACAAGAACAGACTGGTCAGACGCAACTCGGCCAGTCTGCCCTCGCAACTGCCTCGTCGCGTCATACACCTCTATCTCATAGGCCGTTTGACGCCAATCAGCTCTCATCGTTTCAACGCGCCAGGATACACGCGGGCGCGCTACTCCAATGCCAAAAGCGTCGCGGTTTTGCTCGAATTGAACGCCAGTAACGATGATCGCAGGCTCGCCATTCGCCTGCTGCATAGTTTGAGTACACTGAGAAAGGGTTTCCGATTCCTGGTGTGACATAATATCTCCTGTAGCAAGGTCTGTTTGTGATTTAGCCCTTGAGTGAGCCTGCCGTCAGTCCCTTAATCACATGCTGATTGAGAAGCAAATACAGGATCAGCGTGGGAAAAACGGCCAGGCAGATAGCGGCAAATGTCGGTCCCCATTGGATCTGGCCAAACTCTCCTGTAAAGTTCAGCAGTCCTGTCTGAATAGTGCGCAGGCTGTCGCTACTGATAAAGGTCAAGGAGAACAGCAGGTCATTCCAGAGGAAAAAGAATTGGACCAGCGCGACGGTGATCAGCCCATTCGCCACCATTGGCACGGCAATGCGCAAGAAAACCTGGTAGATGCTGGCGCCATCGAGGACCGCAGCCTCGATCAACTCGCGGGGAATGGCCTTGAAATACGTCGCCATCAAAAACACCGTCAATGGTAGACCAAAGCCGGTGTAGGTGATAATCAACGCCCAGCGCGTATCAATAAGCTGCGCCTGAAAGTAGATGGTGAATAGTGGGAGCAGCACGATTTGCACCGGCACCAGAATGCCAGCCAGGAATATCAGCAGCACCGTATTGCGTCCGCGCCAGACCATTACCTCCAGCGCGAAGCCAGCAGCCAGCCCAAAAAGCAGGATCAAGGCCAGCGATGGGAAGACCGTCAGGAGGCTGTTCAGGAAATAGGTTCCGATATTGCCAGAAGTCAACGCATCAACATAATTCTGCCAGTCGATACCCGCAGGCAGTGCCCAGAGCGGCTTCAAGGTAAACTCGTTATTCGCCTTAAAGGAGGAGAGCAATAACCAGAGCAGCGGGCCAACCTCAATCACCATCAGCATAGCGATGATCACCCAGATTGAGAGACGTCCCACCAGGCGCCCTGCTGATCTCCCCTTCCGCGTGCGCGCTTTGCGCACAGAAGCTTCCATCTCCTGGCGGTTTGTCAAAGTACGAAGCATAGCTATCTCCCTTTTCTAGGCCACATCGCGGCGTGCGGACCCGAAGATTAACAGCGTAACGCACAGGCTTAGCATAGCCAGCGCGGTGGCAATAGTGCTCCCATAGCCGTACTCGCCATTAGAGAACGCCGTATTGAACATGTACAACGTCAGCGGCGTGGTTGTTTGCCCTGGCCCGCCGTTTGTCAACGCGAGGATACTATCAAACACCTTGAGCGTTCCATTGATGCTAAAAATAAGTGATGAAAAGAGAATTGGTTGAAGCTGCGGCAGGACCACATGACGCACCAGGCGCCATCCCGCAGCGCCGTCGATGCGCGCAGCCTCAATCTGCTCGCCAGGCAAATCAACCAGCCCGGCAAAGAGCAGAACCGCGTAAAAGCCCATTGAGCGCCAGATATCCATGAATACGATCACCCAGAACGCGGTCCCTCCCTGCCCCAGCCACGGCTGAATCCAGCTATCGAGATGGGCAGTTGCTAGCAGCGAGTTCACCAGACCATACTGTGGCGAGATCTCGACCAGCTTCGAGAACAACTGCGCGACCGCAACGGTGGGCAGCACAACAGGAAAGAAGACCAGCGTGCGAATCACGCCTGATGATTTGTGTAACGCGAAGAAATACAGCAACGCCAGGAGCAGGCCAATGCCGACCTGACCAACGGTCACGGTGATCGCGTACTTCATTGTGAAGAGCACAGCTTGCCAGAATTGTTGATCCGCGACGAGCAGGGCGAAATTATGGAAACCGACGAATTGGAAGCCTGCAAGCACGTTGCCTTCGAACAGCGTATAGCCGAGCGACCAGAGGATGGGTATGAGAACAACCAGCGTGTACACCAGCAGCGCCGGCCCCACCAGCACTAGCGTTGCTTTCCAATCGTGTAAAAGCGCTTTCATACAAACCTCCAGAGGGCTTTGTCGCCCTCTGTCCACCGAGTGACATGGGAAACCCGGGCTGAGAGATAGGCCAGAGGAGCTGGTTCATAAGACTTCCCCATCCATACAGCCGTTGTCTATAGTCCATCGAAGTGAGCGCCAGACCGGGCAAGCTGCTCGACGCGGACAAACTTCTCTCTCTGGTATTATAACGCCTGCTGAACCGAGGCCATAAAGTTGGCCGGCGACATCGCTTCCGTCACTAAGGGGGCCGCGTTCTGTTGCGAGACGTTGGTCGCTTTGGTCGAGAACAAGGCTTCGAACCAGAGGACTGGCTGCGTGACTTGGGGAATCTGATCGATTACCAGGGTTGTCAATGCAGGTAGGTTCGCAGGTTTGTTATGGACGACAAAGCCTGTGACCGCACCCTGCTTCTGCAAGGCAACATCCCCGTAGTTCCGCACCATATACGCCAACCATTGACCTAAGGCGTCAGTATATTTAGCCTTGTTCACAGAGGTGGGCTGCCCGGCGTTCATCGGCGTCTGATCCGAGCTTCCAAGTCCGCCAACCACGTTAGGGAAGGGGAAATAGCCAATGTTACTTGACCCAATCGTCGTTTCCGAGGGATTGTTGAAATCGGCGAGCGCCCAACTTCCCATGTAGATCATAGCGGTTTTGCCCTGTAAGAAGAGATCCAGGGCTGGCGTGTAATCAAGGGTCGCCACGCCTTTGCCGAAATACCCTTGTTTGCCCAGATTCGCCACCTGCTGCGCCGCCTCCACATATGCCGGATCGGTTAATTTCGCCTTGCCGCTCTGGATATCGTCCAGCGCGCTGGGGCCAAGCTTGCGGAACAGATAATTGCCGATCAAACGAGTCAAAGGCCAGCCCTGGATGCCTGACGCCGCGAAGGGCTGGATGCCTTTTGCCTGCAAAGCGGCGGCAAGCTGTTCCAGTTCGTTCCAGGTTGCTGGCGGTTGCAACTTGTTCTGGCTAAAAATCTGTTTGTTATACCAGAATCCCTCAATGTTCAGCTCAAAAGGAAGGGCAGTAAGCGGGGTGCCGTAGACCTTTTTGAGCAGAGTAACTGCTGAGGGAACCAGTTGATCTGCGACCCCAAGCTGCTGAAGCGTCGTGTCGAGATCAAGAGCTTCCCCGTCTTTGAGCAACTGCGCGACCAGATCAGCCTGGGGCGTATTATAGAGAACCGGAAGAGCTCTCTGGGCGGCCAGCAGTTGAAGTTTCTGAAGTAAAGTATTCTGGGGAACGTAATCCACGGTGAAAGTTGTGCCGGTGTGCGTCTTTGCATAGGCAGCGGTAATCGCGCTGAGAATGGTGGGCCAGGGCTGTTGGGCGGTCTGGACAGAAAGAAAATGGATGGACAGGGGACCACTTGACGAAGATCCGGTGGAGGTCGAGCCGCCACATGCAGCCAGCAGGGCCGAGAGGCTCAGCGTCGCTCCACCCGCAAGCTTGACGAATTGACGCCGATTGAGGATTGTTGAGCTAAATACTTCACTGGAAGACATAGAAATACTCCTCCTGCGGATGTGAAGGCCAGGGGCTGATACAGCCGCCTTAGCCAGACAGGACCTAATAAAGTAAATTAACTAAGTTTAGTATACTGAAGAAAATCGCTCTCTGTCAAGCATTCCTGAATGTTCTGCTCTGCAATGCTACAGGGCTTTTCAGTGTCCCTCTCCTCTCACTCCTGCCAACGGGATTCGCGCCCCGAACGGGGCGCAGGGCAAGAGGAGAGAGGTGCAGGCAACGTCGCATCGCGGCGTTGCCTGCACCTCTCTCTTGCGAGCAGGGCTTCGCCCTGTGAGCATGACGAACACGGAAAAGCCCTGTGCAATGCTGTGAATGCCTTGACACATCAACAGCCTTCAGGTACAATAACCTTACTAAATTAACAAACAAAGCAGGCCAGATACTCATGCAGCAACGCCTTCTACCCGCCGACCGTGTTCTTATTCGAGGGATTAACCAGAGCACCCTCTTAAATCTGATTCGCACAGAAGCGCCTATTTCACGTCCTCAACTGGCCAATATATCGGGCCTGAGTCTGGTCACAGTCATTAAGATTACGAGCAGCTTGCTGGAACGTGGTTTGATCCTGGAAAGGGATTTTGCCGAATCCACTGGGGGACGCAAAGCGGGACTCCTGGAAATCAATCCAGAAGGGGGCTTTGTTGTCGGGCTGATCCCTCAACCCGAATCGCTGACCGCCGTGATTTTAAATCTGAGCAGTGAATTAGTCCACACCCGGCAGTGGGCTCTTCCCTTGCGCGGAAATTATGCGCAGGCGATGGAGCTTATTGTGCGCTGTTGGGAAGAATTGTTCCGTGAGAGCCAGATTGCCAGAGACAAGATCATCGGCATCGGATTTGGGATGAGCGGGTTGATTGATGCTGAGCGCGGTTTCTGTATCGACGCCACGCTGCTTGGCTGGAAAAATGTGGAAATCAGTCGCCCGCTGGAAGAACGGATCGGCGTCCCGGTCTTTGTCGATAACGACGTAAATTGCCTGGCCGTTTACGAGCAGTTCTTCGGCCAGGGACAGCCCTACAACCATTTCCTGGTGGTCGCCATTGGACGGGGCGTTGGGCTAGGGATTGTGGCGAACGGCGACCTCTATCGAGGGGCCTTTGGAGGAGCTGGCGAGTTCGGCCATACCGCCGTCACCACCGAGGGGCGCTTCTGCGATTGTGGCAATCGCGGGTGCCTGGAAACGTATGTGTCTTTCCCTGGGATTGTCAAGAACTACCGTGAATATGCCCAGATCACGACATACAACCCCATCGCAGCCTCGTCAGAGCAGGAGCTACTTGAAATTGTCGAACGCGCTCGCAGTGGCGATCAAGCAGCAAAAGCCGCACTGCAACGCGCCGGGATCTTGCTCGGAATCTCATTAGCAAATCTGATCAACATTTTTAATCCAGAATGCATTATCTTTTCGAGCCCCGATCTGAATATTCTGACAGATGATGCCCTGGTCGGAGCTATGCATCAGGAAATCAAACAGCACCTGTTCTCTCAGATGGGAAAGGATCTCCGTTTTTGTACGGTGGAACAACTCGGATACGAAAGCTGGGCGCGCGGTGCGGGTAGCCTGGTCCTGCGCCACTTTTTTGTCTCTCCCGCTCGCGTCCACACGGGACGCTCGTTAGCCTCAATGTAACAAAATCCGAGCTTAAACGACTGGCCGGTCTATCACTATGCCGCATGAGGTCATCGCAACGTTGACCACAATCCATTCTATAATCTCCACTGTAATAGCTGTCAAACAATAGTAACTTTCCGGCGTATCTTCTGTGTGTCCGGTACACAAATAAAGTGGTGACAGAAAGTTGTAGTGGAAAGGAGTTTTTCAGGAATGGCCCTACATATCAAGCGCCCACAGGTTCTCTGGGCCGTACTCGCGCTGACTATGGTCATAACGTTGTTACTTGTGGCATGTGGCAGTGGAGCGGCGGGAGCTGCAACCAGGCAGTCAGCCTCAGCGCAGGTTGTTCGGGTGAGCATTGTTGAAAACAACGGGCGGTATGCTTTTGCGCCTGCCGCCATCACCATCCCCAAAGGATCACAGGTTGTCTGGGTGAATGGCTCCGATGCCTCCCATACAGTAACCAGTAGTGGCGGCTTTGCCAGTTCAGGATTGATCGGCCAGAGACAGAGTTTCTCAGCGACCTTCTCGAACGCAGGCACATTTGCGTACCACTGTACCGTTCACCCATATATGATGGGTACCGTAATTGTAAAATAATCGCTGTAGGGGCAGGGCCTATCCCTGCCCTCTGCTTAACGTACAGATCAATGGGCTAGCCTGGGCAAGCGCGAGGCTAGCCCCTACGGGGTCAGGTGCTGCATTTTCTCAATGACGGCATCGGCAACCTGGGAAGTACCAACGGCAGTCGGGTCGTCGGGCCGCATTTTCAGATCGTAGGTCACGTTTTTCCCCTCGGCGATCACCTGCGTAAGAGCTTTCTCCAGGCGAGCGGCGGCCTCGCGCTCACACAGGTGACGCAGCATCATCACCCCTGAAAACATCATCGCCATGGGATTGACCTTATTTTGCCCGGCATATTTCGGCGCACTGCCGTGGACCGGCTCAAAAACGGCGTACAGGCTCCCGATATTCGCACCAGGAGCAACTCCCAGGCCGCCTATCAGGCCAGCCGACAGATCGGAGATGATATCGCCGTAGAGATTGGGCAACACGAGTACGTCATAAAGTTCAGGCTTCTGGACCAACTGCATACACATATTGTCTACGATGCGATCTTCATATTGAATATCAGGATATTCTTTAGCAACTTCGTGAGCCGTGGCAAGAAACAGCCCGTCGGACAGGCGCATAATGTTAGCTTTATGGACGGCAGTCACTTTGCGCCTATTATTGGCACGAGCATACTCAAAAGCGAATTTGACAATGCGACGGCTGGCAGCTACGGAAATATATTTGATGCTTAACGCACAGTTCGGGTCAAGATGATGGCCGGTATGACGAGCGATCACCTCCAGAATCTCTTCATGTTCGGTGGTGCCTCGCTGGAACTCGATGCCAGCGTAGAGATCTTCCGTGTTTTCGCGCACAATGACCAGATCGATATTCTCGTAGCGAGAGCGTAGCCCCTGGTAGGTTTTAGCGGGTCGAATATTGGCATACAGATCAAGCTTTTTCCGTAAAGAAACATTCGCGCTTCGCTGTCCCTTGCCGACAGGCGTCGTAACTGGTCCCTTCAGCCCCACCTTTGTACGCTTTATCGACTCAATCACATCTTCTGGAAGAACCGTTCCGTGTTTCTCCAGCATCTCCGCTCCCGCCTGGCGCACATCCCACTCGAACTGGACCCCAGTCGCTTCAAGGACACGGCGGGTCGCCACGGTAATTTCTGGCCCCGTTCCGTCTCCGGGAATTAGCGTCACTGCATGCGGCATGTAATCCTCCAATAATTGCAGAATTTACCTCGATTCCGCGCTCCTGAGCGGAGCTAGCTGAGCAGCAGCGTTGGAGCGCGGAACGTATTAAGATACCTCGATTGGGAGGGTGGTGAATTATCTTTTGATTATACCACAGCAGAGAACATGCAGAATGATAGTCTGGAAGTGTGCAATACATCCCACACCCAGCGCGTTTCCGCTTCTACAGATTACTTCGCCGCCTTTGTCCGGCTTCTTGTCGCAAGCTTTTTGTCGGCACCCGCATCTCCTTGCTCGGCTTTCGCTTTAGCCGCTGTAGAGCCACGCCTCGCGGGTGCTTTCTTGGCAGCAGTGGCTCGTTTCGTTGTTTTGGCCGCTGCTACGCGTGTTGACCGCTTCCGTGCTGGCACTTTTGTTGCCGTTTCGCCTTCACCTCTAGCAGTATCTTCGCCTGTTGCTTTCTTTCGACCGGCGGTTGCCGCCCGACGGGTCGTTTTCTTTTCTCCGTTTTGCTGTGGCTGCTCCTCGGCTCCCCGTTGCGCGACTATCACTTCTTGATAGCAAACGGGGTCCTGCCCCGCTTTGGCGATGACCATCAGCCCGCCACACTTAGGACAGGGTTCGGGGACGGGGCGTTCCCAGATGGCAAAATTGCAGGTTGGATAATTGTTACAACCGTAGAAGACGCGCTTCTTCTGCTTAGTTTTACGCTCTACCAGATCGCCGCCGCAGACAGGACAGAGTGCGCCCGTTTTGTTGACGAAGGAGCGACGATAGCGACACTCAGGAAAACCAGAACATGAGATAAAGCGCCCAAAGCGACCACTTCTGATTACCAGATTGCGTCCGCAGTCGGGACACTGCTCGTCCATCTCCGGCAAAGGCACGCGGTCCATCTCCGCCTCGGCCTTTTCCATCGTCGTCTTAAAATCGCCATAGAAGTTGCGCAGGAACTCCGTCCAGGAGCGGCGTCCCTCTTCGACATCATCCAGCTTGCGCTCCATTTCCGCGGTGAAGCCTGTATCGACAATGTTGGGGAAGTGCTTATTCATAACTTCATTGACGGTCTCGCCCAGCCAGGTTGGCACGAAGCGCCGCTGCTCCTGATCGACATAGCCCCGCTCCTGAATCGTGCTGATAATCGGCACATAGGTGCTGGGACGCCCGATCCCCTGCTCCTCCAGCTCTTTGATCAAGCTCGCCTCGGTGAAACGCGGCGGCGGCTGGGTAAAGTGTTGCTCCGGTTTGAGCTTATGCAGGTCAAGCTGCTCGTTTACCTCCAGTACAGGCAATAGCTTCTCATCCTCCTCACGAGGCCAGACGGCATAGAAACCGGGAAATTTGAGGTTAGAGCCGGTGGCGCGGAACACATATTGCTTCGCCACAATGTCCACCCGCACGGTATCGAATATCGCCGGAGCCATGAAGCTTGCCACGAAGCGCCGCCAGATCAGGTTGTATAGCTTGAACTGATCAGGCGTCAGGTGCGCTTTGACACTCTGGGGGGTAAGCGTTACGTCGGTCGGGCGAATCGCTTCGTGGGCATCCTGGGTCGTCGCTTTCGCCTTGCCCGTACGTCCCGGACCAACGTAGTTCTGCCCAAACTCGCCTTCGATATAGGCTTTTACGCTTTGCTGCGCCTCTTCGGAGATACGGGTAGAGTCGGTACGCATATAGGTAATAAGTCCCTGTTGCCCACGCTCTCCCAACTCGATACCTTCATAGAGCTGCTGCGCCAGACTCATCGTTCTCTTTGGCTTGAAGTAGAGCCTGGCTGAGGCATCCTGCTGCATGGTGCTGGTGGTATAGGGCAAGTATGGCTGGCGTTTCTGCTCCCGCCGCTCGTATTTCAAAACCTTGTAGGTCGCCCCCTGCAAATCGCTCAGGATAGCATCAGCTTCTTCTTTAGAAGAGATCTTTATGCGGCCCTTACCAGACCTGGCAGCCTTTGCGCCATTAGCGCCGTTTTTACCACTGGCACTACGCCCGTTTTCTGCGGAAGCTCCGGCTGCTTCCTCCCCATCCGTTCCAGCTTCTTCACTGTTAAGCGCAGCAATATCGCTCAGACGAGAAATCAATATTGCTTCAAAGAGTTCAGCCTGCTGATGTTTGCTCAGTGTCGCAGTGATGCTCCAATACTCTTCAGGCACAAAGGCGCGAATCTCGGCTTCGCGGTCGCAAATCAGGCGTAACGCTACTGATTGCACGCGCCCGGCGCTGGTGCCCGATTGCACACGCCGCCAGAGCAAGGGGCTGATTTTATAGCCAACAAGACGGTCCAGTACGCGGCGCGCCTGCTGCGCATTAAAAAGATCTTCGTTTATCTGGCGCGGCTGTTTAATCGCGTCCTGTACGGCTCGCTTGGTAATCTCATGGAACACGGCGCGATGGGGGTTTTGTAGCTCCAAAACATTTTTGAGCGACCAGGCAATAAATTCTCCTTCGCGATCAGGGTCAGGGGCCAGGAACACCTCGTCAGCTCGCCTGGAGGCCGCTTTTAGTTCATTAATGAGCTTGTCCTTCTTCTCGATCACCTCGTATTGTGGTGCGAAATCCTTGCGCGTATTCACACCCAGCCCCTTTTTGGGCAAATCAATAATGTGGCCCATTGAGGCAAGCACGGTATAGTCACGCCCCAAGAATTTTTCGATTGTCTTCGCTTTGGCCGGTGATTCTACAATTACAAGTTTCTTTGCCATCGATTTTCCCTTATGACCTGACCTTAATGAACTCAAGAGACCCACTTACGCATGAGTATTCGTCTCTCAAGATAGAATAGCACAGGTTGACAAGTGGCTACTCAGTTTAAAACATCATCTTCTACGTAAACCAAACCGCGTGTAGAAAAATTTCTTTAGCAGCATATCACAGATTGGCAAGGGGTTCATGACGATAGCCAGATTATCCTTTGAGAGGAAGAATGATAAAGAGTGATAGATTGATTACCTCTCTTGACCCCATTGAGCTTGCATGCTATGCTGCATGCAAACTACTATATAAAGGATAGGCAGAAGCGCCGAGCGGAGGGAAAAAGCATGCGAAAAAATAAACCATCTGAGCCGATCTCGAAAGCAACTCCCGGCCCCAAACGAGAGCGCCAGATGGATCATGCCCAGATTCCTGGCAGTAAGCTGGCTAGCAGCCAGAAGCACCGTTTGAACCGTCGGCGCATCTCGCCCCGAGCCGCGCTGGCGGTGATAGCGGGCCGCGCCGGAGGGGCGATTAGCCGCCGCCTGGGGCTGGGCGGTGGTACCAGCATTGTTGGAGTAGTAGCCCAGCGCGTCTACCCTGGCATCGTTGAATATCTGGCGAGGCAGCTAGAATACGGCAATGTGGTCATTACTGGCACCAATGGGAAAACGACGACGAGCAGCTTCATTGCCGCGATTCTGCGCGACGGCGGCCTGCGCGTATGGCATAATCGTGAAGGCTCAAATCTGATACGGGGTGTCGCCAGCTCCCTGGTCATTCGGGCCCGTCCCAGCGGCCACCTGCGCTTTTCAGGCAAGGCTATCGCCATTTTTGAGGCCGACGAGGCTGCGTTGCCCGGCATCGTTCAGTCAACGGCTCCGCGGGTGCTGGTATTCAACAATTTATTTCGCGATCAGTTGGACCGCTATGGCGAGGTCGATAGCGTTATCGCCCATTGGCAGCGAGCAGTGACGCTCCTCCCCGACGGGGCCACACTGGTGCTTAACGCAGATGATCCCGCGACCGCGCAACTAGGCCCCGCATTCTCCGGGAAAGTGCTCTATTATGGCATTGACGACATCTCCCTCGATCTGCTAGCCCAGAAGAATTCCGCCGGGCGGCACCAGACAATTGATAGCCGTTCCTGTCCACAATGTGGCAGCGAATATAGCTACGATCTCCGCTTTTATAGCCATATGGGGCATTATGCTTGCACTAATTGCGGCATAAAGCGACCTCAGCCCGACGTACGCGTAACCCATGTGCAACAGGATAATTTTGATCGGCTCCGTATTCAGGTGGTCGCAGCGACGCGGCAGCGAGAAATAGCGATCCCGTTGCCGGGACTCTATAATATCTACAATGCCCTGGCCGCCATCACCGCCACGCTGGCATTAGGCATCGATTGGGCGCCTATTATCACAGGCATCGAGCAATCAAAACCGGTCTTTGGGCGCGGAGAACGAGTGCAGGCCGAGGGCCGGACGCTGCGCTTGCTACTCGCAAAAAATCCTACAGGCTTCAACGAAGTGCTCCGCACCCTGTTTAGTGATAGTACTCCACGCCATGTGCTCTTCGTTTTAAATGATCATACCGCTGACGGTCGGGATGTTTCCTGGATCTGGGATGTGGATTTTGAACGTGTAGCTGACCAGACAAAAACTCTGGTGGTTGCGGGCAGTCGCGCCCTCGACCTGGCTCTACGCCTGAAATATGCAGGGGTGGATCAAAGGGAGATATTTATTGTTCCTCCTCTCTCTTTGCGGGCGCAAAAAAGTGATGCCGCTTCCGTCCAGCGTGGACGTCGCCAGGGGAAAACGGCGGCAAAAGTACAGCCTGTGCATGTGGTCGAGAGCCAGACGCCGCGTCTATACGGGCTGAAGAACGCGCTGGATGTTGCCTTGCAGCAGGTTCCCGTGGGGGAAACCCTTTTTATTGTACCTACGTATACAGGACTATTAGAAATACATCGTGAATTAGAGCAGCGAGGGCTGACCGCCCGCTACTGGGAAGGAAGGGACGCATGACGCAGGGATTTGCCCGATCCGCTCTCACGCTGACGCTGGGACATTTATATCCAGACCAGCTCAATCTGTACGGTGATCGTGGCAACATTTTAACGCTGCGTCGCCGCTGCCAGTTGCGCGACATTGAGATGCGCGTGATCGGTTTAGGAGTGGGCGATGCCCTGGCGCCTGATGAATATGATATGTTATTCATCGGCGGGGGGCAGGATAAGGAGCAGGCCCCGGTGGCGCAAGATCTATATGAGATCAAGGGGATAGGGCTATGGGCCGCTATTGAGGACGATATGCCTGTTCTCGCAGTCTGTGGCGGCTACCAGTTGCTGGCCCAGTACTATCGTCCGGCAGAGGGACAGGATATGCGCGGCCTCGGAGTATTCGACGCCTGGACCATCCATAAAGGGCCGAGCGCCCCTCGCTGCATTGGGGATATTGCCATTCGCTGGGGAGGTAAAACGCTGGTCGGTTTTGAAAATCATGGCGGACGTACCTATCTTGGCACAGCCCAACCATTAGGAACTGTGTTGAAAGGACATGGCAATAATTCAGAGGACCATACAGAAGGCGCGATCTACCGCAACGCCTATGGCACCTACCTGCATGGCTCTCTATTGCCAAAAAACCCGCATTTCGCCGACCATCTCATAGATCTGGCCCTGCGGCGCAAATACGGCAACCACTTGCTTACAACTCAGGAGCCAGAGGTGTATAATGGGAACGTCCATACTCCTACGGCTATGGATGGGCAGGTAGCGCAGGCAACGACTGCTGAAGCAGCCGTAATCACGCTCCCTCCATTAGAAGATGCATTGGAATGGGAGGCCCATGCCTCCCTACTCGAGCGTCTAGGATTATATAGTGAAGCCGCAGCTGTTTTGCGCACCCAAAAAGGCCAATCCAATGGTTCAACCTCTAAGGAAGAGAGATTATGAGTTTTGATCGGTCAATGGCTCGCTGCTCTTTCTGCGGTCGCCACTCATCAGAAGTTCGACGCATGGTAGCAGGGCCTGGAGCAGCCTACATTTGTGATGACTGCTTACAGCTCTGTAACGAAATACTGCGTGACCCGACGCCTTTTTCAACAAAGGCTCTGGAGCTTGCTGCACGCCCACCGGTGGTCATCGCTGCCCCACAAATGCTAGAGCAGGAGCCGGGCAAGGGTGCAACCCAAAGCGAACCATCACGAACCGTGACGCTGGAATTAGAGCAGAAACAGCAGGGCATGACCCTGATCCTGCACCAGTTGCTCTACTACCAGGCCCACTTTGAACTCACCTACCTGTGGATCAGACCACCCTTTACCCCAGGTTTCGCCTTTGTGCCACGTATCATCTTCTTCCTGAAAGACAATATAGGGACGCAATGGACAGGAGATCGCGGCGGCATGATTCTGGCACGCCCGGAACTGGCCAGCGGCCCTAATAACGCAGTCTATCAGGGAAACGCGCGTTTCCGACCGCTTCCCTCCGCCGACGCACGCACGCTGACGATCCGCGCGGCAGATCCGCTCGGTCAATTTGAGACGCAACCTCCCCAACCCTGGGAATTCGAAATTACCCTCTCACTATGAGATTTTAATGCGTAACTCGCTCAGAGGGGCTTGTAAAGCAGTTGCTTTACAAGCCCCTCTCGCTCAACAAACCCTACTACCCAACCAGGGACATCATAGAGGCTTCTATTGCACCTCTATAGCGGGCACCAGCAAGCCGTACCCTCCCTTGTCCAGCCTATACATGACATTCACACTGTTTGTCTCTTCATTAAAGAAGGGGAAGAAGGAAGCCCCACTTTTTTCCATCTGCGCAATCACCTCTTGATCATTCATCGGCCTGGTGGGCAGTCGGCGAATCTCCATAATACGCGACCATATCTCTTCGTTTCGCTGCTCATCAACCGCCGCGTCAATACGCTGCTCCAATTCGTTGCTCTCGTCAATGGGCGAGAGCACACCCACACGCGAGAGTGCCAGCACCTTGACAACCGCGTTTTGCCGCCGCACCGTTGTCTGCTTCCCTTTCTGACGGCCCAACTGCGCAATCACTTTGTCAAGCACTAGATCAAGAGCTGTGCTCGCATTTAAGGCGCTTACTTCACTACGAATAGGACTGGCGATACCTGCAAGGGCTAACTGCACCGAAAAACGATCATGCGCGCTACGCGTATGCTCTTCGGTCACAGTTACCTCCACACGCGTCTCCCCATCGACAAAACGAGAGAGACGCTGGACCTTGCGCTCAATTCTTTGACGCAACTGCGGCGTAATCGGCATCTGTCTACCCTTGATAATAATCTGCATGTTTGCCTTCTCTTTCCTTCCAACAACACACGTAACAAATGGAATAGACGATCTGCGTCGAGTAGTATCCCATCCCTATTATACCACCGCGCCAAGACAAAACAGGAAGGATTCGTCGAAAGCGCTAACATGCTTTGACATTGTCACAGGAATTTGTTAAGGCTACTTTAACACTTACTAGTACCTGAAGAGTATTTTTTCCCTCACAATCAAGCCCGACACAAACTATTCTGCTACCCCGCGTGCATGCTTTTCAGCGTAGGACTTTTCAATTGATGAAGAACATGTTATCCTAAGAAGTGTATTTTCAGGCCATACCACCATATAATGAACGATGTTTCATCTTTGAACATGACAAATTCATACAATGTTCATGATTTGATGGTATGATAGTAGTAGAAACCAGGAACAAGTTCAATTTTATTGATTTGTGGAAGGGTAAGTGGTACATGACAGAAATCCCTAACGATCAACATGTCACCTATCAGTTGCAATACCGTAAATGTGGGAAGCCGTCGTGCAGTACCTGTCGTAACACGCAGGGGCACGGCCCCTACTGGTATGCATACTGGCGGGAGGGTTCGCGTTTACGTTCGGGCTATGTTGGGAAAATACACCCCAGCATGCAGGGGCAGTCAGCGCCAGCTCCCGAAAAGAAGGAGAAGAGCACGGCTCCCGGGGCGATCCTGGACGATTTTGTCGCGTCGCCCGCGCTACTCTGACATTTTTATCCGGCTTCCACGGCTATATCTATGTCAGGAACCACGTCCCCTTGAAGGGGACGGGCTTGTCAACTGTTGGGCACGTTCGTCCAGGCGGTTGCAAGCCAGTCTCCTGACCAGACTCAGCCAGGGCCAGGAGACTGGCTATCGGGCTCCCTTAGGAGCGAGATGAGGTACCTGCGAGTGCGTGGGCCAGCTCGCAGCTCTACGGTGCAACGTTAAACAGGTCTACGTGGTCAAGCCAGTGCGTTGTACGGTAAACCGCTCTATAAGTTTGTCGAGGCTCCCATTACGCCCGCAAGGGTAGGAGTTTTGCCGTACCTCAACCAAAAACGGCTCCCCGCAAGGGGATCGAGGTAGGCATGCTCCTCCCTATCCACCAGAGAAGGACTCGGCATTCCTCTCATGGTCTGAACGCATATGGCCTCCTACCTCGACTCGGTGATAGAATGTTCATGATAGAATGTTCCTATCGCATACCTAGCTGGGAGCACCGGGATGAAATGTCCATATTGTGGAGGAATAGAGTCACGAGTCAAGGATTCTCGTGATATAGGTGACGCTGTTCATCGACGACGCGAATGCGAGCAATGCAAAGGCCGTTTTAGCACCTATGAGCGGGTCGAGAAATCTCCCCTCATGGTTATTAAGCGCGATCAGCGCCGCGAAGCGTACGACCGGCACAAACTCTCGGTCGGCATTCGCAAAGCCTGTGAAAAACGGCCTCTCCCCGCCGAGCAGATCGAGAACGCGGTGGAAGAGATTGAACAAGAGCTTTATCAGCTCGGCAAACAGGAGATACCCGGCAGCGTGATCGGCGAACTGGTGATGGAGCACTTACAACACATGGACCAGATCGCCTACATCCGCTTCGCCAGCGTTTACCGCTCTTTTAGAGATGTGGAGACGATGTTCGAGGAAATACAAAAACTGCTGCGCGAGAAACCTGCCATTGCCGATACGCTTCAAACAAACCACGACGAATACTAATACGATGTTCTCACTGCGATGAGGCAAGAAAACATCTGCCTTCTTGCCTCGCATTTCGCTTTGCCAAAAGAGCCGGGCTAATCGTGCTGACGAGTCTCCGCTTTGCGTAACCGCCTGCTCAATGTTCCCAGCAACTTCAAGGGGATCTCCGGGTGCTTACGCAGCGCGGTGCGGAACTCCCAGACCGGCAGTAAAAGCGCGGTCACATCATCCACCGCTACGACGCTGGCCGAACGCGGGAGATCATCCAGCAAAGCCATCTCTCCCAGTACTTCTCCCGGACCTGCGGCGCCTATCACTTCTTCCGCCCGATCAGGACTGCTTGCCTGAATAATACGAACTTTGCCGCTCTTTATCACATAGAGCCCCACCCCCGTATCACCCTGCGCCATAATCGTCGCCCCCGCGCTATACGAACGCTCCTGACAACTGTTCGCCAGGATCTGCAACTCTTTCTTATCTAACGCTGAAAAAAGATCAACCTGCGCCAGAGTTTCTTCGTTCGCCATAAATACATTACCTTTCGAATACCTCAATAAGAACGTCATCACCGTCATGAATCTTCGCAATACGAGGCCGCCTGAATCCTCCGCCATTATACCATTTTATGACCTGCGAGACTATTTTCTTCTCCTTACCTATCCCAACAGTACTTCTCTTGCATGGGAGGCACGCTCTCAGGTATCCCTAACCAGGGCTTTTCAGTGTTCCTCTCCTCTGACTCCTACCGACGGGATTCGCGCCCCGTTCGGGACGCAGGGCAAGGGGAGAGAGGTGCAGGCAACGCCGCGACGCGGCGTTGCCTGCACCTCTCTCCCCTTGCGTGCAGGGCTTCGCCCTGCGAGCATGACGAAAACTGAAGAGTCCTGTCCTTACCTATCCCAACAGTACTTCTCTTGCAGAGACGATGCATCATCAAAGAACTGCCACAGCCGTCACAGGCAAGCTTTTTTGACTTTCTAAGGGCTACGCACTACAATGTGGACAGAGGCATGATCTTTGACTGCGCTTCCACTCAGGAATAGATGAGTTTTGAGGATAACGAGGCCATGACAATCCAGGAAAATGAGAATCAAGCCCGGCAGGCGCAACAACGACTGCAACAGGCTTTTGACGCATATAATGATGGCAAACTGGACAAGGCCGAAGAAGCGTTCGGCGAGGCGGAAATACACTTCCGCCTCATGGGCGATTTCAAACGCGCTGGCGACTGTCGCTCGATGATCGCAGATATCCAGCGGCAAAACAACGCGCTCGAAAAAGCTATCAATAGCTACCAGCGAGCCAGACGGCTCTATCGCGATGCGGGACGCCCCTTGAATGAGGCCGCCAGCCTGCTAGCAATGGGACACGTCGAGCGACAACTGGCCCATCTTGATCGCGCCCAGGACCTTTACCAGGAGGCCCGGCAGCTATACCAGACCCACCACGACGCGCAGGGATCTGGCAATGCCGAACTGGCGCTTGGCCACGTTGAGCTGCAACGCGGCCAGACCCGCTACGCCGCAGAACATTATCAAGACGCCATCCGCTATTTCAACGCGAGCAACGATAGCACGCACGAGGCCGATGCCAGCCGTAGCCTTGCGGATATACAACGCCTCGCTCGCCAGTTTGCCGAAGCCGAGACCGCCTATCGCCGCGCTCTGGAGATCTACCAGACCACCGGAGATCGTTTCGGCATGGTTGATGCCCAGATCGGCCTGAGCCACATCTACATCGATCAGGAACGCTTTGATGAGGCTACAAAGCTCCTGGCCGAGGCGTTGACCTCCGCGCAGATAATTGAATACGAGCTGGGGCAGGCCGACGCCAATCTCGGGCTGGCTGAGATCAGCTTCCTGCAAGGCAGTATTGACCAGGCATTGATTGGAGCACAGGCGGCGCTCCAGCTCTATACAGCTCAAAGTAACGCGCTGGGTACGGCCAATGCGAACCGTCTGCTGGGTGAGATCAATCTACGCCGTGGACAACTTGCCTACGCCAACTCAACGATGGAACGGGCTTTGCGCACCTATAAAGCCATTGCTTTTCAGCTCGGTCAAGCAGAAACTACGGTGGGGCTGGGAGCCATCCAGTATCAGCGCGGCTTTCTCGAACGCGCCATGCAGACACTGAACGAGGGCCGCCAGCAAGCTCAGAGATTACAGAATACTGAGGTTGAGGAGAGAGCACTGCTCAGTTTGAGCGATACCTACCGGCAGCATGGACAAATCGGCCAGGCGAAAAGTATCGCCAATGATGTACGCGAGTTGGTCGCACGGCTGGGTGAGACAACGGGGGCGGCGGCAGCAAAAATTGCAGAGGCAGAGGTGCAACTGGCTCGCCTTGCCATTTTAAGCGGCGATCTCAAAGAGGCTGAGGACCATCTCGTTGCCGCGACGGCGACGATTGCCAGCAATTCCCTGGCAGGGCAGGCGACGCCCCTGGTGACTGTCACCCAGGGCCAGTTGCTGCTCACTCAGGGAGATTTCGACCGCGCGGAAGAGCAGTTTAGCATGGCCCACAATCAGGCCGAGGCGCAACAAGAACCCCACGTAGAAGCAAAGGCGTTATTAGGCATGGCCCAGGCTCGTCTGGCCCGCAAGGCGCTGGAGCCGGCTCTCGCCACATTTTTAGAGGCCGGGCGGCGTTTTCAGTTGGTTGAGAGCACAAGCGGAGATGGTGAGGCCGTACTGGGCGTGGCCCAGGTCCATATTGGACAGGACCAGTGGGACGAAGCCATTGAAAATTGTGATGCCGCGATCACGCGTTTTAACCAGAGCAGCGATATGATCGGGCAGGCTGATGCGGTCCTGACGCGCGGGCTGGCATACAGCGCAAAAGATGCGCAGGATGAGGCGCTGGCCGATTTTGAGCAGGCGCTCAAGCTCTATCACCAGCAGCGCAGGCCGCTCGGAGTCGCCGACACCCGTTCCGCCCGTGCTCGGATCTTCCTGCTGCGTGACGATTTGCCCCAGGCAAGAGACGAGCAGGCCAAAGCCATCGCTCAGGTCGAACGGGTCATGCAAAGCCTTCGTTCACCACAACAATGGGCCATGTTCCTGCGCCAGTACACCCAGCTCTATGTAGAAACAGCCGTTACCGATATACGCAGCGGAGAAGACGAGCAGGCGCGCGCGCGCCTGCTAGAGTACGTTCGCATTGGCGGAGCCAGAGAGCTGAAACAGTTCCTTCAGGAATACGAAGAGACCATTCCTACCAGCGGAGACGAGTTGTCCGAGGAGGAGCTGCATAGCAACAAAGATCTGGTGAAACGGCTAGGACAGATCCGTAAAGGATTGTAAAACAACGCTCATCGTGAGAAAATAGAGGGGTTACTACTGAACAGTCATCCTGCGAATGCAGCAGACATAGATATCAGGAAGAGAGAAATGTGGTCGGGCCAATACAATTTTGCATATTGTATGACCCCTTTACTTCGCTTCCGCGCTCCGTAGGGGCAATCCTTTGCGGTTGCCCTGTAGCGCGGAACTTTGCAAGATACATCG
This sequence comes from Ktedonobacteraceae bacterium, assembly GCA_035650355.1. Lineage (GTDB taxonomy): Bacteria > Chloroflexota > Ktedonobacteria > Ktedonobacterales > Ktedonobacteraceae > DASRHT01. The sequence goes on from DASRHT010000061.1 coordinate 205,800, forward strand.
GAGGGACACTTCGTTATGGGCATGACTTTCTTACGCGGCAACCCACAAGCGCCAAAGGGGCATGCGATCTTTTTTGCTCGCAGCTCCAGCGACCCACGCGTTGTCTATTCTACCTACTGCGTTGTACCACCAATCCCCATGTCGCTGGCGAAGTATCTTCCACCACTATTCGCCGCGCAAATCCCCGCAGAGGAGCTACGCGAAGCCTCCAGCGTCACCGGTATGCCCATTCCTCCTATGCTAGAAGAAGGGATCGGCATGGCACAGTTGGAGATGCTGGCGGAGCGTCGCGGGGACGATCTTTGTGATCTGGGCTCTGTCTCCTCACGGGATGAAGTATCACGGATGCAAATGGCAACCATAAGCTGCCAGGAGTATGCACAACTGTATGCAACGTATATGGAATCGGCCAGCCCGATACCCTCAGCCGCGATGCCCGAACTCAGGGAAGCTATCTCGCTGGACGATCTGGACGCCGAGGAGTTGCTGCTACAAACAATGTCAGATCGGCAAAAACTGGCAGAACTAGGAAAACTGGTGGGCACGGCCCGCTACGCTCTGGAAGGACACGATACCGCGCTTTTGCAAGAAACCAAGCGGCGCCTGCAACGCATCGCGAACCAGCTACCAGAAAAGTATCGCGGCTCTGAGATAGTCGCAGCCGCCGTTGGCTCCAAACAGCATAGCGCCAGGCTGGCTGAACTCTATCTTAGCCGGGCTTATAAATTGCTTGACGAGGAATACGCGGAGATCCCCGGCATCGAGCGGGCTATTCGTGAACTACAGGAGTAGCACACTCTTCATTGCAGATAGCCTGAGCTTCGTCGGGACCCGATTTATCATGTCCCGCGTTGGCTATCTGGAATAACAGGCTTTTTCATCATACATCTGTATTTTTTACCAGGAGTGTATCTATGGCAACAATCGAAATGGGAGTTGACCTCTCAACGCTTATCGATAGAGTGGCCTCCGGCAATGAGGAACAGATTATCGCGGCTGCACGCGAGCATTTACAACAGGGGGAAGCTTCCGACGTGCTTTTAGGGCGGATCGCGATGATTGCAGCTCATGGCGATTCCGATGGGCACATTGTCACAACATTAGCTGCCGCAGCCATGCTGGCACGCTACATTCAAAGAATCCCCCATCCGTTGGAAAGCGAGGCGTCGGTACACGAACGGGCCTTGCCCCTCTTTGCTCAGGCATTGCTCCTCGCCGCGCCTGCCGTTCGCCTGGGCCGCACCGCTCAGCCGCAGTATCCACAACCGTTCTACCCCAGCGGACTGCCCGAGGGGAAAACCATGAACGAGATGATGCACCAGGCCGTGTATAACAATGATGTCGTACTGGCCGAGCGGCTCCTGCTCGGACTTTATGGAACAGGGGCAGACTACCGCACCATGCAGGTACGCGCTTACGAAGGCATTGCTACGACCTTCCAGAATGCCGGACATCCCTTGATTTTTGCCGTGAGAGGCTTCCAGACGCTAGATGCTGTGGAATGGGGGGATCGCGCTCCCAATATTATCCACTGGCTCGCTCCCCATCTTCCCCTGCGGCCAGACAACGATGAGCCCGCATGGATCAAGACGGTACGCACATTCGCGGAAGACCCGGCGCATAGTCTGGAGAGCATCCGTACTCGCCTGGGAGCGCCTAAAGACGAAAAGGCGCTCCCTCTGCGTCCCCTGGTTTTGAGTAACGCTGATACAGCACAGGTCTGCCAGGGAGTCTACGATGCGCTGATCAAAGGCGGAGCTTCCCGCCACGCCGTTGGCTCGGTGATCGCGCTGGCGGCGGCTGACTTGATCCATATGGTTAGCGATGATGACCGCGATCTGTTTGTGCGTGCGGCGCACGGGTTGCTCTTCTCCGCGGCCATACGCCTGGTATTCCAGCAAGTGCAGGATGTGGAGGTGCTGACACTCCTCTTCACCTCCGCCGCATATGTTAACGCGCTCTACAAAGATATCGTGGGGCAGGAAAAAGCAGCACAGCCAAAATCCGCGCCGGCTGCCCCCAGAGTTGCCGGAGGAGGGCTGATTGGCATATCTCAGTTAGAGGCGCTGCTCGCTCAGTTGAAGGAGCACGATCTGGCAGCAGCTCTTACCTCCATTCGCCGCTACCAGGCTGCCAGGCAGGATGAGCGAGCAATTTTCGGCACCCTCGCGATGGCGGCAAGCTCTACCGATGCCACCGCGGATCAGGGACACACGCTGCAAATCGTCCAGGCGGCGAGCGAAGAGTTTCTGGCGTGGCCCGCGACTCTCGCCAGCACCAACGTCGAAGGACTATTGCAGGTCGTGCTGCGCGCCGCCGCTTATGGGAAACCCCATGATCTGGTTGCACGCTTATAAAATATGCAAGGTTGCACAGCAGCTCCTTCATTAAGCAGAGGCAACGGAGCAGAATAGCCAGAACACGGTTCCCGTTTTCATAGCGCCATCCTGCTTCGTTACCCTGCCGCTCTGTTCCTTTTCCATTCATTCCATATTCTGAAAAAACTGTAATGAATATAATTTTTAAAGGAGTGGCTTTTATGCTTTCGCAGCAGAAGAAATATCTCATAAGGCTTCTTCCGCCACTGCTCTGTCTCCTCTCCCTGTTGCTTCTTACCGCTTGCAACATCTTCGGAGGGCAGAAAGATCTGGTAAAAGCGCCAGCCGATAAACAGGTCTACACGGTTCCTCAGATCGGCATTGCGGATTTCGATACGCTTGACCCCGCGCTTGCTCATGATAGCGCATCCATCAGTGCCATCCAGATGATTTTTACGGGGCTGGTGCAGGTAGACGACCACATGCAGCTCCATCCCCAGTTAGCCCAACGCTGGGAACTGGGAGCTGATGGCGTGACCTGGACTTTTCATCTCAAACCGGGGCTGAAATTTAGCGATGGAACGCCGCTCCAGGCCGCCGATGTGGCTTATAGCATCGACCGGGCGCTGCAACCGGAGACACAATCTACAGTCGCTCCGCTCTATCTGAGCCTGATCAAAGACGCAGACCAGTTACTTGCTGGACGTATCACCACTCTCATCAACGATAGTATTCAGACCCCTGATGCGCAAACCGTCGTCATCATCACCAGAAAAAAGGCCGCGTACTTTCCCGCCATGCTTACCTATCCCTGCTCTTACGTGGTTGAGAAGAGCCTGATCACCCAGTATGGTACAAAATTTACTGACTATTTGACCAGTGGGGGCGGCGCGGGACCTTTTAAAGTCGCTCAATACACGCATGAAGTGGCGATCAACTTTGTGCCCAATGCCAACTATTATGGACCTAAACCACAATTACGCAGAGTCATCTTCCCTTTTTATCGTTCGGCGGATGAGGCATACCAGGCATACCTCAACAATAAAGTGGATGTGACGGGCGTGCCGGTCTCGAACTTCGAGGCGAGCAAGAAGCGCAACGACTTTTTCCAGGTACCTCAATTGTGGATCAATTACTACACCATGAATTACCTGGCAAAGCCGTTCGATAGTGTACACATACGGCAGGCGTTTGCGCTGGCTATCGATAAGAACGCCATCGCCCAAAACGTCTGGCATGGAACGATCATCCCCACCAATCACATTGTTCCTGCGGGGATGAACGGGTATAATCCCAATCTCACAGGCCCCGACGGCACGCAAGGACTCTCCGGCAATTCACGCCGGGCGCAGGAACTCTTGCGCCAGGGGCTACAGGACGAGGGCTGGAGCAGCACGGCACAGATCCCTCCTATCACACTGACATATGCATCGGGCGTTAACAATCTTGATCAAGAGGTCAGGGCGATCATTCAGATGTGGCAAAAAGTGCTCAACATCACGGTCACTCCTGATCCGGTTGACTATAATACGCTGCTTGATAAAGTAACGGCGACGACCAACAACCGTGATGGCCTGCAACTATGGGGCCTGGCCTGGGTGGGGGAATACCCTGATCCGCAGGACTGGCTTTCCCTCCAGTTCGCCAAAGGCGTGCCCAACAACAACATGAATTACGGGCAAAACCTGGGTAACACCGCGGCGCAACAGCAACTGGTGCAGCAACAATTGGACACCGCCGACGCCACCAAGCAGGATGATGCTCGCATGCAGAGCTACCAGAAAGCGGAGCAACAACTGGTCAACGATGTTGCCTGGTTGCCAATAGGGCAGGTGACGGAGGATTTTCTGCGCACCCCCAATATCGTGGGCGTTGTTGACAACCCGCAGGGAACGATCCCGCCCGATGATTGGGCCAACATCTACCGCGTCCAGGAAAAAGGGTAGCCAACCAATTTTTCCTCATGTGAGAGATTTTTCAGATATCTAACGTAGTTAACAATGAGTTAGTTTTTTGACGATGTACCTTCTTTCTAAGGGTAGAAACCTTAGGAAGAAGTACTACTCTCATAATATTGATTTCATGGGCTCTACGCGTTTAAGCGGGATATGATGCCCGTGATTGATGGGTGTGACACGCCAAAACTAACAGCGATCTCTACAGGATCGCATCTTGTGCCAATAGCAAAGCTGGCATGAATAGTATTATCCTGGCATTTTCCAACAAGGTTGTGCGTTGGTGAGAAAGGAGGAATCTGCAAAAAGTCTATCACCACGACTCTGCGAACAACTTGTTCGTATCCATCAAATAGGCATAACGTACGTATCGTTGCATAGCATTCACTAAGGAGAAGCCACGAATGCAACTTGGCAAAATAATGAGAAGAGGGTTTCTGCCGACATTCTTCATGCTCTTGGCAATGCTGATGGTAGCCTGCGGAGGACCTGCCAACACGGGCACGACAGTAACTAAAGCCACAGCAGACAAGCAGATTCTTATTTCACCACTATCAGGTATCGCCGATATCAAAACCTTCGATCCAGGCCTATCTACCGATGCCCCCTCTATCACGGCCATCGACATGGTCTACACCGGCCTGGTACAGCTCGATGACCATCTCCAGATCAAAGACCAGTTGGCAGCATCCCATAGCCTGGGAGCCGATGGCCTGACCTGGACATTCAAACTCAGGCCCAACCTGAAGTTTAGCGATGGTACACCTTTAACCTCGGCAGACGTCGCCTATAGTATCGACCGTGCTCTTGATCCCGCCCTCAAGTCGATCACTTCACCGGCTTACTTAAATCTCGTTAAAGATTCCGACCAGCGACTTGCAGGAAAAGTGAAGACGTTGATAGGCGATAGCCTGCTCACCCCCGATCCCCAGACCATCTCAATCGTCACCAATGCGAAGGCAGCATACTTCCTCGACGCATTGAGCTACTCCTGCTCATACGTCGTCGAAAAAAGCCTGATCACGACATACGGCAATGACAAGTTCACTGACCACCTGACCCAGGGTGGCGGCGATGGCCCCTGGATGGTTTCTCAGTATATTCATGGCAAAGAAATCGATTTCGTTCCCAACCCGAACTACTACGGCCCCAAACCCTTGCTGAAAAAAGTTGTCATGCCTTTCTACAAGCAAGCGGACACCACCTACAGAGCCTACCAGGTTGGTCAGGTTGACGGTTCTGGCGTTCCTTCGGCAGACCTGGCAGCCGCCAAAGCCCTGCCCAATGGCCAGTTCCACCTGATTCCCAATCTGTGGATCAGCTACTATGCCATGAACTTCCTGACCCCGCCGTTCAACAATCTCAAGATCCGCCAGGCATTCGCCCTTGCGGTAGATAGAGATGCCATTGCGCATAGCGTTTATAAAGATACGGTCACTCCAACTTTCCACATTGTGCCTCAAGGAATGCCAGGCTTCGATGCAAACCTGACGGGGCCTCTGGGAGTTAAGAGTACTAAAGGCGACCCGACGATGGCCAAGCAGTTGTTCACCCAGGGAATGCAGGAAGCTGGCTATACGCTTTCAACCCTGCCATCCATCACGTTCACGGTATCAACCGGCGGCTCTGCTGACGCCACCCACGAGTTCGAGGCGGTGCAGCAGATGTGGCAAAACACGCTGGGAGTGTCGGTGAAGATCGAGACAGTAGACTTCAACGTGTTGCTGAACGATATTCCCGCTGCCACCAACAATCCCAAAGGGCTCCAGATGTGGTCCATCGGCTGGATTGCTGACTATCCTGACGCCCAGGACTGGCTTTCCCTCCAGTTCGCCAAAGGAGCTGCTAACAACAACTCGAACTTTGGCCAGAATAACAGCGCCGATGCCGCCCAGCAAGCAGCCACCCAGGATCTAATGAAACAGGCTGATGTCAATCCTAATCAGGCATCTCGCCTTCAGCAGTACAACCAGGCGGAACAGCAACTGGTGAATGACGTTGCATGGATGCCAATCTACCAGGTCAATGCAACCGTCGTACGCAAACCCTGCGTAGCTGGAGTCGTTGACAATGCGCAGCAGTTGACCCCGCCGGACGACTGGGGCTCAATCTTCATTTCAACGCAGACACCATGCGCTGATACTAGCAGCTTCCAATAAGGGAGTTTGCTGCATAGGAAACCTATCGCGCAAAGATAGTTTCCTATGCAGCCAGGGTGAGATGGCGCCTGAAAAGCCGCTATCTCACCCTCTTCTATGATTAGAAGAGATTTTTACCTTGACATAAGCGATGACCTCTCATACAATAAGCGCAAGCTATTCACGACAGACCGCCCGAGCGAAGCTAGACACTTCTTATCGATGATCTGAGTGAAGCTAGCCTACCTTGCTAAAATTCTGAGCGCGGCCAACCTGAGCATTGCGAGGCCGTGCAACAGTGTTGTCATCAGAACGGCAAGACAGCTAGCGACGTCGGCTGGCGGTCTAGAGAGTAAGCTTATTGTGCTAGAGCAACTGCTAAACATTGTGTTGGCATTCATGCTATCGATGAAGGGCTATTTTACAGATCACGAATGGCTCATTCGTTTGTATCAGCAAAGTTATCAAGCTCATAGTAAGCAACCCTGCAAAGGTGCAGGAGGCCAATGCACCTCTCGCAAAAGGGAGTAAGGGGTACAATATGGTTCAATTTCTCGTTAAGCGCTTTATCGGGCTCATCTTCGTGGTCCTCTGCGTGACTTTTATCACCTTCATCCTGGGATACAACGCTCCTGGCGATCCAATTAAGGCAATGCTCGGTTTACACTTCAACCCGGTGCTTTACGCAGAGCTCAAACACCAGTATGGATTAGACCTCCCGTGGTATCAGCAGTATTACAACTTTCTGATTGGTCTGGCTCACCTGGACTTTGGTCTTTCCTTCCATTACCAGGGACGCGCCGTCTGGGATATCCTCAAGGATGGGGTTCCAGCTTCAGCGGAACTAGGTCTCTGGGGTTTGCTGATCACCGTATTATTAGGCGTTCCAGTAGGTATCATTTCGGCGCTGAAAGCCAATACCTGGATGGATACCACCATTATGGGAGGCTCCCTTTTTCTCTATGCCGTTCCAACCTTTGTCCTTGCTGTTGTTTTCCAGGTTGTTGTCGTGCAATTGGATAAAGCGACAGGCGGCAGCTGGCCCGTTTCCAATTGGGGCATTCCCTGGCATTACACCTGGGATGACATCCAGTTTAAGCTGGTACCAGTCTTAACTTTTGCAGCTCTTGGCTTCGCGGGAATCGCCCGCCTTGCCCGCACCAGCATGATGGAAGTATTAAATCAGGACTATGTGCGTACAGCGCGCGCGAAGGGCCTGCGTGAAAAAGCGGTCATCTATCGGCACGCGTTCCGCAACGCGATGATCCCGCTCATAACCGTTTTCGGTCTATCCATCGGCATCCTCGTCACCGGCGTTTTCTTCATCGAAAACATCTTCAACATCCCCGGTATTGGTTCAACCGCGCTCACAGCAATCACAGATCGAGATTACCCTGTCATCATGGCAACCACCATTCTAGGAGCGGTCGCAGTGGTGATAGGAAATCTCATTTCAGACATCCTGTATACCGTTGTCGATCCACGCATCAAAACTCAATAGGGGGCAAAAAGCGCGATGGACACAAAAGACACCAAGCCTGATCTTGCTTCACCTGATGTAATCGTTCCTGATACAACTATCACATCACTAGAAGCTGAGTTGCGCGCCACTGCCAGCCAGCCGGCTGAGGCTGAAACGATCCCTGACGCCGAAGTTCTGGTCGAGGGAGAGACCACAGATACAACATCCCAAAAAACACCCACCCCCTTGCAAGATTCGCTGCGTCGATTACGACGTGATAAGCGTGCAATGGCCAGTATCGTGGTCATTTTGTTCTTCATCATCATCCCGATCATCGGCCCGCCTATCTACAGCCACATCGGGGGCATCTATCACAGTGATGTGAGTGGGGCGATAGGTCCGCAGGTCTATCATGACCCCTACCATCAAGAGCTTACGCAGCAGGACCAGGGGCCTTCAGCCATGTACTGGTTGGGCACAGATAGCATCGGACGCGACCTGCTGGCTCGCTTAATGAACGGCATGCTGATCTCTCTGATTGTTGCACTTACGGTTGAAGTCTTCAATGTCGTGCTGGGGCTGACTTTTGGTATCCTGGCAGGCTACTTTGGGGGCACCATTGACCAGTTTCTGGCGCGCTTCACCGATGTGATGTTCGCTTTCCCTGGGCTGCTCTTCGCCATCCTGCTTACTGGCATCTTCGGCAGCCAGGCAGACATTGTGTTTAGCCGCGTCCCGCTGATCGGGGCCAATGGCGATGCTCGCCTGCTTCTCGTTTCATTAGCGCTCACGATAGCAAGCTGGCCTTTTATGGCTCGTCTCGCTCGTGGCCAGACGCTGCAACTGAAAGAACAACAATTCATTGAAGCCGCTCGCACCGCCGGAACGAGTAGTTTTAAGATCATCATACGCCACATCATTCCTAACCTGTTTAGCATCATTGTGGTGGCTGCGACTCTTGACATTTCAGGTACGATTGTCGGTGAGGCGGGTTTAAGCTTTTTGGGCCTGGGTGTACAACCGCCAGGTTCCAGTCTTGGCCTGATGATTTCAGATGCCACGGCTGTTCTGGACTCGCACCCCTGGGAAATATTGCTCCCCTCGCTTGTTCTTGCTCTTATTGTGATTGCGCTCTCGTTTCTTGGCGATGGGCTGCGCGATGCCTTTGACCCAAGGTCTAAAGACTAGTTAAGCGGAGATGTTTTTATGACAGCAAATTTGCTGGAAGTAAATAACCTGAAAACCTACTTCTTTACCAGAGGTGGCGTGGTGAAGGCCGTGGATGATGTTTCATTTACGATTAAGCCTGGCCAAACGCTGGGGATCGTGGGAGAGAGCGGCTGCGGCAAAAGTGTGACCGCGCTTTCCATCATGCGCCTGGTAGCGACCCCCCCTGGAAAGATTGTAGCAGGCGAGATTAATTTCAACGGCGAAAATATCCTGGATAAAAATATGGATGAGCTTACCGACTTGCGCGGCAGTAAGATCTCTATGATTTTCCAGGACCCGATGACCTCCCTCAATCCGGTTTTCACCGTGGGCTATCAAATTGCGGAAACCGTGAAACGCCATCGTAAAGAGGTGAGCAACGATCAGGCATGGCGCCGCGCCACCGAGATGCTTGATCTTGTGCGCATACCCGATGCGAAACGACGCGTGAAGAACTACCCACACGAGTTTAGCGGCGGCATGCGCCAGCGCGTGATGATTGCGATAGCCCTGGCCTGCAATCCCCAGCTCTTGATTGCGGACGAACCCACCACTGCCCTGGACGTGACGATCCAGGCCCAGGTACTTGAACTGATGAAAGGACTCTCCCAGGAGTTTGGCACCGCCGTGATGCTGATCACCCACGACCTCGGAGTAGTCGCCGGTACATGCCAATACGTCAATGTAATGTACGCCGGCCATGTAGTAGAATCGGCGCCAGTCAAGCAGGTTTTCGAAACGCCCGCACACCCCTATACTGTCGGGCTCCTCCAATCCATTCCACGCCTCGATGAGAGCCGAGGCACGCGGCTTACCCCCATCGCAGGTCAGCCCCCCGATCTCATTAACGTCCCAGCCGGATGCCCCTACGCAACACGCTGCCCACGCGTGCAGAATCGTTGTCGTCAGGAGCGCCCGGAGTTGAAACCCGTTGGTCGCGGTGAGCAGGTTGCAGCTTGCTTCTATCCAAACTAGAAGAGGTTTTGTATGTTACAAAATACTGAAATGGCCAAACAGGCAGGTACAACCCTCGTCGAGGTCAAAGGGCTCAAGGTCCACTTTCCCATCAAAGGCGGCCTGCTGGGACGCGCAGTGGCACAGGTGAAGGCGGTGGATGGCGTTGATCTATTTATCCGCCGTGGCGAAACGCTCGGACTGGTCGGCGAGAGCGGTTGTGGCAAGTCAACTACCGGACGCGCCATTCTTCAGCTCATCAGGCCAACGGCAGGCAGCGTCAAATTAGATGGCGTGGAACTCACAAAGCTCTCCCCCGGTGAAGTGCGAGCCAGACGCGCCAATATGCAGATGATCTTCCAGGACCCCTTCGGCTCGCTCGACCCACGCTATACCGTCGGACAGATCGTCGCTGAGCCGTTAGAAAACTTTAAGCGCGGCAATCCTCAGCAGATCCGCACTGAGGTAGCCCGCCTGCTAGATATCGTTGGCCTCAATCCCTACTACGTCAACCGCTTCGCACACGAGTTTAGTGGCGGCCAG
>DASRHT010000062.1:0-22115 GCA_035650355.1 Ktedonobacteraceae bacterium
TCAGATAAGGTGGTTCACGATTGGCTCGTATCGTTGGAAATACCAGAAGGCACCACAATAATAGTAAGTTGGGAGCCGAAAGTGGCAGTAACAGTCCCCTGGCAGATTTTCTGCGAATATTGGGATGATTTTTGTTATCCCTGGCGATTCTTCCTCTTTCAGGTCAAGGGTGTCGTCGCTGGTTCCTCACTCTCTCGCACCGACTTCTCTTCGTCTGAGAACTTGAGCAGAGCAAAGGCGACAGGGATGCTCCCAATGAGAAGGAGCGCATAGGTGACTATCTCTATCGACAGACCGATATGAGTGAGAAAGCCAGCAATCTGGAGTGGAGTGCGCAGAATAATCGCCCAGGCCGCCCAGGCAGGAATCAAGCGTGTCCGACCAAGCCCAATCCCCAGGAGCATGGGACCAATCAGGTGGCCGAGGATAAAAATGTACAGGTAAGCGGTCATCAACGGGTCGGTGTTAAATCGATCCCAGAGGGCAATCAACTGCGGACTGCCCCCCATCTGCGCCATCAGATAGCTCAGATCTTCCTGGCCCGCGAACACGATGAACGCGAAAAGGCCTGTCAGAGCCAGAAAGCCGCCAATGGTCGCGAGCCAGGGTGAGCGCCGCATTGCAAGCATGATCATTCCCAGTGTGCCAAACGGGAAGAGGAATAGGGCAAACATTCCGAAGAGAAGATGCCACAGGTTCGTTCCCGCATTCGCCGCCATGTTGGCGGCGATAACTGCGCTCCCGGTGCTGCCTGCGGCACTTCTGGATGGATTGAAAACCACCTCCAGGATGGTGAAAAACGGCCCCAGAATGAGGCATGCAGCAAAAAAAGCGTGCTGAAGCTTACGGTAGATCGGGAGGGATGAGGCTTTTCCTTGATCTGACTGAGTTTTGATCTGGGCCATCTTGATTTCCCTTCTGGTGACCGTCACTGGCGGAGTTGGAAAACTTCCTTTCTCTAGTGAGAACGGGACCATGATAAGTATACCTTTTTGGAGAGAAGTGATGCATCTGGTATACTGAAGCCAGAAATTCGGACAGGGAAAGGACCAGAAATAAGATATACTACAGCATGATGAGAAAGCAGTATACAGCGGCCTTCAAAGCTAAAGTGGTTCAAGAACTCTTGAAGGAAGAGAAGACTTTTGCTCAAATTGCATCAGAGTATGAGATGCATCCAACGCAATTGAAGAACTGGAGGTCAATTGCTTTAGAAGGAATGCCAAGCCTTTTTGAGAAGCAAGATAGTACGATAGAACTGAAGGCTGCCTAGACAGAACTTTACGCAGAGATTGGCAAGTTAACGACGCAGGTGACCTGGCTCAAAAAAAGTGTCAGATCTGAGTCATGAGCAATGTGTGGCTCTGATAGAGCGGGAGAACAGCGAGCTGCCCCTGATCCAACAAGCAGCATTTCCATGTCTCGTGGTTGATCGTCGCGGCTGACCTCTACTGTAATTTGCTCTATTAGGGCTTCAACTCGACACGTTAACGGGGTTGTCACATCATTAGCATAATCTCCTTGAATCTGGTCAAAGGAATCAACCGCTTCTCTGTATAAGCCAAGATGTGCATGCGTGAGACCGTCATTCAGGAGCAAATTCCCGATACTATGATCAATCCAGAGCGGCACCGACCATATTCCTCATTTTCTTGTCGAGATTGGATAGAGAAGATCTCAGGCTGATTTGGTAATCATGAAGAAGCATGGCTTTTCTCCGCAATAAATCAACAATTGTTTGGAGGTAGAGAAACGGGGTAAAATACTAAAGCCGAAGTGTAATTGCAAAAGAAGGAGGAGCCCGCATGCATTCGCATAGCCATTACCATGATATCGCGCCTGGTGGCCCGCCGCAGCTTGAGCAGGTAAGTGAGGGGATTTATGCTTATCTCCAGCCCGATGGGAGCTGGGGTCTGAACAATCCAGCGTTTATCGTCGGACCTGATGGGATTATCATGATTGACACCTGCTTTACTGAGGCGCGCAGCAAAGCGTTTCTTGCCACCATTCAGAGTATTTCCCCGTTGCCCATTCGTACTATTATCAATACGCACCATCATGGCGACCACACCTGGGGGAATTATTTAATGCCTCCCGCTACGATCATCGGGCATGAACTGTGTCGCTCTGAAATGATCTCGGTCGGCTTGAGCATCAAGGCGCTCTTCCCGACGGCCAACTTTGGCGAGATCGTGGTGGTTCCTCCCACCGTTACCTTTACAGATCGTCTCGATGTGTATGTGGGCGATCTAAAGCTTGAACTCTACTACGTCGGCCCCGCCCATACGGTGAGTGATATCGTGGTCTGGGTGCCGGAACGCAAGGTGCTCTTTACGGGCGATATCGTCTTTAAGGATTGCACGCCATTTGTGTTGCAAGGCAATATCACGCCTTATTTCCCTGTGCTGGAGCGATTGCGCGCCTTCGGAGCGGAAGTCCTGGTGCCCGGTCATGGGCCTGTCTGCGGGCCGGAAGGCTTCGACGAGGTTGAGGAATATTTGCGCTTCGTACTGGAGACGGCGAAGCAGGGTTTTGCTCAGGCCATTCCGCCGCTCGAACTGGCGCGGCAAACCGATCTCGGCAAATACGCACGATGGGCCGATGCCGAACGTATCGTTGCCAATTTCCATCGTGCGTACTCAGAGCTTCGCGGCGAACCTTATGCCGCCCCGCTCAATATTGTAGAGATCGTTCGCGAGTCCGAGGGCTATAGCGGCCACCCGCTGAGATGCTACGCTTGATATTTGTTGCACCTGCCGTAACAACATATCCTGTGGCGACGCGGTTGATGATAATTGCAGCAACGCGGGCGAAGAGGGACGGCGATAAATCGCGCAGGACGCGATAATCGGGTCCCTACGAAGGACTCACGCCATTTCTGTTGGGGAGAGAGCTTCATTTATCCCTGTTCATCCTGAGTGTGCTGAAACTGCATGATTTGCCAGCTCTCTTTGGCGATCTCCCAGTCCTCTTCGGTGTGGACTACTAGCACGCGTACGGCGGAATCGGGCGTGGCGATGTCCTGATCGACAGGCTCGCTCGCATTCTTGCCGGGATCGAGCTTGAGGTTGAGAAAGCGGAAGGCGGCACACGCGTCCGCTCGCACTGCGGGCGCGTTCTCACCAATGCCACCGGTAAAGGTCAGTACATCCACGCCTTCCAGTGTTGCCAGCATCGCGCCGATAAAGAAGCGCAGGCGATACACGAACATCTCTAAGGCCAGCTTCGCCCGCTCATTGCCTTCATTGCTTGCTTTCACTACCTGGCGCATATCGCTTGAAACACCTGAGATACCCTTCAGACCCGATTCTTTGTTGAGCAGTGTATCGAGTTGCTCCACGCTCGTCTGTTGCTCTCGTTGCAGGTAGATCAGAATGCTCGGATCAATCGAGCCGGAGCGGCTTCCCATCATCAGGCCCTCCAGGGGGGTAAAGCCCATTGTTGTGTCGATGCTCTGACCCCCTTTGATCGCGGCAAGGGAGCAGCCATTGCCCAGGTGACAGTTGATGATACGCAGCGATGTCAGATCACGTCCCACAATCTGCGCGCTGCGGTGGGCGCAATATTGATGGCTGATGCCGTGAAAGCCGTAACGCCGGATGCCCTGCTCAAACCACTGATAGGGACCGGGATAGACGGCGGTGGGCATGGGTAGCGTGCGGTGAAAGGCGGTATCGAAGACCGCCACCTGCGGAACGTCGCCCAGCATGCGCCTGGCCGTCTCGATCCCTTCTAGATTGGCGGGATTGTGCAGGGGAGCAAAGGCGCTCAGGCGCTGAATGGTTTCCTGCACAGTTGGTGTAATCAGCGTGCTTGCGTGGTAATCGGGGCCACCGTGAACGACGCGATGGCCCACTACCCCGATATCGCTGGGTCCATTGATGACCTTTGTCTCGCCGCTCCAGAGCGTCTTGAGCATCTCCTCAAGAATGGCGGGCCGCGCTCCCATCGGCACATCCTTTTCCAGTTTCCGTCCGTTGGCGCTGATGCGCAGGTTCGCGGCCTCCTTGTCTTTCCGAGCGACAACGCCACTGCCGTGGCTCGTAGCTCCCCGATTCATCGTGGGAGCGCTCAGTCGCTCGGAAAGGAAGTCTGTGTTGTGAGTCCAGTCCGCATCACATGACCACAACGATGGTAATGGATGGTCCGGCAGGCTCGCCTCTATATCATAGAGACGCATTTTTTGCGTGCTGGACCCGGCATTAAAAACAAGTATTTTCATCGTTTATGCATCCCAGCTCCACTCGGTAATCTCTTTGGGGTCCACTCCGTTTTCCTGAATATAGCGGCGATGAGCGACCAGCACATATTCGTAGTGATGGACGCGCTCGCTGGCGCGCGCGGCTACGCGTGGATTGCGCGCTGCCGAGAGACGAATGGCCTGATTGATAAGGTGATAGCGACTGGTGCCGTTGCGCACGTTCATATCAAACGGCGTCGTAGTGGTGCCCTCTTCCTGGTAGCCATTGATGATAAAGCGGTGAGTGGTAGCTCGCCCGAAGAGGAGCTGTTCCACTGCGGAAGGGTAGCCGTGGAAGTTGATAATCACCGGACAATCTTTAGTGAAGAGCGCCTCGAACATTTCCTGGTCCAGGCCATGTGGATGATCGGTATTCTGCTGCAATACCATCAGGTCGGTGACGTTTACCACGCGCACTCTCAGCTCGGGCATCTCGTCGCGCAAGATCTGGGTGGCTGCCATAACCTCTAGCATCGGGTTATCTCCAATGCCAACCAGTACAATGTCGGGATCAACGCCGCCATCGATGCTGGCCCATTCCCATACCGATGCGCCGGCGCGGCAGTGCGCGATGGCCTCGTCCATTGGTAGCCATTGCGGCATTGGCGGCTTGTTAGCGATGACCAGGTTCACATAATTGGTGCTGTGCAGGCAGTGATCGACTGTGCTGATCAGGCAATTGGCATCGGGCGGCAGGTAGACGCGCGATACCGTAGGCTTTTTGTTCAGCACGCTATTGATCAGGCCGGGACTCTGGTGCGAGAACCCGTTATGCTCCTGTCGCCACAGCGTCGAGGTCTCAAGGTAGTTCAGGGATGAGACGGGCAGACGCCAGGGGATCTCCATCGACATCTTGAGGAACTTGGCGAACTGATCCATCATGCTGGTAACGATGTTCAGGAAGGCTTCGTATGATGGGAAGAGTCCGAAGCGACCGGTGAGCAGGTAGCCCTGGAGCCACGCCTGGCAATCGTGCTCGCTCAGCACTTCGATCACGCGCCCATCATGCGCAGTGATTTTATCATTGTACGGCGCAACCGGCCACTGGAAATCGCGTTTCGTGACATCAAGGACCGCGGTGAGCTTGTTGGATTCCAGTTCATCAGGGCTGAAAATGCGGAATGCATGCGGATTCAGGAGCACCACCTCTTTTAGATAATACCCCAACTGCTCTGCATTGCTGACGTTGATGCTGCCGCGGCGGAAAGGCTTAGCTTCCGTCCCGTCGCCAAGCTTGACCGCGAAACGGTGAATGTCTGGCAGCACTGGCTGGTGGCGAATACGCCCGCCTAAGGTGTGAGGATTGCTCCCCATGCGCCTGTTGCCCTTAGGGCATTGTTCCAGAATATCTTCCTTCGGCCTGCCGTTAGCGTCAAGGAGCTCCTCGATATGATAGGAACGCAACCATTGTTCTAGCAGCTTGAGGTGAGCTGGATTTTGCTTGACATCGGGCGCCGGAACCTGATGAGAGCGGTAAGAACCCTCGATTGGTACCCCGTCCATCTCTTTAATGCCGGTCCATCCCTTGAGTGAGCGCAAAAGGATCACGGGCCACTGCGGCTTCTCAATGGGATGACCCGAGCGGGCCGCTTGCTGGATGCGCCGTATTTCGTGATAAGCCCAATCCAGCGCACCGTAGAGCTGCGCGTCCAGATCATCGCCCTCCACAAACATCACGCGGTAACCGTAGCCAGTGAAGAGGTGAAGCAGCTCCTCATCACTCATCGCGCCATAGAGGGTCGGATTGGCTATCTTGTAGCCATTTAAGTGCAAGATAGGAAGGACCGCGCCGGATTCGGCTGGATCAATGAACTTATAGCTATGCCAGGCCGTTGCGGTGGGGCCAGTCTCCGCCTCGCCATCGCCCACAATACAGGCCACGATCAGGTCCGGGTTGTCCATTGCCGCTCCGAAGGCCGTTGCCAATGCATAGCCCAGCTCACCCCCTTCGTGGATCGTGCCGGGAATGCCGGGATAGAGATGGCTGGGGAAGCCGCCGGGCCAGGAGAACCTTCTCACGAACTCGCATAATCCCTGCTTGTCCAGCGTCAATGTTGGATAGAACTCGCGCAACGTCTCCTCCAGATAGAGGTTTGCCAGGTTGGCGGGCGCGCCGTGGCCCGGTCCCGTTACAAGAAACATATCGAGATCGTAGCGTGTGATCAGGTGATTAAGGTGAGCGTAGATCAGATTAATGCCGGGGCTGGTCCCCCAGTGCCCCAGCAGGCGATCTTTAATATTCTCTGGCCGCAACGGCTCTTCTAGCAGAACATTGTCTTTTAGATAAATCTGGGCTGCCGCTAAATAATTGACCAGCCGGCGGTAACGGGCGATCTCTTCCAACTCTGTGTCATGTGCCAGGCGAACTTCTTGCGCCGTAATTTTCACGCCTACCACGGGCGTAAGTGTTATAGATGTTTCTATAGCCATGCAAATTCTCCCTAATTAAGATGGGTTACTGCTTGAGATTTTAATGATTAGTCATCACTATCACGCCCTTTCGGACGTGGTTGTTACATATTTTTTAGTGCGTGTCTGATTCTCAACATACGAACACGCTCGCGCCTGCGTCGCTCGTCGTATTTTGTCGGTGGTGTGGAGAAATGCGCGAAGCGCATTTCTCCACACCACCGACAAAATACCTTGTGCGGCGAAGCCGCGCAAAAGAGAAGCGGGATGGTGCAGACGCAAGCACGCGGATGCCATGAGAATCAGACCTGCTTTTAGCGATGGCAGCTATGAGAATGCATCAACGCTGTAGGTAAAAACTTCTGTTTTCCTGCGTGAGAACATATATATTGTATATTTCCATCGCTACTGAGAAAATGGGTTATGTCGCGATAAGGCTAAAAATAACCGGAAAGGAGGCCACTCAGAAGTAGAAATTAACGGCTAGCATAGATATTTATGTTATCTTTATGGATTTGTGTTGCGATCTCCATCATTGCATGATAGGATTAACTTTGCACGCAAAAATCCGGCAGCTATGCTTTGAAGCCATCCTGGTTCGTGGATAGAGCCAGTTCAAACGGAAGCTAGCGAGTCCATCTCTATTTGTAAGGATCGCGGAATGGGGAAGACGTATTTTCTTGATCTCCCGACCCTGCTCGAGTATCTTCGCGGACAATCATGTATGCTGACCACAGTAGTGACGGTTTCGGGTAAGTCGGGCAATGGCTATGTTTTTCTGAAAGATGGCATGGTCATCAGGTGCTTTATCCGTATGCAAGATGGAACCCAGTTCGAAGGTCAGCTAGCATACCCATATCTAGAAGCATCCAAACAATGGCAAGTGCAGTTAGAGCAAGATGCCCCGACGCCGTCACAACCCTCCCCACCTCCCCGGCCTGATGGTAGCGATCCTTCCCAGTCTCCCCAGAAACCCCTTGTACAAAAGAGAATGTTAGATCCCTCTTTGCTGGGACACCTGGATATGAGGCAGCGTCTGGTTCTACGCACCGTTTTGACAATGGTGAATGGGCAAAGGACTGCCTGGCAGATCAAAGAACAGCTCAACTTACCTTCCAATGTTGTTGATGAGGTATTGGCTTATCTTTACTCTATTGGCATCATTGAATGATCAGGCTCCGCTAAAAGGAGATCCTGGAAATTCCGAGCGACAACGCTGTTAGCATAGCCTCCCACGCTGAAGCGGGGAGCTACAACGCTCAGTCGCTCGGCAAAGAGGAGTAGAAAAATGGGAACCTTTCTTAACTGGTGGTACGGCGTTTCGCTGCCGAACCGTGGGCCAGATACAACGCCGATGGAGAGGGAGCGGACCCGCTACGCGCGTCTGACAAGCGCGTTTACCCTGCTGCTGCTTGTGACGTTTCTCCCGTTAGGCCCGATCATGTTTTTTGATTCCCCGAACAGCCCCTCATCGCCGCCGCTTGCCGTTGCCCTGCTCTGCATGCTGCTCGGCTCGCTCATGCTGGGGCGCTGGGGCCATCATATTCTCGCCGCGACCTGCGTCGTACTCTACGTCATCCTCGGCGTGACTGGTCCTCTGGTGACGAATCCCCTCGATCCCACTCTGTTGCCTCTTTTTGGCCTGTTCTCCATTGCGATCATTCTGGCCGGGGCGCTGATGCCTCCTCTGGCAGCATTGATTGTGGGAGCTGGGAGCTGCGTCGAGATTGTGCTGATCTCCGTTTTCCTGCCGCATACCGATGCCTATGAGCAGATGCTAAAACGGGGGCTTTTCACGATTACGCTGATGCTGCCTATCACGATCCAGGTGATCGTTGCGGTCATCATCTATGCGATTATGCGCAACTGGATTCTCACGATTCGCCGGGCAGATCGCGCGGAGGAGATTATCGCGTTGCAGAAAGAGATCGCGGACTACCAGCGCGGGCATTCCGTGGAAAGAGAGCAGTTGGAGGAGGGGTTTTACAAGATCGCGGATACCTATACACGCATTGCCAACGGCGATTTCCAGGCGCGGGTCTCGCTGAGCGAGGGTAATGTGCTGTGGTCGATTGCTCTGCCGCTCAATAATCTGCTGAATCGCCTCCAGTATTTGAAAAATGATGTGGATACGCTTGTCTATACGCGCAATGCTGCTCGTCAGGTTGCCGAGAGCTTGCGCTATGCCATCGCTTCCGGGCGGCCTATGCTCTTGCAACCGACCGGTACGCCGCTCGATCCCGTGCTGGTCGAGATTAATAAAATTGTTGGCACGCAGTCATTCGCCAGGATGGTCTCGACGTTCGACCGGTCTCTGGACCGCTAGCGTTATCTCAAGCAAAAACAAGGAACGGGAACCATCGCATGAAAATTCTCCTTACCGGCGCTTTAGGCAACATTGGTTTTAGTACGCTTGAAGAATTGCTGCGTCAAGGCCATACGGTGCGCGGCTTTGATCGGCGAACGAAGGCGAATGAGAGGAAGGCGCGGCAGGTGGCGGGGAAGGTGGAATTACACTGGGGCGATATCCGACAGGCGCAAGATGTTGCAGCGGCTGTCGAGGGGCAGGAGGTGATAATTCACCTGGCGTTTGTGATCCCGCCCGATCTTGATGACGATCCTGAAGGGGCTTACGAGGTCAATGTGGTCGGCACGCGCCACCTGCTGGAGGCCGCGCAACGACAGGCAACGCCTCCCAAAATCCTGTTTGCTTCAACCCTGGATGTCTTCGGCCATACGCAGGATCAACCGCCGCCACGCAAAGTCTCAGAGCCGATATACGCGACGGATGACTACACCAGGCACAAAATTGCATGTGAGGAGATGGTCAGGAACTCGGGCTTGGAATGGGCCATTTACCGCTTTGCCGATGTTCCCCCACTTGCCGCGCGCAATCCTCATCCCATTATGTTTCGTATCCCCTTGAATACGCGCCTGGAAATGCTGCATACGTACGATGCCGGATTGGCCGTTGCCAACGGGATGCGTAGCCCCATCTGGGGGCAAATCTGGCTGATCGGTGGTGGTCCTCGCTGCCAGGTTCGCTATCGGGATTATCTCGGTCGCATGCTTGAGGCTATGGGGATTGGCATGCTGCCCGAAGACGCCTTTAGCCATGAGCAGTACTGCACCGACTGGCTTGACACGACCGAGAGCCAGGTCCTACTCAATTATCAACGCCACTCATTTGATGATATTATTAAAGATGTGATCAAGGCGACTGCTCTGCCTCCTCCTGTGCGGCAGATCCTGCCCTTGTTCCGCCCGATTGTGAGGAGATCGATTCTGAAGATGTCTCCCCATGTAAAAACTAAAGCATGACGCTTTTATAAGGATATTCTCTATGATCATTCCCTGCATGATGCTTTTATAGGGGAATGAGAGGCAAGGATGCGCAAATTATCCACTCATTATGCGCTGGTCGATGATGTGCCAGCCTATTACCAGGTTGTGGGTGAGGGGGAGCCGGTTGTGCTGGTGCATGGGCTGTCCGGCTCGATGCGCTGGTGGGTGCGCAATGTGCCGGCGTTGTCTCGGCATTATCGGGTCTACATGCTTGATCTGCCGGGATTCGGGCTGATGCGTCGCATGCGTGGGCGCTTTACCATTGAAAAGGCGTTAACCTGGCTGATTGATTGGATGGAGGCGGTCGGTTTGCAACGTGCTCATTTCATCGGTCACTCGATGGGCGGCTATATCTGTATGCTGCTCGCCGCTCGTCGTCCCGAACTGGTGGAGAGCATGGTGCTGGTCTCGCCCGCCGCCATTCCCCGCGCTCACAGCGTCTACGGCTATTTCATTCCTCTCGTCAACTCCTTCATTTATCTCAAACCCAGCTTTCTCCCCATTCTCCTGCGCGATGCCCTACGCGCAGGCCCCTTCACGCTCCTGCAAGCCCTTCAGGATATTATAATGGCACAGGCGCACGAGATTATGAGCAAGATTGCAGTGCGTACGCTGATCGTCTGGGGCGACAAAGATTTCCTGGTTCCCCCCAAATTCGGACACATCATACGCCAGGAACTCCCCAACGCTCGCCTGCTCATGCTTGCCAGAGCCGGACATATTGGTATGTACGATCAATACCGCGAGTTCAATCAAGCTGTGTTGGCGTTTCTGGCTGAGGGTGTGTAAATTTTGAATTTTCATGACGGAAAGATCTTAGGGAGTTGTGCGGCAATGAGCCAGTTGCCTGAGATGCATAATCGTCGCGTGAATAATGCCCGGGGTAATGGCAAGCGCCCTCCTGCGATCCGTATCCAATCGCTAGCCGAGCAACGAAGGGTGACCACCGTCCCGCGTTGATTGCCGGCAGGTTCGAAGCGAACCCGGCCCTGGTTGCCGAGTGGTGATTTCCCCTTGATGCGCCAGGCGATCAGGCTGTCTGGTTGCTCCTGTGTGATCTCGGCGTCCCATGCGATGGTTTTGCCTCCGGGCATGCGTGCTACCCAGTGGGAGTGTGTATTGTCGGTCGCCGTGACGGATTCCAGGTTCAGTATGTAAAGCGGGGCTTTTTCCACATCGCGCCAGAAGCGATAGAGTTCCTGCGTCGGTCGTTCGATGGTCATGGATTTGCATACCCGGACGCCCTTTCCTGGCAGGCTCTTGCGGGTGCTGGGACTTTTTTCAACGGTGCTAATATCCAGAGCCTTATAGAGGTAACTGCGGCCTGTAATGCCACGCCAGAGCAATCCTCCTCCGGCCAGGCCCAGGAGCAAGCCTTTCAAGTCCAGTCGCCTCAGGCCATAAACGAGCAGCGCCCCTCCTCCTATGGTTGAAAGCCAGCGTTCGACCTGCCCGATATTGATATAGCCCGGTTTGCGTGGATCGTCTTGAATATAGGCAATTTCCTGTTACGCTCGTGTTGCCACCTGTGTCGCTGCCATATTTTTATCCCCTTCTATCCCGTAAAAGTAACTATCAATCATCTATGAAGTTGTCCTATCACGGCACGATAGAAGTTGATTAAATGTGACAGGTCATGTATTGGTCTGATGGATGCTGAAAGATGGAAAACCTCTACCCGGGGTGCAATATGTGGTAAAAATGTATTATGATAAGGGGACCCGGCTGTCATGCTGTCGTAG
The DNA here is from genome assembly GCA_035650355.1 of Ktedonobacteraceae bacterium. Classification (GTDB taxonomy): domain Bacteria; phylum Chloroflexota; class Ktedonobacteria; order Ktedonobacterales; family Ktedonobacteraceae; genus DASRHT01. Next base: position 11,737 of record DASRHT010000062.1, read on the forward strand.
ACAGAGATTAAGGAGTATCTGATGGATACTATGCGAGCCTCTACTCAGGAGCAGGGCGAAGCTGAGCGGGTCTTGACCTCGCGGCGCTTTGAACTTGACCCTGCCGATGCGGTAGAGTTTTTCTATCGTCAGGGCTGGACCGATGGGCTGCCCGTCATACCGCCCACGCCTGAACGTGTCAACGAATTTTTAGAGTATTCCGGCCACTTTCCCGCCGACATCCTGGGCACGATCCCGCCGCGCAACCGGATCATCACGGCTGAGAAGGTTGCCATCAATGCCGTGATGGCTGGCTGCCTGCCGAACTATATGCCGGTGATTACCGCCACCATTGAAGCCATGTGCCAGGATCAGTTTAACCTGCATGGCATTACGGCTACCACCGGCGGCACTGCTCCCCTGCTGATCGTCAGCGGACCCGTTGCCCAGCAGCTCAACATTAATAGCGGTGTCAATTGCTTCGGTCCAGGCGTGCGGGCGAACGCCACGATTGGACGCGCCATTCGCCTGACGTTAATCAATGTTGGCGGCGCTGTCCCCGACGTGCTCGACAAAGCCTGCCTGGGGCATCCTGGCAAGTATAGCTATTGTATCGCGGAGGACGAAGAGGGCAACCCCTGGGAATCGCTTGGCGCCGAGCGCGGCATGCCGGAGGGCGTCAGCTCCGTCACCGTTTTTGCCGGCGAGGCTCCGCATTATGTCAATTGCCAGATAGGCGGCACGGGCGAGCGCATCGTTGGCTCGATTGTCAACACCATGATGAGCACGCTCTATCGCGGCGGTGGCTGGGTACTGGTGCTCGGCCCCGAACATGTGACGATCTTCAAGAAGGAGGGTTGGACAAAGGGGCAGATTCGCCAGGCTATTTACGAGCGCGCCACGCGTTCGCTCGCCGAATTCAAGCGCCTCAATGGCCTGCCTGATAGCGCAATCTCCGCTGAAGACGCCACTGCGGTCTATCGTTATCTCTATACGCCCGAGGAACTGCTTATTGTCACCGCCGGCGGCAAAGCGGGCGGCTTCTCCGCCATCATCGCACCCTGGGCAGCGGGTGACTCTCATCCAGTCACGCGCGCTATTGGCGTCTGTATTGATTGCGATTAGTGGCGGAAGCAGAATAAGGCTCAGGCATAAACGCAAAAGGAGCGAACGAGATGTCAGAAAAACTCATCGTTCTGGACCCGACATTAGAAGTTGAGGCTCCACAAACGAAGCAGGCTGCTCGCCCGGAGCAGATTCATACGCTGGGGTTGTTGGATAACAGCAAGCCCAATTCTGGCGAATTGCTCAAAAAAGTGGCGGCATTAGTGGCAGAGCAGTATCCCGAGGTCCAGGTCAGGTACTATCGCAAGTCCGGGGCATACCGGCCCGCCCCTGCGGCTCTGCTTGATCAGATGGCAGCCGAGTGCGATGCCGCGCTGGTTGGTATTGGTGATTGAGGGTCGTGCAGCTCGTGTAGTGTACACGATGGATTAATGATCGAGCGGCGTGGCAAAGCGGCGGCAGTGATCTGCACCGAGCAATTTGCCAGTTCGGCTCGTATGACGGCGCAGACCTTTGGCATGGCTGGCTATCCATTTGCGCAAATCCTGCATCCCATTGGGCGCGTTACCGAGCAGGAGTTGGACGAGCGCGCCAGAGTTGCTTTGCCGCAGGTAGTAGCCATTCTTGAATTGACGTAAGAACAGCGGAGACCGCAAAACTGAGAGGAGGAGCGCCTATGCGCTTAGTAAGTTACCGTCCACAGCCTGGGGAGGCGTGGAGAGCAGGTATTGAAGAAAAAGGACTCATCATTGCCGGAAGCGCCGTGTATGCCAGTGCAGGACGGCACAGCGAAAAGCTGCCGACGGTCCGCGAACTGCTTGAGGCGGGTCCGGCAGCCCTGGAAACCGTATTTGCTAATGCCAGACAGATATTTAACGCGGGCAAGCAGGAACTAGTGCCGCTGGACTCGATTGAGCTGGGGCCGCCGGTACCCGATCCCGATAAAATTGTCTGCCTGGGGCTCAACTATGCCGATCATGCCGCCGAGGCAAACATGGCTATCCCCGAAGTTCCAGTACTTTTTGCTAAATTTCGCAACTCTTTAACCGGCCCATACAGTTCAATCGTTTTACCTCGTAATAGTACTGCTATTGACTATGAGGCCGAACTTGCGGTAGTAATCGGTAGAACCTGTAAGGACGTTGCGGAGAAGGATGCCCTCAGCTATGTCGCGGGCTACACGATCATGAACGACGTGACCGCCAGGGATTTACAGATGCGCACCCCGCAATGGACTGCTGGCAAGGCGTTGGACACGTTTGCGCCGATGGGGCCGGGCATCGTACCCGCGGCAGAGATTCCCGATCCGCAAACCCTGGAAGTAATAACCCGCCTGAATGGTCAGGAGCGGCAGCATAGCAATACCGCGAAGATGATCTTTTCCGTGGCAAAGGCTATCGAATTTATCAGTTCGATCATGACCCTGGTGCCGGGCGACATTATTGCCACGGGTACGCCTTCTGGCGTAGGTTTTATCCAGCATCCCCCCATATTTATGCACGAAGGCGATCTGGTAGAGATCGAAATCGAGCGCGTCGGGCGGATCGCCAATGCAGTCGTTGGACCTGGAGATGCAACTGCTAGCAGATAAAGCCTGTTTCAGCACGCCGAAACGAGGTAGAGGGAGAACTGCAACTTCAGTTCTCCCTCTACAAGACTATTTAACTTTAAACGAGGGGATACACGTATGAGTAAGTTCACCGCAGAGGAGATAGCGTATCTCAAGAGCCAGCGACTGGGACGGCTGGCGACGGTTAATGCCAAGGGGGAACCTCATGTCGTGCCGGTGGGTTTCTGGTACAATACCGAGCTGGATGCGATTGATATCGGCGGATTTGGCATGGGGAAAAGCAAAAAGTTTCGAGACGCGGGGCAGCAAAAACTTGTCGCTTTCGTCGTGGATGATGCGACTCCAGATGGAAAGCCGCGAGGTATCGAGATACGCGGGCGGGCCGAGGCACTCTCCACGGGGGGAGAGCGCTTGAAGCCGGGCATTGACCAGGAATTTATTCGCGTATTTCCTACTCGTATTATGAGCTGGGGGATCGATAATGATCCATATCATCCCGTAGGCCGGCCAGTTTGAGATTATGCATAAAACAAGTCCCGATACAGTTTGTGTGTCGGGACTTCTTTATTGAGCCAGGAAGTATACGGAAAAATAGTCTCCTCCTGTAATCCTTGCCCCAGGGCTTCTCAAACATTGGGGCGAGCAGTCAGAGCGCGCCCCTTCGGCGCTCACTTGGAGAGATGCGGGCCGTTCTGTCTGAAAAGACAATGTTTGAGAAGCCCTGATCCTTGCATCCATAGACCAGTCATTTAAAAAAAATTTATGTTATACTATGTATAACTCCAGCGTAGAGTACCCAAATATCAGTAATTTGGGAGTTTTATCAAAGCACTACAAGAAGATGGGAGGCATACTACAGGCATCAATAATATATATACTGCCTTCCCTTACGTGGTATATTTCGTTAGTATGTTCGCTTCCATTTCTGTGTACTCTTTAAAACGCAAGTTGGAGTATCCCCGGGACGACTATAGAGAGAAAGGAGGTAGAGCGAGGCACTTTTCAGGTAGATAATTCTTTGCTGCCAGCCTGAGCGAAGCCAGACGCGGTAGCGGCGTTGGCTGGTGGAATGTCAAGGCGTTCTTTCGTAGTGTGTTTCCTTCACTAGTAATGTTCCTTTCAAATGTCTCACAGAGCGAAGTTGTCGGCTATCAACAAATAGTCGAAAACCTATCCTACCTGGCAGGAAGCGAAGCCTGCCACAGGCAGAGCATACAGGCAAACATCGTGGTTGCCATGTACACGATTCAAGGAAGTACGCGTATTGCTGACCTTTTAAGGAAAGGTGGGAAATTTCAATGGCTCAAATCGCGGCAGAAAACGCACGCGCCGAAGCGGCGGCATCGTCCGGCGCAAATCCAGCTCCTCTCGGGCTAAGCGCCTTCGCGCTCACTACTTTCGTTCTCAGTTGCGTCAACGCTGGTTTTCTGATCCCTCAGGGGACTGGGGGAAATATCGTTGTCGGGCTGGCGCTCTTCTATGGCGGTCTTGCACAATTGCTGGCCGGGATGTGGGAGTTCCGCTCAGGCAATACCTTTGGTGCTACCGCGTTCTCCTCTTTTGGCGCTTTCTGGTTGGCCTACGGGACCATTCTGCTTCCCGGGACCGGGGTGCTCGATGCATTAACCAAAGCTAACGTTTTCCATCCCGCCGCAGGAATCTTCCTTCTGGCATGGGCAATCTTCACGTTCCTCATGCTCCTCGGCTCGCTGAGGATTAATCTGGCTCTCATCGCCCTTTTCCTTTTCCTTACCCTAACCTTCCTCGCGCTCGCTATCGGAGAACTGGGGGGAGGAGTGAATTTTCAAATCATCGGCGGCTGGCTTGGCATCGTCACAGCCCTGATCGCCTGGTATACTGCTCTGGCGGGCATTTTGAGTAGCGCCAAGAGCGTGTTTACCTTGCCTGTCTGGCCGCGTGGCTAATCGTTAGTTCTACCAAAGGTCTTGTTTTAGCGCCATGGCCTTCAGGTATCAGCCTGCATATTCCTGATACCTGAAGGTCTGCTTACTAACACTGTTCGGTATTTCGCAGATCGCGCACGCTTTGATGGTGTGTTATCAGATCAGGAGGATTTTTTAATGAGTAACCTCTTTGAGAACACCGACACTATTCTTAATGAAGAGCGTATTTTTCCCCCTCCCAGTGACCTGGTGCAAAATGCTAATATCACTGCTTACATGAAATCTAAGGGCTTTGACGACTACAAGGCATTTCACAAGTGGTCGCTGGAGAACCGCTTTGAGTTCTGGGATGATATGGCGAAGCAGCTTCACTGGTTTGAGCCCTGGAAAAAGACGTTTGAGTGGACGGATAAGCCTTTCTTCAAGTGGTTCACGGACGGCAAGTTCAATATCGTCTACAACTGCCTTGATCGTCACATGAATACCCCGACCCGTTCCAAAGTGGCTTTCTACTGGGAGGGCGATGACGGTTCCACGCGCACCCTCACCTATGAGCAGTTATTTGTGCTCACCAACCGCGTGGCAAAGGGCCTGCAAAATCTCGGCGTGAAGAAGGGCGACCGCGTTGCCATCTATATGCCTGCAATCCCTGAACAGATCGCGGCGGTGCTGGCCGTTGCCAGGCTGGGCGCGATTCACACTGTTGTCTTCGGTGGCTTTGCCGCCAGTGCCCTGCGCGACCGTATTATTGATGCAGAGGCCAAAGCGGTCATCACGGCTGACGGCAACTATCGCGGCGGCAAGCTGATCGAGCTGAAAAAGATCACTGACGAAGCTGTCGCGGAGACGCCTACTATCGAGAAGGTGGTGGTGGTGCGTCGCCTGGGCAACGATGTCGCGATGAAGGCGGGCCGCGATATCTACCTGGACGATCTGCTGGCCGATATCCCTGAAAATACCGTTGTTCCCTGCGAACCAATGGATAGCGAAGACCTGCTCTACATTCTCTATACCAGCGGTAGCACCGGCAAGCCGAAGGGCGTTGTCCACGTTCACGGTGGCTATGGTGTGGGCGTCTATACCACGACCAAATTTGTCTTTGACATCAAAGATGACGATGTCTTCTGGTGTACCGCCGATGTTGGTTGGGTAACGGGGCACAGCTATATCATCTATGGTCCTTTGATGAACGGGACAACCAACGTGATGTTTGAAGGCACGCCAACCTATCCCGCGCCGGACCGCTTCTGGAGCATCGTTGAGAGGTTCAAAGTCTCGATCATCTACACCTCGCCAACCGCTATTCGTGGTTTGATGCGTTTCGGCGAGGAGTGGCCTGCCAAGCATGACCTCTCCAGCCTGCGCCTGCTCGGCACGGTGGGCGAGCCGATCAACCCCGAAGCCTGGATGTGGTATCGCAAGAACATCGGACGCAATGAGCTGCCAATCATGGATACCTGGTGGCAGACCGAGACGGGCATGATCCTGATCAGCCCAACCGTGATTACGCCCTTGAAGCCTGGCAGCGCGACCCAGCCATTGCCAACTATCGAGGCCGATGTGGTTGACAGAGATGGGAAGTCGGTCGGCTCTGAAAAAGGTGGCTTCCTGATTGTGCGCCATCCGTGGCCCAGCCAGATGCGCACGATTTACGGCGATCCGGCCCGCTACATTACCTACTGGGACACCATCCCCAACGTCTACTTCGCGGGTGACGCTGCCACAATCGACGCGCAGGGCTACTACCGCGTGCAGGGACGCGTTGACGACGTGATTAAAGTGAGCGGTCATCGCCTCGGCTCAATGGAGATCGAGTCGAGCCTGGTAAGTCATCCTGCTATCGCCGAAGCGGCAGCCATCGGCAAGCCAGACCCGGTGAAGGGCGAGCATGTGAAGGTATTCGTCATTCTCAAGAATGGCTTTGAGCCCTCCGAAGAGCTGGAGAAAGAGCTGAAACTGCATGTTCGCACGACCGTCGGCGCGCTGGCGGTGCCGGATGAACTCGAGTTCGCTCCCAGCCTGCCCAAGACGCGCTCCGGCAAAATTATGCGCCGCGTCATCCGCGCCAAAGAACTTGGCGAACCAATCGGCGATATCAGCACGCTCGATGGCTAGATGAGCACTGTATCGGTGAGCAAACAAGAGGGCAGATATTGATCTGCTCTCTTGTTTGCCATCAAGCGAGCGTAACTGGCTAAATTATGCTCGCGTCCTCTTCTCAGATGTAAGCTGGAACGCGATAAATGGGCCGCTATGATTGCTTGGCATGTGACCGCGCAGGTGCGTGCCCGCCTCTTCGTATTCCTCAGCTTCGATGGTGCCGAACTGGTGGAATTGCGCGACCAGGTCGCCGCGATCATACGGGATAAGCACGTCGAGCGCCACAAATTGTTGTATCAGCGTTTCACTGATGCAGCGCAGCAAGGCGTCGATGTTTGTTCCCTGAGCGGCAGAAACTTTTACCGCGGGAAAATTGGCTGCCAGACCGTTGAGCTGAAGCGGGAGATCGCTGGGCAATAGGTCGATTTTGTTCAGCGCAACCACTGTAGGGAGGCCGCCCGCGCCAATCTCTTCCAGCACCTGCTCGACGGCTTCAATCTGCCGATGTACATGAGGATGCGAGGCATCGACGACGTGCAGCAGTAGATCGGCCTCCGCGACTTCTTCCAGCGTAGCACGGAAGGCCGCGACCAGCGTGGTCGGGAGGCGCTGTACGAAGCCGACAGTGTCGGTCAGGAGAATCTCCTGTCCGCCCCCCAACCTCACGCGGCGCGTTGTCGGATCGAGTGTGGCGAAGAGCTTGTCCTCAGCCAGGTTGTGCGTGCCTGCCAGTTGATTGAGCAGGGTGGACTTGCCCGCGTTGGTATAGCCGACCAGGGCAACGACTGGCGCGCCCGCATATTTGCGCCGGTCGCGATGGAGCTGCCGTTGCGCGCGCACCAGCTCTAAATCTTCCAACAATTGATCTTTCTGGCGACGAAGCAGGCGGCGGTCAACCTCGATCTGTTTCTCACCTTCGCCACGCTGCTGTACGCTGCCGCGCTGGCGTGAAAGGTGCGACCACTGACGGGTCAGGCGCGGCAGATCATACTCGACCTGAGCCAGCTCAACCTGCAAGCGGCCCTCACGGGTGCGGGCGCGCTGACCGAAGATGATCAGGATCAGCGCGGTACGATCAAGCACCTGCACCTCCAGCTCTTTCTCCAGATTGCGATGTTGGCCGGGCTTTAGCTCCAGATCGAAAATGACGGCATCGCAATCGTGGAAGCGCACAAGGTCCGCGAGTTCCTGCACCTTGCCCGAGCCTAGAAGGGTGGCGGGATGCGGCTGAGCGAGGCGCTGAATGACGCGGTCAACGCACATCACGCCTGCGGTTGAGGCCAGTTGTGCCAGTTCGTCCAGCGATTCCTCTACGGGCCAATCGGTGGTGGGCATCTCCACGCCGACCAGAATAGCGCGCAGTGGGGCCTCAGCTAACAATCCTTGCATAGGCTTATCTTGATTGGTATCTTTACCAGGAGAATAATTTTCTTGCAAACCTGGCTCCTTCTTGAAGTTGATATAATTTCTGTCGTTTCTGACTGATCGGGCTTTTGTAGGGGCAGGGCTTGCCCCTGCCCATAGAAGGCACACTACGCGAAATATGCCAGGAATATCGCAGCATTTGGATTGGTGGGAAAGGCGTAAAGCAGCTTTAAGCCGTGAGATGTGTGATTGGACTGGATGCGCGCTGCTAGAGAGTAATACAACCTTCTCCACCATGTACCTTAGTATATCTCCACGATGCGGAGCATCATGAAAATTGACCGCTTTGAAGACGGCAGTGTGCTATGAAGCTGGTACATTTTAGATGAAGATTATCACGCGCTGTATCTCCTGTGAGGATAATTTATATAATTAATTATACACGATTTTTTCGCAAAAATCAAGCCTTTTTGTTTATCTGACCAGGGCTGTTGCAACGTCTTTTTTGCCGCCGAAGGCGGCGGGGAGAAGAGGAACAAGTGGGGACAATTCGCGAGATCGCGACGTACCCTACTCCCCGCAAGGAGGCTGCCGCCCCCTTGACCCCCGCTTGGCAGACGTTATTCCCGACTTTGGAGAAGCCCTGTTTACCTGGCAGGGCTTCTCCAAAGTCGTCTTTTCAGACAGAACGGCTCGCTCGCTGATGGGGAGAGGAAGGAGCTGGCGGTGGGCGCAGCCCACCGCCAGCTCCTTCCTCTCCCTGTGAGTGCCTTCGGCGCGAGCAGTCAGAGCGTGCAACCACGTTTGAGAAGCCCTGGGTTACCCGGCAATGAAGCAACCGCAGCTCAGGGGGTGAGAGGTTCCCGAGCTGCGGTCATGGGCGATGATTGATGGACACTCCTATCACTTAAACACTATCGGCAGCGATCCTAATCCTCTGAAGACCAGACTTTGCGACCATTGTAATGTCACGGGTTCGTCCAGATGGAATGAGGGGATGCGCTGAATGAAGGTGCTGAAAGCAATCTCGCATTCGAGTCGTGCGAGTGGCGCGCCCAGGCAGAAATGGATGCCGTGACCGAACGAGAGCAGCGGATTCTTCTGACGGCGCAGGTCGAGTTGATCTGGATTAGTGAATTGTTCAGGATCGTGATTTGCCGCTCCCAGGCTGAAAAAGACCTCCTGGCCTGCGCTGACTAGTTTGCCCCCAAGCTCTAAATCCGCGCTGGCGCGGCGCGATGTAAGCTGGACCGGACTATCATAGCGCAGCAGCTCATTGACCGCAGTTTGCATGATTGAAGGATCGCGCTGCAAGATCTGAAGCTGGTCCGGGTTGCGTATCAGGGCTAGCAGACCGTTACCGAGCAGGTGCGTTGTTGTGCCGTGTCCGGCGGCGAGCAGCAGAACGCAGTTTGCCAGCAGCTCTTCTTCCGTCAGCCGGTCGCCCTGCTCTTCGGCGGCGATCATCGCCTGCATCAAATCGTCTTTGGGGTGAGCGCGGTGCTGCTGAATAATCTGGCGGAAGTACTCGATAAATGCGGAGACGCCCTGCAAGGACTGAAAAAGTATCTCCGGCGTTAGCTCAGTCGCGCCGAGCAGAGTGCCGAAGCTGCCTGTCCACTCGGTGAACTTATCACGGTCCTCGGGAGGCACGCCCAGTATCTCCGCAATCACGATGGCGGGCAGCGGATAGGCGAATTCGGCAATAACGTCCATCCCCCCCTTTGCCAGGGCCGCATTGAGCAGTTCATTCACAATATGTTCAATGCGACTGCGCATAGCTTCGACCACGCGAGGAGTGAACGCTTTCGCGGCCAGACTGCGCAGGCGTGTATGATCGGGCGGATCGAGAAAGAGCATCTGGTGCGTCAGGGCGCGGGCAGCCTGCCCAAGCGTGGGTCGCAGCTCTTCGGGAAACATCGACTCGTCCATCATAAAGCTGGCGGTGGAGAAGCGCGGATCGCGCAATCCCGCAATCACGTCAGCGTGCCGCGTCACCACCCAGCAGCTCCCCCGCTCATCCCACAATATGGGATCGACAGCGCGCAACTGGTGGTAGATCGGGTAGGGATTGGCGATACTCTCGGGCGAGTCCAGAATGTTCAAGAGGCTCAGTGAGGTTGTGTCATTATTTTGACTTTGCATATGATTCTGCCTTTACATAAAGTACATAAAAACTGCCCTTATTCTAAAAGGTGAAGGAACGGGGTGTCAATGATGTGTCTGTACGTACAACCCCGGCAGCAGGGCAAGCGCCTGACAATTACCCACAAGTAAGCCCATCAGCGAGATGAACGCCGTGCAGCAGCAGTTGGAGGGTCTGCCAGCCTCTCCAGAGGGTGAGCCATCCCGGGTCCCCATCGCTCTTGCGACCTAAGAAGCCCCCCAACTTCGCC
>DASRHT010000063.1:0-29947 GCA_035650355.1 Ktedonobacteraceae bacterium
ATTGTCTTCGCCTTGAGAAGCCGCGTTGGCAAATACGATAGCGATCTCGTTTTCAAAGGCGCGCGCAACACAGAGGGCGTTTACGGCGTGGACCTCAGCGGCGGGATCGTGCTGAAGCCCTATGCCCGCGTCCACAAAGCACCAGTAGCTGGGGCAGATGACGATATCAACATCCTGCCTGACCATTGCCCGAAACACTTCGGGGAAGATCAGATCCCAGCAAATGATGAGACCAATCCTGCCATATGCCGTATCAAACACATGCACAGCATCGCCAGCCGTGAGATAGGGCCGCTCGGGATGCCAGAGATTATTTTTGCGATATTTTCCCCTGACCTCGCCCGCACGGTCTATATAATAGGCCGTGTTATACCACCCCTGCGGCGTGCCTTCAATAATAGAGCCAGGCACAATGTCAATCGCATAGCGCCTGGCTAATTGCTGAAAGTGTTGCACATATCTGCCCGCAAAATCAACATATTCTTGATTGCCGCGCACCGGACCTGTGACAACGTCCTCGGGAAACACAATGATCTCCGCCCCGGCGGCTGCCGCAGCTTTAATAAAGCTCTCCATGCGCTCAAGGTTTTTCGCTACCGCAAACTGGGCAATTTCAAACTGCACGACCGCGATTGTGACCATCCTGTTCTCCTCTTCAGGCAACAAGATTAATATGTTGCCTCGGTGAGCGTTTTGATATATTTCTTAGCTCTCGGCATACCGCTGGTCTCCATTTGCTTGACGACCGCCTTAACATCATACTCCACGCGGCAATGTTCAGCCAGCCACACATTATCCTGCCAGGTGAGGATCGCGTAAGCTGCGCGCAGGTCCTTATCGCGCGGCAGCCCGCAACTGCCGACATCGACCAGCAAAAGATTGCGCCATTGTCGCGTATAGGCGACATGGTAATGACCAAAGGCCAGCGCGCCAATCGTTGGCTCCAGCTCGCCCAGAAACTGCTCCAGCGTGCTATCGGATGCATCGGGATAGATATGATCCTTCAGGTTATGCGGATTGGCATGCACCACGAACAGATCGCTCCCCTCGGGATTGGGGATCAAGTGCGAAAAGGGCAACGAGGCGAGGTAGTCAATGCCCTCTGGTTTGATTTGCTCGCGGGTCCAGTCAACTATTTTTTTCTTACCTTCCTTCGCCGGGTTTCCGGTCACAATATCGTTATCGGTATTGCCCATAATAACCGGACACTGTAACTCGCGAACGGCGTCCAGCGCCTGACGGGGACGGGGACCATTCAAACACAGGTCACCCGCGACAACCAGTTGATCGATCTTAGGCTGTCGCTCCAGGTCGCGCAACACGGCTTCTAGCGCGACCTGGTTCCCATGAATATCTGAAAGAATAGCTACACGCATATGATGGAATACTCTTACATCTACTTTCAAGCAGTTCTTCAACATACAAATAAACGAGGGTCTATGCAAAAGCCCGTATGGTAATATAACGCAAATGGCAGATATGAGCAAATTTTAAGGGGAAAGCAGTGCTCTCCCCTTTTTTCCGTACTACTACCGTTACCGTTAAGAATTAGAACGTCGTCCAGCCTGCTATGTCCCCTGAGAGGCCAGCCCCATAAGAGGCAAACGACGTAGGAGCGCCACCGCTGGCCTTACCAAAAACGAGCTGGCTAGCTCCATTACTGCCTGTCAATAAAGCATACAGACTGCCATCGCGCGAACCGTGCGACCAGAGAGAGGCGCAATTGCTTACTGCAACACTGCGACCGCTGGTAAGCCGTTGCGCTAATGTACCATCACTGTTCAGAATCCATATTCCATTATGCGAAGTATCGATAGGGCCAGATGGTCTAACATTCTGGATATCCACTAACAACTGATGATCATTAAATGGACAGGTTTCTAGCACAGCATATTGAGTAGTATGCCAGAGTGTTTGCGAAACCCCTCCTGTGGCCGGTATAGCAAGTATCGTACTGGGTGGCGAACAACCGACCTGATCACAGCCGTTATCACCAACATACAGCTTTGTCCCATCACTTGCTAGACTCCTGAAATGGCTATTCAAAATGGTAGTAAGATCGCTATTGTGCTGATTGACGCCCTTAGTAATATCCAGGAGGGAAATGCCCTGCCCTCCATCCTCATTGACACCTTGCAGAACAATGTGGGTATTATCTGCCCAGAAATCAAATCTGATTGTTGAGCGCACTGAAAAAGTGGATGTGTAAATATTTTGCAGTTGACCTGTGGCCGTATGCAACAATTGCACTGCATCAACCTCGTTTGGATTAGGGGTGGCGTTATCAAGCGTGCTTCTGGAGATGGCAATCAATTGTTGATTAGGCGACCACCGAACGTTTGCAAAATCGAAAAAAAACGTGGTAGCGCAGTATAGCGTTTGTAACCCCTGCCCATCCATGCGTACAGCCTGCAACCTGACTTCACGCGTTGGGCTTTGTTGGATCATGCTTAACTGCTTTGAGAAAGATGTAAAGAGGACCCACTGTCCATCAGTTGAAACCTGAGCATTATAAATACTCATATCAGGAATGCTGGCAATTACCGTTTTGTTGCCAGTTACCACATCATAGCGTTTCAACATACCCATGAGCGGATTGTTATTATGGAGATCAATCTGGTTAACGGTGTAAACAACCGTGGGATGGCTTCCCAGGACCAGCGGAGCCGTGACCATTGCGCGTGCTGTGCCGGTTGCCGGGCAATCGGTCTGCGTCGGCGGCATTGGCACTGTAGTGGGAGATGGTGTGCTGGCAGGAATTGCGGTAGCTGCCGCCTGTGGGGTCGCGGCCTGCGTGGTAGCAAACGGGTTCAAGCTACAGGCACTGAGCAGATAAATGAGACAGCAGCAGACGAAAGTGAACTGAAGCTTACTATACCGGAATACATTCATAAACATTTCTCCCAACGAGATAATTCATCCAAAACAGACAATACAGTAAAGAATATCGAATAACGCTGATTAGCGAAGTAGTATAGCAGAGTTTTGGAGAGAAAAATGTGAAGTTGTTCACAAATTCACTGGACATATTCAGCGCCGTACCTGGAAAATCTGGCGATCCGGCATCCGCACAGCGGTTAGTATGCCTCGACGAAAGGCTCCCGTATCGATGCAGATTTTGTTGGGCTGGATCAGCGGCTCGGCAAGGTTCCAGTGACCAAAAACCACTGGCTTGCCCCAGTCGCAGTCGCTTTCGAGAAAGCCCCAGATGCCCCACATCTTGTAGAAGTCCGCCGTTTTCCAGAATGGTTTGTCTGGTAATACAGAGGCATGAACATAGTAGGCATGGTCATCTTCGTAATCGATGCGCGTCTCCTCTAACCAGTCGCCGACCTCAAACGGCACATGCCCATCGCATTGCTCCCAGATTTCATACGCGCCATCGATATCAGGGGCATGTGAGAACGAAGCACCATCCCAGCAGCCCAGCCAGGCATCTTCGTGATTGCCGCACAAAAAGATGCATAACGGGTGCTTACGCTTGAGTTCGCGCAGAGTGCGTATCGTCGCGATAGAATCTTCTCCCCGATCCAGGCAATCACCCAGGAAAACCAGGGTATCCTCTTCACGAAAAGGCAGGATAGCTAGCAAGCGCCGGAGCAGAGTGACTTCGCCGTGTATATCCCCGATTGCATAGGTCATCGCCTGTTCCGGCGCTATAGGATGCTCCATATTTCAAGTACTCCTTTGAGTGAGATATTTTTGTCTCTTGTTCAAAACACAGCTACATTTGCATCCCCTCCTACCACATGATACACTGCTACTATCCAAATATGAGTATTACATCTAGCAAGGAATAGTATATCGCATGAGGTGAGTTCTGATCTTGTTTTCCGTTCGCTGTAGCCTCCGGTGGCATATCAAGACGAGGTAGGTACAGCGAAGTTCATAACTAGAACAGTTTGACACTCAGTCTGGAACCTGCTTAATACAGGTTCGCAGGTTATGTCTGGCTATATGCTACATCACTATAGCTATTGCTGCTTTATCCTTCCAACTCTACACCTCTCGTAAGGTCATGCCATTTTCCGGGGTGCTACAGGCTACATCTTCTCATTTCACCGAGCCAAAGAGACAGTCAAGGGATTTTTATGCCCTGAACTGCACATGTAGCGAACGGAGAACTTTAGCGATGCCACAGCAAGATCAACATCTTCAGCCTGTATCACATAAACCACATAGTTTGACTAAAAGAAAGCCCGATAGAGACACATTAACAGGCTGGAACGGCTTCCCTATGCTATGGATAGCGTCGGGAACGGGCTATTTTGCGTACTGGTCGATGCAACTGGCGCTTTCACTTTTCGCCAATTCCCTGAGCAGATCGCCCCTGCTGGTCGCGGGCGTCACCTTTGCCCTGACCGTACCCTCGTTTGCGCTCAGCCTCTTCGCAGGAGCAGTGGTAGATCGTTATGATCGCCGACGGATTCTGCTCGCGATTACAACTCTTCGCCTGATTACCTTCGGTGTTGCCGCATTGCTGGCATGGTCCGGCTACATCACGCTCCCCCTTCTGTACGCCATAGCCCTTATTCTTGGCATAACCCAGGCGTTGGAGGAACCGGCGCTGGCGGCTACCCTGCCTATGGTGGTTGCCGTTGAGCAGCTTGAGCGGGCCAATGCCTGGCTGGTCGGCACGCAAAATGTAATTGAGCTGCTCGCATTCCCGCTTGGCGGCGTCCTCGCCAGCATTAGCGCGACGTTGACGATGGGCGTCGGCGAGGGCTGCACCATCGTCACGCTGATCGCGCTTTTGCTGCTGCGTGGCACATTTTACCCGCTACGCACGGGTAAGCGCCACATCGTCATTGAGGTTACCGATGGCCTGCGGTTCCTGTGGAACTGGAATGTGCTCCGCACCATCGGCCTGATGGCAGGCCTGATTAATGCCTGCTGGAGCGCCTATCTCGCCATTCTGGTGCTCTATGTCGTCGCGCCTGGACCGGTAGGGCTGACGGCTCCTGGCTACGGAGTTCTTTTGATGGGCAGCAGTGCTGGCGGGATTATGGGAGCTTTTTTCGCGGGCGCGGTCCAGCGAAAGCTGGGAAGACGCTGGGCCATCGGCCTGAACATTATCGGCAATGCTGTGATGTTCACGGCTCCGGCTCTTACCGCCAACGCCTGGATCATCGGGGCCGCCGCCGTCCTGGGTGGCATGACCGGGCCGCTATGGACGATTGCAGCGGCATCCCTGCTTGGTCGCACGGTTCCCACGGCATTGCAAGGGCGCGCGAACGCCGCTTACCGCTTCCTGGGAAATGGATTGGCTGCTGCTGGCCCCCTGCTTGGAGGGCTGATTGCGCAGGTGTACGGGCTTCAGATGGCGTTCACAGTTTGCGCCAGCCTGACCATACTGATGCTCATTCCCTTTTTCAGGGTCATCACGGAAAAGGGAATGAGTTAATGAATTTTTCACTTTCCTGGCAGAACGGGCGCTGAAGCGGACGCGGTGAACCGGGTCCCTACGGGGGGGGTGTTGATTGGTTCTGCTCTACCATCGCCAGCGCATCGTAGAGCCAGCGGATGTAGGTTTTCTCGAAATCGATGGCGAAGCGGATGATGAGCGTGAAGTAAGGGTCCGCTTCGCCTTCAGCAAGATACGGATTGGGCCGCCGGTTGTCCTGCGGATAGCCACCCTGCGCAGGGATATGGTGCTCCTGCTGTCGATATGCTAGCAGTCGCAGCTCGTGATTGGCGATGCTATACTCTTACCAGATGTATAACTTGAAGTCATATATCATCAAAGCATAGCTAATATTGTATGAGATAAGCTTTCTAGCAGCAACAAAGGGGAAAGATAATGGGACAGATTAGCGCAAAGGCAGTGGATATTCTTGACGCGCGCCCGGAAGATGTCTATGCGACCATTGCCGACTATCACAAGGGACATCCGAGCATTCTCCCCACGAAGAATCTATATGATCTCCGCGTCGAGCAGGGTGGGTATGGTGCAGGCACCATTATCCGCTTCAAAGCGCGAATGCTGGGCGTTGAACAATCATTTCACCATCGGGTGAGCGAACCGGAGCCGGGTCGGGTGCTGGTCGAGCAGGATATCGAGCCTGGGCAGAATGTCACTACCATGTTTACCGTCACTCCTCTGGAGAACGGGGAGAAATCGCAGGTCGAGATTTGCACGACTTTGAACGCCAGCCCTGGCCTGAGAGGTCTGGCCGAGCGCCTGCTCGTACCACTGATTAACCCGCCAATTTATCGCAAGGAACTCAAGCTCCTGGAGGCGGTTGCGCGGCAGAGGGCCAGCAAACAGTAACTGCTGGCCCCCTTACAATCTTCAAAAGAGGGTAATCATTTTCCAGCCTGTTATTTGCCATCCAAATATGTTATACTCTATATGCAAATACAGTTCTTTTAGGTCAACAATTTTTAACAACTGCTTAACATTATTTAACAAAACTTATAGGATAGTTGCAGGGCTATCTTATAAGAAAGGAGTAGTGATCCATGAAAGGATTCCTGGGAAATCGCTTCATCCGCATCGTGACGGGAAGCATGGTGATAGCGATGCTCTTTGCGTTCGGAGCATGGTCGCTGCCGGGCGCGACTCCCGTGAGCCAGGCGGCAAACAATGGTTGTCATCTCAATGCGCCGCAAGGAAACATTCAGCACGTCATCAGCATCCAGTTCGACAATACGCATTTCACGCGCGACAACCCCAACATTCCTTCTGATCTGGAGCAAATGCCTAATTTGCTCAACTTTATCAAGAACAATGGCACGTTGCTCGCGAATAACCATACACCGCTTATTTCACACACAGCCACCGATATCCTGACAACATTGACAGGCGTCTATGGAGACCGGCATGGCGTACCGGTCAGCAACAGCTTCCGTTACTTTAATCCAGATGGCACCACCAATCCAGGCGTTTCCTTTGCCTATTGGACTGCACCCCTGTTTGATCCAAGCACCTCCACCCCGACGGATACGCAGTTCAATATGTTAACCGCGCAAGGCCAGAATGCACCGGCTCCGTGGGTACCGTTTACGCGCGCAGGTTGCAATTTTGGCGCAGTCGCCACAGCCAACACCATTCTTGAGAATACCGCCATCGACATCCCCACCGTCTTTGGCGCGAACTCGCCCGAGGCGGCAGAGGTCAAAGCGAATCCCGGCCAGGCTTTTGCCGATTTTGTCGGTATTGGCGTTCACTGCGCGCAGGGAAACGCGCTCTGCTCATCAGCCAATGGTGGTCGGCCCGATCTGCTGCCCCAGGAGCCAGGCGGCTATAATGGCTTTATGGGCCTCTTTGGGCATAAAAACACGGCCCCGCAGATCAGCCCGAATGGCCCATTGACCGATCTCAATGGGAATGTGATCCAGGATACTTCCGGTCACATCGGCTTCCCTGGCTTCGATGGCATGTCCGCCTCCGTCTCGCTTTCATATATTGCCGCGATGCAGGAACATGGCGTGCCGGTCACGTATGCCTATATCTCGGATGCGCATGATGCTCATCCCAATGGTCCCGCGTTTGGCCCTGGTCAGGCGGGCTATGTCGCGGCTCTGAAAGCCTATGACGACGCCTTCGGCAAGTTTTTCGCGCGCCTGGCTAAAGACGGCATCAATGCCAGCAACACGCTTTTCGTGTTTACCGCCGATGAAGGCGACCACTTTGTGGGTGGCGCACCTAGCCCGGCCCATTGTGATGGCGTCACCATCCCCTGTACTTACAGCCAGATCGGCGAAATCAATACCAATCTGACCGGTCTGCTGGCAACGCAGCAGAATATCACCACGCCGTTCACCGTTCACGCGGACTCTGCTCCGACGGTTTACCTTACTGGCAATCCTGCACGGGATGCTGCCGTCACACGCACATTCGAGCGCGGCACTGCGGCCCTAACCGCCACCAATCCGATTACAGGCAATACAGACAAGATCACCAATTTTATGGCGGACCCCGTGGAGATGAAGCTGCTGCATATGATTACCGCCGATCCCGCTCGCACGCCTACTTTCACGCTGTTTGCCAATCCCGATTACTTCCTGTTCACCGGTGCGCCTAATTGCAGCAAGCCGTGCGTTACGGAGAATCCCGCCTTTGCCTGGAATCATGGCGATGTCTCTCCTGACATTAATACAACCTGGCTGGGTCTGGTGGGTCCTGGTGTACGTCATCTGGGAGTGAACAATAGCATCTGGGCTGATCACACTGACACTCGTCCAACGATCATGGAACTGCTGGGGCTGAGGGATGATTATAGCCACGATGGGCGCGTGCTCTTCGAGGCGCTCACGCCCGGAGCACTTCCTCCGGTTGTGCGCGCACATCTCGACTTCTTCGTCGCGCTAGCTCAGATATACAAACAAATTAACGCGCCCGTTGGGAAACTGGGGTTAGCAACCCTGAAAATTTCGACGCAGGCGCTAGCTAGCAATTCCGCCAACGATAGCACGTATGTCCAATTGGAGAATCGCCTCCAGACGATTACAGCTCAACGTAATGTGATTGCGGCACAAATCATCGCGCTTTTAGAGTCTGTTGAGTTTGGTCATCAGGATCATGCTGCTGCCGTTCAGCACTTTGCGTTGCCAAACAACATGCTGCTGGATCAGGCCAGCGCGCTGCTAAAAGAGTAGCCTTTCCGTTGCTTTAACATCCATGCCACGCAAGAGCCGCTCTTGCGTGGCATGGTGCTATTTGCTTTTCTCTGCCGCCCTGTGAATCATACCACCTCATCACATATCAAGCGAGCAGGGCAAGCGCGAGGCTCCCGCATCCTCTTGCCCCTACCGCTCCCGTCCAACAGCGTACGTTCCGTTTAGATTTTTCGAGATAGGCGATGTTGAGGAACGCGGGTAGGGGCAAGGAGCGGCGGATGGGCCTGCGAGGAGGCCTCCTTGCCGCCAGCCTGAGCGCAGCTAGCTGTGAAGCAGCGTTGGCTGGCGGAATTTCAAGAACGAGCGCTTGCCCTGCTGCGGAATGCGTCATTACGGGAAGGCGATAAATCGCCCACGGACGCGCTGAAGCGGGTCCCTACGAAGGGCGCGGGCATTTGTTTTTGCTTGCTGTAACTTTATTCTGGCTGGTTCGTTGTAGTAAATGTCTCGTCAGCGTACGAGCCCCTAAACCTGTGGGGGGTGCTAATTCTGCTTATAGAGCAGTTGCATGCATATAACAACACAGTATTCGAGAGATCTTGCTGATGCTCAGCAACTCCATGAGGAGGTTCCGATGAGTCAATCTATAGCCAAGAGGTGGTCAGGTGGAATGGAACTTTGGAGCTGGTTACGAGGCGATGCGCCGCAGCATCCCTTCATTACAAGTCCTCGCTTACGTATCTTTCTCGTTTCTTTCACAATGCTTTTCTTTGAACTCCTCTGCATTCGCTGGATTCCATCCTACGTGCGCTTTCTGAGCTACTTTACCAACTTTGTGCTGATGGCCTCGTTTCTGGGCATTGGTCTTGGTATGCTCTCCGCCCGACGCAAACGTTTCTGGTACCCGCCTTTTCCGGTTCTGGTGCTGGCGCTTACCATCATCGTTGCATTGAACAAATTTGATTTACGCATCAGCTCAACTCAGGTGCTCTATTATGGCGCGGGCGAGGCGCAAAGCGTGCAGGCAGAAAATTTTATCGTCCTACCGATTATTTTTGGCCTGGTTACGCTCTGCTTTATCCCCCTGGCCCGCTCATTCGGCCAGCTATTTAGCCAGACGAAACCGCTCACGGCCTATACGTACGACATTATAGGCAGCCTGGCGGGCATCGCCACATTTTCCATCATGTCGTTTTTCACCCTCCCCCCGGCTCTCTGGTTCATTGTGCTGGGGCTCCTGATCCTTCTGCTGGAGAGCAGGCAGTGGGTCATTGGTTCCGCGGCAGTGCTGGCTGCGAGCCTGGTTGTTGTCTGGCAGTTGCAGCAAGGGGCCTACTGGTCGCCATACTACAAAATTTTGCTCCATCCCGCGACCCCAACTGGGTATATTATCGATGTCAATAACGCCGGCGGGCACCAAGCGATGGTGCCCTGGCAGTATAAAGAGCCTTTCTATCGCCGCGTCTACGAGATTTTCCCCGGCCACGCGTTCCACAAGGCGCTGATCCTGGGCGCGGGCAGCGGCTCCGATGTGGCAACGGCACTGCATTATGGCGTGGACTCCATCACTGCGGTAGAGATCGATCCCACCATTCAGAAGCTGGGCGCGCAACTCAACCCCGACCACGCGTACCAGGACCCGCGCGTGAAAGTCGTCATCAACGACGGTCGTTCCTTCTTGCAAAACGATACGAATCATTATGATCTAATCATCTTTGCCTTACCCGATTCGCTGACCCTGACTTCAGGCAATACCAGCCTGCGCCTGGAGAGCTTTCTGTTGACGCAGGAGTCGATCTCCGCCGCTCGGGCCCGTCTGACTAGCAATGGTATCGTGGTGCTTTACAACTACTATCGCGAAACCTGGCTGGTAGACAAACTGGCGGGGATGGCGGGACGGGCCTTCAATCAGGACCCGCTGGTTTCGACCTATGGCGGCTGGGGACGCGCCGCTGTGATTATGGCAGGCCCACGCCTGGCGTCGCTTCCCCCGGGCGCATTCGGGACCTATCACGAAAATCCTCCTCCCGACAATAAGACGCTGCGCGTCATCGGCGAGGGCTATTATCCTGTAAGCGGGCGCACACCGGCCACTGATGACTGGCCGTTCCTTTACCTGCAACAGCAAAGCTTCCCCTTGATCTATATTGAAGGGCTGCTCATGGTCCTGGTCTTCGCATTAGGCGGCACCCTGACGTTCGCTCCGAGAAAAGTGCTGCGGCGCTTCGATTGGCACATGTTCTTCCTGGGCGTCGCCTTCATGCTGCTGGAAGTGAAAAGCCTGACCACCTTCGCGCTGCTGTTTGGCAGCACCTGGCTGGTCAACTCGCTGGTCTTCTTCGCCATCCTGAGCAGCGTGCTGCTGGCGATAGTGGTAAACCGGTGGCTACAGATCAGGCGCATCTGGATCTTCTACCTCCTCCTGTTTGGCGTCCTCTTACTCAATCTCTTCTTGCCGCCAGAGGCGCTGTTGCTGAGCAATCCGGTGCTGCGCTACGTGCTGGCGAGCGTGCTGGCCTTCACGCCGGTCTTTCTGGCCAACATCGTCTTCACCAACTCCTTCAGAGATTCTGAGGCTGCGGATATCGCCTTTGCCTCCAACCTTATCGGCATTATGATCGGCGGGGGACTCGAATACTTTAGCATGCTCGTCGGCTATCGTATGCTGCTCATTCCCGTGATTATCTTCTACGCCTGCGCAATGCTGCTGCGTATGCGCCGCAAGGAGGGTACGGCAACGGCAGAAGCTGCCGGGGCGTCAGAGCCCTCGCTGGTATCGTGAACCTCGGCGGCCTGGTTTAGCAGATAGACTATCCAGTCCGCCACTTCACCAGGAATATGGGTGACGATAGGGTTTCAACATAAAAATGCTTCACTGGAAGTATCGCCAGTGAAGCATTTTTATTATATGCGCACGCTTACACCAGAGTGATGGTAGCAGTGGCCGAAGAGGTGCCTTTGCTATCGGTGGCAGCAACCTCTAAACTATACGTCCCCTTAGGAAGGAAAGACACATCAGTAAAACTAAAGGTGTGAGCGTCTGCCCGTCCTGCTGCCAGGGTTACATTCACCGAAAAGCTTACAGCCGGCTCTTTTGGCACCGTCAACGTAAACGTCTCCTTGAACGTCAGGTTGGCCTTTGTATCATTCTTCACAGAATAGCTTACAGTCACAGTGTTACCAACGGCAGCCTGGTTGGGATTTGCTCCATTCGACGTCAAGGAGGCAGCAACGGTAAGATCGGGATTTTGATTGCCGACGGCGGAGGAGGCGAAGGCCGTAGAAACGGTTGCCATACTCATAATCATGAGTGCGATCACAACAACAAACCATTTGAGATGGGACAACTTGAACATGAAATCTCCTTTCATGACCGCAAAAGCGGTAGTAGAAAAATATCGCAGCACATAACCTTGCCCCCAGGCTATGTCACCGCCTGAAGTAAGGCGGTACAATAAATGAATGAGCACGAATTGAACTGCAAATGGAATTGCAGAGTTTTATTCTTTTCCCAATTCGATTTGCAATTTGCTTACCAACGCTCTTTTACGAAGGTAATGTATAACAAGTGCTCATTTAGTAATACGCGTTCAGGTTACAGATGATGACAGAATAGAATTTCATGCTACTTATATTATGTAAACAGAGGCGATGATATTTTACTGGTGGGGGCAGGCAGCAGTGGCAAATACAGAAGAGGTGCAATAAAAACCTGCTGGTGGGAGAGGGTCCAGGGGAAAGTATCTTGAAATGTTCCGCGTTCCAACGCTCCTACGATCAATCGGGGAGCTACAGCGTCTAGCAGGGCAGGGGCAAGCCCTGCCCCTACGGCGGGCTGCAAGGCAGGCCCCTACGGAACGCGGAATCGAAGTATACTGGACCCATGCAGGGAAGAGAGAGTATCGCGGATGGCGAGCGCCTTTATCCGGCCTCCGCCTCCATCTCTTCCACGACCTCATTGACCGCAAGCGGGTCTCGAATATCGATTGCCAGTTTGCCATCAGCCGCGCTCACATGTACTTCTCCATTTTCGGGGATATCCGCCAGCAGAATGCGCAGGCTCAGCGGTACTGTCAGCAAGCGTTCGATCACGCGACGCAGAGGGCGCGCGCCCTGCGTCTGGCTGAACCCTTCCTTGCACAATAGCTCAATCGCACTTTCCTCGGTATGCAGCGTCAGGCCCTGTTCGCGCAGACGCACCGCGAGTTCGTTCATCTGCAAGCGCGTGATGGCCCGAGCCTGATCCTGGTCTAACGGATGGAAGATCACCACTTCGTCAATGCGGTTGAGAAATTCCGGGCGGAAGGTCTGGCGCAGACGTTCCATCAGGCGCTCACGCTGCATCTCCTCAGCCGTCCCCTTGATACTGGCGCGGAAGCCGCTGGGCATCGAACGCCCGAGCATATCGGTTCCCACATTTGAGGTCATGATCCAGATGGCGTGCTGGGCATCGACGGTATGCCCCTGAGCGTCGGTCAGGCGACCCGCGTCAAACACCTGCAAGAAGAGATCGAACACTTCGGGATGGGCCTTTTCCAGCTCGTCCAGCAGCACAACGCAGTGCGGTCGTCGGCGCAATTTGCCGGTGAGCTGCCCTTCCTGATCGTAGCCGACATAGCCGGGGGGCGCGCCCACCATACGCGAGACGGCATGCTTCTCCATGTACTCTGACATGTCAATGCGAATCAGGTGCTCATCGGAACCAAAAACCTCTGCGGCCAAAGCGCGGGCGAGTTCGGTTTTGCCGACTCCGGTTGGTCCCAGGAACATAAAAACGCCCACGGGACGGCTGCGCGGCTTCAGGCCCGCGCGGGCCACCTGGATGGCCTGCGCGACGCGTGTAATCGCCTCGTCCTGTCCAATGACGCGCGCTTTCAGGCGACTATCCAGCGTCAGCAAGCGGTCACGCTCTTCACGACCGGGCGCACGCACGGGAATGCCGGTGCGATGTGAAATTACTTCCGCGATCATGGGAGCAGTAATAATGGGCGACGTTCCTATCTCGTTGCGATCATGCTGCTCCTGCGACTCGTGCTCAATCGAGAAGACACGCGCCTGCGAGCAGGCTTCATCCAGTACGCTGCACGCCTTATCAGGAAGGCGCAGGTTGGGCAGATATTGCACCGAGAGATGGACGGACGCTTGCAAGGCTTCGTCGGTGATAGTCGCGTGGTGATGCTGCTCGTAAAGGCTGCGCATCCCCTCCAGAATCTTCAATGCCTCTTCAGAAGAAGGCTCCTCGATCATTACGGGACGCAGGCGGCGCTCCATCGCGGCATCTTTCTCGATGGTGCGATACTCCTGGGGAGTGGTTGCGCCAATACAACGCAGGCGACCACCCGCCAGCGCGGGCTTGAGGATACCTGCTGCGTCAATGCTGCCATCGGCGGCGCGACCCGTTCCGATGAGCAGGTGCATTTCATCAATGAACAGGATGATATTGCCGCTATTCTCGGCCTCTTCCAATACCTTGAGGAGTCGTTCCTCAAATTCACCCCGGTACTTCGTGCCTGCTACTAGCGAGCTGGCGGATAGCTCGATCAGACGCTTGTCGCGCAGCTCTGGAGGAACTTTGCCCTCGATGATGCGCTGCGCCAGCCCACTCACGATGGTTGTTTTGCCCACCCCGGAATCGCCAATGAGGATGGGATTATTGCGATCTTTGAGCATCAGGGTCTGCATCAGGAGACGGATCTCTTTTTCACGCCCGATCAGGGGAGTCAACTGGCCGCTGCTGGCCTGTCTGGTCAGGTCGCGCCCTAGCTTCTCCAGGACCGAATTTCCCCCCTTCATCGCTCCATCAGGACCGATTGCCCCGGGCAGTTCTTCGGGCAGCACCTCTGGATTGGCGCTGGCGGAGGGCACCAGTTCGATCAGCGAATGAGCGTTACTCGCCATAATCAGTTCGATCAACTGCACCGAGTTGATGCCGAGCTTTTCAAGCAATTCGTGCGTGACGCCGTCGCTTTCACTTAAAACGGCCTGGGCGATCGCGCGCTCATCCACGGCAGCCGAGCCAGCATTCATGGCGTTGCGCTCTGCCGTTTGCAAAATTTCTTTGCAGCGCCTGGTTGGTAAAATGGGGGTGTCGCTCGTGGCCTTACCGGAGCCCAGGGCCAGACGGATCACGTCGCGCACCTGCTTGGGCGAAAAGCCCAGGCTGCGCAGCGCATCTTGCGTGCAGCCACCATCTAATTTCGTCAGGGCGATGAACAGGTGCGGCGTTCCCAGGTAATCCTTGTGCATCTGCTTGGCCTCGCCCAGCGCGATCTCCAGCACCGCCCGCAGGAAACGGCGGTCGGGCGCGTTGCCGGCGGCCAGGAAGGAGGGCATTAAATGAGTATCATCAAAGGGATCAAAGTGAGGCTCGATGGGCCGCTCTTTGGTCGAAAGGGAACTGACTATCAGGCGCTGAGTCGGGTCCCCGTAGAGCACAAAAGACATCCACGAGGAGTCGTCCGCGTAATGTTGCGCCATCATCACACGCGTCCGCCGCACCGCTTCGCCCAGCGTCACACCATCGGCGATATCCTGATAGAAGAGCGCCGCGAACTCGCGCGCGCGCTGGAAATTAATCGGCCAGCGCATCGTCAAGACGGCTCCGGCTCCGGCTCCCATCAAGCTGCCGACCAGTTGCTCTATCGCCTCATCGCGTTCTTGCTGGCTCGGAGGGCTTCCACCGCGACTCTGTGCGCGCTCGTCATCGTGAAAGCTGAGGAATACCAGGGGACGCCTGGGCAATGTACGGAAGAGCTGCTCAAAGGTATCTTCATCTAAACGAGAGTTACCGGCCAGGGCCAGTTGCGGTTTCTCGCCCCCGTTCGCCAGCGGCAGCGAACCGGCGTAGTGCAACACATGGAGCGGCTCGGCGCTGATCCGCATACGTATCTCTAGCTGATTGGCCTGCTGGCGGTAGAGGATCGAGCGGCCTATTGTTTCCGGCAAACTGGTACAGAGCGCCACCACCTCTTCTTCCGCGCTCGGGCGTTCCCCCGTGGGATTGACGAGGAAGAGGACAGACAGTCCCTGCATATCGCGCTTCCCCAGCTTACGCATGGCGCGGTCGGAAAGGGTGTTATATGGCGCGAGATCCCGGCTCCCCTGGACCAGCCGACCGATGCTGATTGACTGACAGAGGAAGCGCCCGGGCTTAGTCATATTATCGAACATCAGCTCCCAGGGGATCTCGGGCGTATTTGTGCTGATGATCAGAGGGATATCGAGACGTCGCAACAGATCTTGCAGAGGCGTTGGCAAGACCGACTCAAAAAGGAAGCGCCCTAGCGTCAACGACGCATCATTCACCGCGCTCAGTTTCATCGTCTGACGCCTGACATCTGACATCGCCATCATCTGCATAGATTGCATGGCGGATTGCATGGCGCGGCGCAGCCGTTCACGAATCTCAACGGTGAGATCAGTATTGTACTCCTGGCCTGCCTGGCCGTCGGGAAGATCAAGGCGAAATTGATAGTGCGTATCGGTCCGAATAATGTTTAGCAGCGCTGGTTGTTCCATGGATATTTCTCTTCTACAATCTTCCCGCTATATCATGAAAAACCTTTCCGAAGCTTCCCCACGCCTTTAAGCATAGAAAGAAAAGAAAGGTGCAACAAAAATCAGGATACCCAACAGCAAAAGCTGTATACGACGCCAGTATACGAGGGAAAACACACAGGTGTCAATAGCCCAGGTTACCATGTTATCGTGTCTTAATATATTTCGTACTACGTCAACAAGTTTCTCACCTGGAAAGCTGCGGATAGCAATTATTGCCCGTCTGGCCTGCCTGGTGATTCGGTAAGGCAAACGATAAATCCATGCCACCCATGACACCGTTAAAGTGCAGGCCGGATGTGCCAAGAGCAGCGCAATTGCCAGGCGTCGGCAGGATGGTCAGATCGAGCGTAGGGAAGGTGCTCGCCTGGCGCTGGACGAGCAGGGAATAGGGGGCATGGCTCATTGGTGGCACATACCATGAGAGCGTCACCGTCATGGTACAGTTTTTGGGTATCACCACCCAGCCGCCGAACATGGTACGCCCTGGCTCATCGCTGGCGAAATTTGTTGGCGGCCCCACCCGGTCCAACGGATGCCACTTTTGTGCATACGGATCGTTTAACATAGGAGTTGCAGCTCCAGCATCGGTTATGGCAGACGAGCAGAGGAGATCGCCGTTCTGATAGATGTCGTTTTGTGGACATACCTGGTAGCCCACCCCGCAGAACGGTACACCTGAATCAAAACCATCCCCTCGGAGAAATTGACTGCCCGGCGACACGTACACACGCACATAATCACGATAGGTATCGAGCCCATAAACCGGGCCGATCTGGTTATAGATCAGGCGCATTTGCAGCACATGGGTCGCGCCGCCATCGGCATTGAGGGTCACAATGTCATGCAGCAGTGTCTGGACATACTGCGAAGCCTTATTCGCGCTTAGATTCGCCTGCACCACATAGAGCCCATCATGGGTGGTCGAACGATCCATCATGCCCGCAGCGCCAAAGCGGGCCAGCAGCCCTTCTATTTGCGCATTGGTAACGTAGACCTGCAAATCTCTGGTTTTGAGCGCATACAGCATGGCATGGGCAATAGCAATCAACTCATCGGGGGGAGCGTGGCGCACATGATCCTGCAGGACGCGCGAGAGCCTGGCTGTAAAGAGTTTACGCGCGAGGATCGGCGCATCCGGCCCATTTACATGCTCGACGATCTCCTCCTTACGAATGCCCTGGTTGTCCAGTTGATAATAATGGAGCCGATCCTCCATATTTTGCGCAGTGATGGTTTCATGATACTCAGGAATAGTAATTGGCCCGGTAATTTGCAGGACGCGTGTAATCAAAAAGGGGGAGAAAACGATCACGCCATCAACATCGTGCCCAAACTCGTACTTATAAGTGGCGATAGCGATGCGCGCGGAAGTGGGGAAATCGGCGGACAGGTTGGAGTCGCGCAGCCCCCAGTTGGGAATGGGCCACCATGAACGATAGGGCTGTGGGGCCAGTTGCCCATTCGCGGGACTATTCGGATTCAGCTCTTCGTACGGGCCGATATTCTTCAAAGCAAACGGGGCGATGCGACCGCCGTTAATTAATAGCTCACCAAACTGACCGGTAAAACCGCCTGTGGGACGCAACTCCGCTCGATCCATCGTCTGTACAAGAAATGTGCGCGGCTCCCCCACGCCAAGAATCCAGCCCACCGCATTGAGCAACTGCCGTCCCTGCCTGATATCAAGCTGCGCCTGCGGAATAAGCT
Organism: Ktedonobacteraceae bacterium; assembly: GCA_035650355.1. GTDB lineage: Bacteria > Chloroflexota > Ktedonobacteria > Ktedonobacterales > Ktedonobacteraceae > DASRHT01. Next base: position 17,830 of record DASRHT010000063.1, read on the forward strand.
GGAGCAGCTCCGTCAATTGCTGGCGCTGTGCGTCGCTAATGGGGAGCGCATCAGGTGAGAGTTGGCGCGACTGCATCTGGATATCGCTGAGATAGGGCATCAGCCGGTCAATACTGCCCCCGATCCGTTCAAGCATGGCGGGCGTCACAAGCGGCTTCTGGGTATTGGTGAGTAGAGGGCCGCGAAACGTCGGGGCCAGCGTCATTGCGGTCTGCGTCAGCTCTTGCCCAATGTTGGCGACATCCACTCCGATCTCGCTCAAGGCATAGGCTGATGTAACCTGCGATGACCAGGCTCTCCCGGCCACACCTACCACTAGATCCTGAGTCAGCATCTCATGTAACCGCTCGAAATCATCGTGGGCGGCCACAAACTCCTGCTGTGCCCGGCGCAATTTGCTGACATCCAGAAAGCCCGTCAGGTGCGTCCCCGGGCCGAGAAAAATACTTTTGACGCTGAGTAAATGCTCTACGCCCTTATGAGCATGACTATACATCATATATAGGTTGAGACCATCGCCCAGGACGGTGAGGAAAGGCGAGAGCAAGATCAAGAGCACCCCAATCAAAAGTAATTTTCTGGGAGTATAAGGTTTTGTCGAGAGATAGTGGACAATTGTGCCAATTGCCGTGTGTTTACGTTCTATATGTGTTTGCTGAGCTGGAATATGAGGCGCGGTCTCAAGCTGATCAATAGTTTTTTTATCCGGCTCCGTTCCCTGTAACGCATCTCCAGGAGCGGTATCCGCCGGAGAGATATCAATGGGGTGAGTATCTTCAAGAGTAATTGCGGACTGATGAATTGTAGTGGCATTCGCGGCTGGTTCTTTCTTTTCCTCGGCGCGTATATCGGTCAGAACAGGCGTTTTGAAGAGCCTCTTCCTTTTAGAGGTGCCGGACATAAGCTTCCTCCGCTGGCGATGTAGGGAAATGTATACGTATTGCTCGCATTAATTATTAACCACCCCAATCATCCGCTCTATATGAAGACGTTTGGCGCTGCCAAACGTTTCTTTCTCCTTCCATCATACAGCAAAGAACTATGCTTTCCATTCACTGTTACGCATGATCCCGCGCTGGCGGCCTTAGCAGACCGCTGCATCCAGCTTGGAGGGTGAGCCTTTTCCATTTCAAGGGCGCTTTACGGTGATTACGTTCCCGGTTGCGCGTAGCAATCTCCCGAGCCGCCCGCCTTTGCAGCAATATGAGCGGGAGCGAAGGAAGTATCACGAGTGAGGATGCTATCGAAATGCAGGCCGGTGGTGGCAAGCGAGGCGCAATCGCCGGGAGTGGGCAGGACGGTCAGGTCCAGTTCAGGGAAGGTTCCGGCCTGGCGTTGCACCAGCAAAGAATAGGGATCATGGCTCAGCGGCGGCACATACCAGGAGAGCGTGACCGTCATGGTGCAATTTTTGGGAATGACAACGTAACCGCCGAACATCGCACGTCCAGGCTCGTCGCTGACAACATTGGTGGGAGGGCCGATCTGATCAAGCGGATGGAACGCTCCCTGGTAAGGATCGTCGAGCATAGGAGCCGATGCGCCTGCATCATAGCCTCCGGGCGGGCATGCCAGTTCGCCATGAGGATAGATCCCATTGGTTGGACAGGCTCCGTATGGCCCACCACACAATGGCTTGCCCGTATCAAAGCCATCCCCACTTAGCAACTTTGCTGTGGGTGGTACATATACACGCAGATAATCGCGATAGGTATCCAGCCCGTAGACGGGTCCGAGCTGATTGTAGACGAGGCGCAATTGCAGCGTATGAGTCGCACCACCGGCAGCATCCAGGCTCACATCGTCATGCATAATGGTATGGACATACGTTGATGCCTTGCTGGCGCTGACATTCATCTGTACAACATAGAGGCCGTCGTGCGTCGTCGAACGATCCATCTGTCCCGCGTACCCCTTTTGTTGCAGGAAATCCTCTAGCTGGGGATCAGCGACATAGACTTGTAAATCTCTGGTCGTCAAATCCTGTAACATCTGCTGACCAAGCGCGAGCAGTTCATCAGGCGGGGCGTGGCGCACATGCTCAATCAGGGTGCGAGCCACCGCCGAGGCAAACAACTTGCGCGCCTGCGCTGGATCTTCGACGTGCTCGATCAGTTCCTCTTTCCGAATGCCTGCATTGTCCAGTTGATAATAATGGACGCGGGCTTCCAGGTTGTCAGCGGTGATGGTCTCATTATATTGTGGAATTTGAATGGGACCGGTGACCTGCAAGACGCGCTCGATCAGCAAGGGAGTAAAGAGGATAACGCCATCCACATCGTGACCCACCTCGCTTTTATATTGCTGGATGGCAAGCTGCGCCGACGTGGGGAAATCGGCAGAGAGATTCGAGTCCCGCAGCCCCCAGTTGGCAAAGGGCCACCAGGAACGATAGGCTTGCGGGGCCAGGTGACCGAAGGTGGGGCTGTTATCGGTATATTCAACAAAAGAGATATCGTGCAGCGAGAAAGGCGCGACTCGCCCATTGCTGATCTGCAATTCGCCGTACTGACCGGTAAACCCGCCCGTTGCCCGCAGTTCGGCACGATCCATCGTCTGCACCAGGAATGTACGCGGCTGACCCACCCCAAGCAGCCACCCCAGCGAACTCAAGAAACTGCGGCCCTGGATTAAGGCATCTTTTATCTGTGGCAGCACCTGTATATACTGCTGCACCAGCGCGCGCTGATGGGTATCCAGGGGCAACACATTGAGAGAGAGCTGGGGAGCCAGGTTCTGAATATCATCCAAATAGGGCAGGATTGTATCAATAGTTGTTCCGATCAACGCCAGATCATCATCAGTAATGAGAGGCGTCTGGGTCGCGACTAGTAACGGGCTGCGCAGCCTGGGAGCCAGGGTTTGCGCGACGGTGACGAGCTGCTGACCGATAGTAGCAAGGTCAATGCCAATCTGGCTGGCAGCATGCGCCGTCGCCACCTGCGGACGATATTGCGGCAGGAACTGAAGCAGTGCAGGCAGGACAGATGAATTATCGAGCAGAGAGCGCGTCTGCGCAAATTCCACGCGGGCCGCCGCAAACTCTTTCTGGGCAAGCTCCAGCTTCTTCGCATCCAACATACTGGTGGATCGCGCACCTGCACCGCTGAAGATAGTTTTGATCGCGAGCAAGTGGTGCAGCCCGTTATCAGCATGCGTTCGCAAAGCGTTATAGGTCGCGTAGGCGCTGATGCCATAGCCCGCCGTCACAACCAGCGGCGCAACGATGCCAAACAACAGGAGCAGCAGAAGCACAAGCGATATCCCCCGTCGCTGCGCCATTGCTCGCATCTGCTTAGGCCAGAGCTTCACATCTGATACAAAGCGGCGAGGGCGCGAAGCAGGCTCGACCAGAACTGAAAGCGTAACCTTAGCAGGATCTGGCTGCGGCCCCTCATCGGCAGATGTATCTTCGTTCTTCGCCTCTGGCTCGGTTGCTGCGGCCTCATCTACAGCGGGCTGGACAGCTTCATCCACAGTGCCAGTTGCCGCCGGTTCTTCCTCGCTGGCTACTGGCGTGGCTGGTGGCTCCTCCTCAATTGCAACCGAAGCTTCTCTATGTGAAGAGTTTGCCTCGCTGGTAACTGGCGGCTCCTCCTCGATTGCTGTAGAGGGTTCTAGAGATAATGACTCTTCTCCAGCACTGGCGCTCACCTGTTCTTCTTCGACAACGGCAGGCGTATCAGGGGTATCAAAAACAAATACATCTTTTGCGCCATCAATATGATCTTCTGCTTGCTCTGTTAGCTGCGTAATAGCTGCTTCTTCATTCTCTGCCGTTTGCTCTATTGACTGGACAGAATCTATTTTTTCAAGTGGACCCGAAAGAGACATGAGCCACCTCTATGAAATATTTAGTATAGAACTTCTTTAATAACATTACGTGATAGCAGTACTATTGCGCGGCTATATCACTGTTATAACGCATGAAACGGCTTGCGCGTTTCATTGAAGCTGGAATGTGAGTCTGCTCCAACTAGTATTCGTCGTGAGTAATAGAAGTATACAATCAAAAAAAGGAGCCACCATAATGAGTACAGAGCTAGTCTGGAAAGTCAAAAAAGATACAAGGGTCAACCTCAAAGACTATGACCCCGGCTTTACCGATAAACGGACGGATCGGGATGCGGCGAAGGAGGAACTAAATAAGCTGAGCGATGAGTTGAGCGACCTGCAAGAAGCGTTGGCGGCAGCGCAACACCAGAGCCTCCTGGTAATATTGCAGGGCATGGATACCAGCGGTAAGGATGGCACCATTCGTCATGTCCTTTCGCGTGTCAATCCCCAGGGCTGTCAGGTCCATTCCTTCAAGGAGCCAACCCAGGAAGAGCTACAGCACGATTTCCTCTGGCGCATTCACAAGGTCACGCCACCGAGAGGGGTCATGGGCATTTTCAATCGTTCGCACTATGAAGATGTGCTGATTGCGCGCGTCCATAATCTTGTGCCGCAGCAGGTCTGGAGTCGGCGTTATGACGAGATCAACAACTTCGAGCAGTTGCTCGCCAATAACGGCACCATCATACTTAAATTCTTCCTCCACATCAGTTTTGATGAACAGGAGCAGCGTTTGCTGGCGCGCGAGCGGGACCCGGACAAAGCCTGGAAGGTCGCGCCCGGCGACTGGAAGGAGCGAGCCTACTGGCAAGACTACCAGGCAGCCTATGAGGATGCGCTCAGCAAGTGCAGCACCGACGAGGCGCCCTGGTACATTGTGCCCGCGAACCACAAGTGGTATAGGAATTTAGCCATTGCCCATACCCTCGTCGCTGTCATGCAACAATACAAGAGCGAATGGAAGAAAGAGCTGGAGGCGCGCGGCCAACAGGCTCTCGCTCAGCTCTATCAAATGAAGCAGCAGCAGCAACATCCATAGCAGCGAGTTGAGCGCGCCCGCTATATTTTTCCGGGCGCGTTCGCTCACACTCCACACCTTTTAAAGCTTACGCGTCACCCTGCCGCGAGAGCGCGCCGGGGGCGGGTAATAGCTCTGGACGGTTGTGATAATATCACCGATGCGGAGCTGCACTTGCAGGTAACGATGCGCCGGGCGATGATAGTGCGCAAAGAGCATCAGGCCATGATGGGTAATGACATCAGCTTCATCGGTGTGGCGCGTCAACATCATCTGGCCGCCAAGCGTTTCTTCTGCTGTCGTTACCCCGGCCTCTTCTCCCTCCTCGCCCATGACAAGCCGTCGCGTTTCGCGCCGCGCCAGGCGGTTGGGCCAGAGGATCAGCGCAATCGCCTGCCCCTTCAGACGCTGATCCTTGAGGCGCTCGCTCAGAAAATCGGCCAGTTTGCGGATGGCAGCGCATGTTTCATCGGCATCCGCAGCGTGATGGAAGCGGACGCGCGCATTCTGGCTCAGGGGTGGCGAGTCGGGCACTACGAGGCTGGGATCTTCACCGCGCGCGACCTGGTAGACCCATCCCCCCAGACGCCCCAGACGCCGGATCAGCCCTTCTTCCGACAGAGGAGCGACCTGCGCAAAGGTGGTGATGCCGAAATCACGCAGGTGCGCAACCAGTTCCGCCACCGCCACCGGATCGATCTGCTCGCTTTTCCCCTCAATGCGCGTGGGCCGGTTGCTGGGGCTATCTTCCTGATCCGCCAGATCGGGCAAGGCGCCCGGCATCCCCGTACCCGCCGCCCGCAATTGCAGCAACATCGACAAAGGCAGCGTCTGGACAAAGGACGCTTCGCGCCCCGGCGGGATATAGAGCACTCCCTGGCGACCATCCTTGCGGCTCATCAAGGCCGCCAGTTCGGCAATAGCCTTGCCATTGGCTACGCCGATCAGCGCGGTCAGCCCCATCTCCCCGATTTCAGCGCAGAGCCGTTCCGCTACCGTCACCGGAGAGTCAAACGCCATGTCGCAGCCACGCAGATCGATGAAAACGTCACCCATAGGTATAGATTCAATAATGCGCGAATAAGCCCGATAGCGTTCACGCAACTGCTGCAAGACGGGTTGATAACGGCTATAAGAAGCGGGTAAAAAACGTGTGCGTGGCGCGATGCGGTGTGCGCGGCGCAATGGCATGCCTGGAATGACGCCCAGGCGTAAAGCTGCGGGCGATGCATCAATCACGCGACCAGGCTCGTTGGGCCTGCCGTTCCCCGTTCCCACCACAAAACACTGCCCCTGTAAAGCAGGATCGAATAGTTCCTCTAACGTACAATAGAGGTGATTGATGCGCACATGCATCACGCCCTGTCGCAGTCGCGCCCGCTCAGCCGCGCGCATGGCCTCCTGCATATCTATCGATGAACCCGCAGACGGGCGTTCATTCATCACAGTCACAACACCCCATCCAATTTTTTTGGCTAATGGATATATGCCATCTCACACTACTTCCCCCAAATTATTGTTTTGATAGCGCATCTGCTCCAAATTCTGGCCGAATTTAGAACAAATATACTATATCATACCTCTTCTTGAAAAACAAACGTGCATCATCAGATTTTTCGCATATGACTATAGGCAATGCCATGTTAAAGCAATATTTCTCTCTGTGCCTACATTTTCGGATAAAACAAGTTCCACGTCAAGCCATTCTTTGCAGATGGCCCTGCTTTCCCTTGTCCAGAAGCGGAATTGCGGGCAACGGTACAATGATAGTAAGAAAAGGATACGTTATGTGGTAGTAGGGGAAGAGGTAGATGAAGCAGCAAGATAGCACAGGCTCCGCCGTAGCATGGAACAGGACAACAGAAAAAGAGACTCCTGACACTTCCGCGCTGACCATCGCCTTCGAGCACTTTGCCATCTGCGTTGACCATCGTGCGGGGACAGACGATCTGGAAATCCTCAGTTTCTGCCTGCAACATCTTTTTTACAGCGTTGATGCCCTCTACCAGGTGGCATTGGCGGAATTAGCCACCCACGAAGAGCAGGAGCAGGAAAGCACGCCTCAGCGACGTTATCGAGTCTGGTTGCTGCTGCGTGAGATCAAAAGCTCGCTTGAACGCCTAAAATTGCTCTGTCGTCTGCTTAACGGAGCGATCACCAGCATCCTGGACACCCTCGATATGGCAGGAACGCAGAGCGTCGCCGAAGATATCGAGCTTGACGAGTCAGATCCAGCTTACGCCCGGCTGTGGCAGGAAGCCATAGCACTGGAGCAGTGGGAACAGGCTTTTAGCGCGCTGACTGAACACCTGCGTGGCTGGCATACTTATTGTGGGGAAGGGCGACCTTTCGCCGCCCACTTCTCTCACCAGAACGCAGCCCTCCCGACGCTTGCCCAGGCCAACGCCGCCTTCGCGCTCCTGCTGGAGAACGCCTGCTCCATCTTCGAAGATATCCTGCCAGGCTTCCGAGCCATCCCTCCAGGAGACGACGAAGTGCTAGCAACCGTCTCGCTCGACCTGATGCAAAAGGCCGACCAGATCTACCTGCAAGGAAACACGCTGCTGGAACCCCTCTGCTACCTCATCAAACAGTATGCCGCGTCATAATGAAGTTTTGGCAAGGGATGCTCCCATGCCTCAATGAAGGAGAGCAGTTCTTTTTGTAGAACAGGAAAATGAATATTCTGGATAAAATTTGCCCTTCTCAGGTTTTTTTAGGCCGTTTTTTCCATTGTTCACGCTGTGCCATAGTAGCATTCATACGCTCTTTTACGGCTATATGCCCCTCTACTTCTGTAAGAACAAAAATACTGAATCTTTGATAGATTTGTTCAAAAAATGTTCTGGGAGGATTCTCTTCCACATAGTAATAGACAGGCGGATCATCACCATCTTCTAAATGAAAAAAAATGAATTGATAGCCCTGATGCATACAAAAAACAAAAGCATCTCTCGGCAGTTCTCCAGAATACTGATTCTCCTCTAGCAATTCTTTGGCACCGGCCTGAATACGCTTCATATCTCTATAAAAACAGTCCGTTCCTGCCAAAACTCCTCCGCCGGAATGACCCATCCAAGAAAGAAACTCGCGATACGCCTCCGGTAAACGATGCCCTACCCATTGTTCAAGTTCCTCTACCTCCTGGAGACTACACGGAACGGGTCGGCGATATCCGACCCGAAACAAGTCCTTTTGTCTATCCTTCGCTTTTTCTAGATACATTGACGCTATCCTTTCAACGCAAAAGTATTTCGCCAGTTTCTGACTCATGAACCACTCATCCCTCACTTTACAGCCTTCCTTCATGCTGTTTGCGCAAATCCTCATACATCTGTTTCTGCGCGTCAAACCACCCTCGGTCAATCGCGCTAACGTCCCTGATCAAAATTGCTGCAATCGCTGCGTCTCCATTGTCAACATCTTCTAGCACTCCTATTCGCCAATGGGACGGAACAGCTTGATATGCCTCGCTTAACCGTTCATGATTGAGCCGCGTTGGCTCGTCAAGGAAGCGGAAGAACGCCTCGCGACACCGGTCCGAGGTGGTTGGTTCTCCATTCAACTCAACTGCTGTAAACGACCCGTCTCTCTGTCATAATCTTTTTCCCTAACTATTCTTGATTCCCCTATCCAAAACTTACTCCGAATGATGGTTGATATTGGACGAGAGTATTTCTCGTAGCCAGCCAAAGCGTTTTGCCATCATGATCGAATGCCATCGCTTTTATTGGCTCATCGAGTCCAGAAGGCAGTTGCTGCATTAATCTTCCATCATCCATACTATAGACAAATAGATCGCAGCTTCCATTGGAAAAAATTAGAGCTCTTCCATCTGGCGTGATGACAAAATGTTCCAAGCTATTTCCTTGTCTATCCACAAGCCATAATCGTTCGCCAGACGGTACTTCGTATGCAACTAAAGGACTCGTAACGCCATCATAGGTAAAGCTAAAAACGACAACACGACTGTCGGAACTGAAAGCTGTTGTACCCACGGTTTCGCCAAAGTTTACAGGGAAACCGTCTACATTATGTAAATCCCAATGAACCACGGCCAGAGCTGTATTACCGCTTATGCGATCCGGTGACAAACTATCATGGGATATGTGTTCTCCCTCGGATCGCGGTACAAATCGTTCCACTGGCTCGATTCGCCAAAGCATGAAACGTCCCTCAGAGTCATACGTAGTTATCCCGGCAACAAAGGTTGAGGTGGGATCAAATGTGAGACCGGTTGTTAAGTATCCACCAACGAAATGATCGCTCATGACCTCGCCGCTTAATCGATCAAAAAGGAAAAGTCGTTCGGGTATTGCTGCACCCATGACAAGCCAGCGACCATCAGGAGAGCTCGCAAGACTTGTAATAGCCTCGACCCCAGGAATCGTGAGCGTCTGAGCTAATGAAAGATCTTGCCAATAGCGCAAATCGAGCAAATCTGTTCGGGAAGTATTAGCAGAAGAACAGTGCGCGTGGGCAAAGAGTCCTCCATCAAGAGCTCCCGTGATCCCACCTTGAATAATCTTCTGACCGATTGGAAGTATCAAGGGTTCACCTGGTAAAGTAGAGTGCTGGATAAGTTGCTTGGCAAGATGAGTAACAAGAGACCAGCGAGTGAGCATAGTAGTCTGATCATTCAATGTCAGAGCTTCGGGGCGCGTCGGGTGAAGATACAACTGCATGAATTTACTCCTCGCAAACAGCCTACGTTATTTACGGCAGTTTTCCCCTGACTACTCCTCTTGCGACCGTTTGTCAGCATGCTCAGTGAGCAGAATCACATCGCTCGCAAGAATTTCGGCAAGATACAAGAGATCTTCACCATTGAGTAACTGTGTCAGCACGAGCCGTCCTTCGACACATACGAGGTCATCTTTATGTAAGGATTGCAAGCACCTCTCAATGAGCAAAGGGGCACGGCAGATGACCATAAAAGTTTCTTCGCCGACCGTCCACTGAGGCGTACGTAGATCATATGTCACTCCCCAATATGTTGGTGGAGCGTCAGAAGGTGGAGAAACTTTCAGTTGCATACACACGACGACGTTGCCATCTGGATCATAGAGTTTCTCAGGAAGGTCGGCTAGTTGACCTATCAAGGTAACTTTATTGTACATCATACACTTAGTCTAAATTATCGGGTTCCCAGTGTAGGTGTTTTAGTATATCGCCTGTTTGAAAAAAATACTCAAACACTTGTGCTACCAGAGGGAACATCACCGCATGCCTTGCTTCGTGCTCATCTGGTGTTTGAATAGTCAAACGAATCGGAGGGCCTGTTAATTCAGGATCTGTCAACGTCAGGGAGGGAGTATCTGGATGGTTCTCTGGAAAATACACAACTAAGTAACGGCCATTGTCCCCTCCTCCAACCGTAAGAGTTCCTTTTCCACTTAACGTAATAGAAAGCATATCACAAGTTTTCCCACCATCTAAAGAATGTAATGCATCTAAAATTTGCTGCCAGCTCGGATGAGATATTCCTGTTGGCTCAGTTGAACCTATCATGAGTTTCCAGGGCATTTACACAAACTCCTTCCTCATTAATTGAAATTCTTCCGAAATAAAGGGGCTGCCAGTCTTTGCAAAGATTAGCCAAGTATAAGCCAATTGAAAAAAGCGAGAGCAGGGTCCTTATATGGCCGACAAGCAAATCATCTTATCAATCTGGGCACTAGTGACGAAGTCAAAAATGATGTACGCCCAGCTTGAGCGTATTAGATGTCAGGTACGAGAATAAACTTCGTCACTAGCATCAACAAGATGGGAAACTCAGGTAATGCATATTGGCAAATTAATTCGGCGCATATTTGGCATATTTACCGAATTAATTTAACAATTACTATAACCTGAGTATTATCCCCTTTAAAGTTGATATCTGGAATATTACCCTTTGCAGCAATCTTTTGCAATGTTAGATTGCTTTTTGAGCCCAATTAGCTTGAACGCCAACTTCTTTAAGGAAAAATGGTCAGAGTCCCTCCAGGGTACCAGATATCTAACCGATCAAGTCCCGCTGCGCGAACACCACTACGAATACCACCATTTACATCACAGGCAGGACATGGTGGTCTATCTACCCACATAGTACCAATGTCTCCTGTAATACCATTAATTGCTCTAGCCCTTGCAAGTTGGTCTAGAGCATCGATTTCAGCATGAGTTTTGCTGATAGCATTAACGGGAAAGGAGATTGGTTTTTTGCCATTTGTGCCCCAATACTCCGTATCATCAGCAAAAAGAATTGCTAATGTTTGGCCATCATCAGGTGAGGTGCTACGAGGTGGCATCCCCAGATCCTGACGGGTCTTTGCTAAGTATCCTGCTGGATCGGTTGGGCGATGTCCCCCACCTGCTGGATCGGTTGGATCAGTTGATGAATTCCCTCCACCCTCAGCATCCCCCGCCGCATCACTCGCCAGCACATTGGGCTTGGTGTGGTGGTTATCATCCGTGTTATCCGAATCGTCACCACCTTCCTCCCCACAGCCATGCACCACTCCCGACAAGCAGACGTCTACCCCAAAGGTGACATTCACCTGAACGTAGTGCGAGGTGGTGATGAAGTACTTATGCACCGTGGGAACGGAGACACAGAACACCAGATAGCAGACTGGCGCATAGGTCGTCACATCGACTTCGTGCGTCTCCGTCACTTTGACATACACCGTGCCTTGCCCAACGGCTCTCGTATGACAGCCGATCTGGGGATCGCATGCCTGCGTCCCATTGCCAGGACAATACTTGCCACAGCCCGAACCGCCAGGTAAGTTCTTCAGTGCCTGACAGAGATCATCACAGCTCGGCGGACCTGGATCTCCCCCACCTCCTGCTGGCACAAACTTGTTCCCCGTCGGGTCTATTAGCGTCTCCGGGTTGCCCCCCACATAATCGTAAGGGTCCATCCCCACGCCATCCCCCTGCACCGTATCCGCCGACAGGAAGCGTCCAATCACCGGGTCGTAATACCGCGAGTTGTAATAGTCCAACCCCGTAGCATCGGCATATTGCCCCGTGAAGCCCTTGTTGGTGCCCATGGACCCCTGGCTGTAGCGACTGGTGCCATAAGGGCCGTAGAGCTGGTTGCCCTGCACCGCGGCACTGCCTGCCACTGCGTTGAAGGTCGTGATGATGCTGCCCAGCGCATCCGTCAGGAAAAATTGCGTTGTGTTGCCTTGCAACTCCCCGATGAGCCGCCCTCCTAAGGGATAGTAGTAGGTACTGCTCTGTGGCGCGCCAGTGCTGCTGTAGACGTGCTCT
>DASRHT010000064.1:0-15877 GCA_035650355.1 Ktedonobacteraceae bacterium
GTATTGCGTGATCGGGAAATATCATGATCCAGTCCATTCTGCGGGCTGACGCAGGAGGAGCAGAAGGCGACTATCGTTTAGCGCCCGATGTTCTCTTCCTGCGTATTCAGGATGGATCAGCGCGCTTGCTCGACCTGAGTGGGAATTTCTACGCTCTTTCTCAGATGGGAGCGCAGATGCTCTACGAAGCTCTGCACGGGAATACCGCAGCGGTAGCAGCTCGCATTGCGACGGAGTATCATGCTGAATTATCCCATGTGCAGAGCGATCTGTATGCGTTTTTGCATGATCTGGAGGAGAAGCGGCTGATCTCCCATGCCCGGTGCTCCCGAGGTCTGTTCCAGAGCAAGCGCATTTTCCCTTTAATCATGCTCGTGCCCTTATTACGTGCCATCTCTGCCTTCCCGTGCTCTCTGCAACGGAAAACCTGGGCACTGTTGACGCTTGCCTTTGTTGCAGTTCGGCTCTTTGGATGGCCTCGCACCGTTGCGGGCTGGCGCTATTGCTTGGCACGGACGCAACTGACACAGGAGTATGCTTCCAGCAATGTTACTACGGAGTTAGAGCAATCTACTAAGGATATTGATGAGGTCGTTCGTAGTATAGCGGCTCGCCATTTCTTGCATGTTGAGTGTAAAGAGCGAGCGCTGGCTTGCTGGTGGTTGCTATGTTCTGCAGGCTTTCCTGCTAAATTAGTGCTGGGAGTTCATTTGTTCCCGTTGGGATGCCATTGCTGGTGCGAAGTGGGACGGTTTGTTCTCAGCGATGATGAAGGTCGGTGTGGACAATTTACGCCGGTACTCAGTTATGGAGGATAGCCGGTCGTACTCTGCTTTCAGGCGTTCCTTCTGATGAAATAGGGAGAGTGTATGCGGGTAGGATTCACGGTCGTGCGTCGAGTAAGGGATATCGAGGCCCGCGTCAGCGTACCAGATAATAACGACCGGAGCGCCCTGGTAACGCATGCACGCGTGGGCGACTCTTTTGCACTTCTCATCGGTCGTCTCTACTATCGGCATGATCTGCTCGCTGAACTCCTGGCTGTGTGTCCATATGATTCTCTACGCGAATGTCGGGTAAACGATGCTGCTCTTGCGCTAACCGCTTATCACCACCGAGGCATGGCATCTCTGGAACGATTAGAAGGGGACTTCGCGCTCGTTATCTGGGATGCAAAGAGCTCTCAATTGATTGGCTTGCGCGACCCGCTCGGAGGGTATCCACTCTTCTGGATACAGCAGGAGAGTACAGTTGCCCTTAGCACCAGTACGCGGCCACTTTGTGCGATGTTGCCGCAATGCTTGCTCAATGAAGCATATTTTGCCGAATTTGTCATGATGCAAGCTCCTCGTAATGAGGGCAGTAATGAGCAATGCGTTTATGTGGGCATACATCGCGTTTTACCTGGAACGATGGTCATTGCAAGAGCGGGCACCGAAAATATCGAGCGCCGAACTTACTGGCATTGGCTCAAACACATCAAAGATCCCGGAACCAATGATCTGGTAGATATTGCTGCACAATACCGGAAACTTTTACGGATGGCCGTCCAGGAACGGATGCGCGGCTGCACCCTGGCGCATCTGTCCGGGGGCATGGATTCGACATCCATTGCGCTATTAGCACAGGATATCGTTTGCGCTGGCGGAGTAGCTCCCTTACATACGGCTTCGTTGGTGTATGACCGCCTTCCCCTTTTGGCGCGGGAACGCCCGTACATAGAAAGCGCCGTGTATCGCAAAACAGCGATTGTGGAGCATCAACTGCCAGCAGATGACCTTTTGGATTTCGATATCTTCGCCGATCCGCCATTGCACGATGAACCGTATACTGTATTGTCCAGCCTGACGATGATGCAGCCATTTGTCGCGCTAGCCGTTGAGATTGGCGCTCTTACCATCCTAACGGGTCAGGGAGCTGATGAGATTCATCATCAGCTCCCTTACTACCTCGCCGATTTATTGCGACACCCCCTGCGGGGCAAGCCAGCAGGTTCCAGTAACGTTTGGCAAGAGGCGACGAAATGGGCAAAGGCGCAAAACTGTAGCCCCTGGAGCATTTTCATACCATTCGGCTTACACCCCATCATTGCGTCATGGGTGGCTGGCACCAGGTGGGCAGACTTACTCCCAAAAAAAGATGCTGATTGGAATATTCCTCCCTGGATCACTCCAGAGTTTGCCCGTCGTCACGCCCTGCGAAGTCGTGCCATCGAAAATGCCCGGCAGATATATCGACAGTGTCAGCACACAGGTTTATCTGTTACTCTCAATGCAATCACATCTAGGGCAGGTGACGTATTTCGCTGGTCAGTCACAGCTCCCCTGGGGATTGCCAACGCCCATCCGTTTCTCGATCCTCGACTCTTATCTTTTGGCTTGGGGATGCAGTCGAGGATTGTACCAGAGCCAGGGAACATGAAACCGGTACTTGCCGAAGCGATGCGTGATATCCTGCCGGATGCCATCAGATACCGGCAGCAGAAGGGGCATTTTAACGAAGTCTACTATCTAGGATTGTCCCGCAATCTGCCTCATTTGGAGACTATGATTCGCCAGGCTCCTATTGAAGGTATGATAGAGAAAGATATCCTGATCCAGCATCTCCAGGCAGGGAGTCTGGCCGGAGTGCCGGTGCGCCAGTTGCAACACCTCAACTATATGCTCTCACTCCTCAAGTGGCTATGTATGCAGCAAGAATGGCAGCATATCCCTGAAAAAATATCTGACACATATCGCATATCCTTGCCACCTGCATGATCGGCAGTTCGAGAGCATAAGTGTCAGGAAAACAAGGATATTTGCGCTGAGGTAACGCACGGGATATACTACGGATTATGGTAGATATGCGCATCCCTATCATCGTGATAGATGATACGCCCATTAAGCGGCGCGGGGTCTGCGAATTTGTGGAGGAGACTCCCCTGCTCTATCTCAGCGGTCAGGCCGGGAATATGAGTGAGGCCATGAACCTGACGGAGGAGTTGAGTCAGCAACAGGCGCAGAATCCCACGCTGTCGGACTGGCTGGCGCTATCCGACTTGCGGTTGGGTAATGATAATGGCATAGACCTGGGGCGGGCGCTGCTAGAGATCGCGCCAGGCTTGCGCATTGTCATCTATACGCAAGAGCCTAGCTGGACGCTGGCTGCCGAGGTATTTCGCCAGGAATATACGCGGCGCGGTACCCCTCGTAAAGCAAGCAAAGGGGCAAGAAAGACTCAAGGGCTGCATGGCTATGCCCTTTTTAATCACATCGAGCCGGCATATCTTGAGCATATCGCGCTGACCGTCGTCTCTCACCACGAGACGTTCATCGATAGTGAAGTGCTCAACTATCTCCTCAAACGTCTGCGCGGCCAGCGGCTCACTCCGCGTCAAGAGGAATGCGCCTCGCTGATAGCGCAGGGCCTGAGCAATGATGAGATTGCCTTGCGCATGGGCTTTCTCAGTCCTAAAGGGGGACCAAATATTGGCCCTCTGGAAAACCTCGTCAGCGAACTCTATAGCTTTTTCTCAATCGAAGGCTCTCCCAGCGATCCCGGTAGACGCGTCCTGCTGGCTCATGCCTATGAGGCGTATGCTGGTCTGCGGCAAGAGACCCTATAGCATGTGCTACACTTGCTCATTACTTGAGGTCCCCGCTTGCATTACCTGGGGCACCCTACAGATAGAAGGAAGAGGGATACGCAGCGTGATGATCGTGCCTTGCCCAGACTGTGGGCGAGCGATGGACCTTATTGCCAGCGTTCCGTTGGCTTCGCGAACCTTCAGACGGGCTTTGAAGAGGCTGGTCTTCTCCGGCGCGATATGGTCGGCATCAAAGCCGCTGCCATCGTCCGT
This sequence comes from Ktedonobacteraceae bacterium, assembly GCA_035650355.1. Lineage (GTDB taxonomy): Bacteria > Chloroflexota > Ktedonobacteria > Ktedonobacterales > Ktedonobacteraceae > DASRHT01. Next base: position 3,842 of record DASRHT010000064.1, read on the forward strand.
GATACGCACTTCCAGCACTCCTCTGGCATAGGTAGCCTGCACAGTAGCGTGATTCGCGGCTGCATGGTTGTAGATATTGAGCAAAGCCTGGGTTACAGTGTAAGAAATAGCCTCCGAGATCTTTGCCCCCTCTTCCGTTTGCTCCAGTTCAGGATCGAGCCTATCCAGCTCCCTTAAATCAGCCTCTATCTTCAAGGGCGATTCTGGGTGGAGCGCGGGCAAGTCCTCGCGCAGCAGCTTTTCCAGATGAAGTTTCAGGCCGAGGCTACGCCGCTGATAGGCATCTTCGACCAGCATCTGTAGCCCTCGCAGATCACCCTCTAACTCTTCGCTGATCTTGCTCACTTTTCCTATAGCCTCAATAACCGGTTGGGCTGCAACCCTCCCTTCGGGATCGTGTTCTGCTGCCACATGCAATTTACGCTGCCAGTACCCAAGTAAAGAGCGAATGCGCAGAGCTTGCTGTTTGGGCTGGTCGTGGATGCGCTGCGATAGAAGCGAGCGTAGATGGGCATCAGCGTGCAGTAAGAGCGAGGTTGCGCGCTGCAATTCCAGATTAGTCTGGCGCAGCTCGCCAGCAGTGCGCTGCTGCTCTTTCAAGGCGGTCTCACGCTGCTCCAGTGTAATATGCAAACGATCAATCAGACGCAGTGAACGTATGGCGTAAAGCAGGATGAATGGGTAAACAGCGACCAGAATATAGAACATAGGCAAAGGAAGCAACGTCTGTCCAATCAGCAGAATGGGCAGCACTCCCAGGCAGAAACCAATGCCAACTCCGCCAATCCATAAAGTCAAAAGATCGCCTATGCGTCTGCTAACGCGAGAAGGGATGGGATCAAGAATCTTGCCAAACCACCTCGTCGGCAGCAAACGACCGATACGTATCAGCGAAGCGAAGCCGATGCAGAAGCTGATAATACTGCCAATGACAGCATAGCTCAGGCTGAGCAGGATATTTGTGCGTACCGGCACATATCCACGAATGATGTAGGAGAGCCATTCGTAAGCAAGCAGCGCAACCAGCGGTAGATACGATGAGGCATCAATGAGCATGCGCGGTTGGCGAACGCTCGTCAACGCCTCAGGTCGGTAGGTCAAACTGAGATGGATAAAAGCTGCTCCCAGAAGGGCGAAGGAGGGTATCCAGATAAGTTGAATGGTCATATCCGTTGGATAAGGTTGTTGCACGTTGCCCCAACTGCTAGAGAGGAGCAGCAGAATTGCGGGCGGCAGCAGGGTGATACCTTCAACCGCCCCGGACCAATCCGCCGCCGTCGTGAGCAAGCAGCAGCCAACGATCAGCCAACTCACGCCTGCCAGTAGCGCCAGACCGTAGTTCTGCCACCACATATCCCAGGTAAATATTGCTGCTGGACGTGTATATGATGTGGTAGTATTATTCTCTTTGATGGTATAGATAATGGGCTCTCCCTCATGGGTTTGCTCATAGGCGTGTTCGATCCCGGCCCCTCCTGGCAACCCGTCGGCGGCAATGATGTGGCTGCTGCTGGTGAGCGAATCCGCCTTCACCTTGAAGGAAGGAAGTTGCATAGGGACAGAAACGACGATAATCTCTCCGCTGGTATCAATGGCCCAGAAGAAGCCGCCGAAGACCTTGCCGACTTGATTGAGCAGGCGCATCTGACCCGTTCCACTGATCAGCAGCAGGGTTATGGCAACCAGGATATAGAGGAGTGTTAATCTTGGCCGTAACTGATACCACCAGCTCTGGGTTGTGCCATCACTTGAATCTAATATGCCCTGGTGTACTTTCACTTGACTCCTTCTCTCCAGGGAGGCGTAGGAATCACTGTTTATTCTCGACCTGCCTGAGGTCCTGAAATAGTGTAGCATGCTGCTTTAGATCCATGCAAGATGACGTATGTTTTCTTCTCCCTCAACTCTATGCCATTCCCTACCTCGTGGAAGGCCTCAGATATATATATTTATTTCAATTTAGGCTGTGTTATGGTATAACGGGTAATTCGCGAAACTTTTATAAGCCAGACAGCATGAATGCCAGTGGAAACGATCCCTGGGTTTTTGTGGGCCTGATCGCTCAAAATGTTTTTTGTCGCAGGGCTGGTATCAGCCACCACGAGACGCCCTATGAAGAGGAAGAGGAGATATACCGTGCAGGCCGTGGACTACGGCGCATCTTTTTTTGTCGATAATGCCATAAATCAACGCGAGCAAGGAGAAATCAAACAAATGCTGCAAAAAGCGCACAAAATACTGATATGCACTCCTCTATATGTAGTACTGGGAGCGGATCACTGAGGCAATGATAGCTATGGTGAGCACTCCCACGATGATGGCAAGAGAGATCAGGGGCGAAATCGGATAGATATCCGCCAGCACCATCTTTACGCCCACGTACGTCAAGATCACTGCTAGCCCGGGCTTCAGGTAGTAAAACTTGTCGATGATGTTGGCAAAAACGAAGTACAGGGAACGCAGGCCGAGAATGGCAAAAACATTCGAGGTGTAGACGATAAAAGGGTCCTGCGTAACGCCGAAGATGGCCGGAATAGAATCGACTGCGAATACCAGGTCTGCGCTCTCAATGGCTAGCAGGACGAGGAACAGGGGTGTGGCTATCAGACGACCTGCCTGCCTCACAAAAAATCGCTCGCCTGCATAGTCTGCCGTTATTGGAATCAGGCGTCGCACGAAGCGGATGAAAGGATTTTTGTCCGGGTGAACCTCCGTTTCTCGCTTCAGTCCCATTCTGATGCCTGTAAAGATCAGAAATGCGCCGAACAGATAGATAATCCAGTGGACCTCTTCCAGAAGGACAACACCGACCGCGATCAGCATGCCGCGCATCAATAGCGCCCCCAGGACGCCCCAGAAGAGGACGCGGTGCTGGTAAACCGCGGGCACTTTAAAGTAGGTGAACAGCAGTGTGAAGACAAAAATGTTATCGACGCTGAGCGATTTTTCAATCAGATAACCAGTAAAAAATTGCAGGGCGGGCATGGAACCTCTGAGTAGGTAAAGACCGGCGTTAAAAAGCAGCGCCAGCGCGATCCAGACGCCGCTCCAGATGGAGGCTTCTTTTAAAGAAACCGTGTGGACTTTGCGGTGAAACACTCCCAGGTCAAGGGCCAGCATCGCCAGCACAAAGACAGTGAATCCGATCCACGGCCATACATTGTTTGTAAGCATATATTTCTCCTGCTATGACTGAATAAGCTGCATTAGATCGCAGCACAGCAGATGAAGCCTGAGCGTCTGCATCTGAATCCGCGAAAGATCCAGAAGATCGTTCACCAGGCGATCCTGGACGGCGAACTGGCTCTTTGCGCTGCATCCTCTTCTGGCTCAATCATCAGCAATGCTACATGGACGCTCTCAACAACGCTTGCTATAAGCTCAACCAGCCGCTGTCCCAACTGCTGTGGTATTTTTTCTGGTGAAGAAGCTTTCTCATCCTGAGGAAACTGTTCTGGAAATTCGACGAGCGCCTGTGCCATTGCCAGCAATGCAGTGAGCGCCTCGGCGGTGCGCTGTTCAAGTCGTCGTCGTTCTGTGACATCTCTGTATATCAACACGACGCGCTCTATCGTGCCGGTTTCATTTGGGATGGGGGCGCCGCTCATATTGAGTACAAGCTTACGTCCGGGCGCTGTTTGTATCTGCACATCAGCAGCTTTAGTGCCGGTAAGCACTTCTCCTCGCAGCAGGCGTGAGAGGGGCTGGCGTTTGATTGGCAACATCTGTCCTTGCTTATCACGGAGGATGGTTTGAGGCAAAAGATCCTGCGCTTCACGTATCTGGTCTTCTTGGGGTAAGGGGGCAATGCCAAAAAGGGGCGATGTTGCCGCATTCACTTGCAACACCTGTCCTTTCTTGTCATAGACGACGACACCATCAGACATCGCGTCGAACGTTGCTGCTAATTGGCGCGCGCGAAAAGCCGCTACCTGCTCAGCCTTTACCGCTCTCAAACGCGCCCGATTCCTGGCTCCTGATAGATATTTAACGTGTGCAATGAGAGTTGAGCAGGCCAGTATGGTGGCGCGGGAAGTAGCTCGCGCTTTACCTCTGCCATTGCAACGCGCGCTTCGGCACGAATAGAACTGGTTGCGCTCTCATAGAGCACGCTGGTGGTCAGTCCCCAGACGAGCGCGGCGAAAAATATCAGAGCGGCTGCGACGAGTGCGCCATAATAGAGCGTCAGGCGGACGCGCAGGGAGCGGGGAGATGGAATACTTGTCCCAGAGCGTGAGGAGGTTGATGGGAATGGGAGAAGGTTATTCTTTTTAGGACAGATGAAGGGATAGCTGCTGAACATGGTCCATAGCTGTGCCATGTTCAGCAGCTATCTTCTTACTTGTTCTCCATGCTCTTGATCATCTTCTCGCCCTCTTCCTTCAAGGCTTTATCTGTGGCTGAGGAGATGGCATCCTGCAAGCGCTCAATGTATTTGACGCGCACATTCTTCTTCCCCTTCATGGCGCCGCTGTGTTTCTCGGTAGCAGAGGCCGTATGCGAGCCACCTGTCGAGCGATGATGGGAGCCAGAGCTGCTGATGAAGCTTGCCGCTTGCTGAATCAAGGCTTTTAGCTGTCGATCAGCCTTCGTTAACGTTTTTTCTGGCTCTACAATCAGTGTGTCGAGCCCATCTGCTGAGAGCAGGCGGGTTTTCTTGCTGTCGGTGCTGCAATATTGGCAGTGAGGTGAGGTGGTGTCCTGCCCTACGAGATAGTAGTCGCACTTCTCATTTGGACAGTAGAAGAGGTCTTCATTCGGATAATCATACGTGTGACTGTCGCAACTTGGGCATTGTGTGAGAGAATCATCATTAAAGACACATTTGCAATTTGCACAAAGGGCTGTTGGCATGAACGTATTCCTTTCTGGTCATTGGTTAAGAGATGTGCTCGTTTCCCTTCCCAGGAGAAACTATAGCTTTACTTCTGTAGATGTTTGTGGCGCAGGTGCCAGTTTCCACTTCAAGTAAAACATAAAACGAAAGTGGAATGAAGGTCATTGAGTAGTCAAAGACGAGTCAAGGTGTGGAAAGAGAGACGACAATCACCCTTGACTTTTCCATCGGCGGCGTGGTATGTTTTCTATTGAACAAAGTTCGATTTTAAAACAGTTGAATGCATGTGGGTATCAAGCAACGTAGAAACGCTTGCCCTGCGCTCTGGGGGCGGACGAGTTCGACCCTAAGTCCTGGAAGGATACCAATGTTTTTATGGCAGAAGAAATCATACCTGGTCTCTACCGTATCGCGATCATGCACCCGCGCTCGTCGCCGAAGCGTGTCAATGTCTACGCCGTGCTCGGTTCAGCGGGCGTCAGGCTGATCGATTGCGCGTGGAATACAGCGGAAGCCTATGAGGCACTGGTGAATGAACTGCATGAAATCGGCGCGCAGGTCAGAGACATCAAAGAGATCCTGGTGACGCATAACCACACAGATCACATTGGGCTGGCCGAACGTCTGGTGCAGGAATCCGGTGCGCGCCTGCTGATGCACCGCCTTGATGCTCGTTTTCTCAGGCTCACTCAGGAGGAACTGGAGAGCCGACGTGCGGCCTGGCTCGCGTGGTTGCACAGCGGCGGCATGCCTGCCGGCGAACTGGAGACTATCATCAGCCAGGGGAGGCGCATGAGCATGCAAATGCCGACCTTCTGGCCCGATATGTTGCTTGAGGGAGGTGAGCAACTGGACTGGAGCCCGTTCCGCTTCGAGGTAATCTGGACGCCAGGGCACAGCGCTGGACTCGTCTGTCTCTATGAGCCGCAGCGCGAATTGTTAATCACCAGCGACCATATTCTTGAGCATATCAGCCCGCACATCGGACGTAGCGATGAGCCAGACGGTGACGCGCTTGGCGATTATTTGCGCTCGTTGCAGGCTGTGCGCGATCTCCCGGCAAGGTTTGTGCTGCCGGGGCATGGCAGGCCCATTGCGAACCTTGCCACGCGCGTCGATGAGCTTGAGGAGCATCACCAGCGCCGCCTGACGGAGGTTTTGAGCGTGCTGGCAGAGGACGAGCAGACGGCCTATGACATTGCAGGCAACCTCTCATGGAAACGCGCGCAGGACGGCTGGCAGCGGCTTTCGCTCTTCGAGCGCAGTTCAGCCCTCGACGAAACCTGCTCGCACCTGGATTATCTCGTGAAGCGGCAGCAGGTCAGCAGGCAGCTCCAGGATGGCGTCGCCGTCTATCAGCGCAGCGCGAAGCTGCCGGTTGACGCGTAACTGAAGGCAATCAGGGTATTGAGAATAGTTTGCATGAAAAAAGCAGGGACAGCATAAAAGGAGACGATTGTGAGCACAGAAGAGAAAAATACGGCGATTGAGCACCTGGACGTCCTGATTGTCGGAGCCGGCATCTCCGGGGTCTGTATGGCCTATTATCTACAGGCGCGTTGCCCGCAGAAGCGTTATACTATTTTTGAGGGCCGTGAAGCAAGCGGCGGGACGTGGGATTTGTTCCAGTATCCAGGAGTGCGTTCCGACTCTGATATGTACACGCTTGGATACAGCTTTCGTCCCTGGCAGGATGCCAGGGCGATTGCCGATGGGCCATCCATCTTGCAGTATCTGCGTGAGACAGCAGCGACTTTTGGCATTGACCGACAGATTAGGTTCAACCACCGGGTGCGGCGTGCCGCCTGGTCCTCTGCGGACGCGCGCTGGACGGTTGAGGCGGTACGTGGGCCGGAGCAAGAGGTCATCACCGTTACCTGCAATTTTCTGTGCATGTGTACCGGCTACTACGATTACGAGCACGGATATACGCCTGAGTGGCCTGGCGTCGAACGCTTTGCCGGACAGATCATCCATCCGCAGCACTGGCCTGAAGATCTCGACTATACAGGCAAGCGGGTCGTCGTAATCGGGAGCGGAGCAACAGCCGTCACGTTAGTCCCCGCGATGGCAGAGCTGGCCACCCACGTCACGATGCTTCAGCGTTCTCCGACCTACATTGTCGCGCGGCCAGTGAAAGAAGATGGAGGGAAACGTCCCCTTCTGTCGGCCAGGCTGATCCATCATCTTGCGCGCTGGCAGTCGATTCTGTTTGGCATCTACTTCTATGCCCTCACCCGACGCCGACCCGAGCTGGCGAAACAGCGTCTGCTGGAGCTGGTGCGTCAGCAACTTGGCGACGAATACGACATCGACACGCATTTGACGCCTAAGTACAATCCCTGGGATCAACGGCTATGTTTAGCGCCAAACGGGGATTTCTTCACCGCGCTCAAATCCGGCAACGTCTCGATTGCCACGGACCATATTGAGACCTTCACCGAGAAGGGCATCAGGTTACGTTCTGGTGATGAACTGGCCGCGGACATCATCGTGACAGCCACCGGTCTGACCATGAAGCTCATGAGCGGCGTGCAACTCGTCGTCGATGATAGTCCCGTGGATTTCTCGAAGATGCTCATCTATAGAGGCATGATGTACCGTGATGTTCCTAATCTTGCCTTTGTCTTTGGCTACATCAACGCCTCCTGGACGCTGAAGTGCGAGCTCATCACGCAGCGTGTGTGCAGGATCTTGAACTACATGGATCAGTACGGCTACGCCCAATGTACCCCGCGCCTGCGGGAGCAGGGGATCGCAGAAGAGCCAATGCTGGTAGGGTTCACCTCCGGCTATGCACAGCGCGCCCTCGACATAATGCCGCGCCAGGGTCCGAGCAACCCCTGGAGGATGCACCAGAATTACCTGCGTGACATGTGGAGTCTGCGCTTCAGCAGCGTCAACGACGGCACGATGGAGTTTATGCGTCGTGGCGATCACGCGCGACCGAGCGAGCCGGCGGAAAAGGGGATGGGGGAAGGAGCGACGCAGGCGCTTCTTTCTTAACTATGGCAGCAGTAGCCAGCGTCGTTGAATGCAAAAAGGAGGGGAGATAGGGCAATATGTTGTCCTATCTCTCCTTTTCTCAAAAGTCCAACTACCGCACATTTACTTCTTCGTCGGCAAGAGAGACGCGAGGGTGTTAGCGTGCGCCTGTACCTGGTCTTTAGTCGAGGCATCAAGCAGGCCAAGCTCTTCCATTGTCCCCAGTGGATTCAGAACGAAGCGTCTTCCCAGCCCCGGGTTTGAGCGCAAACGTTGGAACAGCTTTTCTTCCACCGGTTTGAGCAGCGTCTCCAATGCTTGCAGAGCCTCAGCCGCTCCAGGCGTTTGCGCGACCGCCGGGTGCGTTGCCACGGAAGCAGCGCTCGTGGTGTGCGCAGGGGCTGCGGGCTGATCAATCGCGCGCAGGACTACCGAGAAGCCCCCGATGAGCTGGACGGTCGGGTCGTCAACAGGGCGACCTGTCGCCTGAGCAAATTCTTCTTTTGAGAAGCGAACAACAACTGGCATTTCATAACTCATAGATCGACTCCTTTTTTTCTCCGCTTTTCTTTCAGCGGGCGTGATTTTCAACCTGGGGATTCTGTGCCCCTACTGTCGCGTGAGCGTCTTGCGTCGGCGCATCGTTGAGCACTGGGATGATGCCTCCCAATTGCAGGGGCAGAGGCATCAGTGCCTGTTCGATGGTGAAGATCTCCATATAGTTCCAGGTGACATTGGCAGAGATGGTCAGTGGCAGGCTGTTGGCGAGCATCTCTCCGGCCTTGTTACTGGCAACCGTGGAGACGATGTAGACGATTAACGCCTCGACCGCTGCGACCAGCCCCCCCGCAATGGGACCCAGAACGAGCGTCACCAGCGCGGCTAATGCTGCGGTTGTAATGTACACCCAGGTGGCAACATCGACTGAATAGTTCGAACTATTGGAAACCTGAACCAGGTTGAGCGTCTGGGTGGTGCCGTTGGTGCTCAGTTGGAGCTGATAGGTAGCAGAGGCATTGAAATTGATCGTGATGCCTGGAGAAGCTTCAACATGCCCGGTCAGGCTGATATCCAGCAGGTTATTGTTGATCACTGCGTCAAAGGAAGACAATACGGGGCTGTAATCCATATTCAGCGTGATATCGCCATTATTCACGACCTGCCAGGAGCCTGCATTGTACACTACACTGAGATGGTCCGCTGAGACCCCCAGAGAGGAAACAATGCCGGGAAACAGGATGTACTGCACAAAAATTTGATTCGATAAAAGAACTGCCGAATCACAGGCTGGCGTTCCCACCGGAATGGTTCCTCTGGCGATATCCTGATTTCCAGGAACTTTGTTGATCGTCAGCATCTGGAAGCCAAAAACTGAGCTGTTGGGATCGGCGGTATTAGTATCGATAGCGTATTCACACAATGTTGGGATGATATAGGCATAGTCTTGTTGCACGCCATTCAGATTGACAGTGGCGATATCGTAGGTGTTTCCGCCCAGCGTCTCTTTGAGGAAATTCAGCAGGACGATATCGATAGTATTCTGATCAATGCCGGGAGGAGGGTTTTTGACCTGAACCGCCTGGATTGCATCAGGAGTAACAAAATTGATCTGGAATATGTAATCGGTACTGCCATCTTCATGTTCAATGGGCGATTTGATCTCGGTGAGTAAACATGTCACATCGAGAAGAACGCCCGCGAGCGGATACGTTTGCGTTCCTATAGTCATTGTGCCACCGGTGAAAGGGATCTCGACAATGACCAGTTTGCCGCTGCCGCCTGCAAGGTTCCAGGGGCCGAGGAAGGCGTCGATGTAGGCTGGAAAATCCATGCCGAACATTTTGATGGTGAATGCGCCTGCTGCATGATGAGGCAGCTTATCGTCATCGTAAGCGAGAACCAGGGCTTTGTTCACATTGGCCTGGGAGGTGGCAACCATTGTGTCCCAGCCATTCATATAGTCATTACTCATGATCTCCTCCTTGAGGGAAATTCAACTGATAGCATATGCTGCGTCTACAAGTCCATTGTCCAGAAACGTGTACTCTACAAGGTTTCGGTGTCACAATCATGCTTTGTTCTCCTTTTCATTGGTTGTAAGCACTGTACGACTGTTCATGTAGGAAGTATAGGGATTGGCAGGGTGAACTGTCTTCACCCTGCGGAGGATGAATTTTTGATGGATGGGGATGCAAAGGGATCATGCCAAAGGGACACAAACATTTACGCTCGCGTGCAAGCTGGAGGTCATTCGGCATCATCTGAGCTGGCTTGCCGTTGTGCTTGACATTTTCCTATGGGTGATGATAGCGTGTGCCTTTGCGGGCCTCTTTGTCCCTTGAGTCTGAGGATGAGGCAGAAGATGAAACAGGAGTACTACACACCTTGTTCGTGCTCCCGGGGCTACGCTCCTTCTGGGAGGACGAGAATTGAGCAGATCTGGCAGCAACTCACCGAACGAGCAGGACGTTTTACCGCTCCTGCCCGGCAGGTAGTATCACCCTTTGACCAGAATAGCTCCCAGATGGCGATGGCAGCAGCAGGAGTTGGTATGTATGATTGGAATACTGTGCGCGATCAGCATATCTGGAGCCCCGAATGCAAAATCCTCCTGGGTCTTGCCCCTGATGCCAGGGAAGACTTTGCCTACTATCGCTCTCTGATCCATCCAGAGGATAGAGAGCGAGTTTTCTCTCTTTTCACCGAGCACTATCGCACGAAAACGCCACACGAGGTTGAATATCGCATTGTATGGCCAGATGGCAGTCTCCACTGGCTGGTTGATCAAGGCAGGTTCCTTTATGATCGGCAAGGCAAGGAGCTGCATCGCGTTGGGATCACTCGGGAGACCACTGCACTCAAGCAGACTGAAGAAGCACGAGCTCAAGCAAGCGCACAACTGCGCCAGCACCAGACCTTTTTGCACACCATCCTCCATCAGATGCCTGTTGGCATAATTATCGCGCAAGCTCCTTCAGGAAGAATTCTCAGCGTCAACGAAGAAGCCCTCTGCATGCTAGGGCCCGGGCTCCTGACGTATGAAACGTATGAGCAGTATGGACGTATGGGCATGTGGTACCTGGATGGAACTGCTTATCAGGCAGAGGAGTATCCCCTGGCACGAGCCATCCTCTTTGGAGAAACGGTCAAGCAAGAAGTACTGCTTCAGCGGCGCGCCGATGGGCATCTGCATCCTCTTTCGACCAACGCGGCTCCAATTACAGATCCGCAGGGCCAGATCCTGGCAGGGACGATGACCTTGCAGGATGTTTCCGGGCAGTATGCGTTGGAGCGACAAAAAGATGCGTTTCTGTGTCAGATCGGTCATGAATTGCGCACGCCTTTAACGGCCTTAAAAGGGAATTTGCAACTGACCGAGCGACACCTGCAGCGCTGGCTTGCCGCTCACGAGGCTTCGCTTGCCGAGGAGGAGCAGCGCTTGCTGCAACGGATCAGTCGATGGAACGAGCAAGCTTTACGTCAGGTCAATGTCGAGAACCGCCTGATTGAGAATCTCCTGGATGCCAGCGCGCTTCAGGCAGCAGAGCTGCAGGTGTCGTTGGAGTCGCGCAACCTGGTGCATGTTGTGAGCACTGTCGTCAAGGACCTACAAACGGTCATGCCGCCGCGCACGCTTTTCTGTGAAGCCTGCGAGCATGCTGATGTTCCTGTCATGATCGATGACGTCCGCATCAGACAGGTGATAACGCAGTATGTGAAGAATGCGCTCTACGCGGCTGCTGAACGACCCCCGATCCTGGTTGGTATTTCCCTGGGGGAAAAAGCGGCGAAGGTGTGGGTCAAGGATGCCGGTCCGGGTCTTGCTTGCGAGCAACAGGACGCCATCTGGCAGCGTTTTCACTCGGCTTCTGGCCTTGCCGGGTCTCAATGTCCAGACAGCAGCGGAGCAAGGCTGGGCCTCTATCTGTGCCGAGAACTGATCCGACTGCATCGAGGAGAGACGGGAGTCGAAAGCGCTCCTGGCAAAGGGTCAACGTTCTGGTTTACCTTGCCGTTGAGGGAGGCACTGCTCTCGCCCATATCGTGATGGCGAGTCATCATCCCATCACCCGAAACAATTCTATCCAGCGATCAAAGACAAACAGGCGAAACAACGCCTGCCCAGGTTCTTGCCTCTTGCCACGCAGTTGCCACGTTTGTTGCGCCAGGTGCCGCACATCGGCTCGCTCGATATAGTCCCACAGGGGACGATC
>DASRHT010000065.1:0-109678 GCA_035650355.1 Ktedonobacteraceae bacterium
GCAGTGCTCGCGCGAGACGAGTCGCTGCGGATCTGGTTGCAGGGCAATATCGTTGGACGAAGGATCACGGCCAATCGTGATACGCGCCTTCGTCAGGAGGACAATCCTCGGCTCACCATCTTCTGGCGGGATAATTTCTAAGTACGGTTTTGTAGGGTTCATCACCATCTCCTAAACGAAACACGCTGTATGGCGAACAATATAACGCTTTTGCGATGCACTCAGTCTACCTGAGAACAGAGGGGTCGCGTGATGGCAAGAGCCTGTCAAACAGATGGCAAGAGACAGTCTAATTTGGATCAAGCTATGTGCTTGTGTCTGGAGTGTAAGACGCTCAGAAACGGTGTGAAAAAGCGTGTGCTCGTAAGTGGCACACGCGGAGCAAATCAGTCGGTCAATCCGATCAGTGGTTGGGGGTTCAATACGCTCCTCGCGAAAACGAGCCAGCACGTTCGCTTTCAAATGATCAGGGTTCTGATCGGTTGAAAGATGCGTGGCGATTAACCAGGAGATCATCTTCTCGCTATCTGTAACGGTCGCTTCTCGAAATTTGAGATGCTCACGAATCTGGGTCCGATGGAGCTTGATCGTACGCCCGTCCCAATCATACTGCGTCAACAAATTGGCATCCACATGGAGTTGGCGCGCCACATAATCGGCCACGGCCTTCGGTATCTCATACTTTGCGGAGGGGAAACGTGCTTCATATTCAAAATATTTCGACAAGAGCGCACAGCCCAAGAGCGTTGCCCCTGTCTTGTTCTCCAGGACGTCCTTATCCTCATCAACCAGCGTAAAATGTTCGATGAGTTCCTCAATGTCCCACTGCCGTCTCATATCGCTATCCATCAATCCGTTCTCCAGCGAGGACTCCGAAGTCAAAGGTAGATGTCGCTGGTCGTTTTCGCCTCTCACCATAGCAGTCTCAAGGGGAACGAGCAAGTGAATGCAGAGAAAGCGGTACTTCCATACTAGATATGACACAAGAACTTAACTCGAACTTCTGTTAGTATGAAGGATACTTTCTTCTTTTTAGTACCAACAAGCAGGTATATCTCGTAGCAGATGGAATCTTCTGCAATGGGTTTTCTGCTGCGAATGTACCGGTACAAAAAATCCTGTTGTGTAAGGAACAAAGGCAGATGAGGGGAACAAAGTGCAAACGCATATGAAAGCTCTACCACGTTGCATTGCACTTCATGTCAGCGTCGCGCATTTCACCCCTATTAGAAATGCTTTGGCCGGAAACGGATTTTGAGCAGGCTGTCCTCAATTTCAACGCTGCCACCACCAAATTGCGTGCAGCACTCCGACCAACCAGAGGGCAGGAGAGCTTGTTGCTCACCGAGCAGGATGCCAGGCTGGATACCCATCCCGCATTTTTGAGGAGTATGCGTATACTCAGAAGACATGGGGTTCATATTCTCTATCGTCCTGATCTCTATCCTCCCAAAAACCAAGTATCCCCAGCAGTGATTTTAGAGACCGTCTATCAAGTGACGTCACGAGATAGTTCGGATGGTCACGAGCGAGGATAGACTGACTATCAGTTCTTATAGAACTCGGCAGGTGAATATGAGGTGGAACATGAACTCTGGATACACACTCTAGGAGGTGTCAAGGCCGACGCCTGCGCCTGCGCTAATAGAGGTGCGTTCCTTTGTTAGTTCGCGCTCAATGATGCTCTGCAAAGGCCCTATTGCAGCCCAGTGTTCGGGCAGAAGGTGAGAATAGAGTAGTCGAGCTGTCTCTTGAAATAAAAGAAGAGCGGCAATGCCTCGTTGCTCAAGAGAAGGTGCAGGCTCATCGTCAACGCCAACAGCGCTCCTATGATATCGTGTCCAGGTTGATTGCTGCCCAGCGATTTCCTGTACTTGAGAGAAGTAGGTATTCCCACTGCGAATAAGGACTCCACGTTGCACAGCAAACGCTTCAGTCACTGCCGGGAGAAGATTCAGGGTAAGAACATCTGCAAGCAGCAACCTATCATGCAAACGAAATGCCCTCAAGAGTTTCAAAATGATCTCGGTTTGAGCCATCATGATCTGCCCAGCATAGATATTCGCCTCTTGTTGTAAGGGTTCCCAGCGAAATGCTCTCGCTTCCTGTTGGAAGGTCCGAAATGCTCCATCTTTATCAAGCAGGATAATAGCTTCCCTGGGCACCAGGAACGGCAAAAATGGCTTCTTCAGGCCTGGTAAAGCGTTCACGATAAGCCGCACTAGGAATGGGTGGAGACGCTAATAGCATAGCCATCACGCCAAATATAATACTTTGGCTGATGATATCCTGCCGCTTCTTGAATGATCCGTGTCAGATCAACGTCACTATGAGGGGGAACCGCATCACCTCGCGCATAGCTGCCACGCAAGATGAGAGCCCTAACCGTCTCGTCATCTATCTCCGTCACCAGCCTGGAAAGAAATTTATCAGGAAGAAATGCAGAAGGAGAAGAGAGTTGCTCCGTCATGTCGTCACCTTACTCAATATGTTTCATCTCTCTTTTGCGGCAAGCTTCCGCAGGTCAGCGATGAACACTGTACTCATTCCACTGTGTGCTGTAAATGTCAGCATACCATGTTCAGAAACACATCGCTCCTTTGTTACTTAAAATGCAAAGAGAAGAGTAGAACAGATTAGGCACAGATAGGTGCCTCATTGAGAAAACCTAAGCACGCACCATTTCTGCTGCCAGAGATTTTCCTCCCTTATCGAGCTGTGCCAGCGCGTATGCGAGCGATTCACATCGTGTTTCAAAAGGACAAGCACTGACAGGCAGCAGCAATATGCTCAAAAACCTCAGCGAGGCATTGTAGCGCCATCTCTCTCCTCACGCACAAAAAAAGAAGCGCCAGCTTCCCAGCACAGGAGTTGAGAGCTGACGCATGGTTCCAGAGAACCATCTCATCTATCTTTGTGACACATCATGCCACAAACGGCTCAAAGACGCCGATGCCGCGCTGCGCCATGGGCACAAACACATGTCTCGATCCCGGATCGACCGCGACCGAGTGCGCAAACGGGACCGTGGGAATACTGGTGAGCCACCGGTCGGTCTGCGCATCAATGACTCCCACCACCGGATTGGCTGTGCCAACAGCGGTCGCGGTGAAGAAACGCTGATCCGTTGGGTTGTACCAGACCTCGTCCGTTTCGCCGACAATGGGGCTGATGACCGCTCGTAGCTGCCACGAGCTCGTGTCCAGCATGAGTAGATGCCCCACGGCACACCCCAACAGCACTTGATGGGGCCGTCCTATCGCCAATCCGTTCGGCTGACAGGCAAGGGCCAGGAGATGACGTTCCGCCAGGTGTGGTTGGCCCACACGGTCCACACTAATGACTACGATTTCTCCTTGTCGGTGCTGGCGCGTTTGTGGAACCGCGAGCAAAAACTTCCCTTGCTGGTAAACAGGTTGCTCTAGTCCTGCCGTCGCAAAAGGCAACACCAGCCTGCCCAGGAGACGATGCCCCCGTACATCAATGATAGAGACAAATGGTGGCACGTCAGTGCTATTGGTGGCCAGCACCACATGGCGGAGGGGATCGTAGGCCAATTTATCGACTCGCCCCGTTCCGCCGGTTGAAATCGCCCACACCCGAGACGATGCCAGATCAATCATTTTGAGCATGCCCTTCCCATCGCCTGCGAACAGATGCCCCTGCTGATCGCCAACGATGCCCGAGGGACCCAGGTGGCCGACATCACCCGCGGGTCCTGCCACACCGGTGAAGCCGTCAATGGTCGTGATCAGCCGATTGGTGCGGGTATCAATGACATCAATGCGCCGATTGGCGGCATCGGCCAGATAGTAGCGATGGTGCAGGCCATCCACCCAGCTCTGATCAAACGTCCAGGTATCCCCTTTGGGAGGAAGCTCTGGCCCTCGAATGGTCGCCATCAGCCGATAGGGATCAACCACGGCTGCGTGGGCAAACGCAGGCACCGTTGTGCCGACCAGGCTTACCAGGGCCAAAACCATCGTGATCACCAGAGCCCTGGAGCGCCCCAGGTGCAGAATGGTGGTGTTCGGATTCCTCATTTTTTGCTCCTTTGTATCATGTTCTCTGCGAAAAACGTGCATTACCGCATCAGCGGGAGTTGTTCTCCTTCTAGGAGAGGCATTCTGAGAGATCACCCCCTTTCACTGGCTTCCTACCGCCCAGCCCCTGCCCCACAGAAAGGTGACTGCATGCTCGCCAGTGATGCGCACTCGTCCTCCCACCCTCCGGTACCGCACGCAGACCGCTCTTGCTGTGCCAGATAAGGACGTGTTTCGCCGGACGGGAAACCACCAGTTCCAGCGGCCCAGCACCTGCATCGTCGCGGGCACCAGCACACAGCGAATGAGTGTCGCATCGACCAGCAGCGCGACGGTGATTCCCAGGCCCAGTTCTTTCGTCACCACCAGCGGCGTGGTCAGAAATGCGAGTGAGACGATCAGAAACAAGAGCGCGGCCTGCGTAATGATGCCGCCAGTCCGCTCCAGGCCAGAGGCAACCGCCGCCTGATTTTCTCCGAGCTCTCGCCACGCTTCGGCCATCCTGGCCAGCAAGAACACCTCATAGTCCATGGACACCCCAAACAGCAGACAAAAGAGGAGCACCGGCACAAATCGATCAATAGTGCCATCGGGAGTGAAATGTAGCAGCGTGTGCAGGTGCCCCTGCTGGAAACACCACACCAGCGCCCCATAAGCCACACTGACCGAGAGCATATTCATGAGCACGGCTTTGAGCGGCAAGACCAGCGACTGGAACAGCAGCAAGAGCAGGACAGCGGTGGTCAGCAGGATGAAGAGGAACGCCCAGACTGCATGGCCATAGAGGTCCTGATCAAAATCCAGCGTCTGCGCCTGGGCTCCTCCAACCAGAATCCGCAGCCCTGTCCCAGGTTGCCGGTTCAATGCACGTAGTGCGAGGATGAGATCCTGGCTGTGAACAGGAGTGTCAGGACGCAGTGTGATCAGCGTGATATCGCCCCTCGTCGTTGCCTGCACCAGTTGGGCAAGTCCCTGCACCCGCTGATATGCCCCTGAACGATAGAGGGCGAGTAAGCGCTGCGTCGTCAACGTCGAAGCTCCTGACCCCTGGGGAATGGAGAACAGACTCGTCACCTTGCTCACATGCGGCAATACCGCTATACGCGCGGAGAATGCTTGCAGTCGGGTCAACATGCTGCCTGTCAAGACGTTGGAACCATCAGAGGTCTGCGCAATGACCAGGATGGGTGACAGGGTCGCCTCAGGAAACTGCACGTCGAGCACTGACAGCGCCTGGCGGGCTTGCGAGGCTGGTGGTAACGCCGAGGCTCCTGGCAGTCCTGGGGAGAGCGAGAGCGCAGGCCAGCCCAGACCCAGCAGGATACTCGTCACCACCACCATCATCACGACGGGACGCCGCATGACGATCATGGCCCAGGTGCGCCAAAAGCATGTGCGTCTTCGTGGTAGTCGCAGCCATCCTGGCATCTGGAAGAGGCACATGATTCTGGCAAGACGCCATGCATTCACGCGTGGCCCCAGGATGCTCAACAGCGCAGGGAGCAAGGTGAGCGCTGCCAGAACCGCGGTGGCTGCCACCAGGATGCCTCCCAGTGCAAAGGAGGCCATGACCGGGATTCCCACCAGCAGGAGTCCCGAGAAGCCCACCATGACGACCAACCCACTACACAGCACCGATTCACCGGCAGTCGCCACCGTGACGCCGACGGCATCACGCACACCGCATCCTCGCGCCAGTTCTTCCCGAAAACGGCTGACGATGAGCAGGCTATAGTCAATAGAGAGGCCCAACCCAATCATGGAGGCCACATTCACCACAAAGATGTTGGTATCCACCCGACCGGCCACGATAGCGATGAGAGCCAATGTCACCGGAATGGTCACCGCTGCCAATACCAGCGGCATCAGTCCCGCCACCACGGAGCCGAAAACGAGCAAGAGTACCAGCAGAATCACCGGAAAGGCCAGACGCTCCGCCTGCTCGGTATCCGTTTGCGTCTCCACTTGCAGTTCGCTCGTGCTGGCTGCATCCCCCGTGAGCAACGCCCGCGCCGGATGATTCGCCCATCTCGCGAGCAGCGTGCGGAGCGCCGGAAGTTGCTGAACAAGCGTATCCTGGTCGGTTGTAAAGCCAACGGAGAGCAATGTCGTGCGACCATCCCGACCAACACCACCCTGCGCGACGCTCATGACCGTCGGAAAGCGCCGCATCTGCACAAGCACCTCAGCGACTTCTTGCTGATAGGAGGGCGCACTGACCGGCGTCGTCGCTGACTGCAAGACCACGACCAACTGAGAGGTGGGCTGATGCAAGGTGTGGGTCAGGATGCGCTCGACCTGTTGTGATTCACTGCCTGCAATGACATAGCCGCTATTATGCAGCAGGGTCGGCAGGTCGCGTGCAATGGGAAGACTAATGGTGAGCGCCACCAACCAGAGGGCCACGATCAGCCAACGAGCACGAGCCAGCAGGTGCCCACAGGCAAGGCCGAATGCCTGAGCCGGATGCGCACTCCGATGAGCATACCGTAACTGAAGACATCGCCTCCACCGGCGGACGCGTAATGCCTCCTGAAGTCGTCGGCGAGGCGCATGGGAGCCACCGCTGCGGGGAAATGGTGCCGCCACCTGTATCGAAGCGGACGCCACTACTGACCTGGCTGATGCATCCAGGACGAGAGGGAGCGCAGTGCTCCCCCGGGAAACATGCGGCAACGCCGGCGTTTCCAGAGTGCATGGCGCTTTCAGTGGCTCAAAGAAGGCGATCACTTTGGCCACATAGGCGGCGGGATGGAGCCAGTATCCCCGAAGATGCTCGCATCCAGGGATGAGCCAGACCTCCTTTGGCTCTGCAGCAGCTTCATACAAACGTCGCGCATCGGCGGGATCGACAATGGTATCACCAAGTCCATGGATCAGCAACAGCGGGCGCGGCGCGATCTGGCGAATCTCTCGAAGCGGTTCGACCTGGGAAAAACGGTAGCCCGCCCGCACCCATAACAGCCAATCCGTCACCTGAAAGAGGACCGCCATGAACCACCCGGGCAAGGGGACCCGTAGCGTTCTTCTCACCGCCCGTTCGACCGCACTCCATTGCGTGGCAAAGCTGCTATCGGCTACCAGCGCCTCGATCTGCGTCGTCCGGGCGGCTGCCAGAATGGTCGTCGCTGCCCCCATGGAATAGCCGATGGCGCCCACTCTGGTCGTCGGGTTTCTTCTCCACGCATAGGCCACCGCCCCGAACACGTCCTCCAGCTCCCGATAGCCGAGCGTGAGCAGACTCCCAACGGGGAGGCCATGCCCATAAAACTCGAAGGCGAGCACGGTGTGCCCCGCCTCCCAGAGATGTTTGCAGGTGATCAGGACGTCAGCTAGGGAGCGCCGATATCCCGGACAGACCAGGATGGTACTGCTGGCTCCAGCAGCGGGAATGTAGAGTCCACGCACCTGATGAGTCTCTCCCCGGCAGGGAAAGGAGACCTCCTCGGCTGCAAGCCCGAGCGTATACGGCGTGAGCAGCACAGCGTGATCACGCTTCTTGGGATGGGTGATCGTCCACACAATGAACCAGGCGAGCCCTACCACGGCAGTCACCACCACGACACTCAGAAGGCCGCCCGCAGTCAGAAGCATCCCTATCTTGGGAAATACGACCATGTGCCCGGTCAGCATGCTCGCCAGCAGCGAGACGGGCCGTTCACATACCTCTGCCATCTCCTCTTTCCTTTCCTTCGTTTCCAGCAGCACGCGCTCATCCTCGCTCCATCTCACGCTGGTTCCAGCGCTGCCGTCGCATCCGATTGCGTTCTTCTTTGGAGGGGAGTGCTGACCGGTGCCGCATGCGCTGCTGGCCTGCTGCTTCGTGCAGAGCTTGCCGGTCCAGGGTGGTCAGCCCTATCGACTGAGGCGACAGAGGGGCAGACGCCTGCACGCCTCTGATGAGCGGCTGCCCCTGCACCACCCGTTGCATGAGCGTGGTGCAGATACTCTCGCGGGCATGTTCCCAGAACGACTGGCGGCTGCGCTGAGCATCAAAGGCACAACACGCCAGCAGAAATGCCGCAAAGATCGCCCGGCTCGCGGGCTGCTCCAGTTCCCACTCCAGTCGTCCGCTCATCCCCAGGCCAAAGGCTCCATCGACCCGCTCGAAGGCGACAATCAAGCCGTCCTCCGCATGCGCGCAGGCACGCAATCCTGGCGCCAGGCGCTCGACCTGATACATTGGCAAGCCCGCCAGTTCCCACGGAGGCGGCTCGCCCTCGTGTTCATCCGTTGGGACGCCTGATGCTAGCAACGAGGCCAACATACTGGATGCGTACACTTGCAGGCTGGCTCGTGTCCAGGTGTCGGGTCGGGAGTTCCCCAGTGCATCACTGACCATCTGCCTGCTGCTCCCGCCTAGTGCCGTATTCCACCGGTGCGCCCCATCGGCAATGGCTAGGAGCGGCATCCCCAGAGAAGTCGCTAGTTGGGCCAGGGCGCTCAGCCAGCCTTCAGTTCCGGTCGCCGACATTGGAGTGTCCCGCGGGCTCGCCTCGCCTGGTTCTGCCACTCCTGCGGGCAACAACAGACCATCCATCGACTGCAGCAGGGGCCAGAGGGACTGGTAGACCTGCTGATGCGTGGGGAGCGGCCAGAGGGGAACCAGCAACAGCCGTGCCCCCATCCGCTCAAGTGCCCAGGCGCCGACCGCATCGGCCACCAACTGGGGTCCGTGTGCCCGTGCCCGTACTGGGAAGGGTATGCCCACGATGGGGGCGGACGCAGTTGGTTGTCTCTGCATCCAGCCATCGTGCAGCTTTTTGCCCAGCACTGCATCGTGCTCCATCGGTTCAGACATCCCAGACCCCTTCCATGAGGACATATGGTTCGCCATCATGCATCACCATCCTTTCTGTCAACGAGTCCTGTACTCATCTGCTGACACCTCCGCTCCATGAGCCTTCCATCCTGACGAAGGGACATACAGCAACGATTGCGCTGCCACATACTGCGCCACCGTCTGCTCCGTGATCATGCCTTCGCGCGAGAAAAAATAGAAGGTCTCCCAGCCGGGTGCCCGTCTTGCCGAGCCCTGCCTGCGGGACAGCAGCAGAACCACCGCACAGCCAAGGCCCACCGTCGGAAAGAGGGCCGCCAGCCCCCAGACGGTGGTATAGGCATGCACCGTTTGGACCTCAAAGACGTGCTCCATCTGCTGGCCCAGGACGACCAGCTCGCCCTTGAACGGCTGCCATGTGGGGTGATCATCCGTCATCTGCATCAGATCACGCGCACTCGGAGCGTGCTGCATCTGAGAAGGAAACAACTCCGTCACCACAGCCTGACGCAGGGCTCCAGGCAAACGATCATCCGCCTGCACCAGTGCCATCGCATCATAGCGGGCAGTGTGCAGCCGCTGAGGCAGTTGCCCGGAAAATACTCCCACCAGCAGCGCGACCCCTAGCACAATCCCGATCTGCCGGAAGGTCGTGAGCGTGCCACTGGCCGCTCCCAGGTGCTCCGCTGGCACCTCAGAGAGCTACCGCCGGAAAGCTGGCAAGGCAAACGCCAATGCCTGCCCCGAAGAGGGCTTCTCGCCACAACGTATCCAGCCACGTCGTCTGCATCGTCATCGGCCACAACAGCAGTAAGCCCAGGGCCATCAAGCCGAGCCCAAGCAGAGAGCGCAACCGCAGAGATAGCCTCCGTCCCATGAGGCTGAGCAGATGGGGAAAGAGAAAAGCTGTGAGGGTCACTGGAAGCGTCGCTTGCGCCGTCGCCAGCACCGTTGCTCCTCGGGCATTGAGGAAGTACAGCGAGAGCAAGAGCAAGCCCCCTTGTAAGGCCATGCTATAGAGCAGCGTCGCCAGATTGGCCAGACGAAAGCCTGTTGAGCCAAATAAGCGCAGATCCAGCAGCGGCGAAGGGTGTTGCCGTTCCAGCATCACAAAAAGGACCAGACCAAGTACCGCAGCCTCAAAAAGGGCCAGGATCGCAGGCGAGGTCCATCCCCATGAACTGCCTTCAATGATGGCCAGCACCAGACTCACCAGAGCCAGCAACAGGACCAGCAGCCCCCATCCATCCAGATGCGCATGGCTTGTACGTGCTTTCGTTTCAAGCACGAAGCAGCTCACTGAGATCAATCCCGCCAGACAACATGGCACGTTGGCAAAGAAAATGGAGCGCCACCCGAACAGCGGCACAAGCAGCCCTCCCACCAGCGGACCCGTCGCCGCCGCGATGGCATTGAGTGATCCAAAGAGGCCAAGAGCAAGACTGCGTTGTTCTTTCGGGAAGAGTACCTGCACCAGCGCGAACCCCAGCGCGCTCACGAAGGCCGCGCCCACCGCTTGCACCGCGCGAGCAATGAGCAGCCACCACAGTGAGAGCGAGAGCCCACAGAGGAGGGAACCCACCAGAAAGAGGAGCAACCCCAGCAACGTCAACCGTTTGCGTCCCCACAGATCAGCCAGCCGTCCCGCCGGAACCAGACAGATCGCAAACAGCAGGTTGTAGAGGTGTAAGACCCAACTGACCGTGGACAAGTCCGTCTGCCAGGACTGTTGCAGCATCGGCAGGGTCACGTTGACCATCGACGTATCCAGGATAGCCACGAAGGCCCCAAAGCCCAGCGAGAGCAACGCCAGCCAGGGATGGCTTGATCGAGCGCTCACGGTCGCCCGTGAGACAGCAGCAGGCATGGTCCCACGAAGGGGCGAAGCAAGTCGCTGGGAAATAGGCGACCGTGCTGCAATGTGTGGCCTCATAGCAGCCGTTCTTTTTGTGCTCAACGGTCGAGCATCCATCGCATACATCACGATCCCTTTCTTCTCTTCTTGCCAGATATCTCATCCATGCATCTGCCAGCACGTTGCCCATTATCCAAACGGATCTCTGGGGAAAGGCAACGCCACCGACACGAGAAGGAGTATAGCCGCACAAGTGGGGCAGCACGAGGGCAGGGTAGGGAGAGGCAGGGGCAGATCCCGCGCTCACACATGTGTTTGTCTTCCTCCAAAGCTCATATGACAAAAGACGCGTCTTTTTTCTTGTAAAGTGAGCAAAAACTGCGAAAGCCCGTACCACTCAATAAACTCTCCACCGACGTCTACCAGCATCTCTCAGTATCTACCCACTACCTACCCCTACCCTTCCAGCCCGGTACCGCCGTGCTGCCAGGACGAAGCAGATACTATAGCAGCAGAGCAGCGCGTTTCTCAAAAAATTTTGCCTTGCTTGTATCGCTGAGGATGCATACGAGCAAGCTTGGAGGAAAGGACGACCCTATGCAACCAGATCAAACTGTTCCTTCTCAGCAATTATTGTTGACCATTCCTCAAACAGCAAAACGCTTAGGCATCTCGCGCGCAATGGTCTATTCTCTGATCGCAAAGAGAAAAGGACCACCGGTTATTCGGTTGGGAAGGGCTATACGAGTGCCGGTTGATTCTTTACAGGAGTGGATTAAAGAGCAGGAACAAGAACAGGCGTCAATCTGAAAATCACCTCAGCATGAGGTACATTGGGCTGAACATAGAATTCCCTCGTCGTCGAAGAGGCAGGGGCACGGCACGACCACATTTTTCATGATCAGGTGCTGATCATTTTCCAAAAGTACTTTTGTTTCAAACGAGCCAAACGATATGATATGATGCATGTGTCTGCTAGAGAGATAGCTGGGCACATGAAAAAAGGAGTGCCCTTTATGGCAAAACGCGGACATGGTGAAGGCTCCATCTACTGGCGTAAAGACGGCAGATGGACAGCAGAAATCTCCCTCGAAGGAGGAAAAAGCAAATTCCTCTACGGAAAAACCAGAAAGGAGGTGCAAGAAAAGCTCAAAACGGCATTATATGAACAACAACGAGGCGTCTTGGTTACAGGGCCACAACAAAAAGTCGGACAGTTTCTCACGCATTGGTTGGAGAACGTACATAAACACAGTATTCGCGCTCGAACCTATGAACGCTATGAGGAAATTATACGGCTCCATCTGCTCCCAGGCATCGGGCATCACCAGTTCCAAAAACTTTCGCCACAACATCTGCAGTCGTTTTATACCAGGAAATTAGAGGAGGGCCTTTCACCCACAACGGTGCTTAACCTGCATAATGTTTTACACAGAGCTCTGAAAACAGCGGTCCGGTGGAATCTTCTAGCGCGCAATCCCTGTGATCTGGCCTCGCCTCCCAGGAGAAAGCGATTTGAAATTCATCCGCTCAACATGCAGCAGATTCACCAACTGCTAGCCGCAGCGCAGGGACACCGACTGGAGGCACTGTTTATTCTTGCGCTCGCCACAGGAATGCGGAGAGGCGAACTGCTCGCGCTCAAGTGGGGTGATCTGGATCTGCAACAAGGCACATTACAGGTCAAGCGCATTCTTAGCAGAATCCCGAGCAAACTTCCAGGGAAAGGCTTTGAGGAAACGGAGCCAAAAACAGACAAGGGACGACGCAACATCCTGCTCCCTTCTTTTGCTGTAGAGGCTCTTCAGCAGCATCGGCAGCGGCAGCTTGAAGCGAAACTCAAGGCAGGTCCGATATGGCAAGATCATGATTACGTATTCTGTACGTCCATTGGAACGCATCTTAACCCTACGAGGGATGTTCTTGACGTCCTCAAATCTTTTTGAAGAAAGCGGGACTCCCCAATATTCGTTTCCATGATTTGCGCCATAGTTCTGCGACGATGCTTTTAGGGATGAAAGTGCATCCAAAGATTGTCCAGGAGCTTTTAGGCCACAGCCAGATTAGCATGACGATGGACATCTATTCGCATGTGTTACCATCGATGCAAGAGGAGGTAATGCAAAAGATCAATCAAGCGTTTCAGGGATAAAGGAGTATTTCCTGTCAACATTCCTGTCAAGCTACTCTGGCAGCGAGGAATATATGCGATAAAGCGGGGAATAAAGCCAGATGAGGAGAAGGAACGGTACGCAGAGGGTTCAGATCCCCCCTTCGGCATTTACACTATAACTAGGAAGCCACTTCATAAACTGGCTTCCTAGTTTGCTTTATGAACACCCCTTACTTTTCACTTTTGGGCAAAAAGCAGAGGTGAAGGCAAAACCGCGAAATCTGTCGGGATTTCGATCTCCTTGTATCTCTACAGCCTCAGAGACATGATAGACCCCTACCCACGACGGGTCAAAAGCGATGGGCGGGTGCTGGTCGATAGCACTGCGTACTATGTGAAGAAAGAACTGGCAGGGCAACAGATCATTCTGCGCATCAAGGCAGCTACCCGCTTCTTTGAGGTCCTGCTGGGCGAGCAGAAGGTCAAGGAGCTTGTCGGGAAGCCGATGGCACTGGACGACTATATTGAGATCATGAGCCAACGAGCCCGTTCCGAAGAGCGGCAGCGGCGCATGAAGCGATACCAGCAACGGCTACAGCAGTCGAGCTAGCCGACCAGACACCAATTCGGGCGATGGGGCAGGGCAGCGATGAAAAATGGGCCAACTGCTTGCGCCGCCTGGCCCATTTCAGTTCATGTACGCAAACCAAGTGAAGACTGCTATGCAAGCGCTTCATCAAGATTGTTCGCGATACTATTGATCTCTTCAAGGCTCTGCATACGCGCTTTTTGCAAGCGCGCGAAGCGTTTTTGGAACTGGGTGGTGGCGTATTCGTTGAACTCATTGACATCGAGGTCAAAGGCGATGTGTCCCTCGTAGACTTGTGTGTCCAGGTTATTGCTCTCGATAACGAGTGGCAGAAGTTCATGCATGCGTGTCTCGAACGCATTCCAGGCGGTATCGCCGTGCTCGGCAACCAGGCGGGAGAGGAAGTAGACGGCGAAGGCGATGTGGCGCGATTCGTCGCGTTTGAGATTGGCGACGAATTGTTGCATGCCGGGCATGAGATTGTTGTTCGTCAGCACTTTATGGAAGGCATAGTAACCGGTCTCGGCCATCACTCCCTCGATCACCATGTTATACGTGGTAGAGGCACGGACCTGGGCCTCCACCGAGGTATCAGTGCGTAACCGATTCATCGCGCCCGGCAGTTCTTCGTAAAAGATTTTGTTGTAGGCCGCGTTGCCAAAACAGGTTAGATCGCCGTGCTCCTGGGCCACCTCATCCAGAAAGCGGCGGAAGCCTTCGACATGCTTGGCCTCTTCCCAGAGAAAGGAGGTCAGGTAGATCTCCTCTTCAATGCGCCCCTCTTCCGCCACGGTCATAATCAGCGGCAAGAGGTCAAGCGTCACCGACTCTTCTCCCGCTAAAAATTGGGAACAGAGACGTAACAGGTAATCCTTTTCGATCTCTTGCATGCCTTGCCAATCCCGTTTATCCTGGGTAAAGTCAATATCGAGAGGATTCCAGATTCCCAATTTTTTGGCCTTCTGCCACAGGCGCATGGGTGGCAGTTCGTGGCGGAGTCCTCGCACACTGGTCGTGCTGAGGGCACGGTTGTTCGTGGTGGACATCGTGATTGACTCCTTCTCTTGTGCTATGGAGAACAAGAAAGCTGATAGGCGTTTCTTTCCGTCTTTGTCATCTACCGACTCCCCTGACATTCACGCGAAGCGTACGCATGCCGAGGGAGCCGAAGCAAAGGTACAAGCAACCTTCTCGAAGCATCAATCCTGGCCCGCCACTGGCTCAGATGTTGGCGCGACCGGGACAGCGATTTGCACGGCGGTAGAAGCGCTCATCGGACGCCAGGTGCCGGAGAGGGTAAAGATCGTTGGCAGGAACACCGCCGCGCCTACGGCACAGACCCACCACCACGTCGCCCACTGCGACCCATTGAGCGGGTTGACCACCACCACGACAAAGCCCGCGATGGAGAGCACGACGACCAGACGCAGAATCGCGCCCTGAATGGCCAGCCCTGTCGCGATCAGCGCGGGATTAATCTCCTCTAAATTTTCCGTAAAGAGTGCCAGCCAGGTCACATAGCCGACCGCCAGGGAGAAGCCGAAAAGACTGAGGAATACTACCATGAGCGGCCCACTCGTGGGCACCCCAATGCGGCTGATAAAGAGAATCGTCACAATAATCGTGGTGATGCCACCCAGGGCCATGAAAGGTTTGCGCGTGTGCAGACGGTCGGAGAAAAAGCCGAAGAGGACAGCCGCGACGACGTTGACCGCCCAGTAAATACTGACCAGCCCATTGGCCTCAGCTAAACTAAATTTAAAGATGGCATTCAGGTAGAGCGGGAAATAGCCCACGGCGGCATAGTACATGAGCAGGAAGACACTGATCCCCACCGAACTGATGAGCAGACGAGGCTTGAGCATCTGGCGCCAGGGGTGCCGCAGCGCACCTTCCACATCGATACTGGAGGCGCGGCTCTCTACTAGCTCTTTCTCTTGCACGGTGTTCATGATCTGGTCGCGCAGGCCGGGCGAAAGTTCACGCAGAAAGAGAAAGCTGAGCAAAAAAATGATCAGGCCGACAATGCCGCCAATCACGTATTGCGACTGCCAGTTGCCATAGATGGGCAACGTCTGGCTGGCGACGGTCGTGGCCAGAAAACTTCCGCCAACCGGGCCAACCGTCCAGAAGCCCATGGCCATCGCGCGCCCAAAACGCGGGGAGAAATCGCGCACTAGCGCAGGCGTGGCGATCAGGATGACGCCCTCGACAAAGCCGAGCACAAAGACGACGAGCAAAAACAGCCCGAGGGTCTGCGTTAGCGGGACAAGAATGGTACCAATGCCAGTGACCAGCAGGCCATACACGATCAGATTACTGCGCCCGATACGATCTGAGAGGCTGCCCAGAAGCGTCGCCCCCGCGCCGAGGAGATTGCTGCCCAAGAGGATCAGTACGTACTGCGAGAGATTCATTTTGAACGTGGTGATGACCAGGGTTGAGACCGAGGGAAGAATGTACGACTCGTAGTAGAGCATGATCGTGGCAACGACGGCCAGCGCGAGATACCAGACGCGTCTGCCAGTATCAGGATAGTGCTCAAGATAACGGTGACCGGGTCCGATTTGCAAGGTGCTCATAGAACCTCCTGAATACCCGTTGGTTTGTACATCTACGTGCCAACGTGGTCATGAAACGAGTCTAAAAGAGAGCCGGCAAAGAGAACGAAGAAGCTTGCGTATTTCCTCTGCCATACTGATGCTGGCCGTTCAGCACTTGTTGACAGAGGCGCGCAGAAGAAGGTGGTGAAACCCTCCCGGATAGTGTTCTCATTATACCAGGAG
The DNA here is from genome assembly GCA_035650355.1 of Ktedonobacteraceae bacterium. GTDB lineage: Bacteria > Chloroflexota > Ktedonobacteria > Ktedonobacterales > Ktedonobacteraceae > DASRHT01. Next base: position 16,167 of record DASRHT010000065.1, read on the forward strand.
ATTGATAGAATATCAATACATAAAACAAAACAGCATAAAAATTGATACTTTATCGTTGACTTCTCGTTAACGATCAGGTAGAATCACAGAAATGACATAAAGCGGAAGGGTGCCATGAAAAAAGAAGATCCGAACGAGGGAACGCATCACGGTGAGAGGGAGATCAACCAGAGTCGGTCTGTTGAGCCGGCTCCTCAAGAAAGCGAGGAACTGGGCCAGCCGGTTCGCGAGCCCTTACATCACCTGCGGCAAAACCTCTCGACGTTCTCACCGGCGGAAAGACAGATTGGAGTCTATGTCCTGGAGCACCCGCGCGAGGTACTTCGTCTCCCAACGGATCAACTGGCCAGAGAAATTGGTGTGAGCCAGGGAACACTCTCGAATTTTAGCCAGGCATTGGGTTACAGCGGTTTCAAAGCCTTTCGCCTCGCTCTAGCCGCGGAAGTCAATACCCCGTTTCATCTGGATCAAACCATCATTGCGCGTGGTGACACCCTGCAAACCATTGCCAACAAAGCGATCAGTGCCAATGTCGATGCGCTCCTGACCACCCTGCGCAGCCTGGAGATGAGTGAGATCGAGAAAACTATCGAGGCTGTCCAGCAGGCCCGGCGCGTCGATCTATACGCTAATGGGATCTCATCATCGGTCGCCCTCGACGCTTTCAACCGTTTTCTGACCATGGGCCTCTCCGTGAGCTGGCTCCCTGATATTGCAAATCAATTGGCATCGGCCTCGTTGCTGACCGTTCAGGATGTGGCGCTGGCATTCTCGTACGCTGGCGAAACCAGAGCCACCGTGAAAGCCATGAGTCTGGCGCATCAGCAGGGCGCGACAACCATCGCAGTGACGTCCAATCCGCACTCCTCACTTGCTCGCTATGCTGATATTAAACTGGTCGTAACCCCACGCGAGCCAATAACCTTTCACCAGAATTTGCGGATTTCCGCTCGGATCGCGATGCTTGCTCTGGTGGATATCATCGCTCTGGGACTCTTCAATTCCCTGGATGACGCCTCGCTGGCAAAAATGGCAAGCATTCTGCACCTCTACGGTCGGGGAAATGAACCCCAAACCACTCCGGCGCGTGAGGCAGGGCAATCATCACTCGTTGACAAGCAAGAAGAAAGGTGAAACAGTATGGCAGAGAGACTGAATGGCTCCCTCCTCGCCCTTTTGAGCGCGATACGTACGCTACTCGCAGAGCCGCGAAGGGTGAACACTGTCAACGTCAAGGGAGAGACGCAGATTGCATAGGTGCCCACCTCCTTAGGGTGGATGGGGTCAACGAAAGTTGAAATGCTTGTCTTATGGCTCTTGCTGTAATCGTCGTCGCCGTTGCTCAGGACTCCAGCGGGTCAGGCTAAAGATTTCTCCTTCATTCTTTGGCTCATAGTAGACCGTTGCCAGGTCAAAGTCTGTCACGAAATCGAAGGTCACATAATCAGGACTGGATGCACATTGCAACCATTCCGCCAGCTTTTTTTGAGCACAACTTTCACAGAGGTAACTGAAGCATGAGCGATTCTGTTCATCGCGGTATTCATATTCGAAGATGGGTACCGCTTGTTTGCAGCGTCCACAGATGCGGTCCCATGACTCTTCCCCCGCACGCGTATACCGTCTGAGACTCCAGACGAGTCTTCCTGTTGGTATTCTGCTCATTGCAGTCTTCCCTTTCTGAAGGGAAAAGGCGTGCTTACCCCATCTTCTCCAAAGCACGCCTTTTCTTGCAGCAGACAGCTAGTTCTCCTGGTCGCTACGCCGCAGAGCTGCTCGTTGCCCCCAATTCGTCGGCTCTGAGGGGTAACGGTATCCCAGAAAATACTCCGATTCGATCAAGAACTTCAACTCGCCACTTTCCAGGTCCGGCAGTAGAGCAGTGACGAAACGCCGCTCTCCCACTTCTACTAACGCCCAACAAGCTATCAACTCGGTAGTGAATCCAGGTTCTCCTTCTTCGGGAGCATTTATATCTCCCCAGACAGCTTCCCATCCCGGAGGAACGGGCATAATTTGGAGGATTTTTGCTTCTTTTTCTTCTTCTATTTTCATCGAGTATGGACTCCTTTTCTTTCCTTATTGAGGAACTGCTCCCACGCAATTGGCGCTCCAGAGGCCAAAGGCGTTTGAGCGGCCCAGTAAGATCGGCTCCCTGCACAGTAGTATACCACAGACCCTAGCGTAGTGCCTCCGATCTCCTCGCTCTCACCACTTTCAGTTCAAGGTTCACTCATGAGCCAGGGATGTCTTTGCAGCCATGCTACGCGTATCTCCTCAAGCGAGCGGGCATTGTCATCGGGGAAAGTGGCGGGATCGCCGGCAGAAAGTCCGCTCAAAAACAACAGGCGTTGCATGGCATACATCCAGGCGGCAGTCGGTTCTATGAATAGACGCTCCAGTTGAAACAGCTTGCGAAGAGTTTGGAACCCGAGAAAGCCGATGTTTTCGAGGGGATGGATGTGTTGTTCCAGTATGTTATTGGGTATGAACACGATTATCTTGCCTGATGCCAGTCTATGCTTGAGTATCTCGAACAGCGTCTCCCCCAACACAGCCAGGAAGCTTGAAAAAGCCCTGTGGGGTGACCAGTATCCATTGACACCGACGCGATCTCCATGCTATCATCTGGCTGATGAGTAAAAGATATCTGTTCCCCTCAGGCGGTGTAAAACCGCTTTTGACCGCGTAAGCCCGGCATTTTCGGCTTACGTGGCTGTTTGTGAATAGCGCCCTCCTCACGCGCAGCGCTGATCGCGTTGGTGCGAGCATATGCGTTGCCTTTATCCTGAGATGTATCACAGCCCCGTATTGATCGGACCCCTCCTGTGTTGCCGGGCTCTTTTTCCTTCCTTTCGTGCAGAAATAAGTCGAACGAAAGGATGTTTCATGGCTAACACCACCTTCACCCGCCGGAAGTTTGAGCCTATTTACCATAGAGAAAGCGACCAGAATGCATGGACACAGAAATCATTCCACCACAGCCCATTTCCCTTTGGCGCAATCGTGACTATCTTTTGCTTTGGCTCGGCCAGGCCGTCTCCTCATTCGGCACGAGTTGCACGCAGTTCGCGTTTCCGCTGCTCATTGTGGGACTGACGCGTTCAATCGCTGCTGCCGGGCTGGCGTATAGCCTGGGACAGCTTCCCTACGTCCTTCTCAGCTTACCCGCCGGGGCGCTGGTGGATCGCTGGCCGCGCAAACGCGTGATGCTTCTCTGTACCTTCTGCTTGATGGTGTGCGTGGCGAGCATTCCCCTGGCGCTGTTGCTGACCAACGGACCACTGCGACTGCTTCTCCTCTACGCCATCGCCTTTGGTCTGGGAGCCATTTCGCTTTTCGACGAGCTGGCCACATTGGCAGCACTGGCGTGGGTCGTGCCAAAGAGCCAGCTCACCACAGCAGTCGCACAGAACGAGTTGATCGTTGGCTCCTGCTCCCTGCTTGGACCCGCGCTGGGCAGCCTGCTCTTTAGCATCAGCAGGCTGCTCCCGTTCGTCACAGACGCACTTTCCTCTCTGATCTTGCTCAGCTCATTGCTCTCCATACGCTCGCCCATGCAAGACGAACGGAGGACGCAGCGTCACCACCTGCTCTTAGAAGTGCGCGAGGGACTCACCTGGCTGTGGGAGCACGAAGTCATGCGCTCGATCTTCCTGATTTCTAGCTATGTCAACTTAACTATAACAGCCAGCGTGCTTCTCCTCCTGACCATTGTGCAACAGCAGCATATCCCGTCCGTGCTCTACGGCCTGATCGTCGCGGCTGGCGGCGTCGGGAACCTGCTTGGCACGGCGCTCTGCCCGCCTTTGCAGCGGCGCATACGCTTTGGCAGAGCGTTGGGCTATGCCCTGATCGTGTTCGTGTTGCTCTGGCCTCTCTATGGCTTCATCACGACGCCACTGCTGTTGGGAGCCGTTTTCGCGGGCATCGCTCTCTCCGACTCGATCCGTGCTATCTTCATGGACAGTTATCGCTTCGCTGTCGTACCAGATGCCCTGCAAGGCCGCGTCAGTGGCATCTATCGCGTGATCTTGTTCAGCGTCCTCACCATCGGCTCCTCCGCACTCGGGCTGAGCCTGGAGCACCTGGGCGTGTTGCCGACCGTGGGCATCGTGTGGAGTGGCCTGCTTCTGATCACCGGATTGCTGTTTCTCTCTCGGCACATGCGGCAAGCGACATTCCCACAAGAGTAAATCCCATCATGCTGCGGCTGATACTCAGGTGTGGGGCTTCTCTTGTTCACGGAAGAGAAGCCAGCGGCTCGCACATGATGGTTCACGCACGAAAGGTCCTCGCTGATAGTTGTAAATTCACTCTGAAATTTCAAAATCAAGCTGGCCTTTTGTCCGCATTTTAGCAATTATCTCAGAGCTTACAACCTCTACGGTCTCCTTCATAAAGGAAAGAAGGTATCTAAAAGATCAAAGAGGGTGGGGCTGATCACGTTGGTCTCTGCATTTGTCTGCCAGGAGATGTCAAAGAAACTTCCCGGTGGGGGTGCGATCATCCTGGGAACATGGACTCCGGCATGAGGATTGCCAGGGCCAGGGTCTCCAACGTGATAGTTGTGTCCATCAAAGTGCAGATAATGGATAAATCCCTCGGGTTCGCTAACATAGGCCGCGCGGCTCCTTCTGGCAACCTGTTTGTCGGAGGCGAACGGGTGGGAGAAGCTGGAGAAGGTGTGATCCTGGATGCCTGTCTGAACAATCAAGGGACGGGGCGCGATCAGCGCATGGAGGTCTGAGGTGTCAATATAGTCGCGCAGGTCGGCATGCATCCACCGCCAGCAGGTGTGATTCTTTTTCGGGCGTAAAAAGACTACATCCAGATCAGGTGAAAAGCCGGCGGCAATGCAGCCTGTAATCCGGGGATCGAGCGCGGCAACGATGGTCGAGATTTCTCCGCCCATGGAGAGTCCTGTCACCAGGATCGCACGGGAATCGATAGGGGCATCCTTCATGGTGAGCAGAAAATCGAGCGCGCGCATAACATCCCAGGCTCGTTCCCCATCCTCGGCCCAGTCAGAATCGGAGAACCCTTCTGGTTTGATCGCAGGATGGGTGGAGGAACCAAAGCCGAGATACTTGTCCGGGTCCCCATCGTTGTACAGCGGCTGACTATCGCTTTGGGGTCGATGCTCGATATCCAGGGCCAGCACGACGTATCCGCGCCGGGCGAAGGCATTGCCATACCAATAGATCGCTCCTGCATCAACAAGCGCCGGGTAGGGCTGAGGATAGAGCATCTCCCAGGCGCCTCCATGGTGCCCGTTCAGAGCCAGGACCGCGCGAAATCCGTTCGGCGGAGCGGGCATGGTCGGAACAGCGAGGAAGCCATGGGCCTCGCGTTGCAGAGATGGGCCACCATAAGGGTTCTCCAGAGTGGTGTGGAAAAAGAGTTCTGTGACCCGATACGCTGGCGGATGGTCTTGCGGAGAGTCATCGCGGTGGGTTCCCCGGTGATCGTCCGGGGTCTGTCCTTCTGCTTGAAACTGATCGACGCCGCTGATCTGTGGCGTGGGGTTGCCGGGCATCATCAGATGAAGGAGCATGGCTCTGGTCTGCTGCTGCCAGAAGGTCTGTGCTGCCGGCGGTTTTGGGACAAGACCATATGTCAGGATTCCACTACGCACACCAGTCCAGGGACCACTGTGAGGTTGGCCGGTGGAGGTTCCCACGATGTGCCGGCTATCTACCACCGTAGCGGTGTACGTTTCTGAGGTGCTTTCGGAGAGGTGCAGAATGAAACAGAGGAGGTGTCCGTCCCAATGCGTGACCTCCAGGTCATATTCGGGTTCCTCATGCTCATTCTCGTTGCCAACTCCGTAGACTTTCAGGCGCCCGATGAACACCCCTTCGTGGAGGCGATCTAGACGTAAGCGAGCATGACGATCCTGCGGAAGCATCAGATCGTAGGAGCGCGGAACGATATCCTGGTCAAGCAAGGTACTGTTCCAGCCCGTGACATGGAAGCGAAAATGTCCTAGGTCAGGTTTCCCACCCGCCTGTTGAAGAGGCGCAAAACGCCCAACGAAGACGCCCTCGACGACGGTCCCACGATACCATTGCGAAAAACCGTTCCCGACCCGGCGAAATTCCAGTGTGCCGGTGGCAACATCCCAGGACAGACTATCAAGCAGTTCTGAAATGCCGTTGGCGTCGATTGTTCCATCGATGAACTGATTCTCTGTTTGCTGGCCGGTAATCGTGACAGTAAGCCAGAAGCTATGCGGGTTCAAACCGCCACCGTAATCAGCATGGAAAAACCAGGTCCCAAAGGGAGTGGAAGCCATGTGACTCCTCCTTTTTCCTCACAAATATGCTGCCATCGTGTGAATGAACATGTTGCTATAGGTAAGAACGATGATCCAGGCAGTTTCCAGCAGAGGAAATTGGCAAAACGACTGATACCCTGTCATCGGAATTTCCTCTCTTATTCTTGCCAGGAGCGTTGCCAGAGCCAGGGCTGCGCCCACATGTGCTGCACGTCTGAAGGCAGGCACGGTCAACCTGGGTAGCCAGATGCGCGGTCGAGAACAGCAGGTGGGTAGCGTCCAGAGCGACCAGACCCAGGGCCAGGCGTAGACCCAACACCTGGCGCAACGAGACGGCAGGGGAAAAACGCCAAGAGAAGCGTCGCCTGTATGAAGAGTTTGAGCCATGTTGAAACAACTCCTTTCGTCAAAACGATTTCAAAATCATTCATTCTGCTTGTCTTGTGAAAAGGATACCCTGGCACCATGCCTGCGCGCAGTAGACAAAAGGCTACCCTGAAGCGTATGTTGCAAAAGGGAGAGGACGGCCTGGCAAGTAGACAAAAGGCTACCCTGAAGGAAAAGGCCGCGACCACGATAGGCAGGAGCGACACGCGTGGTCATGCTGATGGAGGCAGCCGCCGAGCTCCTTCTAGATGGGTTACAGGGAATGAGGGCAAAAGCACTTTACTATTTGCTCTTCACCCTCGCAATAATTCAAATTCGTTTTCAAATCTATATAGTTGTGATATAATCACTTGCATCACGAGTACGATAATCAGGCTGAACGTTCTTTAAGCCTAAAAGTTGGGAGAGAGGGGTAAAGATATGGGTATTGACCCGCTGAGCACTACCTTCGCCATCACCACTGGCATCATTAGCGGCATAGCTACTGACATGCTCGAACACAATGCAGATGCGCTCGAAGGCACACTTGCTGGAAAAGTGCTCAAGCGCGTCGGTATGATCGAACCCAATTTCAATGATCGATTACGCGATACGCTAAAAAAGTCTCTTGAACTCTACTTCGAGACCTATCCCCACTATAATTTAAGCGGCATCGATACTTTCTTCCGCGATCCGGCGGTCGCTCGACAAATTGGCGGCTATATCCTCAATCGACATCCTATCGATGAGCAGCAGATTCAACAGGCCCTGGACCGACATCTCATGAGCGATGCTGTTACCGCATTGCTGATAAAAAAACGAAACTTAGTGCCACAACAGATTATTCCTGATTTTTTAGCATGTTATCGTCAGGTATTAAACAGGCAACTTAGCGTGCCGCAAATGAGTATTCTGCTCGAAGTAATGGACCAGACAAGCACACTGATCACCGAGATTCAAGCCAGTGAAGCGCGCATGAAGGACTTCATCGATGCATTACTTCAGACGAGGCTTTCTCCTGACGCTCTCCGTGCTGCCTATCAAGCCGGGCAAAAAGAGCTTGCAGCGGACCTGACGCAACAGATGGATGCTGCGGGGCTTGTTCAGCCTGACGAGGCAGTACAGACAATTCAGCAGCGACTCCAGTCTCTCCCCCGATTGTTTGCAGAAGGGTTGTGCAAAGGACGCCTATTACACAGTGCCGCCAACCAGTACTTCGTCTCGCATGGCTTTCAGCCAGACACCCTCGTTGATTGGCGCAATACTCTTACTGAGGCGTTAGCTCATGCCAGCAAGTCGCAAGAGACGCTTTCACCCTACTTTTCGGGCGATACTATTCTTGGCGGGTTCCGCTTATGTGGCATCTGCGAAAAACTCTACGCCACGCGTTTTAGCCTCTTTCTGCTCTCTCCTTCCGATGACCGCAATGTCTATCTAGAACTGGGCATTGCGATAGGGCTCGGAGCGCCGTTTTTCCTCATCCAGCATCACGAGGCGAAGCTGCCCGCGATTCTCGAAGGATTGAGCCGCTACGAAAGTAAGGGCACGTTCCGTACCATGCGTAAGGAACTCGCAGGCAAAATTGAAGAGTACGACTTCGGCGTCGTGCGTTTGACCAAAGATTTACCTGCCGCCGGGAGTCAGTCGAGATATCTTATCGGGGCCGGTAACCTCATTGACGATGAAGACTTTGAAGGGAGTATTGCCGATGCAATACAAACGAAATACCCTGACTTAGCGGCTGTCTCGCTCGCTCAACTGTCTCAAACGGGGAGCGCCTCGTGGCCCATTGAGCAACTTATTGATACTATCCAGGCGACCCGCTTCAGCATCTATCGCGTCGATGAGCAATGTTCCCCCACTATATTTGTCGCTCTTGGCATTAGTATTGGACTAAACCGGCCTGTTCTGATGATTAAAGATGCTAGCAAGCAAGTTCCGCTAGATCTGCGGGGAATAGGGCTTTACGAGTTCCCAAACTTTACGACGCTGGAACGGGATGTCGTTGCACAACACCAATCTTTCTTTGATAAGCATGTCTCACACCGATAGGATTTCTTATGCCCGAAGCATTTTCCCTTAATCGAGAATATGATTTCATCCGCCTGGAAGGACTTTACCGCGCTACAGGTCGGCCAGCGCATGAATGGGATTTCTACATTATCAAGGAGCTGCTTGATAATGCCCTGGATGCTGATGAAACGCTGTGGTCTCGTAATCCTCACCAATTTCCCAACATCTCTATCCATATCGAGTACATCAGTGTCCCCCCTCCTCAATGCCAGCAATTGCTTGTGCGCGTGAGCAATCGCGCAAGCTTTCCTACCGGGAAAATACAGGCGATCTTTGCGACACAGTGGTATACCTCACGCAAGGCATTTCTCAAGGGGCTGACGCGCGGTACACTCGGCAATGCGCTGAAAACGCTGCTGGGAATCCCTTATGCCCTGCATAATCGAGTGGCCGAGGATTGGAAACCTGATTTGAAGCCGCTTTCCATCTGTCAGGGTCGTGTCGAATATCTGCCACGCTATACGGTTGATCCGATCACGCAGGAAATTCGTTTAACCGTTGAGGAGAAACCATGCAGGTACCAACCGGGCACGATGATTACCATTGGCCTGGACTATTTCGTGCAGGAGATTGCGCGCACACAGGAGGAGATCACGGCGCTGGCTGCACACTATCATGCCTGTAATCCACATGCGGCATTCCACTGGAGCCTTGAGATTGAGGATCAGGAGTGGGAGAAAGAGTACCCGCCGCAACACGACTGGGTCAATAAATTCTCCAGCGCCGCACCAATCCAGTGGTATTCGCTGGCAGATTTCAAGGAATTGCTCGGCGCGTTGTATCGCGAGCAGCACAGCAACGAGCAGCACAACACCCTCGCTATCGAGAACGTATGCCAGTACTTTTCTGGTCTCCAGAAGCAAGCTACAGACGCTGAGCCAGAGACAGCTCTCACACAGGTGCTGCGAGAAGTCGGACAGCCTGATCTCACAGCATCGGACATTGAAGGCCCACTTGCCAAAACGTTGTATATCTCGTTGAGCAAACATACGCTACCCTTCCCTGCGTCTCGCCTGGGCGCCATCGGAGTTGACCATCTCGACTCTATGCTAAGAGAACATCTTCCTATCGAGGGCAAGATCCAGTATGCCGCAGCATCCGATCCAGAGAGTGATCCCAGCATGCCCTTTGTTATTGAGGTAGCCATAGCCTCTTTAAAAGAGGGCAAGCGCCAGTTGTGGACGGCGCTCAATTTTTCTCCAACGTACAACGATCCCTTCTTGAGCCGCTATCTCTCTGCTCCCGCACAACCAAAAGAGCCAGTTCTGGGATTGCGGGGTGTGCTTGACGCCTACAACTTTCGCGAAGATGCTCCCGTGTTGCTCTTCATGCATCTGATCTGCCCCAATATCGAGCACAACGAGTTTAGCAAGACGGAGATCAATCATCTTCCCTTTAAAAAAGTGCTAGGCGAGGTACTGGACCAGTTGCTGACCGAGCTGAGGCGCGGGCAAGAAGCGGCGACATCACAAATCACCAGCCATCAGTTGCCTAATCTCACGGTTGAGCAATACATTGTTCGTCAGGCAGATATGCTGCTGTCCGTGCCGTCGCATCCTGACAGTTACTTCTCGCTTCCCATTAAGCAGCTTTCACGCGATCTGCTAGCACAGCATTACGTTAACAAGTTGCTCTATGCGCCAGTGGCTGATCTCGAGTCGGCGATTATGGCAAACAACTGGCTTTGTCTGATGGATATGGCACTCATTCATGCTCCTGTCGGATTGAGCAATCTGGAGGAGGTCTTTTCTTATTGTTTACAGCAATCTGACTTGCCCATTCTGATCCTGCATAATGGGGATGACTCTGGACAGCGTCTGATCGAGCAGATACAGCAAACATGGCAGCTACTCGACGAAGGACAGCGCGTGATCGACCTGAACCCGCGAACACAGCCACAGACGATGCAACTATCGCAGCTTACCCCTGGCGAGCTTGAGTCCTGGCTGGTGCAGCGTTTTGCAGCACTTGGAATTCCAGTAAAATATGCTCCGCCGCTTGCGCAAATTCGCCAGGATATCGGCATGCAGTTTGAGCAGCGCCTGCGCGGGTATTTCATAGAGCGCATGGGACAGCGCTTCGAGCTTACCAACCTGATCATCGATCTTGATCTATCCCTCGCATATACAAAAAAGATGATCGACCAGCATCTAGATCAACAGCTCATGGCGGATCTGCAAGAGCAGGCGCGCTCCCAATCGTATGCCACTGCATTGAGCAGCGTGGCAGAGGATTTTTTCGCGCAATTTATGGAGGATTATGATAGCCAGCTTCGGCAAAGGGAGCAGCAATGGTTAGCGCAGAGACAGGAGAAACAGCATGATCGATGATCAACTGCGTACGCCATCTGGTCGTCTCAATGCGCTCTATCCAGAGTACGAACGCCAGAAATGCTTCGTGGGCTACTCGCCAGACACCTCCTGGCATGAAGATCTTGTTGACGCTTGCAACGATGTTCTGCAAGAGTTTGACATGGAGCCCTGGTATGCCACAGAGTACTTTGCGCCCACGCAATCGCTGCGGGAAAAGGTCGTCGAGATGATTGCTAACACGCGCCACGGCCTGTACGATCTCTCTTGCTGGCGTAAAGACGACAAAGGCGAGTGGCAGGTGCCGCGCGACGTTTTTATCGAATTGGGCATCGCTATCGCACTCAATCGTCCCCTCCTGATGCTACGCCATAGCAGCAATAGCGTCGCGGAACTGCCGCTGCCCCAATGTCTGGCGGGCATCGGCGAGCAGATTGTCGAATTTAGCGGTCCGGCGACGTTGAAGCGCAAACTGCGGGAACGGCTCTCACAGTGGCAGCAGACTGAGCCTGAGAAGGACTGGTGGAATCGTTACTGCATCTTCGGCGCTCGCAAATGCGAGTACCGCGAGACCTCCCCTCACCTGCGGCAATGGGGCCAGGAAACGCTGCACTGCCACATCTCTGACGGACGAGACGTTGATCGCGACGATTTCCGCGATGTCGTGGAAGAGGTATTGAAACGCTTCGATGATTTGACCTTCAACTACCTCGATAGCCTCTCATTGGCAGAGGGCTATACGTTCCTGTTGTGCAGTCACTGCCAGGCCGTACGCTCCTCACCTCTCGCCATCTATCGCATCAGCGACCAGACGCCGGCGGAAACCTTCATTGCCATTGGCATAAGCCTCGCCCTGGAAATCCAGTTCGGGAACAAGATCCCCAAGATTCTGCTGACCTCTCATGCAGAGGACATCCCACAGTTACTCGCGGGCTACGACGTCATGGTAGCGCAGAATTATCGCGAGCGCAAATCTTCGCTGAGCAAATTCACGCCGAACGTCATTCATCAAGTGCGCAAGACTACATGGAAGGCGCGCCCGCTCCCGTTTATCGAGGTCATACCACGCTCAGATGGACAGCCTAATTCTGAGGAGTCATCTGAGCAAGAGCCGGAAAACGAGTATCTTGCCATGATCGGCAAGTATGGCTTGATGAAGGAGATTGAGCGCGGTGAGATTGCCGTGACCTATCTGGTGCGTGACACGGAAAACGCCCACATCTACGCTCTGAAACGGCTGCATGCAAACTTCGCATCTGACCAGCGATCAGTGATGCATTTCCAGAGAGAAGCCGAGACGCTTTCGCAGCTCAATGACCCTCATATTATCCGAGGAATCGAGCAAGGTGAGGATGGCATGGTTCCCTACTTTGTAATGGAACATGTAGAGGGACAATCGCTCAGACAGCTAATGAGAACGACAGGCGCAATGGAGGTATCATGCGCCATCAACTATACGCGCCAGATCGCTTCAGGATTGGATGCGGCATATCAACTCGGCATTATTCATTACGACCTCACGCCTGGGAATATCCTGATTGATAACCAGGATCAGGTAAAGATCAGCAATTTTGGCTCCCCGCGGGATGTCGATGAGAGAACTATCACGCAAGCCGAGGAGACGAATAGCCCTTATAGTATGGCCCCAGAAAGGTTCGAAAGTTCGCGCAGCGCCAGCATTCGCTCTGCACTTTACGCCCTGGCGGTTCTGTTCTTCGATATGCTTGCCGGTCGTCCCCCATTCACGGGAGAAACTGTTTTAGATGTTGCCGTACAACATGTCAACATGCAGGTGCCATCGCTCTGTCGGCTGCGCCCCGACCTGCCCGGCGTCTTCGATTTCTTCATGCAAAAGGCGATGGCAAAGCATCCTGATGATCGCTACCAAACTGCCGGCGAGTTTATTGCCGCCCTCGATCAGCTACAGCACGCAGCCTCACTGACGCCTCCCGGCAACCATACACTTGTTCCGGTCAACGCAGGAGAGCCGAGCGTCGGGGGTGTGCCTGCCCTGGTTGGCAACACATGCGGCAATTATCGCCTCTTTGACTATCTTGGCACCAGAGGTTTGTCAGATGTTTTCAAAGCGTATGACTCTACGCCTGATCGCATCGTGGCAATCAAGGTCTTCTCGCCTACTCTTATAGAACTGCCCGGTTTTCGTGAGGTATTTGAGCAGGAAATGCATGCTTTTGCGCAACTATCTCACCCCAATCTCATACCAACCTACGATTTCGGCGTGCAAAACGATCAACCCTATATTGTTCAGGAATACGTTGACGGTGGCTCGTTCACCAGGCAATTCAAAACAGGCTTAACAGCACAAAAAATAGTGGAGTATAGTATTCAGGCAGCAGAAGGCTTAGCATACCTTCACCACAATGGTCTGGTCCATCAAGACATCAGCCCCGAGAATATACTGCTGCGCAGCGATGGCCGCCTTTTGCTCTCCAACTGGGAGACGCTCAACGTTTTTAAAACGCTCCAGTTCTCTCTTGATGCTCCATCCCTTCGCGCTCCCGAACAAGCAAAAGGCCAACTAGCCGATCATCGTAGCAATATGTACTCCCTCGGCATGCTGCTTTTTGGCTGTTTGCTTTTCGGCAAAGTTGCTTCCTCGACTTTTTTTGACCAAAGCATCGTAGGAGAGGATGCGCAACATTTCCCCATCTGGTACCTCCGTTTTGCCCATATATCCGTCGAACTTCAGCAAGTGATCCTGAAAATGATGCAGGAGCAGCCGGATGACCGTTACCAGTCGATGCAAGAGGTTATCGATGCGCTCAAACCTGTGCTGACCGTGATGGAGCAGGAGCAAGAGCACACGGATATACGTACGAAGGGCATGGATCGTTGCGCCTTCTGTAATGCGGCAACCACACCAGAGGATGAGGTATGCGCTGGCTGCGGGAACCGTCTGCTTCCTGAGAGGCCACTACAACCAACGGTACCATTGTCAGCGCCTGCCTGGGGACAACAAACTGCGCCCGCATATTACCCAAACGGGCCATATCGCTACGACCCTCACGCCACTATCAAGCTCTACCTCTGTCCCGTCTGCGGCGAGGGCCTCAGGTTTAGCGATGCGTGCTGTCCCTATTGTGGCTATATTCTTACCCGCTATCCGCCCAGTGGACCACTGCCGCCTGCATCCTGGCCGCAAGCTCCACAGGTGTTCTACTGTTCCAACTGCGGCGTTACTGCTCTGCCAGGCTATACATATTGCGCAAAGTGTAATAGTTCCTTACTCCCTCCGCCAGTTCTCACGCAGTGTCGCTATTGCAGTGCCGTAGTCCGGTCAGGCGATAAGTATTGTCTGAACTGTGGTCGGAGCTTGCTTTCTTCTCCCAGCGAGCCAGACGATCCTTCAGATGCCTTCTCAGGGCCTGTGAGTGCAGAGGCAGATATCCCCTCAGGAAATTGGTACACCAGAGGCCCTGCTCCCGCTCCCAGGGCAGCATCTCCAGACGGCTGGGGATGGCCGCCTGCCGCCGATGGTTGGGGCAGTCCGAGCCCACAACCATTTCTGAGAGATGACAGATGTCCTTATTGTGGTGACGCCACGCGGCCCGGCGATAATTTTTGCTTGAACTGTGGCAATCGCTTGCCCGCCGCTCCCGCTCAGCCATCCTGGGGGCAGACAAACGACCCCTGGAGCGCGCCACCACCGCCTGATCCGTGGGCAAAACAAGCACCTGTCAATCCCTGGGGCACGTCACCATCTCTCAGCGGGTGGGGAAGTCCGCCACCACCCGCCAATCCCTGGGGAGCGCCGGAGGTTCCTACGCAGGTTGCCGCTGATGATGATCGTACCGTGCTGAGAGCCGGTGATAAACGCCCATCGTCTTACCTCGTTGATGGCGAGGAAGCCCCTGCCCCCTCCCTCACCGGTCAGTTCGGCACCGTCTGGACAGGGAGCCCCGCCCCCATTTCACAGGAAGACCTCAACAACATTGGCAAGATTTTTGGCAGCTATCGCATTCTGCGGGATATTGGTCAGGGAGGATTGGGGCGCGTCTACCTCGCCCTTCATACCGTCTCCTATCAACCAGCCGCCGTCAAGCTCTTCTACAGCCATCTCAATGCGAAGCAGCGTCAGAACCTGTTTTTTCTACAAGGACAGTCCTTCGACCATCTGCATCATCCCTACATCTTGCCCATCATTGAGGTCAACTTGAGTGAGGAGCCGCCGTACCTTATCACTGCCTATGCTCCTCTTGGCTCGCTGCATGATCGTATCCAATCTGGGCAACCGCTACTTGTAGAGGGTGCGGTGACGATCCTTTCTCAGATAGGCCAGGCGCTCGCGCACATCCACCAGCACAATATCGTTCACCGTGATCTCAAGCCCGGCAATATCCTCTTCAACGACAACAATGAGGCGCTGCTCTCCGACTTCGACATCGCCGTCATTCTCGACACGGGTGACAGCAAAAAGGTAAACACATGGGGAAGCCCTCCCTATATGGCCCCGGAGCAATTCGGGGGAATTGTGAGCAGGCAAAGCGATCAGTATGCGTTGGGATGCATTGCCTACCGCCTCCTCACAGGCAAGCGCCCCTTCGACGATAGCGACCTCATGGCGCTACAATATAAGCACACGACGCAAAAACCGATTGCGCCGCGCCAGCTTAATCCCAGCATACCAGAGCATATAGAGCTGGCCCTGCTGCGGGCGATGGCGAAAAAGCCCGCTGATCGCTTCGCGGATGTGATGGCTTTTGTTGCGGCATTACAGCCCGAGAATGCATCCACGCGCTAGGTTCTCTCGCCATTGAATCTGAGCGTCATCGCAGGAACTCCAACGCTTCACGGTCTTGGGCAGATCGGTGGAGGCATGGTCTGAGCCTCTCCCGATTTGATAGGGTCCTCAAAGCTGAGATATACTCTAGCAAATAGGGAAAGTGATCTCCTTAAAAACTGAGAGGATTGAGGTTTCTCCTGTGGAAGTAAGGCCGCAATATGATTATATTATCGTGGGAGGAGGAACAGCCGGCTCCGTTGTTGCTGCTCGTCTGGCGAAGAATCCGGTCAACACTGTCTGTCTCATCGAAGCAGGACCAACCGACGAAGGAAATACGAACTATGATGAAACTATTCTGCTGGAAGGGATGAAGTTAGCACGACATATTGCGGCACAGCCCGCACTCCAGCAATGGATCAAAAGAGAACTTGCTCCTGGCAGCCACATACAGGATGAGCATGAGCTTTCTGAGTGCGCCCGACGCACTGCCAACACGGTCTATCATCCGGCAGGCACCTGTCGTATGGGCGCAAGAGACCATCCGATGACCGTCGTTGACCCCCAATTGCGTGTCAAAGGCGCTCACCATCTGAGGGTTGCAGATGCCTCGATCTTTCCTACCATGATCAGCGTGAACCCATGCATTACCTGCATGATGATAGGAGAGAAATGTGCTGACTTTCTTCAAGCGCCCTACCGCTAGAGCTGGTTGGCATTGTCTGCATAGCTAAGTTTTGTAATAGGGGAGTTGGAAGAAGTACTATGTTCTTGACTCAGCTTTTAACCACAGCTATAGTAGAGCTTCGAAAAAGATGAGCGAGCTATGCGCTTGTCATTGATTTTTTACTGTTGAAAGGGAATGTATGGACCTTGATGAATATACACAGGAAGTACATCGTACCTGTAGTATAGAAGATCCCAAAGAACTGCTCACGTTAACGGCACTGGGGATTGCTGGAGAAGCTGGGGAAGTGGTTGATATGATCAAAAAAGTGCTTTACCATGCTCATGAACTGGATGTTTCTGCCCTCTGCAAAGAGGTGGGAGATTTACTCTGGTATACCGTTCTGCTGTGTGATACCGTCGGACTTACGCTCGACGATGTGATGCAAGCGAACGTCGAAAAATTACGCAGGCGCTATCCACACGGATTTGATCAACAAAGAAGCCAGATGAGACAGGATTAAAACCGTCACTGTCTCCAATTGCTGTATGGCAGGCCAAGCTTCATCAATACTGTTGCCCATGTTTGTTCTATCAGACCGTCATTGCTTATCAAGCAAGCCTTACTCTTACTGACCAACCACATTGCGCAGGTCTCTGACAACCTGTTTCAACTGCGTGGCAGCTTCCGTCGCGGAAATTGAGCCATTGGCTAACTGTTCGTTCACCTGAGAAGTAACGTTAATAGCGGTGATCAGCTTCTGGCTACCATCGGTCTGGTAATGGGTAGCTTCTTCGATATATTGGGCGGCATTAATGACCTCGTGCAAGCTCTGGCTGATGGTCTCACTATTCGGCTGGTGCCCGTTGCGCTTCAGTCTGGTGCCGACCTCGCCGAGCCTATGGGCGGCGATGCGCGTGGCATCTGTGTAATACTGTACTGAACGCAGCCCGATCTGGAGCGAATCAATGATCCAGGCCTGCTCTTTGGAGGCGCTCTGCTGCATTTTCGCCAGAATGTTTAGCGCTTCGCTGCTCTCGCGCAGTTGATCGACCGAACGCATGATTGGTCGGCTGATCCGATTTGATACCAGCAAGCCGAGGAGCGCCGCAAGCACCAGGAGGGCAAGGGCTCCAGCTAGAGTAGTCGAGAGTTGCTGATCGGCCACCTGCGTAACAACGCTGCTGGGACTGATCACAACGTAGGTCCAGGGAATCGTGGTCGCTTTGTAAAGTGCTGCCTGATACGTCTGTGTCTGACCGTAAGGTGTCAGGGTGAAATGGTTTGGTAAGCTCGAACTTTTCAGAACCTCTGCTAGCGACGTGTTGGTTTGCACGGTTGGACCTTGCTTTGTTCCGTACCAGTTCTGCGTTACGATCTGCTGCTGAAGCTGTGAAGAGAGCGGCGCAACAGCAGTGAAGAGGTTCTGATTGTACGTATCGGCGATACGCACCCCGTTCTGGTCCAGGATAAACGAACTGCCGCTGTTGGCGATGCCCCTGTCACTGCGCACGATACTCCAAAAGTAGTCCAGGTTAAGTTTCACGCGCAAAAACCCCACGAAAGGACCGTTGGGTTGCCCGCCTTGATAAATCGGCGCATACATCTCCATAAAAGCTTTGTGTATGCTCGTATCGTAATAGACAGGCGAGACCACGGCCTGGCCCGTGTGACTCGCCTTCATAGTCTGAAACCACTGCGGCAGTGAGGCTGTTTCTTGTGCCGTAGGGAGTTGCTGGGGATAAGAAAGCATCAGATGACCACCGGAGTTAAAGAGACTCCAGGTCATATAGTTCTTATCACGGGCCACTCCAGCTTGCAGGGATGCCGGGCCGGCGATATCGACTGATCTGAGCTCTGGTGATTCCGTTAGCCACTGTGCCAGGCCGGGTACCTGGCTGAGGGTCTCAACATCGAGCAAGCGTTCGTTGAGATAAATATCAATCAATTGAATACGTGTTTGAGCGTCGGTTTCCATAGTCTGGTTGGCCTGGTTGATCAAAACTGGACGGGCGGTATATTCGCTGATGCCCACGATAAGGAGCAGTGGGAGCACCGCAGCCAGCATCAGAATGAATGAAAGGCGAAAGGCAAGTGGCAGTTGCCTTCTCTGGCGTGGCAAAAAATCGCTGTCAAACATAGTGTCTATGACCATCCTTTTCAGCCTGACTACTGTTTCTACTGAGTAGGTCTCCATTAAAAAGGAGAAAAATCGGGGATACCCCGTGCCCCACCAGGGGCGGCTGCTCCTGGACCCCGCTTCCAGTTTCTTTTGTCTACCTACTTAGGCAAAAGTACCACGCGTGTACGTTTTGCCTTTCTGTGCAAAGAATACCGCATCGAGGTCATTGCGAGAACCACAAACGCTCGTCTTTGAGTCGTCTTTGAGTCGTCTTTGAGCATCTTTAGTACTTTAATAACCTTTTTCTCCACTTATTTTTTAAATGCGTCAGGCTTCAAAGGAATGGAAAGGAAAAGATTCTATTTATCTCCACTGTAGCCAGAGCAAACCATGATACAACTGAATTTCCCAGACACTCCAGGTATGATATCCATTTTCCAGGTCAAAGGTATAATCTATATGCAGCGCCTTCAGTTCCAGGATAAATTGTTGGGTGCCGGTGTAGTAAGGCTGATCTTTTGTCCCCGCTCCCAGGAAGATATGCAATTTCCAGGCTTTTGGATTGGTAGGTAAGACCAGAGCTGGACTATTGGCTTGCATATAGGCCATATTCTGCCCCCAGACGCTCCCTTCGGCCAGATAGTATCCTGCCAGCGAGATGACGGAGCCAAAGATATCGGGATGATGAACAGCGATATTCATCGCACCGAATCCCCCCATGGAGAAGCCACCAATCGCCCGGTAGCCGGGGGTAGGAATTGTGCGGTATTTCTGATCGATAAAATGCACCAGATCCAGAGCCACGAAGTTTTCCATGAGCTGCTGCTGATCGAAGCTGTTCCCCCACTCGCTGGTTTCTCCACTTTGTCCATTCCCATCGGGAAAAATCATAATCAGTTCAGGTATCTTTCCCTGTCCGATAAGAGCATCAGCAGACTGTACCGCTTTGCCACCGCTGATCCAGTCGTACTCGCTTCCTGGGGAGCCATGAAGCAGGTAAAGGGTGGGATACCGTCGCTCCGGCGTCGTCGTATCCAGATAAGATGGAGGAAGGTACACCAGAAACGAGCGGCGTTGCCCATGTAACGCCGGGCTGATCATGCTATCAGCGATCAACGTGCCATGCGTGCCAACGGACGGGGAACTGTATATCCCCACATCGGGCGAATAAAACAATAGATTGCCAATGCCATTGCTTAATAGAATGATTCCCAGCAGCATGAAAAAACCGGTCCAGGCAGAGAAAAGCTTCCACGCGCTACGTGGCTGCGCCTTTTCGCCAGCAGTTGATTGTTCCCTGGCCAGCCTGGAGATGAAACGGGTGCGCCAGATCAGTTGCGCCAGTTGCCAGATGGGATCAAGCAACATTTCACCCAGGGCGCTCCCTATGGCTGCCCCCAAAAAGGCACAGAGCAGGCCGCTGGCAAGAAGAACGGCAATAGCATGCGTCAGTACGCTCGCATTGAGCGTTTCAAGATGTCCGGCAGGATCATAGTGTGGTGACAGCTCCTGACGAAGGAACGGCAACACATAGCTACAGCCATACGTGATGCCAGCGCCAATCGCAGTGCTAAAGCGTTGTCGGCTCACCAGTGCGCTGACCAGGGAGGCGCAGCTAATTAAAAACAGCGCAGAGATCAACTCCGTGGGTAAGGGATCGAAACCCACAGCAACGATGGGCGTGGTGAGGAACGTCATGATCGGAGAAAAAAAGAACAGAGCTGAGAGCATCGCAATGCTCACCCCGATCAAACTATGCCAGAGGGGGGCATAGCGCCGAAAGTGCGATGGCTGCTCCGACTCAGGAGATATTTGTGTTTCCGCCATGGAGATATTTCCCTTTTCTGCTTTAGCATTTGTCCAACTGAGGACAGATAAGCCGCCTCAGGGAGGTTTTGCGCCATTAGTGACAAGAGTAATCTATCAGAGAAAAACTCTCAATGGGCGTGCAGGCGCTTCATGATAGTCAGGAAAAAGTGGGGTCGCCAGAATTGGCTCTGGCGACCTCGCTTTTCAAAAAGATATCAGGGTTTGAGAGGTTCTCAAGTGATCATGGAACGAGCCATGTCATTATCAGATGTACACCCGGGCCCATTTGCCTCATGATACGAAGTGACATTGCCTTGCCACCAGTATCCGCCAGTTATGAGCCCATAGCTCGGCGCAGGCTGAGCCCCGCGGCATATTCCGGTTTATGGTGTATTTCCACTGTCCGACGTGACTGCAGCCCCAGTGAACGTTTCCATCGATGCGAACTGAACCGTATCCATAAGTAAAACGCATTGACGGGTCGCCAATGCACCCAGCCGACCCGAAGTTCGCTCCGTCCCAACTGACGAACAGTCCTTTACCGCTGATCCAGTGTGCGAGCTGCCCTGCCGGAATGCGGATCGTCTGACCACCAACGTTGGCAGCGAACCCACTAAAATACTGGATGCCATACGCGCTCGCGTGACTCGATTGTGGCCACAGCGTCAGAGCCGAGACCAGCATCAATCCCATCAGCATCAGCGTTACAATGGAAACCTTCGTCTTCGTCCTCATCGTCTTCACTCTTGCCGTTACTGTTGTCATCAGGTTCATCGTTTTTCCTCCTTCAACTATATAAGGCTTATTGTCTGTGGGCAAAAGCACTACATGTGTACGTTTTGCCATCTGGGTGAAGGATACCGGATAGACATCATTGCGAGAACCACAAACGCTCGCCTTCGAGTCGTCTTTGAGTCGTCTTTGAGTCGTTTCCAGGCATGTTTAGTACTTTATAGCCTTTTTCTCTACTTATTTTTTAAATGTGTGTTATAGTAAGTGCGCATTTGCCGCTGTTTTGTTTTGTAAAATCGAGAACGGAGCAACACAGACCCCTTCGATAGAGTGTAGTAATAGGAGTCAGGCTATGCAATATAATACCTTGCTCAAGCAGGCCCGCGAGGAACGCGGGTGGTCTCAAAAAGATGTCGCGGAGAAGATCGGCACCGACTCGAAAACGGTGAGTCGCTGGGAACGGAGAGTCGCATACCCTTCCCCATATTTTCGCCAGAAGCTCGGCAGCCTTTTCGAGAAAAATCTGCGCGAACTCGATCTGCTTGCCTCCGGCGAAAGAGCGCTAGAAGATAGCAACCCTCCTATCTCAAAGTCGCCAGCAGAGTTGGTCGTGGACACGCAGCCACTAGAACCACCGGACTCTCATATTGATGCTGTCAACCAGCAGATAGACCAATTTCCGGCTGCAAGTGCGCCATCCCGTCAACAGGCTCGCACCGCTGTTCTACGGCTGCTGAACCGGACACGGATGCTTGATCGCCTGCGCCGCTCTTATGATGAGTTGCTGGAGTACTCGCTACAGAACATCGTGCGGATCGAGTTGGGTTTAGCGAAAGTACCCAATGCGGTACAAAATGCCACAAACCGACTGGTGCGCTTATCGCAGGAGGAAGCTCAGACACTCCCTCTCGGAACCTCGATCCTGGATGTTTATGAGATGTCCGGGCACGAATTGCTCATCCTGGGAGACCCCGGGGCGGGCAAATCCACCACGCTGCTGCACCTTGCTCAGCTATTGATACAACAAGCAGAGCAAGAGGAGGAGCACCCTTTGCCGGTGGTGCTGCGCCTCTCATCCTGGGCCGAAAAGAAGCCAGCCCTGGAAGATTGGATGAGCGAACAACTGGCCTTGACCTATGATGTATCCCAGAAACTCAGCACCCAGTGGGTACGCAACGAACAGATTCTCCCGCTACTCGATGGACTGGATGAGATGGATGCGGCATCCCGCTCAGCCTGTATTGCTGCCATCAATGCCTATCATCGCGAGCACCTGCTCGTCCCGCTCGTCATTTGTTCGCGACGAACAGAATATGAAACCGCCGCCAGCCAGCAGAAATTGGCGCTCCAGCATGCCGTGCTCATCCAGCCGCTCACGCTTGAACAGGTCTACGCTTCTCTTGACCAGATCGGGCACCCACTGGATGCTTTACGACAGACTCTTCGGACCAATCTGGCCTTGCAAGAACTGACCGCCACCCCTCTACAGTTAAGCATTTTGATCCTGGCCTACTCGCGAACTCCGGTGCCTACACTCTCCCACGATCTCTCCACGCTGCAAAGGCAGATGTGGACCGATTACGTGGCCCATATGGTCAAGCAGAAAGGTGTTGTCGGGCGCTATTCGCTCCAGCAGACCAGCTTGTGGCTGAACTGGCTGGCACGCAACCTGCAAAAACACTACCAGACCGTCTTCTACCTGGAGCATGTGCAGGCTGACTGGCTACCGGAGAACCTGCAACAGCGGGCTTTCCGGCTGACGATGCACCTGCCCATCATTCTGCTCGGCATAGTCGCAAGCTGCGTCATTGGCTTATTTTTGCAAACGGTGATTGATCTTACTACCGGCATTCAAGCTGCGATCTTAGGATACGTCCTGGCAAACTGTTTCAGCCAGGCGGCCAGTATCAGTTCTCCTTCCACGGCTCCGGCGAGGCCGCGTGAGCGCATTCCGAGCAGCTTGCTGGTCAGCGCGTGTACAGGGCTTGTGGTCGCGGGCAGTTTCGGATTTGAGTTGGGGCCAGGATATGGCACTGGCGATTGGGTACGGGACAGCTTGATCTATGGCAGTATCATCGGTTTTGCTTGCTGGTCGCTCCTGGTTTTGTTCCCACTGTTATCTTCTCAGCGTCGTCCTCCTCATACCCCGAGGGCAGCGGCACGCCTGCGCTACTTGCTCTCGACGCCTCACCTGCGGCGTGCGTTATCTGGCGCGACCGCACTCGGTCTTGCCTATGGGCTGAGCACCGGCCTGAGCTACGGAGCGAGCTATGGACCGAGTACCGGACTCAACTTTCTGCTGAGCTACGGCTGCGTCATCTTTCTGATCAGTTTGATCGTTGAGAAGAACCGCGGGAATATTGGCCTCACCGAACGGCTGCGCTGGAGCAGGAGCAGCTTTTTTCACAGCCTGCGCTCTTTCGAACACTGTGTTGCCAGTGGAGCACTGGCGCTTAGCCTTCTGCTGGCCGTCGGGCTGAGCTACGGACTCACCACCGGCCTGGGCCTCCCGGTGAGCACCGACCTGGGCTTCCGGCTGAGCTACGGGCTGAGCGATGGACTCACCAGCGGGATCAGCGCCGGACCGATCACCGGTCTGACTTACGGGCTGACGATGGGGCTGATCGTTGGCGCAGGCATCGGATTGGCTTACTGGCTGGCGCTGGGACTCTTCCAAAGTATCGCACAGGAACGCATCGAAGATCAGGACCGCCAGAGTCTTAATCAAGGCGTGCGTCGCTCGCTGATGAATAGCATCATCATCGGCCTTCTCAGCGCGGGAGTCGTCGGCGGCCTCGGATTTATGGGCGACTGGCTGAGCTACTTGCTCAACGAGGGATTGAGTAAAGGGCTGATTGTGGGACTGGGCCAGGGATTGGGTTATGCGCTCAGTTCTGCGTGGCTCTTCGCCATCGGCGGTGGCCTGGTTGGCTGGGCGATCAGCGGCGGCTGGGCGGTGCTGCAACATTTTGCCCTGCGCTGGTTACTCCACAAGGGCCATGTCTTCCCCTGGCAGGCGCAGGGATTCCTTGATAACGCAACGATCTGCATTCTCCTACAGCGTGTCGGGGGAGGATACAGTTTCATCCATCGCCTCCTACTGGAGTATTTTGCCAATCTCGATGTTTGAAATAGCTCTCTCAACTAATCCGGGAGCGAGACCTCACCCTCTTCCTTCTCCCCTCGTGAGGCTGTGTTGCACAGCCTCTTTTTTGTCCTATCAGAGTGCTATGTTGGAGATTGAGAGCCTCGATTTTTCATATTACATGCTCACTATTACAAAAGACGAAGTAAAGACGACTTGAAGCCGACACAAAGACGAGCAGTTGTTGTTCCTCCCAGAGCCTCTTTCCGGTATTCTTCCATGCGAACGGTATATCCGATCAGCGAACTCAACCTTGATATAGAAATGGTTACGATGCTTTTTCTCGTTTGATAGGCGTCTGAAACAGGCCGGTTTCTTTTCCATTTCTCTCATCTGATTGCCATGATGGACAACGCGCTTTCTGTGAAAGAGACGATTGAGTTCGCTTTCTACTCTCTATCTACAAGTAAAGGAATACGTCTATGTTTCAAACACAATCGACCTCGGACAAACCTAAAAAGATGCGCTGGTTTCTTCCCCTGCTGAGCGGGTTGCTCGTTGTTGCCGTCTTAGTCGGTGCCCTCTTGATCTCCTTCGCTGCCAGAGGAGGGGCACATGCGGCTAGCGCAACGAATGCTGCGGTATCCTTTGCCGATTCGCACTGGAACTGCGGAAATGCCGCATGTACCTTCCGAGTTGCGGCAGGGTCTCCTCAGCCCGATTATCAATGTGCGGAATTTGTCGCGCGTTCCCTGGCCGCGGTAGGGAAGGTGCCTGGTTTGACGCCCAATTCTTCCCAATCTGCTTATGGCAGCTATCGTGCCAGAAATGGCAGGACCTATGACTTGTTATGGGTCGGAGTCGATGCCAGTGGCATTAACGACGAGGGCAGACCTGGCCTGTATCAGTATTTGACCGAGAACGGAGTTGGAGTGAATATTGGCAACGCTCCCTCCAGGGCAACACCTGGCGACGTGACCTTTCACTTTGAAGGCCAGGGACATACCGGCCTCCTCGTGCAGGCGGGAAGCAATGCTGTAGCCGATTTCCATAACAACGCGCGTTTCCACAACTTTTATACCGAAGGGTATCCCACGATCATCGTGCATATTGGTGGGAAGCTCCCTCCGCCTCCTCCGGTGTGCCCGGCCACGATCCAGAATGGCAGCACCGGCTCGCTGGTAGCCTCATTGCAGAATGAGCTGGACTCGCTCTATTCCAAGAAAGCTTTCCCCAACTCGCCCTTTAACTTCCATCCGCTGCTGGCAAAAGATGGGCAATTTGGGACGCTGACAGCCAATGCGGTCAAGGATTTCCAGAAGAAAAAGGGACTGACAGTTGACGGCATCGTTGGCCCAATGACCTGGCACGCGCTCGGCAACTGCTAAAGGCGCGGGCACATTCTATCCTCAAAATCTTTGTCCGATCTCGCGAAAAGTTCGCGCAACGCTGCCACACAGCGGAGTAAGAGGGTACTGTGAAACGCATTTGTCGCAATACCCTCTTAACTCACCAAATAAAGGAATACGTTTATGCTGCAAACACAATCACCTGTGGACAAACCTAAAAAGATGCGCTGGTTTCTTCCCCTGCTGAGCGGGTTGCTCGTTGTTGCCGTCTTAGTTGGCGCCCTGTTGATCTCCTTCACTGCCAGAGGAGGGGCGCATGCCGCGGCGGCCTCTTTCACCAGAGCGCAGATCATCAATATAATTCATAACGCCTTTGGCACCGGCACCCTCGGCAACCAGGCCATCAGTGTAGCTACCTGCGAATCGAGCCTGAATCCGAATGCCTTCAATCCGGCTCCTCCCTTTGCA
Organism: Ktedonobacteraceae bacterium; assembly: GCA_035650355.1. Classification (GTDB taxonomy): domain Bacteria; phylum Chloroflexota; class Ktedonobacteria; order Ktedonobacterales; family Ktedonobacteraceae; genus DASRHT01. Next base: position 42,168 of record DASRHT010000065.1, read on the forward strand.
ATGGGGCTTTTCCAGATAGCTAAGGGTACCTGGGCTGAAGCTGGTATCGGTAAAGGTAATCCCTTCAACCCCACCGATAATGCTCAAGCTGCACGCAGGTTATACAATCGTCAAGGTTGGGCACCCTGGGCATGCCAACCCTCTTCTTTATGTCCAGCCATGATTCAGAATGGCAGCACCGGCTCGCTGGTGGTCTCGTTGCAGAGTGAACTGGACTCGCTCTATTCCAAAAAAGCCTTCCCCAACTCGCCCTTTAATTTCCATCCGCTGCTGGCAAAAGATGGGCAATTTGGGACGCTGACAGCCAATGCGGTCAAGGATTTCCAAAAGCAAAAGAGACTGGCGGTTGACGGCGTCGTTGGCCCAAATACCTGGCACGCTCTAGGGCGCTGTTAAGGGCGCACCTTATCTCAAAACCTTTGTCTTAGACCTTACTACCATCCAATTATCATGGAATGCATTTAAAAGGAGTTAAATGTATGAACAGCAGAAAGGGATTTCACTGGCTCTTGCGGGGGCTGCTCCCAATGCTCGCGTTGACTATTGTAGTCGGTTTCACCGTTTTCTCGTACGCTACCCAGACTCACGCGGCCCCGCAACCTTCCTGGCCGCTGGTCGGTCCTGGCGATAGCGGCGAAGATGTCTTCTCAGTGCAATTGATGCTCCAGGCTCATGGCTCCTCTCTCTCTATCGATGGCAGCTTTGGACCGCAAACCACAGCGAGCGTCAAAGCTTTTCAATCCGCTCATCATCTGAGTGCAGATGGAGTGGTGGGACCACAGACCTGGCCGGTCCTGATCGTTACCACCAAACAGGGCAGCACCGGCTCTGCGGTCAAAGCGGTGCAGCGCCAGCTCAACGCGCACGGAGCCTCCCTGAGTGTGGATGGCAGCTTCGGACCGGCCACGGCAGCAGCCGTAAAGCACTACCAGAGCAGCCATAAGCTCACCGCGAGTGGTATTGCCGATGTGCAAACCTGGGGTAGCCTGGTCGGCATGGCCAGTCCGCCGCCGCCACCTCCTCCTGGGAAGATCCTCTGGGGAGTGGACACCACGAGCTTTGTTACCTCGTCATTCCTCAATCAGGTGGGGAACAGTTTCGGGACACCCCAGTTTATTGGTCGCTACCTCGATGCAATATCTTTCTCTCCGATGTCAGCTTCCGAAGCCTCGTTCATTCATAGCAGAGGGATTCACATCCTGCCGATTCTCTCGGACTTTGGAGGGGACACCGGCTTCAACACGGGCGTCGCACGCGCACACGATGCCATTGCGAAAGCCCATGCGCTGGGTATCCCCAAAAAGACCGTTCTGATAGTAGATATCGAGGTTGGGCAAGCTGTGGATGCCGGCTATATTGAAGGTTGGAATAACACCATTGCCGCAGCGGGCTATACCGTTGGGTACTACGAGAATCCGTTACCCGGTAGCAGCGGATTTAATAGCGCGTTTTGCACAGCCGTGGGGAAGGATTCAGGCGTCGCCAAGTCCATTCTGTTTCCCACTGAGCCATCGCTCGGACGAACGTCTGAAGCCCACAAGCCCGCATTCAGACCGGACGGACTGCTGTGTAATGGTCAGGACCGCGGCGGCCATACGCTCATCTGGCAGTATGGTTTGCAAGGCAATGGTGCGGTCAATATAGACACCGACGAACTTCAGTCCTCGGTTCCCCTCTGGTAACAATGTATCTATCAGTGCATTGAGCCTCTCCCGGTTTGCCAGAGTCCTCAAAGCTGAGATAGACTCTAGCAAATCGGGAAAGAGGTCTACTCAGGAGAAAGAAACTTCTCCAGGGCTTCTCAAAAGTGATCTTTTCAGACAGAACGGCTCGCAAGCGAGCCGTTCGAGAGGAAGGTGCTGGCTGCGGGCGCAACCCACAGCCAGCACCTTCCTTTTCCTGTGAGCGCCGAAGGCGCGAGGAGTCAAAGCGTGCAGCGACGTTTGAGAAACATGGAAACTTCTCCTATGCAGGCTGACGAAGTGTCATCAGACGTGGTATAGTAGAAGGAGCACTTGCTTTTCTCTAGGGAGCGCCCCTCTTGACAAGATCGTGGTTGATCGGATAGAAATGTTATCAAAGCAAGATGCAAATGAGGTAAATCATGAGTCTGGAACAATCCGGCACCAGTAAAAAAGTCAGAGCGCGCAATCAGCGCAACCGTCCTAGATTGGTAACAGAGCAGACCGAGGGAGCCGACACTGCTACTTTAGCACCTGATACTGAAAAACTTGCCGTTGACATACCTGAAACCAGTGCCGCCGCAGAGCCTGTAGCCGCGCCTATGTCGCGCCGCCTGCCTGGCTTCTTCTCCACCGTTGGCAAGAATGACCAGGAGAATAAAGCGAAAGAGGTGGATGTCGCGCAGGCTCGCCTGGCGCGTGCGACTCGTGGGAAAATCACACCACCTGAAAAGGCTGCAAGCGCAAAAAAGACCGAGACGAAAACAACGCGCGCGACAACCAGCGCCAGCAAGACACCAGCACGACCAACCAGCCCATTCAAAACACGCTATATTCTTGGTATGGCTATCTACCTGATCGGCGCGAGCTACATCGGCGGCCTGGAACAGGCATTCCTGACCAATGCGGGCCTGGAGCGCCTATTAACGACGCTCAACCTTTTCGGCGCATCAATTCCTATTAAGGTATCGACGTTGCTCTTCCTGGCAACACTCGTGATCGTTCTTGTTATCCTGGCCAAGCTGGACCTCATTCCCCGCAGTCTTACCGGAATGAGTGGCACACCCGCCCCGACTCCTGCAGTCAAACCCAGGACGAAGGCCAGGGAACAGGCCCCATCAGTGGTAACATCAGGTGACAAGCTCTATCAGGAATACAAAGCCAGCCAGCGCCGCGAGAAAAAACGATAGGTAGGGGCAACTCCCACGATGAATCGGGGAGCTACCGCTGGCCCTGCCCGCTTTGCGCCCATCCCTACCCCTTGACAGATTTTGGTTCGTTGCGTATAATTTATAGTAGAGTCGAAGATGCAGTTCTATCCTTACGTTACTAACGGAAGGGACGGAGTTTATGCTCAGCAAGCAAATTGCCCAACAATATAGCTTTTATTATTGGTTTAGCCCTCCAGCATGATGGTGGGCCTTTTGGGCTGAGCGAAAACTAACCACCAGCGTGCTGGAGCAGCAGAGGAAAAAAACCTCTGCTTTTTTGTTTCCCAAATTCAGGAGAGCCAATTTCCCAAATTCAGAAGAGTAGAAAGGATCTAGTATTATGATCATCACCATTCGCAACCAGGCCACCAACGATGAACGAGCGCAACTCATTACGCTCTTATGTCGTATCACCGATAGTCTGTCCCCCATCACGACCACGCAGGTTGGAACGCGCGAGGTGATCGCGCTAGATAGCGGCAAGATCGACGTGCAGGCACAGGCCCTGATTAGCCAGCAAAGGGCCGTCGAACGCCTGGTTTCCATCAAGACCCCGTACCAACTGGTGAACCGGGCCTTCCAGGCTGAAAACACCACCATTGTTGTGGGAGATGGACACAACTGCACATCCGTAACCGTCGGCGGCGCGCACCCGGTCATCATGGCGGGGCCATGCGCGGTTGAGAATAAAGAACAGCTTTTCTCCATTGCCCGGGCCGTTCAGGCGGCAGGAGCACACATATTGCGCGGCGGAGCCTTCAAACCTCGCACCTCTCCTTACCAGTTCCAGGGACTTGGTGTCGAAGGACTACATTTGTTAGCGGAAGCGCGTGAGATGACAGGGCTGCCGGTCGTTACCGAAGTGATGGAGCCTGAGATGGTGGAGACGGTCGCGCAATACGCCGATATCTTGCAAATTGGCAGCCGCAACATGCAAAACTTCCCCCTTCTGCGTGCTGCCGGTACCAGTAGCTTGCGCCGTCCGGTCATGCTCAAACGCGGCCTGGCCTCGACCATCGACGAATGGCTGCTGGCTGCTGAATACATCGTCGCGGCAGGCAATCCGAATGTGATCCTGTGCGAGCGCGGCATTCGCAGCTACGACCCCCAGACGCGCAACGTTCTCGACCTTTCCTGTGTGCCACTGCTTCACGAACTGACCCATCTTCCCGTTATCGTCGATCCCAGCCATGCCACCGGACGCCGCGAGCTTGTTCCCACCATGTCTCGCGCCAGCATCGCCGCGGGAGCTGAAGGATTGATTATCGAAACCCACATTGAGCCTGAGCGCGCCTTATGCGATGGACGCCAATCCATTACACCTGAGCAGTTGCACAAAATCGTCTACGAGACGCGTCGGCTGGCTCTAACCCTGCGAGACGAGCCTGATCTGACCTACGTGGCCTGATCGCAAAGATCGGTCTTTTAACTCACCCTATCGACTCACCCGATGGAGTATGTTATACTCTTTGTACAGGGAGAGAATTTAGTACTACCCGGGTGGATAGAGATGAGAGGCTTTGAGGTGAAACCTATGCCAACACGTATTATTATTGCAGATGACGAAGCTATTCAGCGCATGGATTTAAAGGATGTCTTGACCAGGCAGGGCTATCTTGTCGTTGGGGAAGCAGGCGACGGGCAAAGCGCCATCAATCTGGCTCGCGAATTACGGCCAGACCTGATCATCATGGATATTCGCATGCCCGACATAGATGGCATTAGCGCCGCCGAGACCCTCACCCAGGAAAAAGTCGCACCGGTGTTGCTGCTCACAGCCTTTGGGGATCAGCCCCTGGTTGAACGAGCTAAAGAAGCAGGCGTCGTGAACTACATCGTGAAGCCCTTACGCGAGAGCGAGGTTGCTCCCGCTATCGAGGTGGCGTTAGCGCGCTACAACGAATTCCGCTCCCTTGAAGAGAAGGCCCGAACCCTGAACGAACAGCTAGAGACGCGCAAGGTAGTAGAGCGCGCGAAGGGCCTTCTCATGGAAAAGCAAGGGCTTTCGGAGAATGAGGCTTTCCGTAAAATTCAGAAGGCCAGCATGAATAACCGCAAATCCATGCGCGAAGTTGCGGAAGCAATTCTCTTGACCAACGAAATGTGAGCAGGAAAGCATGAATGTAGCAACGAAGCTGCATTCGGCTCTTTTCTTGCCTGGTGCATTTTCACTTGACATCTTCAGGCTTGATGTTATACTCCCCCTCAAGGGAGGCGGCGAGAGCTAATGACTATCTCGACCCGCTTGATGGATTGAAATTGAGGGATTGAAAAAGATAGAGCAGCCGATGTCCCTGGCAACAAACGAAGACAAGATAGTTACAATCGTTGGCATTCGCTTTCGTCCCGCCGGACGGATCTACTATTTTGACCCGCAGGAGCAATCTTTTACTACGGGCCAGTACGTTATTGTCGAGACAGTGCGCGGCACCGAGGCCGGACGCGTGGTGATTGCCTCAAAAAAGATGGCAGAGGGCGACTTGAGCGATCCGCTCAAACCTGTGCTCCGCCTGGCAACTGAAGATGAGTTGCGCACTATGCTCTCGTTCAAAAGCAAAGAAAAAGAGGCGTTGCAGCGTTGCCACGAGCGCATTCAGCAACATCACCTACCCATGAAGCTGGTAGAGGCTGAATATACCTTTGATGGGAGCCGGCTGACCTTCTATTTTACTGCCGACGAGCGCGTGGACTTTCGCGCCCTGGTGCGTGACCTGGCGGCAACATTTCGCACCCGCATTGAACTACGCCAGATTGGCGCGCGCGACCAGGCGAAATTGCAAGGAGGGGTCGGGCCGTGCGGCAAAACCCTCTGTTGTAGCTCGTGGATTACTGATTTCGGCGTGGTCTCGATTAAAATGGCGAAGGAGCAGGGACTACCGCTTAATCCCTCCAAAATTTCCGGCGTCTGTGGACGTCTTTTATGCTGCCTTTCATATGAAAATGATAACTACATCCAGGCCAAACAGTTGATGCCGCAAATCGGAGCCATCCTCACCACTCCCAGTGGCCCCGGCAAGGTCGTGGCAATCAACGTCCCTAAAAACTCGGTTGAAGTGATGCTAGAGAGCGGCGTTACCATTCAGATTCCTGTAGAAGAACAGGCCAACAAAAGTAGTTGCGGCAAAGGCGGTTGCTGCGGCAGCGGAGGATGTAGCACGTCAGGCGGTTGCGGCTCTTGTGGCAGTGGGGGCTGTCAGAAGAAAACGGGTGGTTGCGGCTCCTGTGGTATAAAGAATAAACTTTAGTAGAGTAATATATTATGATCCTGGTTCAATGCGAGAGGAAGGTGCATGAAAAATATGTCGGCAGATGGAAATGACTCCGGTCCTATCTGGCAAGGTCCTGTAAATGCTGGCCGGAACCAGTTTATCGAACAAGCTCAACTACCAGATCAGGACGAGCCTCCTCTCGTCCCTCATCCACAAGAGGAGGCACTGCACCCGGGGGTCTTCCCACTGGCTCACAACCAGGAAGATGCAGACGCCCCAATGGATACCTCCTCGGCCCCATCAGACCTGGTAAAGCAACTCTGGCAATATTTCACCCTTATCCTTGCCCCCCTGCTTTTTGGTGCGCTGACCTGCCTGTTCGTCCTTCCACTGGTGGCGACTGGTCGCGCAAGCGCCCCGCCCGAGGCGCTCTGGCTGGTGACTTTTCTCATCATCGCTGTCACTATTATGCAGGGGATCGCCGTCTATTATGCCGGAGAAAATAATGGCTTCTGGGCCCTGGCTACGGTTGGCGGCTTTTTCATTTTCCTGCTCATCGGTGGCTTTACTATTTTTGGCCTGACAGCAGGCTTCATCCTCCTTGTGCTCATCCTGGCCGCCATTGTTTTCCTGGCTCGGCTCTACATCCACCCGGTACCAGAAGGCTATGTTGACATCGTCTACGCGTTCAGCAAATATAGCCGGACCCTCTACCCCGGCTTCAATATTCTCCTTCCCTGGGAAAAAGCGGTACAACAGCTCAATGTGGAGGAGACGCAATGGATCAGCCCGCCACAGCGGGTACAATTGTCGCGCAATGAAGATGTGATCCTGCGCGGTATCGTCTCGTACCAGTTGATGCCGGAAGATGCTCACCTGGCCGTAACCCAGGTCAAAAACTGGGAAGAAGGGCTGCGTGAACTTTTCCTGACCAGCATTCAGAGCATCGCGACCACATTCACGCCCGAGGATTTCATCGTCTGGCCACAAGGATTACAGGTACGCCCGTCCATGAGCCGTGGCAGCGGCGCAAGCAACATGGGGTCCGATGGCGGGATACGCTGGCAGCGCATCAATGACTACCTGTACCAGCAAATACGCGATAAAGTGGCCCTCTGGGGAGTAATGATCCATAAAGTCCATATCCGTGATGTCTCTCTGGCACCGCATGGCGCGACGATTATCGATACCGACCCGATAGGGAACAGCCCCAACGTTGGCGAAAAAGTAGCCCAGCACGCCGCCTCCCCCGATACTAGAAGGACCGAAGCCAGCGCGGCTCCAACGGTAGGGGTAGTTCAACCAGCTCAGCCAGTGCAATTAGCGCAAACAACATCTGCGCCGTCAACCTCGCCAGACACTCCGTCCGTACTGCTCAAAGAAGACGTGCTCAGAAAAGCTTATAAAGAGGTACAGAGCGGGAAAATTACCGATCCACAGACGATTCGCGAGATCGCCGCGAGATTCGAGGCCATCGCCAGAGATCCCCAGGCAAATCAGAGCGTGCCCTTCGATGCCGAACGGGCGGCTTATAACCTCTACGAGCAGGCAAAAATTTGTGAGGCCGAAGCAAAAAGCAAAGCAGGCGCCCCTTCTCATGAGGCAACCAGATCGAACCCGGAGCGGGGGGGACATCCTGCGAACGAGGATCATCTATCGCCAGGCGGATGGGTACACGATAAGGGCTAAACGCGCTAACACAAAACGTCCATTTAGCCCTTACCTTACGACCTGCGGCACAAACTATTTTACTGCTGTACCGGTAAATTCACGCACAAAGTTATTGAAGCTTGCCGCCTGCTCGTCCTGCAACTGGAAACTGCAACGGTCGAGAATATGTACCTCTATGCGAGAATTGACGCGTTTAAAGGCCGAACTGACCTCCGACGGAGCCAGCATACTCTCACGGCCCCAGACCGCGACTACGGGCAACTGTAAACGCGCAAATGGCTCATGCACATCCAGGGTCAGGTAGTTACTGAAAAACGCAGCCGCCGGGTAATAACTGTTCTCCTGATGCGCGCTCGTATAGATGTACTCAACCAGTTCATCGGTAATCATCCCCAGATTATGGTAGCCTTGCTGGTCGTAGTAGGTGCGAATCGCCCGGCGCGAACTCAGCAAGTTATAGATAAACTCACCAATAATGGGTGCGCACAGCACCGCCTTTGCTAACGCGTTGAGCGGACCCGGGAACGCCTCTTGCAGGATTGTCGGCGGAGGAGCGACCAGCACCAGGCGCTCGAACATCTGCGGGCGGCGATACGCACAGGCGATGACATACGCACAGGGCAAACCATGCGCCACTACGACAGCGGGCTTGCCAATGACCTCCTTGAGAAAATCATGAATCAGATCGGTAAAGGTTTCGGGAGTGTAATCGATGGCTGGATGATCGGAAAGGCCGAATCCCAGCAGATCCAGGGCATAAACGCGGAATTGCTCTGCCAGCGCATCAATGTTCTTGCGCCACTCATAAGACGAGGCGCCAGGCCCAAAGCTATGAATCAGCACCAGGGGCTTTGCATCAGCCGCCCCCTTCACCTCGTAGAACATATCACCGTATTTCCACGGATAGCGGCGCTCTTCCCCCGCCAACACAGTATCGAGTTCGCCCGCCATCGACTCGGTCATCTTATTGAAAATAGCCAGCGCGCCCAGTCCACCGCCGACAAGCAGGCCGGTGGTAAGCAACTTTTTTGTCAAGTTCATACATCACTCCTACATTCTTGTTCTATTAAACACCAACATCAATTAAGAGCGACAAAGACAAGGTTATAGGGCATAACGATGTCGTTGTATTACCCCTTCCAAAGGTAATATAGCATGCCCTCATAGCACATTTCCACTTGACACCTCAAAGTGTGACGCGTATACTCTCCCTCAGAGGAATCATGCACAAACAGGTATCTTATCTTGCTTTTTCCGAGGAGGTTCGGGCGGCCCTCAATGAGCAGCGCGCGGTCGTGGCGCTGGAATCAACCGTTATCGCGCATGGCCTGCCATATCCTATCAATATTGAAGTAGCTCAGGCAGTGGAACAGGCCATCCGTGCCGAAGGAGCTGTCCCGGCGACTATCGGCATCCATGATGGTCAGATCAAAATTGGCCTGACGCCAGACGAAATTGCCCATCTGGGAACGGCGCACGATATCCAGAAGGTCAGCCGGCGCGACCTGGCTATTACTCTGGCGAGCGGGCGATGGGGGGCGACAACCGTTGCAGGTACAATGCTTTGCGCCGACATGGCCGGTATTCGTTTCTTCGCGACCGGCGGCATCGGCGGCGTTCATCGTGGCGCCGAGACGACGATGGACATCTCCGCCGACCTGACCGAGTTGAGCCGGACGCCGGTGCTTGTGGTCTGCGCCGGAGCCAAATCTATTCTTGATCTCGACCTGACGCTGGAATATCTGGAAACTCAGGGCGTCCCCGTCATTGGCTGGCAAACCAGCGAATTTCCCGCCTTCTATACCCACAGCAGCGGACGTCCGCTCCCCAATCGCGTCGATGACGTCACCACGCTGGCCGCCATCGCACGCACTCAATGGGAATGTCACCTGCACGGCCTCGTCGTGGCTTGCCCCATTCCCAGGCCGTACGAGATGGAGAGCGCGCCCCTGGAAAAAGCAACTGCGGGAGCTTTGCAACTGGCCCGCGAACAGGGCATACGCGGCTCCGCCATCACGCCATTTCTGCTGGCGCATGTAGCAAAAGTGACCGGCGGCGAGAGCATCAGCGCGAATAAGGCGCTGCTCATCAATAATGCTATGTGGGCAGCGCGATTCGCCCGCGCGTATTACCGAGCAAAGGAGGACAAGCCATGAGCAGGCAACCAATCCAGTATTCTATGCTGATTGAATGGTCAGAAGAAGATCAGGCGTATCTCGTGACTTGCCAGAATGGGCGCAACAGGTCTATATGCCTGCTACGCATGGGGATACCTACGAGGAGGCGGTCAAGAACGGCAAAGAAGTTCTCGAAATGCTCATCGATGACGCAATCAAGAACGGAGAATCACTTCCAGCGCCGCGAACACATGCTGTTGCTTAGGACTTGCCATAATTCAACTTTAAGACTACAATACGAATACGCACAATAAACCATACAGGCGTATTGTCCAGTCCTTTTTTCAACTAACATATCCTCCTTGAAAGGAGCCTTGATACCGTGAATAGCCCTATAGAGCTGCGTAAAGTCATAGGAGGCGTCGTTCTCACCATCCTATGGGTGTGTACCTTCTTATTTATTAAATCAACGCTCGTGATAGACTGGGTGGGCGATGGCTCTATCACAACGAACTTTAAGTTTGTCGTGGTGTTGATTGGCCTGCTGGTCATCGTTTTCTACCACATCCTCTACCGGGCAAGCGCCGAGACAACCAAGTTAAGCCTGACAGCGGCGCTGACCATCTGCTGGCTCTCCCTGATTATTTTCTATCCCTTCAAAGATCCCAATAATGACGCGGGCGGAGCCGTCGCTTTCTTCGCGCTGATCGGCGGTCTGGGAATCGTTGTGCTCTGGGTACGCTTCTTCTCCGACGAGATCATAGTATCGCAAAGCTAAGCAGCACATCCTCCCAGTGTATGTGTCTACTTCCCAGCCGAACGACTGCGACGCCTTCCGTGTTTTGTAGGGGTTGTGACAAAATGCGCTTCGCGCATTTTGTCACAACCCCTACAAAACAACTTGCGCGGCAAAGCCGCGCAAGTTCCCGAAATGGTTTAGAAAGTATCTTAATGCCTGAAGTGCCGCTTTCCGGTGAAGATCATGGCGATGGCATGCTGGTTCGCCATGCGGATCGTCTCTTCGTCGCGGATAGAGCCGCCCGGCTGGATGATCGCGGTCACGCCGGCCTTCGCGGCAGTTTCGACGCCATCGGCGAAGGGGAAGTAGGCATCGGATGCCAGCACGGAGCCGCGAGCGCGATCTCCGGCCTTCGAGACCGCCAGGTGAACGCTGGTAACGCGGTTCATCTGTCCAGCTCCGACCCCCACCACCGTCAATTTGCGCGCCAGCACAATAGCGTTTGACTTCACGCAGCGCACAACCTTCCAGGCAAACATCAGGTCCGTTACTTCATCCAGGGTGGGCTCGCGTTCAGTTACCACGTTATACTCGGTCTCGCGCTCATCCACATCGGGGGTTTGCAAAAGCAGCCCTCCGCTTACAGCGTGGACATCGGGGCGTCCAGCTTGCAAGAGCTGCGTACTGACCGCCTTTGGCTCTATTGGACAATGGGTCGCCAGCAAACGCAGATTCTTCTTGCGACGCAAAATATCAAGAGCTTCGGGCGTAAACCCTGGAGCAATCACCGCTTCATAGAATAACTGGCTGATTTCGTGCGCGACGGCTTCGTCAACGGGGCGGTTGCAGCCGATGATGCCGCCGTAGGCGGAAATGGGATCGCCGCCATGCGCCTTTTTATAGGCCTCCACCAGCACATCATCGCAGGCCAGTCCGCAGGGGTTGGTATGCTTAATAATCGCTACGGTGGGGGCCGTAAAATCCTGTACAGCGCTGAGGGCAGCATCCAGGTCGAGCAGATTATTGAAGGAAAGCTCTTTGCCATGCAATACCTCCGCCCCCGCGACCGTTGGCAGGCTGGTCGAGGATCTGGTAACTCCTCCCCAGCGATAAAATGTCGCCTGCTGATGCGGATTTTCGCCATAGCGCAAGGACTGAACGCGCTCTAATGGGAGCGTCAGTTCTTCGGGAAAAAGCTCGCCGGTCGGGCCGCGCAGATATTCGGCGATGGTCGTATCATAGGTAGCAGTATGCTGGAAAGCGATAGCGGCGAGGCGGCGGCGGGTCTCTATACTCACCTCGCCCTGCTCGCGCCATTCTTGCATGACGGGAGCATAATCCTCAGGACGCACCAGCACAATCACATCCTGGAAGTTCTTGGCAGCAGCGCGCACCAGCGTCACCCCGCCGATATCAATCTGTTCCAGGGCCTCCGTCAGCGTCGTTTCTGGACGGGCCACGGTCGCAGCAAAGGGGTACAGATTCACCACAACGATATCAATCGGCTCGATTTCGTGAGCCGCGAGTTCTTGCGCGTGGTGGGGAAGATCGCGGCGCGCCAGCACACCACCGAGAATCGCCGGGTGCAGCGTCTTGACACGACCGTCAAGTATCGCGGGGAACCGGGTCAGCGCGCTCACCGACTCGGCAGGAATACCCTCTGCCGCCAGAAAGCTTTGCGTCCCACTGGTGGAGAAAATCGTCACATTGTGAGTTTGTAGCTCACCGGCTAACTGCGTTAGCCCATCGCGGTTAGCCACACTTATTATCGCTCGCATGAGTTATCCTTTCAGACTGGATCGCCGGGACATGTTGGGAAAGCCTCTTCTAACAGTATATCTCAAATATAGGCATGCCAGGACGCAGAAACAAAATATTTCCGCATTCCTTAACCTACACGCAGTTTTGCCCTGATCGTTTCACGGCATTTCAACCCTTCATGCTCATTGTCAATCAGCCCCAGGAGAACACCTGGGAAGGGTGAATATCTTAACCGAAATTTAGTACTTTCCTACCAACTTTTAATCAGATCCGTAGCTATGCGCGAGACCTATGGTATTATCCCAATCGATAGCAATATCACAAAAAGTATCAAAAAAGCTCATATCAGTTCACAGCGCATCGCGTTGCACGCTGTGACTGCCACTCTTTCTATGTATATAGTCGGGCCTGATGAACATTACTCTTTCATATTTCAGGCTAGCGTTGCGCTGTAGTAGTTGTAATCGAGCAAAGGCTTGCCCCTACAGCCGCAAGTCAACCCGCTTCAGCAGCAGGGAAAAGATGCAATCTCATGGGTGAGCGATTTTTGAATCAGGGGGTCTGGTTCAGCCCACCCGTTTCATAAAAATACAGGCCAGTTGACCCCAAAAAGGGACCTGACTGGAAGAAAGAGAGTTTCTGGTATGCAGACGCTTACACGACCGACTCCATCAAGTATCAGGCCGTCACGCCGACGGCCACGCTTCTCCCCGCTCATGTTCATTGGCGCTGCAGTGACACTCATCATCGCCCTCGGGGCAGGCACCTACTTCATACTGCGCCCCCACTTCGGCTCGCATGCAGCAGGTGTCAACGTCGATTGTACTCTAATCGTGCCATCACAGCCACTGACAGCGCAAGGGCTGGCGACGCCTTACCAGCTAACAGCCACAGATCCCGCCAATGGGCCATGTAATGAGGCCAATGCTGGCCAATCCGCCTTTGTCCAGGGCGCAATCATTGATCCTGCTACCGGCCAGATTTCTATTTACAATCCGCTGGTAATCGATCAAGGTGCGCAGCCAGCCATTGCGCCGACAGCACCAACGCTGCCCGCGAATGCGGTGGTCGCGCTCTGGTTCGGCTCTAATGGCAGTACGCTCACGCTGCTGGGCACCAGCAGTAATCTGGACGAAGCACACTGTGTCAATGGCATCAATGGTTCCATCTTTGGGCAATTCTCGGCATGTAACGCCCCTGCCTTCTTTGCTGCGGCTAATGCCGCTATTAAAGCGGGCAAGTTGGTAGTGCCGCCGCTGGGCAAGGGCAAAGATGGGCTTACCTGCCCCAGCACCCGCGACTTTAGTGTTATTGACCAGGACCAGAGCGATAACGTCACCACGACATATCTGATTACCGCTAATGGTCAAAGCGCACAGATGACTGCCGCTAATTCTGCTCAGTTGCAAAATGCTAATATTCAAGCTAACGGCAGCGATGAGCGCCTGTTAGCCGTGGCTCTGGATGGTGCATTGGGTTGCACTCCCTGGACGGCTCCCGATCTTGCCGATCCAGGACACAATGTTCCTGCCTTACCACTCAACGAATTGCAGGCCGCAGCTCTCCAGGCCAATCCCGTAGCCCTGGTTCCCGCTGGAGACCCAATGGTCCAGGTCAACGGCAAACCCAATTTGCAGAAGGTCAATGATTACCGGCGCTCCGTCGATCAGCCTGCGGCGCGAAATATGGCCGATGCCAGCACAAAAACGTATTGCACCAACATGATGAACATCGCACCAGAACGGATGATGTTTGATGCCCCACTCACGAAAGCGGCAGCATCACCCGATCCCAATGCGGCCAACAGTCTCTTTACCTTCCTTGCTCAGCGCTTCAACACTTCGTGGGGCGCTACCGGTGGTCTGAACTGCCAGGGTATCCTGAATGCAAATAGCCCCATCGTCGTCACAACCGATGCCAATGGCGTGGCCGTTGACGCAACGATCCAGGGTGCGTCCATCGGAGGCGGCCCGGCGATTACCGCTTGCGCCGTCAATGGTACCGCCATTCCAAACTGCGCCGGGACGGCTACTATTAATGGGCAAAGCTGCTCCTTCGCGGTGGATGCCGCTACTCAGCAGTTGAACATTACCTGCCCTGCTGCCCAGCCCGGACCGCAGCAAAAGCCACCAACAGGACCATAACATCTCCGACGTTAGTACAACAACAGGGTCCATGCCGTCTGGCATGGACCCTGTTGTTTATCTGGTAGTTACGATCCTGCAACTGCTCCAGGCTGTTCGATTCCCAGCAGCTCCGCTATAGATGGACGCCCGGGAAATTCTGTGACAATACTTACCGCTCGATTCGTGCGTGAAGCATGCCCGAACTTGACATAGCCATCGATCAAGGCATACAGCGTATGATCTCGACCCACGCCTACATGCTTGCCCGGCTTGATCTTGGTGCCGCGTTGACGAACAATAATGCTACCGGCAGTTACTAACTGACCGTCGTAACGCTTGACACCGAGCATCTTGGGTTTGCTATCTCGACCATTGCGAGAGCTACCCATACCCTTTTTATGCGCCATGATTATTCCTCTGTTTCGCTTTCAGTTGCTTCAGCCTTCGCGCTGCGGCGTCGGCGCGCCTTCTTCTCGCCTTCGGTAGCAGGCGTTTCCTGTACAGCTTCTGCTGGCTCGGCAGTTGCCTGCGGGGCCTCTCCCTCCTCTAACTCCAGCCGGTCTTCTTTCATACGCGGGGCCTCTCCCGTCACCAGGCTCTTGCCATTCGCGATAATGTCGTCAATGGTCAGCACGGTAAGTTCCTGGCGATGACCCCGGCGGTGGCGATAGCGTTTCTTTGACTTGTACTTGAAAACAATGAGTTTTTTCCCGCGAGGATGGCCGCCAACCGTGGCTACCACCTTTGCGTTGTCCACAAACGGCGCACCGATCATGGTCTGATCGGCATCTGAGATCAGCAGCACTTCCCCAATCTCGACCTGCGCCCCCTCTTCGACCGGTAGCCGGTTCACTTCAAGCTGCTCGCCGACGGAAACTTTGTATTGTCGCCCACCACTTTTAATTACAGCAAACATGTCTTTTCACATATCTCCTTCTTCAATCCCTACGCATAGCTCCAGATGGATACGTGGCAGGCATGGGTGGCTCGCCTTGCTCACAGTTCCTTACTCTGGACGATCAATTCAGGCTCAATCTCGTGAAGGGTTGTTAACCAGAACTGAATAGATAGCATACAGTGTTGGCTTTTCCTCGAAGCGTAGGGGATCAACCACAAAGCCCTCAATGGCCTCCGTGGGCATACTGTAGCCCCGTTATGATAGCAATGATTCTCCCATTTGTCAAGCCTATCGGTCCCCATCTTCTCTCCCCTAGAAGTACTACTTCTGCCCCCTTTTTTCTACATGTATTACCCACTGCTCTTCTACCCTGCATCTTAAATGTATCCAACATCGTCAGTTTGCGACAAAGTATGAACAAAGCATGGACCCGCCGTCAGAAAATATGCTATTGTAAGAGAAATGTAGAAAATAGTTCTGCTTATTGAGCCGTATTACTGTTGACAAATATCGTACACATGACTATCTCCTCAATACTGGAATAGTGGCGGAGAACATTCATGACCACACAGGAGAACGCTGCCGAGTGGTTTGATTTCGAGCATTACTCAGATGCCCCGATATTCAATACCAAAGCCGTTGTGCAACAAACAGGCGTGCCAGCTCCGACGCTACGGGCGTGGGAGCGTCGTTATAAGCTGGTCGCGCCGGAACGCGCTAACAATGCTTACCGCCTGTATTCACAACGCGATATTGCTCTGATTCGCTGGCTAAAGGAGCGGGTCGATGCGGGCATCGCTATCAGCCACGCCGTCGCGCTCTTTCGCCATATGTACGAAGGGTATCAGCGCCGCGTCGGCGGCGCTGAAGGCAGCCCTTTAGCGCCGCCACCGGTCGAGAGCCAGGCGTCATCTCGGGTGGTTGTGACCTCTTCCGCCCAGGAAGAGTTACAAGAAACCGCCGCCAAAAGTGCAGCGGAGCCGCTCAGCGGGCAGCGCCGGACCCTGGCTGACGTTGAGCAATCCGCAAGCGGTTGCCCCACCGTGCATAATATGTGGGCCGCTCGCTGGCGCATCATCGATGCTTTCCAACATTTTGATGAGGCTGGCGCTCATATATTGATGAGTTCAATGCTGGCGATCTACCCCATTGAGCAGGTTTGCACCGATCTGATTACACCGACCTTATGGCAGATTGGGCAGCTCTGGTCAGAGGGAGAACTGACCGTCTCGGTGGAACATTTTGCCAGCAACTTCTTTCGTGCCCTGTTGACGAATCTGCTGCGTGTTACGCCCAGCCCACTGACCGGACCACTGGTGATTGCCTGTTGCGCTCCAGGAGAGCTACACGAGCTGGCAATGTTAATGCTGACGCTGTTCTTGAGAAGGAACGGCATCCGAGTTGCTTATCTGGGTCAGAACATCGAGACTACTGGACTGCTTCACACGATCAAGCAAGTAACCCCTGCGATGATCTGCATTTCCCTGACCATGTCGAGTTACTTACCAGAGCTGATTCAGCTAGGCCAGCAAATACAACACCTGCCAGAACCTCGCCCCCTCCTGGCCTTTGGCGGCCAGGCGTTTTCACAGCAGAAACAGACGCAGCCTCAGGTCTCCGGCCTCTATTTGAATGGGGATATGAGAGAGGTTGTTATTCAGATACGAACCATAATACTAGAAGAACATTTAGACGATCCAAATTAAGGGATGCATTATTTTTACGGAGGCGTCATGGAAGCAGCTCTCTCGGATGTTGTCGTTGTCGATCTCTCGCGTATCTTTGCCGGTCCCTACTGCACGATGATCCTGGGAGATCTGGGTGCGACTGTCATCAAAATTGAACAGCCGGACAAGGGAGATGATACGCGCCAGTTTGGTCCGCCCTACACGGCAGGCGAAAGCGCCTACTATCTGGGTCTTAATCGCAACAAATATAGCATTACGCTCGATTTCAGCACGCCTGAAGGCAAAGAGCGCCTGCTCGAATTGTTGCAAGGCGCGACGGTGCTGGTCGAAAATTTTCGTCCCGGCACATTGGCGAAACAGGGATTGAGTTACGAAGATGTGCGCGCCATCAATCCCAGCCTGATCTATTGCTCCATTAGCGGGTATGGGCAGACCGGCCCGTACGCGATGCGACCCGGCTACGACTTCGTGGCCCAGGCCGAGTCTGGTTTGATGGCGGTGACAGGCGAGGCCGACGGAGAGCCTCAGCGCGTTGGTGTGCCGGTGGGAGATATTTCAGCAGGCATGTATAGCTGCGTTGCGATCTTGGCTGCACTAAATTATCGTCGTCGCACCGGAAAGGGTCAATATATCGATATTTCTTTGTTGGAATCCGCCGTCGCCTTCCTCGGCAACGTCTCGGCCAACCACCTTATCTCCGGGGAGGAGGCCGCCCGCTACGCCAACGGTCACCCCAACATTGTGCCATATCAGGCATTCCGTACTCAGGATGGCTATGTCGTGGTAGCCTGTGGCAATGACCGCCTGTACCGCGCCTTCTGTAACGTGCTGGGACGGGAAGATCTGATCACGGACCCACGCTTTGCGACCAACCCGGAGCGGGTTCGCCATCGCAACGAGCTGGTGCCGCAACTCCAGGAACAGTTCTTGCAGCACAAAAGCGCAGAGTGGCTGGAGGCGCTGCGGACCGCTGGCATTCCTTGCGGCTCGATCAACCTGGTCAGCCAGGTTTTCCGCGATCCGCAAATTGTGGATCGCGGGTTGGTATGGGAGTGCGAGCACCCTACAGCAGGCCAGATCCGCCTGGCAGGCTCCCCGATTCGCATGTCAGAGACGCCCGCCCGCCTGTACAAGGCTCCGCCCCTATTAGGCGAAGATAATGACAAAACCATCTTGACTTGATGGCAAATAAAGGAGCCGGGTTATGTACAGGCAACCACATAACCCGACTCCTTTATTGAGACACTACAACGAGGGTGATATAAAAAAACAGAGTCACGTCGGTGATGGTATCTGAGACTACTCCGTTATCCCTGCATTGTACCGGCAATCACTGTATAAGCATCAATCCATGCGCCCTTCACTTCAGGAGTCCACTGGGGTCCCAGGAATTCGCTGAACGTCTCTAGCAGCGCCTGCGCAACTTGCGGATAGTGCTCTGCTGTCACGCCATACGTTTGGTGACGCTGGCCCAGTTCCTTGAGCACCGGAACAACATTCTCGCCCTTTTCCACTCCTGACACAACCATAGCAATAGCTGCCATCAATGTGGCCTGCTGCTTCCTCATATCGGTCTTCGCGAACAGTTGTTTTGTCTCAGGGAACACAGCAAATAGTCGATCATAGAAGGCTGCGGCAAACTTCTCTTTGTTGGGTGCAACCTGGTCAAAACTCGTTCTCAAAAGAGATGCATCCATGCTCTCCTCCTTTACGGTCAGCAAAAGGCGACGAAATTACGATAAACATGTCAGCGTTCCTTGCGGCGTGGCGCTGCCTCCCCATCAATCGCCCCTTACCGCTACCTATTAACAGTCTCTCGCATTAGAACTGGCACCCAGGTATAGTATATACCTAGAAATGCTTTACTGTTCAGTATAGATTATACAGCATGCTTCGTTAAAAATACATAAAAATGGACACCAATATTTAAGAAACCCAATAAATTTCTTGACATACATAGAAAGCTATTGATGCAATTCGATTTGCAAGTTTTTCCTGACGCAAAAACCAGGTGGTACTATCTCCAGAATATTTGCCTCCTAACAATGCTGGTGGCGCGGGCAAGGGCTAGCCTGGCCCCTGCGCACCAATGCACAGACATTTACAAGACGCTCGACTTACGCTATACTTACTTGGAAATTTTGTTTGCGTTTTGGTTGTGCCTGGAGGATACGTTTGTGAAAATCACATGTAAGCAACAGGATTTGAGCCGGGGGCTTTCTATTGTGAGCCACGCGGTCTCAAGCCGCAGTACCCTGCCGATTCTGGCTAATATTCTGCTTGTGACCGATCAGGGTCGTTTAAAATTATCTGCTACTAATCTTGAGATTGGCATCAATTGCTGGATCGATGCTGAGGTCCACGAAGAGGGAACGACCACCGTCCCCGCCAAGCTGATCACCGACTTTGTCAACAGCCTGCCCCAGGCGTCCGTCGATATTGATGTGCCCGCGGACTCGCACACGATCAATATGAAGAGTTTGCGCAGCAGCGCCAATATCAAGGGCATGGACCCATCGGAATTCCCCCTGATCCCCACAACGGAGGGCGGGGAGCTGCCCATTATTCTTGATGCGGCCATGCTGAAAGAGATGATCACGCAGGTCGCCTTCGCGGCTGCCGATGACGACTCTCGCCCGGTCTTTACTGGCGTCCACGTCGAAGTCAACAACGAGAAACTGACCTTTGCCGCCGCTGACGCCTTCCGCCTCGCGGTTCGCGTGTCATCGCTGCCCGGTCACGAGCAATCTCATGATAATATTCTCATTCCGGCCCGCACGCTCACCGAGCTGGCGCGTATTCTGCCCTCGGAAGGCTCGGTGCAGATGATTGTCACGCCCAATCGCAGCCAGGTGCTTTTCCATACGGACCAGATTGACCTTGTCTCGCGCTTGATTGAGGGGACCTTCCCCAACTTCCGCAACATCATCCCCAAAGAATCGACGACGCGCGCCGTCATCGAGACGAAAGAGTTTGCCGCCGCCGTCAAATCGGTGACGCCTTTTGCCCGCGATAGCTCCAATATCACCCGTATCAAGCTTGCCAGCGACGAAAGCGAGGGATTGGAGCCTGGCACACTGACGATTGAGGCCACCGCCGAAGATGTGGGCAGCAACGTGAGCACGATCAATGCGGCAATCGATGGGCCAGAACAGCAGATCATCTTTAATGTGAAATATCTTGCGGACGTTCTCTCAGTCCTGGATACGCCGGAGGTTGCGCTTGAGGTCACCTCAGCCGGACGTCCGGGCGTGATTAAGCCGGTAGGGTCCGCCGATTATACGTACGTAATCATGCCGATGAGTACGAACCGCTAGGCAAAGGTAAGGGCATGAGAAGGTCCAGCAGCTACCGGCCTTTTCTGCCCTGCGGAATATATGCATGTATCTCTCTCGCCTCTCTTTGAGCAACTTTCGCAATTATAGACAGCTCGATCTTACTCTGGAACCGGGATTGTTCTTCTTCTATGGAGACAACGCCCAGGGTAAGACGAACCTGCTTGAAGCCGTGGGCATGCTAGCCACGGCTAATTCTTTCCATGCCTCGAATGATCGCGAGATTGTTAACTGGCGCGCCCCCGATCATATCGCCCGTCTTGAGGGCAAGGTGCAACGGCGCGAGGACGAGGTACAGCTTGAAATCGTGATTTTTGACCCTGCTCCGCCTGTTATCCCCAACACACCGCAGACAGATAGAACGTTTGAATTGCCCACCAACGCGCCCCGCAAGCGGCTCAAGGTGAACGGCGTCCCGCGCAAAACGATGGATCTGATTGGACAGATGAAAGTGGTACTATTTGCGCCGACTGACCTGCACCTTGTCGATGGCCCACCAGACGAACGGCGACGTTTTCTTGATCGCGCCCTCTGCCAGGTGCAGCCGCGCTACTGCCAGACGCTGGTGAAGTATCGCAAGACGGTTACGCAACGCTCGGCCTTGCTCAAACGGGTGCGTGATAATCAGGATGATCCGCGCATGCTGGACTACCTGGACGAACTGCTCACGACGCAGGCCGGCCTGATTATCTACGAGCGCCAGCGCATGATAGCAGCGCTCAACGAGCAGGCCGATCAATTTCAGACGACGATCAGCGGCGGGCGCGAGCATTTGCAGATCGTCTATCACTCTTCATTCAAAGTGGATGAGACCTGGAGCGTTCTTGAAGCGCCCGAACGCTATCGGGCGCAGTTGCGCGAACTCCGGCGCAGGGAGATCCAGCAGGGAGTCTGCCTGCTGGGTCCGCACCGCGACGATCTGGAATTTCTGGTGAACGGGGTCAATATCCTGACCTACGGCTCACGCGGTCAGCAGCGCACGGCGGCGCTCTCCGCCAAACTCGCAGAGCTCGGATACATGCGCGCCAGCACCGCCGATGAGCCACTGCTACTGCTCGACGATGTATTCAGCGAACTCGATCATACGCGGCGCGAATACCTGCTCTGCCAGGTGCTCAAGCACGAACAGGTCCTGTTGACAGCCACCGATCTAGCAGGGTTTCCAGCCGAAACGCTCAAACAGGCGCACCTTTATCAGGTTGTGGATGGCAATATCAGCAAGATTTAATGTGATCGCATGCCCGATGGGACCGCAAAGAAGCCCGTGGTGACGCGATTGATCGCGTCCGGTTCACCGCCTCCTATTGTGCCTCTCCTCCATGCAGGCAAGACTAGTCGCATTTCCCGCTCTGGGAATACTACTCGGCAAGATGAAGCTAAAGCGGACGTGATCAATCGCGTCGCCACGGGATATTACCAGCATAATTTGTTCAGATGCATTACTGCATGGGCTGCGCCTGCGCCTTTTGCTGCAACGTCTGCCAGTCTCTTTGCACCAGGGCAAGATCCGCTTCATCCAGCGTAGCCCCCCCATAACGAATGGCGGCATAGGCATCGGTCATAATGCTTAGCTCCGGCTCTACCAGTGGCATACCCTCATCCAGGCGTTGCCGGAACTCGTAAGGCGTCTCATCCTGTTTGCGTGGATAGCCCTGGCTGGCCGCCCAGCGCAGCATTGCACGATAAAGCTCACGAATGCTGCGTGCGGTTGGCGTGCCCGATATTTCCTCTTCCTGCGCCGCCGCAACGGGTGCAACGGGAAGGGGAAAGAAGCGCCGCCATAGGGCCAGGAAAAAGGCTTTCAACTGGCTCCAGAACAGCTCCCATGACCATAAGCTCTCAGCCAAATCCTCGCTGCGCCGCCTTAACACAACACGCCGTCGTCGCAATGCCCACCAGATCAACAGGGCCAGGGTCACAATGAGCAGCACCGGCAGGACCACCTTGAGGATCGCTATCGCGGTGACCACTTGCTCTGGCGGTGTGCTCGATATTTTATTTCGTGGCAGTGTGTTGGCGGGAGGAGTGATACGACGAATCGTGGGCAGGCTAAAGTGTATCAAGGAAAGGAGCGAGAACAAAGGCGTTAGCAGAAAAACCGCGACAGTTGCAATCACACTGAGCAACCACTCGTATGCCTGCCCCAAAGGAGCAAGCCCGCGCTGCAATTCTGCCAGGATAGTCGGGCTGGCAAAGGAACTCACCAGAAACGCGCATAGTAAAAGCACGATACCTATAATGCCGACCGAGAGCAGCAGGCCACGCTCCTGAGCAACCACATTCCCTTGCAGGCCGGCAGGATGAGCGCGCCGGATGAATAACACATGCGCTAAAGCATGCGCCGTCAGGGCCATGAAAAGGAAAAGCGGGATCAGCAAAAGCAAAACTGGCACATTAGCAAAGCTCGCCCTGGCCAGGCCATGCAGAATAATCACCCCTACGATAACCCCTATACCCACGCGCAGGCCCCTTAAAACGCGATCAGGTGGGATATCGCCGCGCGCAAGGCGAATGCCACGCCAGCAAAAATAGGTCGAGAGCAGAATGAGGCCAACGATATGAAAACCGGCGGCAGAGAGCGAGAGGAGATCACCTGCGGCCAGCAGCAGCCAGCTCGGATCAAAGAAAGACGTCGATGAGGCATAGATACCCGACCAGATAATGAAAAGCAGGGTGAACACGACCAGGAGATAGATCAGCCAGGAGCCAGGTAAGCCTCCTGTGGACTTCCCATCCTCTGTGATGGTCTCTGTCGCGGAGCTCCGTTCCAGAAACGAGGCCAGCCAGACGGAGCCAAGCATCAAAACAAAAGGAGTCCAGAGGGGCATCAGTGGATCGGAGGTAACAAACGCGCGGACATCTGCCAGTCCGATGAGAATAGCGGTCAGCCAGCACGCCTCCATACCGGCAAAGAGCAGCGGTAGAAGACGCTCACCCAGACTGGGGTTGGCGGAAAGATAGGTCGTGCTCATTTCTACCAGATGCCGTCGCCGCCGCTCCAAAGCTGTACGCACGTCGCTATCATCATCAGACGACGGCCTGGAATTGGGTGGGGTATCCATCACCGGACCCTTTCTCTGAAAAGGTGCGAATACAAGAGGTTTTTAGGAATGTGGGAACGTGATCTCTCACGTTCCCACAAAAGGTATGTGGTCGTTATTTTGCGCCCTTGCGCGCATGCTCGAAGCGTTTGGTAATCTCATCCCAGTTGACCACATTCCACCATGCAGCCAGGTACTCGGGACGACGGTTCTGATACTTGAGGTAGTAGGCATGCTCCCAGACGTCATTGCCCATAATGGGATACTGGCCCTCCATCAACGGGCTATCCTGGTTCGCGGTGGAGATCACCTGAAGCTTGCCATCGCGGCCCAGCACGAGCCAGGCCCAGCCGGAGCCAAAGCGTTTCGCGCCCGCGTCGTTGAAAGCAGTCTTAAAGGCATCAAACGAACCAAAGGAGGAGTTGATTGCACTCGCCAGTTCTCCGGTCGGTGTGCCGCCACCATTGGGCTTCATAATCCGCCAGAACATGCTATGGTTGGCATGACCGCCACCATTGTTACGTACCGCCGTGCGGATATTCTCAGGAACCTCGTGAATGCGACGCATCAGATCCTCAACCGGCAGGGAAGCCAGTTCGCTACCCTGCAAGGCGTTATTCAGATTGGTCACATAGGCGGCATGGTGCTTATCGTGATGGAGATGCATCGTCTCGGTATCGATATACGGCTCAAGTGCGTTGTAGTCGTACGGTAAAGGTGGAAGCTCGTATGCCATAGAACATTTCTCCTTACAAAATATGTTAGAGGTCGTAACCTCCGTTACGTATAGGATAACAGTTCCTATGCCCGAAAAACTTCAGGCTGCGCATCCGTGAGCGCATATTACTCACATGTCTAGTTGTATGCGATAGACAGGATAGTTGTCAAGCAGAAGCGTTGTTCTCCGTTGAAAAGAGCATACCCCACTGCTTCGCAGCATCATAGGCAGATAACACACCGCAAACCAGAGATTAGCTGGCACAATCAGCAGTGCTCATTCTTATGATACAACAAGATTCATAGTTCATGCGTCCCTCCCCATCTCCACAAATTTTCCCTCAACATTCGCCTCGGGTGGGAGAAAAGTGTTTTTCTCCAATTTCTCTCCTCAAAACAGGACCTTCAGTTTTTTTTGACTACCATTCCCTGGTAAAACGTGATATATTCAAGATACAATTTCGCTATGTGGCGAAATTGTAGAGGTGACGGCATTTTTTGTAAAATTGTCACTACTTTGGAGCAATGTATGGTCCATGAGACAGGACAACCATCTATCAAGGGAGCACATCATAAGAAAATGATTTTGCTAGTAGAGGACGATGCGAATATTGGTGAAGTACTCACCCAGGCCATCAACCAGGAAACTCCCTATACGGCTTTGCTTGTCGCCGACGGACTTGAAGCGCTGCAAGCCGTTCAGGAAATAAAGCCGAGCCTGTTCATCCTGGACTATCAATTACCCCATATGAATGGCATTGATCTCTATGATAAACTCCATGCGATAGAAACACTCATCCATGTGCCAGCGATTATGATGAGTGCCAGGCTTCCCCAACAGGAGCTTGACAAACGCCGCATGCTGGGCATGAACAAACCTATTGATCTCGATGAGTTCCTGCAAACCATCGAAGAACTGCTGGCTTGATGAGCATCTATGCACCTTCCTGAGCCTCGTAGGGACACGATTGATCACCTCCGAGGGGACCTGGTTTAGCGCGTCCAACAACGATGCTGGTCGTTCTTCGTAGGGACCCGCTTGAGCGCGTCCGATTACTTTTTTTGGGAGCGCAGGGCGTAATCTCCATCCAGCGCGATCAGCAGGTCTTGAAACGCTTTTACCAGCATATGGTTGCACAGTCGATAGTGGACGGTATTACCATCTCGACGTGACACCACCAGCCCGGCATTCGCCAGTTGCCGCAGGTGCTCCGACGTTGTTGCCGCAGAGAGCCCTATCGCCTTCGCGATATCACCCGACCGCATCTCCGGCATAGCCGCCGGGCTGTCTTCATTAGGCACCGCCAGTAATTCCAGAATGTAGCGCCTGCTGGTATCACAAACGGTCTGCAAAAAAGCATCAACGAACTCATCGACCTCCGGCGGGCGACGAGGTGAGCGTGGATGGGATGAAAATGTATAAGATCGGTCTGCTGTAGACATATGTTATCTCCTCTGTACAACGAAAAGGAGGGGCAGAATAACTCAGTTATTTAACAGGTGTTCAAAACCATGCTCATCATAATAGACCTGAAAAAAAAGTGCAATCCCCTCCCCTATTCTCCCAAATTGGTTATCATGAGAAAAATCAATAATCCAAATTGGCTTTAACTGTGTTATAATGCCGCCAAACCATTTGTTCTAAAAGGTAAGAAGGATAGCTTCTTACTGTTCCGCTAACTATACTACGTATCAGGTGCCAAAAATGGATATAGGAAAAGGAAGCGCCACCATTGGCACTTAGAGAGAAGGATACGAGATGTTTATCGGGAAAATCGTTAAATCAGACTCGCATATCAATTATGTCTGCCAGGTCTACGGGCCGCACGAGGTTGAGGTCGAACCCGAACCAGGCGATTATGCCTTTGGCCGCTTTGTGCGAGTCGCCACCCGCTCGGCTCAAGTCGATGATCCAGAATCCACCCTGGATCTCGCCCTCGGCAGACGCCAGGAGCCAGTTACCTACGCGGTCGGCGTCATCTACGATACCATTCTGCTGAACCCGGCTTTTGGCTCGCTGGGGCCGCGCCTCTCGAATGAGACGCAGGTGGAACTTTTCTCCCCCGATTATATCTCTGAGAAGGCTGTGCTGATCTATGTGATGGTGCTGGGAATGATGGAACAGCACAGCCAGACCGATGGCACCTCCCTTTTCCGCTCCAGAACTCATGGCGTGCCCCTGCTCTCGCTTGAACTGGGCAGCGAGATTGAGACAATGACCGACGAGGAAGTGCGCGCCTTCCACTACTTTAGCGATCCGGGCGAGGCGGAGCAAGATGCCTATCTCCACATGGGCTATCTGCCCCATATCATCGCTCAGCGCAGCAGCCTTCTGCCAATGGTTACACTGCACATCATTGATCAACTGGAGCGGCTCTTTCCCCAGAATCTGGCGCTGCTCTCCATTGTCAAACGCAACTTTGCCTGGCGGCTCAAGGTAGAAACCACAGGCTGATGGAGGATTTGTCATGATCGAACCGAACAATCTCGTATCAACCAGCCCACGCCCTCCACGCAAGCCGGTCGGTATCACCAAAGGGCCAGGCGAGACAACCCACGAATATACGTTCGTCTCGCGCGACAACGCCCACGAGCTGAAAAATGGCGAATATGTCTATTATGAGCTTTCCGATCCCGCACAGCCAGGGATGAATGGCGCTACCCCCACCACCCGCCGCGTGCTGGGACGCATTACCAAACGCGTCCCCTTGCAGTTGTATCCAGATACCTTTCTCGGTGAGCCAGAGATTTCTCCCGCCCAGGTAGCCGCGATGGTGGGCTATCACGCGCTGACCAACGAACTTTTTGAAATCCACGTAGCCATTATGGGCTATTACGAAGCCGTAACGGGCTCGTTTATCAATCCCTGGATACCACCCCAATCGGGCAAGCAGATTTTTCTGGCGGACGATCAGATGCTCTCGGAAGTGTTGAGCCGCAAGCGCGAAAAGCAGCCCGGCTCCGCCACCATCGGCTCGCTGCTCACCCGACCGGATAACGCGGTGCCAATTGTGCTTTCGGTGAAGGATGTTGTCAGCACCCACCTGGCGATCATTGCCAGCACCGGCGCGGGCAAAAGCTATCTGGCGAGTGTGATTATCGAAGAACTGATGCAGCCCCACAATAAAGCCTGCGTCCTCATCGTCGATCCACACGGCGAATATGGCACACTGGACCAGATTGCCAACGCGCCGCAGTTCGCCGAACCGGGGGATGGGCGCGGCAATGGCTACCAGGCCCAGGTCAAAGTGTATAAGCCCGAACAGGTCAAAGTGCGCCTCTCGACGCTTAATATTGGCGATATGCGCCAGTTGCTCCCGGAGATGACGGAGAAGCAGCAATACCTGCTCAGCCGCGCCTTGCGCAAGGTCAACGAGACCAAGCGCGGCACCCCCTGGGGATGCGCCGATTTGAAGCAGGCGATCAAAAGCGTCTCCAAGCAGAAAAATGATGAGGAGAGCGAAGGCGCCGACGATTCAAGCACCGTCCATGCCCTGACATGGCGCGTGGAGCAACGTTTCGAGCATAGCTTTACCTTTGACGATACACAACACCTCGATCTACCAGAAATTTTCAAGCCGGGACAATGCACCGTGCTGCAACTCAACGAGATCGATGAGCGCGATCAGCAAGTCATTGTCGCCACTTTGTTGCGCCGCCTGAACCAGGCCCGCATGGATACCGAGCGCGGCAAGGTTAGTAACGGCGAATCCTATCTGCCCTACCCCGTTTTTGTGCTGATCGAAGAGGCGCACCACTTTGCCCCAGGCGGGACCGAGGTCGTTTCAACGGCGATCCTCAAGCAGGTGCTGGCCGAGGGACGCAAGTTTGGCATCGGCGTCGGTCTGATCAGCCAGCGACCCGGCAAACTCGACGCGGATGTGCTCAGCCAGTGCCAGACGCAATGCATTATGCGCATCGTGAACGAAATAGACCAGAAGAGCATCGCTGCCGCCATTGAAGGAGTCGGGCGCGACCTACTAGATAATCTGCCAGCTCTCTCTAAAGGACAGGTGATCGTGGCGGGCGCGGGCGTCAATACCCCCGTGATCTGTCGCGTGCGCACGCGCTACACCACTCACGGAGGCGAGAGTAAAGATGCGCCCGATCTCTGGCAAAAATACTTTAGCCCCGACGCTCAGGCCAGTCGTCGCCGCAATGAAGCTCCCCTCAACGGCAATAAGGGCTTTAACCTCATGAGGTAGGAATGAACAATCGAGCATCACTCTATAGATTGCTACCTATTGCTCCCCTCGCCTGGGGAGGGCTGCTGCTATTCACGCGCTTTGTGCCGCCATCTACCCCTATGACCTTCATTGCCTTTTTCGTTATCCTGAGCGTCGCCCTGACCAGTACACTCGCGCTGCTGATCTATGTTATCAGCAGCCGTTTGTTTGCTTCGCGGCGCTATTACCCTACAGTTCACCAGGCCATGCGCCAGGGGGCGTTATTATCGTTAGTCATCGTACTGAATCTGATTATGCGTGCGCTCCATAGTTGGAGTCTCTTTATGGCCCTGACGATCCTGGGCGCTGCCGTGATTGTAGAACTATTATCGCTGGCAAAGAAGTAAGCCGATGATACAAAAGGGGTAACTATTTTCAGCGTCCCCTCATGCCTATTAGCACTTTTGGCCCAACAATTTTACATAAACGGCAAGATGGACTAAAATAAGCTTTGTTGATATAGAGACAGCAGCGAAAGGAGGCTTATATCAATGATTGATGATTTTCCAGAAGTACAAGAGCGCAATCGAGTATCTGGAAAGCTCATATTGCCGCCACATACTGGAAAGCTACCGTCTCCCAATCCGCACGAGCAAAAGACTACGGCTTATCTCGGGCAGTTTCTTCCTTCTCATCAGTCGAAACCGACGACCACTCACTTAGAGAAATTCTGGTACCTTGTACGCAAGGAGCCGGCCTATAGACTGCTGCTGGTCGCGGTCATTATGGTACTTATCTCCAGTATTGTTTTTATCAGTTTTGCCAGTAGCCTATTCTTTGCGCCCCCGCAAAGTTCGTTCCCATCAGGCCCGACAGGGGCAACGCCGGCAGGCACGGTGGACCTGCGTCCGACCTTCGCCCCGCCTCATGGAGGGCAGGGCAGCACGACCAGCAGCCAGCCGCCCAGGCATGCCACACCCGCGCTGACCAACGACCCGAACGCGACGGTACAGGCGACGCCCGCACCAGATGGCAATCTGACAATCCAGATTACCGGGCTTCCCCAGCAGGTCCCTAATAACACGACGCTTCCGGTAACCGTCATGGCCAGCCAACCAGGAGTCACCGTCAGGTTGTTCGTCCAGTATAGTGTCGCTCCCGGCTTTTTCAGCAGTGGGACGCAGACGACTGACGGCGGCGGGACCGCGACGCTCAACTGGCGCATCCGCGTGCTAGGCTCACGCACGGTCGCGACCGCGCGGGTCACAGCTATTGCTCAGGATCAGAATGGCCAGCAGGCTATTTCCCCATCAATCACCGTTCAGGTTGTATCCGGGGGGATAAACTTCTAACGTGCGCAGATGAGGAAATAACCGGTGAACAGGTGGGCACGAGGGCGAGGACAGGCTCTCGTGCCTTTTGTTTCTACCAACAGGATTACACAGGTAAAATTGGCAGGTGAAGTTTCCCTCAATTTGTGCGTATAATTTGTATATTATTTCATGCTGGTTTCATCATACTGGACCACCAATGATTATTTGCCTACCACTGATCTATAAGTAAGGACTGCACATGACGAATAGCGAAGAAATCCGCCAGGTACAGGAAGCAGCCGGTGCTGTGCGGCAAAACACCGGTCGGGTGATCGTAGGGAAAGAAGAAGTGATAGACCTGCTGATGGTTGCGCTTCTCTGCGAAGGCCACGTTCTCTTTGAAGACGTTCCTGGTATTGGCAAAACGACGCTGGCTAAATCGCTCGCCAGGTCTCTGGGCTGTCAATTCCAACGCATTCAGTTCACTCCCGATCTGCTCCCATCGGATATTACGGGCATCACTTTCTACAATCAGAAAACGGGCGAGTTTGAATTTCGCCCAGGGCCTTTGCTCTCGCAGGTTGTGCTCGCCGACGAGATTAACCGCGCTACCCCACGCACGCAGTCCGCGCTATTAGAGGCAATGGAAGAACGGCAGATCAGCGTCGAGCGCGATACGTTTGCATTGCCGCGCCCCTTTATCGTGCTCGCAACACAGAACCCGGTCGAGTTGGAAGGGACCTTCCCTCTGCCGGAGGCGCAACTCGACCGCTTCCTGATGCGCCTGCGCCTGGATTACCCCAGCCGAGCAGAGGAAAGGCTGATCCTACAGCGGTTTAAAGAGGAACAGCCGCTGGCAGAGTTGAAGCCCGTGCTGGCAGCAGAGCAACTACTCAGCTTGCAGAAGGTGATCCGCAAAGTGCATGTGGAGCCTGCGGTTGAAAGTTATATTGTTGAGGTGATACGCGCGACGCGAACGCATAATGGGGTCGAGCTTGGGGTCAGCCCGCGCGGCACTCTGGCGCTTTACCGCGCCAGTCAGGCGCATGCCGCCATTTATGGTCGGGAGTACGTGCTGCCCGACGACGTAAAACGCCTGGCCAAACCGGTGCTGGCGCATCGTATTCTCGCTACCAGCCAGTCACGGCTGCACGGTCGCGTCATGGACCAGATTATTGACGAAGTGCTTCACACAGTCGCAGTTCCGGTGGAATCATGAGATCTTCCCTTTCCAGACGCATCCCTGCCTCCTCACAGGCATCAGGTAGCGGCAGTTCCCTGAACAGGCGTTGGTATTTCCTGTGCATTGTGCTGCTTGGCATCGGGATTCCGTTGCAGCAACCATTATTCGAAGTTAGTGGCGTATTGCTGCTCATCGCCCTCGGCACCACCGATATCTGGGCCAGGTATTGCCTGAACGATCTGCGTTTCCAGCGCAGCTTGAGCGAAAAACAGGTGCTTTTCGGTGAGGAGGTCACGCTCTCGCACGCGGTCGAGAATGGCAAGCTGTTACCACTCCCCTGGCTGGAGATTGATGACTCCATACCTTCGACCCTGACAATCAAGGGGCAGAAGGTATATACCACCATGATCAATAATCAGACGATGTTGAGCAGCCTGTTCAGCCTGCGCTGGTACGAACGCGTGACCAGGCGCTACACCGTGCAATGTTACCGGCGTGGGGTCTATGCTTTCGGCCCGACCACCCTGCGCAGCGGGGATATCTTCGGCTTTATCGAGCGCCAGGCCCGCTTCAACACCTTGCAATACCTGCTGGTCTATCCCCTGGTGGCCCCGCTCACCAGCTTCGGTCTTCCCGCGCGCCATCCCTTTGGAGAGAGACGCGCCCCACGTCGCCTGCTGGAAGATCCTTCGCGCACCATCGGCGTTCGCGAATACGCTTATGGTGATAGCCTGAGGCGCATTCACTGGAAGGCCACGGCGCGCACGATGCAACTGCAAAGCAAAGTCTATGAGCCAACCACCACGTATACAATGGCTATTTTCCTCAATATTGTCGTCCGCCTCGACGCTCATTATGGCATCAATCCTGATGTCCAGGAGCTATCGATTAGCGCCGCCGCCTCTATCTCGGACTGGGCAATTGACCAGGGCTACGCCGTCGGGCTGTACGCGAATACCATTATGTCTATGCCGGATGAGGATATCCAGTTTGCCCAGCAAGAAGCTGACTCTCCCACGCTCGGCGCCCGGATTCAGGCCCAGTTGAAGCGCCGCCGCATCCACCTTCCTCCGTCCAGCAGCCCGGAGCAGCGCAAACGCATCATGGAGGCCCTGGCCCGCACGCAGAGCTACTTTGGCTCAGGAATCGAAGATGTCATCCAGGCCGAACATACACGCCTCCCCGTAGGCTCAACCATTGTGATTATTACCGGTAGTTTAGGCGAACAACTGGTGGATGCCCTCACACAGTTGCAGCGTCGTGGTCACTCGCTGGCTATCCTCTTTGTGGGCAGCGCTCCTCCTCCGATCAAACTTGCAGGCATCGCCATTTACCACCTGGGCGGCAACGAAACCTGGCAGCGTCTGATGGCCTCGTACAATAAAAGCGAGGACGCGGAACATCCAAAACAGACGATGGAAGCATTAGCGGAATTTCGATTGTAACCATTGCGCGCTGGCAACTGCGACTATTGCAAGAACAACAGCCCAATATTGATGAGCCGGATCTATAGACATAGACGTTATATCTTTGTGTGGTTTACAATACTAGAACGTACCCGCAAATTTGACTGTTGAGATCAACGCTAGCCAGGACAAACGGGAGAGATTGCATGCACGCTCATCATGGGGAGCCTGAAGACGACTTCTTTGAAGTGGAGATTGCCGACCTGCCGCCCGAAGAAGTACAAAGTTTCTCTGGTCATCTTGTAGATTTTGGAGCCCGGCTCCTGAAGCAAGCGCAAACCGCATGGCTTACGGTACTACCGGACAAACAGCCTGGCGAAGACGACAAGGACCATTTCGAGATCTACATCACCGATCTGCCCTCTGAGGAAGATGAGGACGATACCACTCTTGAAGACTTTCAGCTCCCTTCGACTATCCCTACCGCAGCTAAACCAATTCGACTCTTTACTCCTCGCACACGTAACACCATCTTTCTCTCGCTTCTCGTCCCACTATCGCTGGCGTTTGTACTCACTTTCGCGGGGACATCATCGCTTTATCAAGGCTGGCAGGCGCTGACCAACTACCTGCACCCAACCGCTTCCACGCCCGCAGCGAAGCCTGTTCCGGGGGAGACTGATACCTCCCAGATACCCGGAGGGACCGGACAGATATACGTTTCACGAGGGATTATCAGAGTATCAGATGGCTCAATCACGATCTTGAAATCCAGCTCTAACAACTTCTATACCGTCATACCGGGATTTGTGCCAACGGCCACCTGCCCCTCCAGAGCGCAGGTTGATTTAGCCGGCCAAATCGGGGAGTTCCCTCTCTGGATGGGCAACTTTGACGGCCCTGATGCCATCATTCATTTACCAAGAATCACTGTCCCCAGCCTGACCGGCTGGAATGGCTGGGCCGTGCCATTACACCTGACCATGAAAGCTAACCTGAACGATCCTGTGACGCTCACCGCTGGCAATCTGGGTGATGGCCCCTCGCCCATGTTCGCAACCCCCGACGGCACGTCGCTCACTACATCCATTGGTCTCGATTACCGCCGTGCCGCTAGCGTCTCCATTCAGGCTACTCAGGTTCACACTGGCGCCTGGGATACCACCGTGTTTATCCCGACCAGCGGCTGTTACTATTTCACAGTCGGCTGGCCCAGAGGCTTCTGGCAGGTCATATTCGCTGCGGGCCGATAATACACGGAACACTCTACATTCTGCAATGATAGGGGAGAAGTTTTTTCTCCCCTTTAGTGAGCCGCATTCTCCTGCTGGATATGGGCCTTCGCTCGTTTCCATAACGCGCTCCACTCCTGAGAGCTATACGAAGAGTGCGCGCGCCCTTCCTGGCGCACAAGCTCCTCCACCACCTGAAAACGCTGGCGGAACTTGCGATTGGCCCGCCGCAACGCCTCTTCTGCATCAACTTTCAAGGCACGGGCCAGTCTGGCTACCATGAAAAGGAGATCGCCCAGTTCTTCCAATTGCTCCTCAGGAGTTGCAGCCTCGCGCAGTTCCTGCAATTCTTCCTCAAGTTTGGCATAGACACGCTGCTGATCGGCAAAATCGAAGCCGGTACGCGCGGCCCGCTTCTGATATTCTTGAGCGATGATCAACGCAGGAGAGGCCGGGGGAACGCCATCTAGCACGCTCTCCTTATGAATATCCTTGCCCGCTTGTGCCCGCTCCTCGCGCTTGATCGCCTCCCAGTTCTGCAACACCTGCCCGGCAGTACTGACCTCAACACTGCCAAAAACATGCGGGTGGCGGCGGATCAACTTGGCATTGATATGTTCATACACATCGCCGATGGCAAAATCGCCGTCCTGGCGCGCAATCTCAGCATGGAGATAGACCTGGAGCAAAAGATCGCCCAGTTCATCGGCGAGTTTTTCCATATCATTCTCCTCAAGAGCCTCCACTACCTCATACGTTTCTTCAATGACGTATTTGACCAGGCTTTGATGGGTCTGCTCCCGGTCCCAGGGACAGCCATCGGGATCGCGTCGCAGGCGCATGGTGATGTAGCGCAGCGTTTCCGGCAGCCGCAACGCGGTCAGCTCATCCAATGGTGGCAGATAGAGCGTACTCAGATGATTGGCAAAGTTGTCACGATCAAGCTCATAGAGTGGCAGTTCGACCACCATCTCATCCGTTGCCACCCCCGCCGCCCGCACCAGCTTAACGGGCCATTCGTCGGGATAGAATTCGCTCAGGGCCAGCTTGACCTGACTGGCGAGGCGGCGATTATAGACCTGGGCCACCAGTAGCGGAACCGTGGGAATAATCTTGCCTGCCAGCTCGTCCGTTTGCAGGGCCGCAAGGTTGGTCGCGTCAACCAGTTGCGCCCCGCTCTCGAAAGGATCTAGTTCGAGCGCGGTATATACCGGTTCCAGAAACGATAGACCGGCGATAATGGTGATGCTAAGATTGCGCTCGCGGGCCATCCGCAGCAGAAGTTGAACCGAGGCCTCGCCGACCAGCGGATGCCCGGGGACAGCATAAATCACGGGTTGCTGGGCTGCAAGATCACAGATCTCTTGCGCGATTTGCCGGTATAGCGTTCCCCAATCTGCCGACTCATCATAAAGTCGATCAAACGATGCTATTTGCAACCGGGGAAGCTGCTGGCGTAGAGCTTCCACCGTGGGATGGATCGTCGTGCGAAAATAGACGGTATGCTGATCGCGAGCAACCTGATCTAAAATGGATTGCGCCTCTAAGGTCAGATCCCCGATGCTGCCCGGCCCAAGACCCAGGATAGTGATAGCCGCAGTAGTCATGTTATAACAAGTCCTCCCCTTTGTTCCGATGCCTGGAGATAGTGTAGCGACCTGGCCAGCACGTGTCAATTGGCGTTGTCGAAAACGTTACAACGTGCTATGCTATTCTAGGTGGAAAATAACAAATGTTGCTCACCCATACCAGCGGTTGAGCAACCTGAGGAGGTTTTTCTATGGCATCTAATGAAGACAAGAAGACAACCTGTCCGGTCTGCAACCGGTCAGATCAAGTTAAGACAATGCAAGCGGCCTATGCTTCCGGCGTCGAGCGGTGTGCGCCGCCCGATATGCCCACGAAACAGGTCCCAATGATTCTCTATATGCTAACCGGGTCCATTCTTGTCGGTCTGTGCATCTTTTTCATTATTGTGCTTATCGGCTCAGAAGCCAATCTTGGATTTGTCTGGCAATTCGTTCTCGTCGCCATCACGCTCATCTGCATCCTGGCGGCCCTGGCGCTCTCTTTCTACGCCTTCCAGCGCCTGGTCCAGGGTGATGCGGAAACAACGGTACGTCTTCCTGTCTGGGATCAGGCAATGGCAGCGTGGCGCGACCTGAGGTATTGCGCCCGCGATGAAGTCGTTTTCGATCCGCAAACGAACATGCTGGTAAGCAATGAGCAACTGGCAAAACTGCGCGCGGTAGACACCCGGGGCTCGACGCTCCAATCGGCTATGGCGCACTGATAACACTTTTGCTCGTTCACCATTTCATCATGGGGTATGACAAAAGAAGAGACTACATAGCCCGTTCGTTATGTAGTCTCTTTAGCAGCATTTTTTGTCACTGACCCCCTATGTCTCCCCCAACGGGCAAGGATGCTGATATTGTATTCTCCCCAGTCGCTTCCGTTTGCTGCCAGTTGGCGTCACGCAACATCGCCAGAGCCGCCAGACCAGCCAGGAAGGTGAAAATGCCCGCCACATCCAGCAGCGGCACCACGCCCAGTTGTGCCCCCAGTCCGCTGGCGAGCAGCATGCCGGCCAGCATAAAGACTGACATGGTGGTGCTCAAGGTACCAAAGAGACGTCCACGGTAGCTATCGACCACACTCTGTTGCAGCAATGTTTGCATGGAGACAAACGTGCCGACGACAAATATCCCAACAAATGCGATGAGCGACAGGGCCACCACGAGCACGGGATAGTGAATAACCACCAGGATACAGGCTCCTGCCATCACCAGACCAGGCACGATCAGGTAAACAGGTCTCACAAATTTGCTGACTGATCCCACCAGGAGAGCGCCCAGCAGCGAACCTACGCCCTGTGCCGTGATCATCCAGCCATAGACCTGGGCACCGCTATGCATAACATCTTTGATGAAGACAACGAGCAGCACATTCATGATGCCCTGCCCCACCATCAGCAGCCCGAAGGTCGCAAAGATGCCGCCGATGGACCGATTTTTGGTAACCAGATCCAGGCCATCCAGCCACTCGCGCCAGACGTTCGCCGCCTTGACGAAAGCAGACGTTGCCGCAGGCTTCTCTTCCAGTGCATGCACCGGAACTGAGATGAGCAGGATCGTCAACGCGGAGAAGAGGAAGGTGGCGCTATCCGCAAACACAACGCTCTCCAGCCCCAATATCCCCAGGAGGATGCCACCCAGAGGTGGGCCGATAAAGCGCGTAACGGCATCGTTGAAAGATTCGAGAGCATTGGCTGCGACCAGTTGGTGCTCCTCGACCAGGGAGGGCGTAAGAGCACTGACCGCAGGTGCAAAGAATTGCCCAATAATGGACTGGAGGACGGCCACGACATAGATGAGCCACAGCAAGTCACGCGAATGCACGAACAGCAGCAGCAACAAGACGCCCGCTCGCAGCAGGTCAGAGATGAGCATGGTCCAACGACGGTCCCAGCGGTCCACAAAGACCCCGGCGAGAGAGCCAAGCACGATGCGCGGCAAAAGTTCAGCCGTCAGTATAATACCTGTTTGTAAGATTGAGCCCGTCAGTTGATAGACATAGAATGGTAACGCAACAATCAGGAGCCAGTCGCCACACAAGGAGACGAACTGCCCGCTCCAAAGCAGGGCGAAGTTACGCCGACGTAAAACTGAGAACATTGAATACTTCCTTTTTCGCTTGATGTCATTATTCCAGGATGGTCGCAAGTGGCTGAAGCGTCTGGCTATGGAGGAAGAGAGTGAGCTGCGAGGCGCTCAGCATATCAACCAGGCTGATGTGGATAGTTTCCTGCCCTTGATAATCAACTATTTCTTCTGATCCCAGGATACAGCGCGGGTGTTGTGCGAGAAACTGTTGTATTATGGCATAATCCATACAGGCTGAGATGATACCGCTGACCTGATCTCCGCACTGCGGGCACTCCAGCACCAGGCCAACTCTCTTGTGAAAAGGAGGTGGAAATGTATATTGCTCAATGCCACGCAATTTCGCTGGCGTTTTACACCACAGGCAGTTTTGATAGCCAGTTTGTAACGCTTTTACATAGAAGGCTGGTGCCATTTGTACCGTGCGTTTCAAGGCAGGGCGAAATGAGCGCAAGTTTTCTAGTGGCACAACGCCACAGGTATTGACAATATCCATATGATCAAGACGGGAAGAAGGCGAACAGACAGGACAGCGCAGGCGCATATCGATCCCACCATGAGGTAGCGGCTCAAAGCAACCTAGCATCCTCTGACTTCCACAGATAAAACACCATATGCCAGTACTACGCCACCCTTCGAGCTGTTCTGCATCTACTGCCAGCCCGAAAGATTCGGCCTCGGCGCGCAGTGCTCCACTGAGCACCTGACGAAGCTGGCGACGCGCACGATGTAACTTCACCTCTAGCGCGTTGGTGCTGACACCCAGGCGTTGCGCAATCTCGCGCTGCGGCAGATCGGCGATGTAGTGGAGTTCCAGCGCCTCGCGTGCCCTTTGTGGAAGATGTCCCATAGCACGATCCAGCAGC
Organism: Ktedonobacteraceae bacterium; assembly: GCA_035650355.1. GTDB lineage: Bacteria > Chloroflexota > Ktedonobacteria > Ktedonobacterales > Ktedonobacteraceae > DASRHT01. The sequence goes on from DASRHT010000065.1 coordinate 80,194, forward strand.
ACCGCCAGGTCTTGACGACTTAACTCTTCGTCAAGGTCTGGCGCGAGCGGATCGGCAATCTCCAACAGATCTATTACGCTGCCATCCCTGGCCTCATACTGCAATGCAGAGAAGCTACTCTGGCGGCGCGCGGTCGTCCCTTGCATCCGTAACCAGCGCAGGCACACGTTGCGGCAGATGCCGTTGAGCCAGGCATCGAAGCGTTCTGGTGTCCTCAGGTGCTCAAGGTGCTGCCATGCCTCTATCAGCGTCTCCTGCAAGACATCATCGACCCCATCAGGGGCGACTCCCTGCGCCCGCGCAAGACGCTCCAAACGGGGTTGGGCCGCCATTAGTAGCTCTTCCAGACTGCTAGCCAGGGGACAACTCTCGCTTTCATTAATCGTAGGCTCGTTATCAGCTATTTCAGGCTCTTGTGTGAGCACTATTATGTCAGGCATAGGACATGTTCGTCTCCCTCCGCTGATAAGTCGCGTTAGTGTCCCAAAACCTTACACAAAAATTTGGCTTTTCCTATCAGGAAATGCAACGAGATTCACAGCAAGCAGGCTGAATGATAGGGTAACCTCGCAGCACAAAATTGCCTCAACAAAAAGTGCTTGCTGTAGAGGCTCTCAATTAATTGCTCTTCGTCCGCTGCAACAGCTTGCGCCTGGACAAGGCGAGGCGGTGTTTGCCGGAGGCAAGGATGATATCCAGCAAGTGCGCACGCTCTCTGGCCTGCGTCTTCGTTCTCTCTCTGCCCCAGATATGGTACCGCCGTCGCAGGCGGGAAGTGGGAGGGATCAGCTCCCCTTCGCTTACGAAGGGGATCACCACTTCCGCGACGCTGGGCGCTGCAAGCATAGGGGCGCTATGGTCAGCGGAGATAAAAACATCATTGGGACGCGGCAGACGAGGCGGCGCGGTCAGCGCATCCTTGCTGCCCCAGAGAAACAGGGCGGGGACTGCCGGCAATTGAAAAGGAATACGCCCCTTGCCGGGCAACTCACAGAGCGAACGGACCAGGATATCAATGGGCTGAAGCTCAATCTCGTTCTTCCAGACGCGGGTATACTGATGACGTCGCCCGTTGAACCCCAGCGCCAGCACTAATCCATACAAACGCCAGTCGGAGAACAGCCAATGCACCAATGTGGGTCTGGTATGAGTCATGTCAAGCAGGCGTAAAGCCAGCGAACACCATTCGGTGAGATAAATGGGGCAGAGGAAAATTGCGCGCGTGACGTAGCGTGAATAGCGCTGGAGATATGCTTCAGCAGCGCGCGTGCCAGAAGAGTAAGCGAGAATGGACCATTGCTCAATACCGAGAGCGCAACGGACCTCTTCAATTGCCTCCGCACTCGCCTGGTAGTATGGCTTCTCCGAGTCGAGACAGGGCGAGCCGCCGATGCCAGGCAACTCTATCATAATCAGTTGAAAGTGCGGTGTAAGCAGCGGGGCCAGATTTTGCCAGATGGCATAGGTCACCCCCCAGCCGTGGATCAGGAGTAGAGGCGCTCCACTCCCCTCTAGTCTATAACGCAACATCTTCGAGTTCTCTCGTTTCTGTCAACTTGCGCATGATGGCAGGCGGCCAGCCAGCATATTTCACAGAAGGAGAACTACAACTTGCTAACACCCTGCAAGAGGGTGCTGCTCTAACCATGCAGATGCATCTCCTCTATGAAATACCAGGGCATCTAACCTCTACCATAGCACACCATGTCCTTCCCAGGTGATAAGATGATTACAATCCCGCAATTGGATCTGAAGGGAAGTACCTGCTGACACTATACGAATATTTTACCATATTGCCACATATGTGCCAAGATATAGTAGAGCCAGGAATAGCTACCAGCGCCCGCAGCGAGGCGTTCCTGGCCGAGAAGGACGTTCCATGAGCAAGCAACGCACAATCCTTATTCTGACATCAAAAACAGGTGGCGGCCACGTCAGCCTTGCCGAGGCATTACGTGACCGCCTCGCCAAAGATTACACTATTGAGCTTATCGATCCGCAGCCTGGCTTTATCCAATGGCATTACCGCGTGGTGAGCCGCTACGCGCTCTGGCTCTGGGCCTCTGAGTTCCAACTCGTCGATACGCCGCTCAGATCACAACTGCTCCATTCCACCTTTGCGCTCATCTTGCAGAAAAAGCTCAAAAACCTGTTACAACAGGTACATCCTGATCTTATCATTACCACTTACCCATTTCTTTCCTTTGAAGTAAGTCAAACCCTTAAAAAAACAGGCGCGAACATCCCTCTGGTCATGCTTTTCTCCGATCCCGCCAGCGTGCATTGCGCATGGCTGACCGAACGGCACGCAGCCGCAACTCTGGCCCCGACACAGGAAACATACAAGCAGGCCCTCGCGGTCGGCTTTGACCCTGCCAGGCTTCATCATGTTGGCTGGCCGGTGAGAGAGCAGTTTTATCGCGCCAACCCATCATGCCGCAGCGAAACGCTTACCAGGCTGGGACTGGACCCCGAGCGGTTTACCGTTTTCTTGCAGGGTGGAGGCGAAGGGGCCGCGCAGTTTGGCCGCACGGTTGAGCGCGTGCTGGCAACCAGTCAGAAGCTGCAAGTCATCCTGGCTACTGGCACAAATGAGACGCTACTGCACCGCTTTCAAGGCGTCAAAAACCTCTACGCGCTCCCCTTTACCAAAGAAATTGCTCCTTTTATCGCTGCCTCGGACGTGGTCATGGGGAAAGCCGGCCCCAATACGCTGTTCGAAGCGGTCACGCTGGGGAAACCATTTATTGCCACCGCCTATATTCCTGGTCAGGAGAAGGGCAATCTGGAGTTTATTCGCCGCCACAAATTAGGTTGGGTCGCGCTCAAAGCCGAGGAGCAGCAGACGCTACTTACCCGATTGATTGCTGACCCTGCCGAGCTGCAAGCCATGACCGAGTTCGTAGCCCAATACCGGCAATGGAATACAACTGCAAGCGAGAACAGCATAGCGGCAATCAAACAACTATTGCAGTAATAACCGTATCTTGAAATGTTCCGCGTTCCAACGCTGTAGGGGCAATCCCTTGCGGTTGCCCTGCCTCTACAGAACTGCCGCGTTGTCGGGGCAATCCCTTGCGGTTGCCCCCTACGGAACGCGACATCGAAGTGCTAACGCATCTCCCCCAATAACGCTCGCGCAATAACGATGCGCTGGATCTGGTTGGTGCCCTCAAAAATTTGCGCCACCTTCACGTCGCGCATATAGCGTTCTGCCGGATAATCACGCACATAGCCCGCGCCACCCAGAATCTGCACCGCATTGGTCGTGACCTCCATCGCCATATCGGTCGCGAAACATTTTGCCATCGAGGCGTACATGCCCGCGCTCTGCCCCGTATCAAGCTTATAAGCCGCCTCATAGACCAGCAGTCGAGCGGCCTCAATCTTCATCGCCATATCCGCCAGCATAAACTGGATGGCCTGAAAGGTGCTGATCGACTTGCCGAACTGCTTGCGTTCGCGAGCATAGTCGCGGGCCGTCTCAAACGCGGCCTGCGCCACGCCGACCGCGATGGCTCCGATATTGATCCGCCCGCCATCAAGCGAGGAGAGCGCGATCTTAAAGCCCTGACCCTCTTCCCCAACAAGGTTAGCCGCCGGGAGCGCGCATTGTTCAAAGATGAGTTCGCGCGTCGGTGATGAATGCAAGCCCATTTTGCGCTCGGTTTTGCCGAAAGAGAAGCCGGGGGTACCCTTCTCAACCATGAAGCTGCTGATCCGCGAAGCGTCCTCTCCTGACTGAGTGCGCGCCATTAACAGGTACAGATCGGCCTCGCCGCCATTAGTAACCCACATTTTGCTGCCAGTGATCATGTAAACGTCGCCGCTGCGCTGCGCGCGGCATTGCAGGCTGGCAGCATCGGAGCCAGTTTCGGCTTCGCTCAACGAGAACGCTCCCAGCAACTCGCCTGCCGCGAGGCGCGGCACCCAGCGCCGGCGCTGTTCCTCATTGCCAAAGTGGGCCAGCGAGCCCGTGATCATATTATGGACCGAAAGGCCAACTGCCGTCGCCATCTCGCCTCTTGCCAGTTGCTCATAGACCAGAGCGCCGGTGAGGCGGCTGAGCGCGCTGCCGCCATACTCTTCAGGGGTTGTCATACCCAACAGGCCCAGTTCGGCCATTTTCGTGTAGATTTCGCGGGGAAAATAGTAGTTCTCGTCCCACGCTTCAGCGTGTGGAACGATCTCCTGCTCGGCAAAGCGACGTACCATGTCGCGAATATCTGACTGCTCTTCATCGAGGTCAAAATGCATCACGGACTCCTCTTCTTACCTGAACTATCCTATCTTAACCGTAGTAGATAAGGCAAAATCGTTTCTTATCTATAGTGGTAGCATATAGATATTGCGCGGCGCAAGAGGAGAGATGGTAGAACGAGAACGAAGAGGCGGCTAGACTGCCTGCCAGACCTGAATGGTGCGATCAACCCCTGCCGAGGCGATACGCGCGCCATCGGGCGACCAGGCAAGCGTGACTACATAGCCGACATGGCCGCGATAGGCAAAGGCCAGCGTTTTGTTGAACGCGTTCCAGACTTGAACAGACTTATCATTGCCTCCAATGGCAAGATGATAGCCCGAAGGCGACCAGTCTACCGCGTTAATAATGCTGGTACTGTTGATCCCATGAGCAAGGGTCGCCGGGCCTGCCTGGATATTCCAGATCAACACGCGATGATCGCCGCTGGCAGAGGCGAGATACTTTCCATCGGGAGACCATGATAAAGAATGGATCTGGCCGTGATGACGTTCTAAAGTGCGACTCCCCTGAGCAGGGAAGAGCAGAGTACTTAAAATCGAACGCTTCTGTAGATCTTTTAGCGGGTCCCAGATCTGCACCTTACGATCTTTGCCAGCCGAGGCCATACGCTTCCCATCGGGCGACCAGGCCAGAGCCTGTACCCTATCCTGATGATTGCGATAGGTATAGAGCAACACATGCGCGTCGGCATGCCAGATATGCACCGCTCTATCCTCGCCCGCCGAGGCAATACGTAGCCCATCAGGCGACCAGGCGACCGCGTGTACCTGCTCGTTATGGCCATAATAGCTAAAGGACAGGTTGCCCGTCGTTGGCTCCCAGATTTGCACCGTCTGATCGTCGCTCGCAGACGCGATCCGTTTGCTGTCAGGTGACCAGGCGATGGCGTTGACGCGCTGATAGTGTCCCTTGTACGTCAAAAGGTGATGACCGGTGGCTGCATCCCAGAGCTGTACCGTTTTATCATAACTTGCTGAAGCCAGGAATCTTCCATTGGGCGACCACGCCACCGCCGTAATGCGGCTGGCATGGCCGTAACAGATATAGAGCGTATTGATCTGCGGTCGAACCTGCGGCATGACCGCCTGCTTTGAGCTTCTGCTTGATTTTTGGAGTTTTGGCGTCTGGAATGGCTGCGGTGGTGTCTGATAGACGGATGAAGCAGGAGGAACGGGCTGTGTCTGGGCAGTATAGCGCAAAGGACTCACCTGACCGCTATAGAGATCGGCATAGTGGAGCAATTCCTGCATGACGTCGGCGACATTGGCGGGCCGTTTGTCGATCTCCATACTCACCATATTCATAATCAGTGTATCCAGACCCGAAAGCGCCTGATGGTTGCCAAAGCGCAGCGCAATAAAATGAAAAGGAGCTTCAGCCGGATCATCGCCGGTGATGAGCTGGTGTAATGTCGCGCCCAGGCTGTAGATATCGGCTCTGGCGGTTGTCTGCGATTTCCCATATTGTTCGGGCGCGGCATAGCCCGAGGAGCCGAGCGCGGTTGTATCCCTGCTTTGCCCTGGTTTGAAGTGGCGCGCAATGCCAAAATCGATCAGGTAAACGTGGCCCGCGGGTGTTAACATCACATTGGCAGGCTTGAGATCACGAAAAATGATAGGCGGATTACGTGTATGCAGGTAGTCAAGGACTGAGCAGAGCTGAATGCCGATGTCAAGAACGCGCTCAATAGGAAGCTTCCTGGTCCTCAGGCGCACAAGATGCTCCTCCAGCGTCTCCCCCTCAATAAAATCCATGACGAGATAGGAGCGCCCGCCGTCCGTAAACTGCTCGTAAATGCGTGGCAGATTGGGATGCACCAGATTTGCCAGCAGTATGGCCTCCTGCCTGAAAGACGACGTGGCTTCGGTCAACTCCTGGGGATTCAGATTGTGCTGACTCATCTCCTTGACGGCAACCAGCCGATTGCCGAAATAGGTATCCGCCGCTTTATAGACAGCGCCAAAGCCGCCACGCCCAATGCGGGCAAGAATCGCATAGCGCCGCTTCAGCATATGCTGCTGATCCAGCAATCCTGTCATCGTGGTACTAATGGTATTGCTTGCCAGGGCATGCAGCGATTGACCGCATGCCTTGCAATATACAGCCTCGGCCCGGTTCACCGCCCCGCATCGATCACAAAATAACGGAGATGATGCCATGTAGCTTTTTTCCAAACATTTGTCCTATACAATCTGACCTGTACAGTAATACAATGCCATGAGAATGTCAAGACAGTCTGCACAGAATCATTACTTTTTTATCTGCTTAAAATGGTCTGTAGCCACTGTATCAATTATAAGACCTGTTGAGCAGAACTATCCTCTAATCACAAGGTCCTACATTGGAAGCTTCCTGGCGTTTTTCAACGTGTACAGGTATACAACATAGTGCTATAATGCTTCTATGTCCGTGCTGAGCAACCGGGCAAGGTTGCTCATAGCAGAAGTGCTGTTTTTTGAGATGAGGGGGATGACGCTTCCATGCCAAAAAAGATACTCATAATGGACGATGACCCTACTATTGCTGATCTCCTGACCGAGGCGTTAGCGGATGAGGGCTATGAGACGTATATGACGACGCAAAGCCTGCGCTTCTACGACGCCGTACGCGAGCATCAGCCGGACCTTGTTCTGCTCGACCTGATGATGCCCTATCTCGATGGACGCGACGAGCTAAAATTGATGGCGATGGGAGTCGATCACCAGATACCGGTGATCGTCGTTACAGCCTTTCTCGGAGCCGCCAATGAGGAGAAGGAGTTCCGCGAGGCGGGCGTTGTTCACATTGTCTATAAACCCTTTGACCTCGACAAACTGGTCGAGCTGGTCAAAAAGACGATTGGAGAACCCGAGGGAAGAAACCTATGAGCAGTGCCGCTCCTGCTGTACGCGTCGCGCTGGATGCAATGGGGGGTGACCACGCCCCTGCTGAGACTGTCCTGGGAGCAATACAGGCCGCCCGCGAATATGGCCTGGGGGTCTATCTCGTGGGACGAGAAGAGGCCATCCGCGCAGAGTTGGCAAAGCATGACACCACCGGCCTGGACCTGCCAATCGTCCATACCGATGAAGTGATTGAGATGGATGAGCACCCGGCCAATGCTGTGCGCCGTAAGAAAAATGCGTCGATGACTCTAGCCTTACAACTTGTACGCGATGGTTCCGCGCTCGGGGCCGTTTCCGCCGGAAACAGTGGCGCGATGATGGCGGCCTCGCTCTTTACACTCAAACGCATCTCCGGCGTCGAGCGGCCTGCCCTCGGTGGCGTCTTCCCCACCCGAGACAGCGCATGCCTGGTGATTGATATCGGCGCAAACACGGATTGCAAGCCAGAATATTTACAGCAGTTCGCGCTGATGGGTTCTATCTACATGGAACGCATCTTCGACGTCACCTCGCCGCGCGTTGGTCTGCTTGCCAACGGCGAAGAGGAAACCAAAGGGGACCAGCTCGTGATTGAAGCGCATGAGTTGCTAAAAGCCAGCGCGCCAACGCTTGGCCTCAACTTCATCGGCAATATCGAAGGGCGTGATATCCCCACGGGCGGGGCTGACGTGGTCGTATGCGACGGCTTTGTGGGCAATGTGGTGCTCAAACTGAGCGAGGGCCTGGCCGAGACCCTGCTAGGAATGGTTCGCACGCAAATGACCAGTTCGCTACCCAGCAAGCTTGCCGCCGCAGTGCTGCGTCCCGGACTGCGCAAGGTCTTCCGGCGGCTCGATTATGCCGAATACGGCGGCGTGCCGCTCCTGGGCATCAACGGCTCCGCTATCGTCGCTCATGGTCGCTCCAACGCCAAAGCCATCAAAAACGCTCTGCGTGTAGCTCGTCAAACGGCAGAAACCGGCGTGGCTGGGGCCATCGCAGAAGGTCTGGCGAAACTGGGCACGCACGGAGAAGAAGACAAACAGCAGGCAGGCGTTTAAAGTATTGCACTGACCCGCGTCTAGATTTTTCCATCATCGATCAGGCAGATATTAGCCATAGCAAGCTTCCTGGCGCTCCATTATGCCAGGAAGCTCAGTATCAGCAAAAATACTGCTGCGCTGCTAGCCAGCAACTTGAGCTTGCAACCTGTTCAAGATTTTTTCTTGCGCCTGGCTGCGCCGCCCATCCTTCCTATACGGCTATAAAACTCTGGGTCCTGGCGCGCTTTGGTGGTATTGCCGCCCTTTTTCCCCATTGCCGAGAAGTGATCGGGGCCATATTTGCTCACGTTAGCCTGCCCTCCTTTCTGGGCAATCGTGCGGTAATACTCACTGCCTCGCTTCTCTTTGAGCGCAGTGCCTCCTTTTTTCCCGATACGTCGATAGTAATCCTCTCCGTATTTATCGCGGACCGTGCTTCCCCCTTTACGGCCCGCTTCTGACGTTGACATGGGCACGGGTTTCTCTTCATCTTCAGGCAACATAACAATCCCCTTTCCCCGGTGTAATCCCAGGCTGATATCAGGAATATCCTCAAACACAATGCATCCTTGCAGATTTTCTCGCACGTATCTATCGTATAAAAGACGCCAGCACCGATGCCTATACGATATTGAGTCGTCTGCGCCCATATTATACTGAAGAGTTCTATTCCCTGTCAATAAGCCGGACAATCGATTTTTTACACTAATACACCGATGCTGGAAACTGGACAAATGGCGGCGAAAACGTTATACTAATGAGATAGGGAGTTCGTATATTATCTCAGGAGCTTGCTTCTATATGGGAGATACGAAAGAAAAGCTGTGCAATACTATTTCCCGCTTATCGGGCGGCTACCTGGGGAAGTTCTGGCAACTTTTCAGCAAAAATCAGCCTGGGGCAGGCTCGCTTATCCCTGCGCCGATACCTGTTTACGATTCCTACCATCCCCGCCGCAAATCCTCGCTCGAACAGCAACCATCGTGGTGGACACGTTGTGTTGCCTGGCTACGTTACCACTCCATCCAACTACGCTGGGACGTTGAACGCTTCCTTGCTCGTCTACTGCATAGCCGCTGGAGCTGAAGCTGATACAGTACTACAGTACTACAGATCCTCGGCGTAGATCCCCCCACTTTGTGTGCGCCACACGGTTTCTTTCAACGGCTGATCGCGCGTTAACTCTCCAGTATGCCGTATGTGAGAATGCAGAGGCATCCTCTGCTGGCCTCCAGGGACATAACCCTGATATTTGCGGATCATACGCATTTGTTGCCTACGCTCTTTGGCTTCTTTAAATTCAATGGCGAGACGGCGATACAGCTCCTCCCACTCATCGAGCACCTTCACCCGGTCATGTGCGGCCACGATCTTCAGACTCTGCTGGCCCATACGTTTACGCAGTTCAACGTCACCTAAGAGCAGGTCTAGCTGGCAGGCCATTTCGTCGCTGTCACCTGGCTGGAACAGAAAGCCGTTCTCCTCGTGATGTACCAGTTCCGGCAGCGCGTATGCGTTGGCTGCGACGACAGGGAGGCCGCAGGCCATCGCCTCCATCGTCGAGATGCTCTGGAGATCGGCCACCGAAGGGATCACAAAGATATCCGACGAGCGCCGCAAAGCTAACAGGTCATCGTCACGGACAAAGCCCAGGAAACTGACGCGATCACCAATATTCAGACACTCCACCTGTGTACGCAGCTCGGCCTCGGCGGGGCCGGTGCCGACCAGCACAATATGGGCCTTCCCCTTCAGCTTAGCGGCGGCATCCAGCAGCACATTGACCCGCTTCTCCTCGCTCAAGCGGTTCACATGGATCACCAGCGGGCGCTCCTCTGGCAGGTTGTAGCGCCGCAAAATCGCTGCATCGCGCTCGCCAGGCGTGAATTTTGCCAGATTAATGCCATTGGAGATAGCTTTGGCGGGGGCATGCAGTCCGTGTTCATAGAGCAAATTCAGGGCAGTTTTCGTTGGCGCGGTGACATACTCGCAGCGGTTGCAGAAATGCACGAGGTACGAATAGGTCACCTTGCTGATAGATTTGCCGATCAACGGGTCTGAAATAAGGGAACGGCTCAGATTAATGGGCAAATAATGATTGGTGGCAATCACCGGCTTGCGCAGGCCACCGGCAAGAATTTGCGCGATATTGCCCAGCACAATCGGCGAATGAATGTGAATAATGTCGGGATCGCTTCTTTTAATCAGGTTGCGCACAGGCATAAAGGGCAGGAAGGGGATGCGCAGCCCTTCATAGGTGGGCCATTCAAACGAGGAGAAGCGATAGATACGCACTTTGTGTTCAAGACGACGCACATCGCGAGCGCCATAGCTGGGCGCTACCACCCACACTTGATGTCCCCGACTCGCGAAATCGACCGCAAGGCCGTGAGTGGCAGTCGGAACGCCTCCCACCATCGGCGGATATTGATCTGTCACAATCATGATACGCATATCTACCGCTCCTCTTTAGCAATGACCATCCCACCTGATTGATTAGTCGTTATTCAGCAGCAGCTTCTCCACCGGCAGCAGGAGCCTGCTCAGCAGGAGTCTCCGCAGCAGCAACTTCAGCTTCCTCGACGACCTCAGCCCGCGTAGCCGCGATTTTGGCAATAGGCTCTTCTGGATCAGAGACCAGACTGTACCCTCCCGGCAATTTTACGTCACGCACATGCAGCGCCGAGTCAATGCTCGCAAGCGGCGAGACGTCAACCTCAATGTACTCGACCATATCCGTAACGCGGCACTCTACCGCTATCGCTTCCATCAGGTGCAACAACACGCCTTTCTCGACCTTCACACCGGGAGCCTCGCCAACAAAGTGCAGCGGTACTTTCACCTCAACGCGCTCGCTCAGACTGACGCGCGAGAAGTCCACATGCAGAATCTCACCGGTTAGCGGACTGCGCTCGATATGACGAATCAGGACCGTTTGCGGGGCCGCATTGTCCATACGCAGAGCAAGGACGCTCCTGGTCCCATGCGAACGCCGCAGCCGCTCAAATGCCAGCGCCTCAAACTGCACCGCCTGGGATGGTTCCTTATGTCCGAAGATATTTGCAGGAATAATTCCCTCTCTACGCAGGCGTTTTGTCGCTTTGCCCATTGCTTTACGCGGGGCTATCTCTAACTCTACCTGTTGCGCCATACAAATCTCCTCTCTACTATTATGACTTCCGGCGTCTTCTATCCTGGAAGAACGCCAACAAGGCATCGGTATTCATCGTGTTAAGTACGTCGCTGGCACGTAACCAACCCTTGCGTGCAGCCCCTATACCATAGCGCATATCGTCCAATCCTGCAAGCGAGTGAGCATCAGGGTTAACGGGAATCTTCATGCCCTGATCACGGGCCTTACGCACAAAATGCCAGTCGAGATCCAGTCGCGATGGATGGGCATTGATCTCAATACATACCCCATGCTCGGCTGCTGCCGCAATGACGGCTTCTATATCCAGGCTATACCCCTCCCTCCCGAGCAAAATACGCCCGGTGGGATGCCCGATGATATCGACGTATGGATTGGCAATTGCGCGTACCATGCGCCTGGTCTGCTCTTCGGGCGACAGATTAAAATTGCTATGAATGGAGGCCACGACAAAATCCAGGCGCGCCAGTACGGCATCGTCGAAGTCAAGCGCACCATCGCGGAGAATATCGCACTCGATCCCTTTAAGAATGTGCAGGCGACCGGCGAACACTGCGTTCAGGTGGTCGATCTCCTCGCCCTGGCGCCGCAGATCATCCTCCTTTAGCCCGCCTGCATAAGCCGCCGCTTTGCTATGGTCGGTGATGCCCAGATAGGCATAACCATGCGCAATGCACGCCTCCGCCATTTCGCGCAGCGTGTTCTGTCCATCGCTCCAGTTGGTATGGGCGTGCAGCACGCCACGCAGATCGCTCTCCTGGACCAGTTCCGGCAGCGTTCCATTGATAGCCGCCTCGATCTCGCCCATATCTTCGCGCAGCTCCGGCTCGATATAGGCCATGCCGAGCGCGGCGTAAATATCGCCCTCGGTCGTGCAGGGAACCAGAATTTGCTCCCCATGCTCAACTTTAAAGAGGCCATAATCGTTGATGGTCATGCCCATGCTGAGCGCACGGCGGCGCAGGGGGATATGATGCTCGCGCGATCCGGTGAAATGGTGCAGCGTATAGGGGAACTGGCTGTCGCCGACGACGCGCAGGTCCATCGCGATGCCACTGCTGAGCACGACGCTCGATTTGGTCTCGCCCTGGCCCGTTATGGCTTTGACCGAAGGCTGCTGGGTGAAAAAATCCATCAGGTTGCGCCGCGTCTCGTCGCTCGCCTGATCATCCACACTGGCAACCATATCGATGTCCTTGACCGTCTCGCGCTTGCGTCTCAGGCTGCCAGCCACTTCCAGACGCACAATCTCCGGTCGTGCTGCCAGCGCGGCACGAATCTGTTCCGCTTCCTGCTCGGCGATGGGATAGAGAAAGCGGTCGGCGTGCTGGGCAAGAAAGCCGATCCCCTGCAAGATTTTATCCTGAGTTTTCTTACCAAAACCTGGCAGATGAGCCACCTTATCATCTTTACACGCCTGCTCCAGCTCGGCGATGCTGGTGATATGCAACTGGTCATAAATAGCGTTGATACGTTTCGGACCCATTCCGGCGATGCGTAACATATCGAGCTTGACAGGCGGCGTGGTGGCGACCAGTTCGTCATAAAAGGCGATGTGATCGGTTTCGATAGCCTCCATCACGCGTTTAAGGATCGTTGGCCCCATCCCGGGCAGCCCCTTCAGCTTCCCTTCTCTCGCCAGTTGCCCGATATCGCCATTGAGCGAACTGAGCGTGCGGGCGGCGTTCTCATAGGCGCGCACCTCGAACGTGCTGCTCCCCTCTTGGAGCGCCAGCAAGGTGCCGATATTTTCCAGCAAAGCCGCGACTTGATTTTTATCCATCGGAGCCCCTACTTCTTATGTGATATACAGATCAAAATATTCAGGCGGGCGCGCGGTGACTTCAAAGGGGTTACGCCCCTTGAGGTCACGATTAAGATAGCGTTTACAGTCAAAATGGATGACCAGCCAGCAATAGATCTCGTGCTCAACAAAAACGGCGTCCCAGGGCTTCTCGCTACCCATATCCAGTACTTTGTTACAGACGAAACAGCGGGCCATACCTGCCTCAACCGCCTTCTCCAGCCATGAGAGGACAAACTGATGCATATCGTCCAGTACCATCATAGCTAGAGACGTTTCAGGATAGCCGAAAAGTACAGGATCGGGGCACTCGCGAAAATCGTGATCGGCACGGCTGAGCGCCACTACCGGGGCCTTTACGATTATCTTGACCTCATCATGCTCCGGGTCTTCTGCCTGCGCTGAGACCGATGTCAGCAACAGCCCCTCTCTCGCAAACCATGATAGCAATTCGTTCCGCATACCCTATTTTATAACATAGAACGCTCTCTGTTATTACGGAATTTTCAGTTAAAGGGATGAGACATAAATATAGACTACCAGCCAGACTAGCTCATATAATAATGCTTACACTGCTGTTATATACAAGACGTTCCACAAAAAGGCGTCTTCTGGAGCTAGCAACATGAAACAACCAGATCCCAGACCAGGCAAATGGCAACTTTTTCGCATCTGGGCCAGTATCGGCCTGCAATCCTTCGGAGGTGGCTCTTCGACTATTTTCCAGATCCAGCAAGAGTTCATCGAGAAACATGGATGGATGACGATGGAGGACTTCTCCCTCTTCTGGAACCTCTGCCTGTTCACGCCCGGCATTAATATTATCGCGCTCACCATCCTGATCGGGCGCAAGCTGGGAGGCATGTCAGGGATAGTCGTCTCGCTGATCGGCCTGTTGCTGCCCAGTGCGACCATCACCTGTCTGCTCGCGGCTGGCTTCAAACTGATTCAGAACAGGCCAGAGGTTCAGGCGATCCTGCGCGGCGTGATCCCCGCCACAGCCGGAGTAATGTTTGTAGTTGCGGCGCGCTTCGCCCACCCTCTGCTGACACAAGCCCGTAAAGAGGGATGGTTGCGCTCAGTTGGCAGCGCGGTCATCGTCCTGGCCTGCGCCGCCGCCCTGATTGTGCTCAAACTCTCGGTGATCCTGGTCCTGATCTGTGCCGCCGCTGCGGGAGCCATCATCTTCACCTCCTGGCGCACTCCTCATTACGCTCTTGCAGCAACCAGCACCTCTGACACCTCCTCGACAGCTTCAGAACGGAGCGACGAAGCAGCCTCGTCCCATACTGCTGACATAAGAGGGGAGCAACACTAGCATGATTGATCCGCTCATCTACTTTCTGCTCTTCTTCAAAGCCTCGCTCTTCTCAACGGGCGGCTTTAGCAACCTGCCAAGTCTGCACCAGGACTTGCTCGGCAACGGCTGGGCCGTCGAAACCGATTTCGGACGATCCATCGTCATCGGTCAGATCAGCCCTGGTCCCAACGGCCTGTGGGTGATCAGCCTGGGCTACTTCACCTATGGTTACCTGGGCGCATTCTTGGCTTTAATCGCGATCATTCTGCCCGCGTTTATCGTGCTGCTCACCGCCGCCGTCTACCACCGTATCGAACACCAGAACTGGGTTGCGGGCTTTATGCGCGGCATCTCGCTCGCGGTCGTGGGCATCCTGCTCACGGTGGCATGGTCAATCATTGACCGATCATCCCTGGACTGGAAAAGCTGGATCATCGCCGCCATAGCCTTTGGCCTGGCGCTGAGCCGCAAGGTCAATATTATCGTGATCCTATGCCTGGCAGCCATTGCAGGCTATTTGCTCTACCACTAACAGGGGATGCGCCAGAGAGAAACGAGGCTTCTCTTCCCCTCCGTCCTCATAAAATTTTCTGAGCAGTTCGTTTTCTGCTTCAGGCTATTTAAGGAGCACAAGACAACCCTCTCGTTCTTCATGTGAGAGTGAGAGGGTTGAAGAGTTCTATGCCTCTAGAGCGAATAATCGCCGTTGTGGGCATCTTCTAGATAACGGGCCAGCAAGGTAATACTCGCGTCCAGATCGGCCTGGTGGATCATCTCGTTGACCGTATGGACGTAGCGGGTAGGCGTCGAGAGTGTGATCGCAGGTGAGCCGTCGCGTGATCGCTGCATCGCTCCCGCATCTGTCCCGCCCCGTGGCAACACCTCAAGCTGATAAGGGATGTTGTGCCGCTTCGCCAGGTCGCGGAAGTGCCGCACGAGCTTATGGTTGGAAATATGCGACGAGTCGAAGATTTTGATGGCGGTGCCCTCGCCCAGTCGTGTGATCGCATCCTGATCAGGTCTACCGGGGATGTCTCCCGCCAGCGTAATGTCCAGGGCCACGCTCACATCCGGTTGAACCTGATAGGCTGCCGTGGCGGCGCCACGCAGGCCCACCTCTTCCTGGACCGTGGCGACGGCAAAAATAGTGACCTCATGGTTCCGCAGAGCGCGCAAGGCTTCGAGCATCACAAAGAGGCTGGCGCGGTCATCCATTGACTTGCTGACGACCATATCGCCAACGACTTCAAGCGTGCGATCCATCGTGATCATATCGCCCACTTCCACTTTCGCGCGCACCTGTTCGCTTGACAGGCCGAGATCGATATAGAGATCATCGAGTTTCACCGCCTCGGGCTTCTCATCGCCTAACAGGTGAATAGGCTTGCTCGATGGCATCAGGACTCCTCGTAAGGTCTGGCCCGCAAAGCCGTGAACCAGGACACGCTGAGCAAAGAGCACGCGGGCATCAAAACCACCCACCTGCTGAATACGGATGAATCCTCGGTTATCAATGTGCTTGACGAGGAAGCCAATTTCATCCATATGTGCAGCCAGCATGACACGACGCTCACTTTTTCCTCGCTTCAAGGCGATGATGTTGCCCAGGCGATCAACGTTGACCTCGTCGGTAAGTGTGCGCAGTTCTTCCAGGATCAAGGCGCGCACCTGATCTTCACGCCCTGCAATACCAGGCGTTTCTGCGATTTTTTTCAGCAATTCAATGTTGAGTGGCATCCTTACTCTCCTCTTAACTTTTTAACTCGATGAATCTCTGTGTAAAATACAGGCGCGGGGTATGGACTCTCCAAAGTCATACTCCTTTACCCACCAGCACGTTTGACTTTGTACCCCAGAGCCGTCAATTTTGCCATCACTTTATCACAATGGTCGCCCTGAATCTCGATATTGCCATCCTTGACGGTGCCACCAGAGCCACACAACTTTTTGAGCTGTTGTGCCAGCGTGGTCAGCTCCGCCTCGCCTCCCGCCACTCCATCGACAACTGTCACGGTTTTCCCTCCGCGCCCTTTGCGGTCGCGCATCACGCGTACAACTCCATCACTCTTCTTTGTGGGGGCAACCTGCTGACCACAGCGGCAATTTTTATACAGTTGACCGCAAGTTGGGCAGGTGGTAATTTTTCCTTTATCGGTTGAATAAACAACCCGATCTGGCTGCATTGGTCTTCCTCTCACCAGGTTTTATTCTATATTGTATTATAAGTTATTGACTTCCATCAAAGAGAGTTACACTACGTACAGAGCCAGCGCAAACATTGCAACGATACCATGCTATTGCAAACCAGACATAAAATATTGAGGCTATTTCCACTTTTCTCTTCTTGCCACAGAATACTCCAGTGAAGGTTATTGTCACATGAGATGATACAAGAACGAGAGGGTTATATGAACATCGACGAACAGTTTGAGAGCTTTCTGGCAGGATTAGGAGTAGAGATGGAACAACCAGCCGATGCCCTGTACACGAGCGATTCTCTCCCAGAGGTGTCCATTTTCCAGGCATCTCGCGATCACTACGGTGTCTTCTATCGCCTGGATATCATTGACCAGAAGCCGGAACTTCGCGTGATGGTTCCTGTGGACAAGGGTGACGCGAAAATGGATATCTACCTGGTGCGCCTGAATGAACGCACCCCCGTCAATCCGTTCTTCGTAGCCATGTCTATGTATCAGGGAAGCGCGGCATATGAGCACGGACAGGAGGCGGCCCTACAGCATTTGCTTTATGCCGTCGCCGAAATGATGAAGCAGCTTTTCTGGGCGGGCGACCTGCAAAGCATGACCTTTCCGGCAGAAATTGAGGTCCATCCAATTCTGATTTATCAGGATAAAAAAACAGGGCGTAGAAAGTAGCGCAACGCGGCTCGTGTTGACTGATACCTTCACCTGGACAAAAACTACTTCTGTCAACAATTATGGCTTTCCACCAATAGCCAGCCCTTGTTTGCAGTCAGTCGTAGGGAGCTGGGCAACCGCAAGGGATTGCCCCTACAGCCCCTGCGTTGGTTGGCTGGATAGCAAGACGGGAGTAGCTCCCCGATTCATCGTGGGAGTTTTTGTCGTTTCGCGCTTTCTATGGTACACTGGCCTTACCATAGAAAGGATACAGCATGTTATGGCTGAGAACTTAGAGATAATAGGGCAGAGTGCGATTGAGCACCTTGCACTGAAACATGCAGCTCGCGAGCGGGCATTGCCTAAATCGCGCACAGCCATTCGCTATTGCGCCAATAGCATCCGCGCTGCTCACCGGCAAGAGTTTTCTGCGGCCCAGGAGCTCCTCTCGCACGCTGCAACGCTGATCGCGGAGATAGCCGCCGACTTGCAGCAGCACCAAGATATTTATTACGCGGGCTTCGCGCAGGACGCGCAGAAAGAGTATACCGAAGCCGCCACCTTCGCAGCCCTGATCCAGCATCAGCCTTTCCCCGCAGCCGATAAGCTGGGAGTAGGGTGGGCAGCTTATCTGAATGGGCTGGGCGAGGCGGTTGGCGAACTGCGTCGCTACATTCTGGACCAGTTGCGCCAGGGCCACTACGCAGACTGCGAAACGTACCTGCGCTACATGGATGATATTTACGCTCTGCTCATCTCTGTTGACTTCCCCGATGCCATCACCTCAGGGCTGAGACGCACAACGGATGTCACACGAGGGATTCTAGAGAAGACGCGCGGCGACCTCACCTCCGCCATAGGTCAATTGCACCTGCAACAATCCATGCAAGCTCTACAGCAAGAGTTACAACGGCGCCAGCCAGACAGTTATTCATAATAGACAGATGCAGTGGAGGTAAAGCTTTTTTCCCAATAATGAACCAACTCAACCTTCTACAACGTAATAATTGGTAGTTGTGCTAAATTATCCAGGCCGCAGAGGCGCTATCGTCGTAGGAGTACCATATGGCTACCCGTCCTGTAGCAGCCCACCGTCCTGGTAGAAGAGGAAACCTTGTAGGATGGCTTTTTACCGGGCATACATGAGTACACTGCTCTATGCATAACCAGTTGATTGGTACTACACCCTTGCAACCCTTTGATCCAATACGCTGCTACTGAAATACCTTTACTTTCAGAATTTCTGTATACTATCAACAGTAGCCTTACATGTGTTTATAGGGGAATTATTCATTGTAAGCAGTACCACATACTTCTAAAAGTTTACAGTGTACCTGTGCAAGAAAATTGTGTAGATGATATGCCCCCCAGCGTATCTACTTACCGCCGGAATTTTACTTTTTATCAAACCAGAAGGGGAGCGTATGGAAAGCGAAGACTTTAAGAATAATAATCGGGTAGTCGCTAAACCCAAACCCACCAACTCCACCCAGATCGTCACCGCCGAATCTGTGCAGGCAGAAGAGGTACCGACCATCCCGCTGAGTTCTCTTGAGACCCTTAGCGAAATGCAGCCCGCCATTGCCGTGCGACCGGTCAACTCAACGGTCGAGGTGAGCCTGCCCGCGCCGCTGGTTGCGCAACCGACGGAATACCGCCGGAGATCCGGCGAGTGGCTGCAAATCTGGCGAGACGGGATGCGGCTGGCTTTCCTCCCATTGTCAGTGATGCCGATACTGGTCGGCAGCGTACTGGCATGGACCCAGACCATCTCGTCAAAAGCGCCTTTAGGGAAATTTCACCTGACCCACTTCATCCTCGCGATTGTTACAGTGAGTCTGCTCCAGCTTGGCGCAAATCTCATCAATGACTATTATGACTACTTGCGCGGCATCGATACCAGCAATGCCTTTGGCCCCGGCGGCCTGATCCAGCAAGGCTTGATCAAGCCTTCGCGTGTCCTGATCACCGGGCTGGCCCTGCTGGGAACCGGCGTGCTGCTGGGCCTGGTTGTTGCGGCTGCTGGCGGTCCGATGGTCTACCTGCTGGGTTTTATTGGAGTGATCTGCGCCTATTTCTATAGCGGGACACAGAAGGCGCTTGCTTCCAGGATGCTAGGCGAACTGGTAGCCTTCTGTGTCTTTGGCCCGTTTATTACCCTGGGCGCCTATATGCTCCAGACAGGGCAGCCGTCGTTGCTTGCAGTCTTCTACGGCATTCCTCTGGGCTTGCTGGCGGCAGCCGTGGTGCATATCAACGATATGCGCGACACCGAGGGCGATACGCATGCCGGGAAGCGCACCTTTGCCTCGCTCCTGGGTTTACGCTGGAGCCGGGCATGGTTCCTGGTGCTCTTGCTGGGGGCTTACGCAGTTATCGTCGCTCTGGGGGTCCCACATGGCGCGCCGCACCCGGTTCTGCTTGCCCTGTGGACACTGCCAACGCTGGTCGTCATTATCACCGGCGTCCTGCGGACAGATACGCCTGCGGGTCTCCATACCGTCATGCGCCAGGTGCTCTCGCTCGAAGTTTTCTTCGCGCTGCTACTGGTGGCAGGCTTACTAATAGCCGCATTTCTGGCGATCATTCCGCACATTCCGGCGATTCTTCCATTATAAATGGCAAGCCATTCATTGCAGACAGCCTGAGCGAAGCTAGCGCGTCAGCAGCGCTGGCTGTCTGGAATAGCAAACTACTGCCGGGGCGTAAATGTGCATCAGCAACGCCCCGGCAACCTTTTCATCCTCGCTTCTCATAGGGCAAATTTCCTATTGCAAGCCTCTTCGACTTATCCATTCAGGCCATTTACAAGGATAGGACACTGTGTTACACTTCGGGAGAGGTTTCAAAGACGTCAAGTGGAAATGCAATAAGGAGGCTCTCTATGGCTGGCTGGGAAGAAGAACTGGCCGCGCTGCTCCATAAGCTAGGAGTAAAGCCGGAGGAACCTAAGGCTCCCCTCCAACCGAGGCGCAGACCCATACGTAGCGACGTCAGACGGCAAGAGCAAAGTGCAGACGCACTCTATTGGGATGAAGATAGTAATATACCCGAAGACGACGATACCTGGCTAAATGATTTGACCTTGATGCGTCGCGAAGTTGACTCGATTGTCAGTCAGGTTATCCTCCTCATGCAGCGTGGAGACCTCGATACCTCCCTCAAGGAAGACATTATGGTGGTGTTGCGCGCCCTGCAACGACGTGCGCCGGTCAAGCACCACACAGTCACTAGCGATGAAGCTTATTTAGAATCCGCCTCCGCGATGCTGCATTTTTGCCGTCTCGTCCTCCAGCTAAGCGAATTTGCCGCCGAGGACTTTTAGCTCGAATAATCCGCTTACGGAAATCGCTCCCTCCCTTGACACAGACTAACTGTGTCGGTCATACTTATGCGTGTGTTCTAGAAGACTCGGTGACTTTTTTCATTATGCTGGACAATAGATGTATTTCGATTCCACGCTCTGTAGGGGCTGGGCTTTCCCCAGGGCAACCGCGAGGGATTGCCCCTACCTTACCCTGTTCCGTAGGGGCAGGGCTCGTCCCTGCCCTGTTAGCGTGGAACGTTTCTCGCTCTGTAGGGGCCGGACTTGCCCTTGCCCCGCTCGTGGTAGTAGGTTGGATTCGATAGCAAAAGCAGCATCACCACCGTCAGGAGGAAGTTATATGGCTACGGACAGAGATCTTTCACAGGAGATAAGGCGCTGGCTACGCGTAGGAGCCTTCACGCTTACTGCGCTCGGCCCCGTCATTAATACACTGAGGGAGCGGCTGCAAGCCCGCTCGGAGGGTCGCAGCCGACAACAAGAAATAGAACAACAAACCAATGAACAGCCTAATCCTCAAGAGCGACTGGTCGCTCTTGGAGCGGCTCTCGCGGAGTCTATGGCAGAACTCAGAGCACATCCATATAGCCGGAAGCTGGCCAGACAGGGCGGACTTCTGGCGGAGGAACTGATGGATCGTGGTCGCAAGCTGTCTCGTACAGTAAGCGAGAGTGGCAGTGATGCCTCTCAGCAACTAGTCAAGCGTGGCCAAAAAACCAGGAAAAAGTGGTCGCAAAGTAAAGCGCGCCTGAAAAAAGAGCTGCGCAAGCGCAACCGTAAAGCTCAGCAAGCGCAAGCCCTGCGCAGCAATATGTTCTGGCTTGCGTTCGTCTGTAGCGCAGGCTTGACGGCAGCAGCAATCGCCATCTATCTGTATATACAGCGGCGTAAGCAGCAGCAAGAGGCTTACGATCAGCCTATCGAACTGCTGCAAAATGACAGGAGGAATGGAGACCCCCTCAAAGAACAGGTAAGCTCAACCCGATCTCCAGCCAGCTCCGAAGAATCGTCGCGACCCTATGCAGAGAGCGGCCTTGCTAGCAGAGAGCCAGCCATTGCAGACGGTCTGAGCGCCAGCGGGGTGGGCGAGCTGAGTAGCAGGCCAGTCGAGCAGGCGATCCCCGAAGATGCAACGGTGATCGGCGTTGTCAGCACAAGGCTCTATTACCCGATTGAGGTGCCGCTTGAGCAGCTCACTGCGGCTGAAGACGATGCCGAAGCAGGAGGGGTAACGGTCATCTACTTTGCTTCAGAGGACGAGGCACAGTCTCGCGGCTTCACGGCAGCGGGCGCACAATAATGTGGTAGGGGGCAGGTGTAAGACCTATCCTTCTATCCAGCCGACCGACGCTCCCACGATGAATCGGGGAGCTACAGCGTCTAGCTGGGCAGGGGCAAGCCCAGCCCCTACGGTCGGCTGCAAGGAAGGCCCCTACGGCTTTTTATATTGATCGGGCACCTTCCCCTCGGCAAACCCTTCATTAATGACGCCTCGTTTGACCAGGTGACGGAGAAATACTAATCGTTGTTCAAACGTTGGAGAAGGGGTTGGGCTATCTTCAGTGCGTCCCTGCGGCAATTCTTTTGATGGAGATTGAGAAGGCGGGGCGCTCTCTTCTATGGGGGATGGGGAAGATTGGGCAACCTGTTCCGCGTGCTCATCAATGACTGGTCGATCTGTTGAGGGGGATGTCTCGCTCCTCCCCTGCTCAATCACCACGGATGTCACGCTGGGTTGCGGCCCTGGTCCATCCGCTGCTGCACGCCATAGCGTTTCTTGAGCGGCATTCTTCTTCAAATTGCTCACAGTTTGCACATAGCCGGTATCTGAAGATTTTCTCCAGGGCCACCATGCGAATAGCTTGCTCATCCAATGTTTGATCGCTTGCGTGATCATCTCATTTCGCCCTTATCTCTTAAAGGATGACAGGCAAGCCGCGTACCTTTACGGCTGTGTCGTCATCCGGCAACCACGCACTAGAATACAATGGTTCAAGTAGGGTTCCAAATAGCCACTAAAACATCAGAGAGGAATATAAAAACATAGTAGCATATCAACCAGAACACGTCAAACCTCTTATTATTCAACAGGGCTTCTCAAACGTTGTCTTTTCATCCAGAACGGCTCGCAAGCGAGCCGCGGAGAGGAAGGTGCAGGCTGTGGGCGCAGCCCACAGCCTGCACCTTCCTCTCCCTGTGAGCGCCGAAGGCGCGAGCAGTCAGAGCGTACAGCGACTTTGGAGAAGCCCTGGTTATTCAAAATGTCAACGATGCAGGGCGCGATGGCAACGCAATCAATCGAGGGGCGGGCGCGGTAAACGTGGCCCCTACGAAGTCGGAGGGCGCAACAGGGCTGTTGCAACGTTGGGCATACCGTCTGCCAAGCGGGGGTCAAGGGGGCGGCAGCCTCCTTGCGGGGGGGGTGTTCCCACTTTTTCCTCTTCTCCCCGCCGCCGAAGGCGGCAAAAAAGACGTTGCAACAGCCCTGGAGGGCGCAAGGAATTGCTTGCAATTTTGCCTGACGCGTGCCATAATCAAAGATGTTGGCCACTCGGTAGGCCAATCTCTGTTCTTTAAGGTGCATATCATACCGTAGCATACAGACGGAGCCTAGAATTAGACCGGGTTTTTGAAAAACACAGAAAGACAGGTATCGGCCATGCAGGAAGATATTCTTGGAACCCGACGCACAGCCGTCTCAGAAACATACGTTACCTGTGCGAGATGTGGTAAAGCTACGCGCTTGCGGTACGCCCGCATTATTCAAAGTGACGTGCTCTCTGAGAGCAATTCTGAATTCGAATATATCTGCCCTGAATGCCAGAAGGCGCTTGCCGAAGGCGAAAAAGACCTTCCACTCGGATAAGCGGCAGGCGTGAGCGGTATTAGTAGATAGGCAAAAGATACAGTCAGGCTGATCCCACTTTTGCCATGAAGCTCTCTACTCCCACACAGGGAGCACAGGGCTGGCCCCGACCCTGGTCGGCAAGAGGTAACACGCTATGCGAATGCGTTATCGGCAAGTGACCTATCGCTTCATAGATGGTTCACAAAAACAGCTACAGCACCACTACCGTCAATTGTTGAACGACGCCCTGCGCCAGAGTCAACAGTCGATACTGCACCGATCAACAACCTGGAGACCCCCGGTTGACATTCTTGAATCGGCAGATAGGATGGTCGTAAAGGTTGAGCTGGCCGGAATGAAAGAAGAAGATATCGAGGTAACACTTTACGAAAATGCCCTGGTGGTGAGTGGAGAAAGACATGACCACTATGAAAGCCAGGAGAACTTATGTTATCACGAAGCGCAAATTCGCTATGGCCCGTTCCGCGTCGAGGTTTTTATCCCTTCTCCCATTGAGCGAGAGGCGGTCATCGCACACTATGAACACGGCATTCTTATTGTAGATTTACCCAGGTTGCCTGAGCGCGGCCCCGAACGTGTGCCTATTCAGCGCAGCGGAACGACAGAGTAGCGCCTTTTGCAATCCTTGATGATGCGTTGAGAGATTTTATGGAGAAAGATTACAACGAACAGCAGTTAGAACACGAAGAACCATTTAACGAAGCCCTACCGCCTGGCGACGCGCCGGATGCAGCACAGAAGGCAAACGCATTCCAGGGTTCCGTTGAACAGGAAGATAGATCTCCCTCTGAGTATACGGAAACAGGAGAGCCTGGCGAGCAAGAAGAAGATGCGCCTTCCAACGAGCCGACGCTGAGCGATCTTGAGGAAGCGCCAGAGCTACGGGCTGAGCGCCAGGAAGAGGGAGCAGATGAGGACGAGGAGGATCGCTTAACCATTCCCGACGTTCTCCCTGTCCTGCCGCTAAAAGAAACGGTCATCTATCCATTTTCTGTCCAGCCACTCGCCGTGGGCCAGGAACGGTCGATCCGCCTGATCGACGATGTGATGCGCGGCAATCGCCTGGTGGTGCTCGTCGCCCAGAAATCCGCCGATATCGAGCAGGCCGGGCCAGACGAGATTTTTAAGGTCGGTACAGTGGCGCGCGTGGGCCGCATGTTCCGCATGCCCGACGGCACCGTGCAAATCGCCGTGCAGGGCCTGGAACGCGTGAGCATCGGCGAGTTTACGCAAGAAAAACCGTACCTCGCGGCTTACGTTAGCCTGAAGCCGGATATCCAGGAAGAGGATAACGAGACCGAGGCGATCAAACGCAACGTGATTAGCTACTTCCAGCGCCTGGTGGCCCTAGTGCAAAATATGCCCGAAGGCATTGCCGCCGCCACCTTAAATCTGGAAGAGCCACGCCAGGTCGTCTACGTCATTGCCACCTTCGTGCAGATGGAGCTGGAGCTGCGTCAGAGGCTGCTTGAGCTTGATTCCGTCCGCGAAAAACTGGCGCAATTGAGCAGCTTCCTCGCCCATGAACTTGAGATCCTTGAACTGGGCAAGAAGATCCAGACGACGGCTCAAGAAGAGATGGGGAAAATGCAGCGCGAGTTCCTGCTGCGCGAACAGCTTAAAGCGATCCAGCGTGAACTGGGCGAGGAGAGCGAAGAGCAGGCAACCGTTAATGAGCTGCGGCGCAAAATCGATGAAGCCAGATTGCCGGAAGAGGCGCTGAAGGAGGCCAACCGCGAACTGTCGCGCCTGGAAAAACTCCCCACCATCTCGCCGGAATACAGCATCATCCGCACCTACCTTGAGCTGCTGGTTAGCCTGCCGTGGAGCAAAAGCACAGGCGAGCAGATCGACGTGCCCCATGCGCGCCAGGTGCTTGACCACGATCACTACGATCTGGAGAAAATCAAAGAGCGCATCCTGGAATACCTTGCGGTACGCCGCTTGAAAGAAGAACGCCAGGCCGAACGTATGCAACAGGAGCGCGAAGACGCAGCCTTAGAGAATGGCGCTGAAGAGGCAGAAACCATCACACGCTCAACGCAACCGCTAGCAGCTCCGACGCCCGAACGCGTGGTGAACCGCGAGCCCATTCTCTGCTTCGTCGGCCCTCCCGGGGTGGGTAAAACCTCGCTCGGTCAATCCATTGCTCGCGCGCTCGGTCGCAAGTTTGCCCGCATGTCGCTCGGCGGCATCAGAGACGAGGCCGAGATTCGCGGACACCGCCGCACCTATA
Source organism: Ktedonobacteraceae bacterium (assembly GCA_035650355.1). Classification (GTDB taxonomy): domain Bacteria; phylum Chloroflexota; class Ktedonobacteria; order Ktedonobacterales; family Ktedonobacteraceae; genus DASRHT01. The sequence goes on from DASRHT010000065.1 coordinate 105,908, forward strand.
TCGGTGCGATGCCTGGGCGCATCATCCAGACGCTGCGCCGCGTCGAAGCTAACGACCCGGTCATTATGCTGGACGAGGTAGACAAAGTGGGCGCGGACTGGCGCGGCGACCCCTCATCGGCCCTGCTTGAAGTGCTGGACCCTGAGCAGAACTACAATTTCCGCGATAACTACCTGGACCTGGCCTTTGACCTCTCCAAAGTGATGTTTATCGCCACGGCCAACGCCCTGGAACCCATTCCGGCCCCCTTGCGCGACCGTATGGAGATCCTGGAGCTTTCAGGGTACACCGAAGAGCAGAAGCTACATATCGCCCGCCAATACCTGCTACCAAAGCAGCTCGAAGCCAACGGCCTGAACAAGGACGAGCTGACGCTCGATGATGCCGTGTTGCGCCGCATCGCTCGCGATTATACACGCGAGGCAGGCGTACGCAATCTGGAGCGCGAGATCGGCTCCCTCTGTCGTAAGGTTGCCAAGCAGATCGCAGAAGGGCGGCAGACACCCATCCATGTCACCGCCGATCAGCTTTCCGAATACCTGGGCCGCCAGCGCTTCTTTGAAGAGGTAGCCGAGCGGATTGATCGTCCCGGCATTGCCACCGGCATGGTCTGGACGCCCGTCGGAGGCGAGATCATCTTTATCGAGGCCGCCGCTATGGCCGGCAAAGAGGCTCGCCTGACCCTGACGGGCCAGTTAGGCGACGTGATGAAAGAATCGGCAATGGCCGCATTGAGCTACGTACGCTCCAACGCCGAAGCCCTGGGGCTGCCCAAAAATGTCTTTGAAGACCAGAGCGTGCATATTCACGTTCCCGCAGGGGCTATCCCCAAAGATGGGCCGTCCGCAGGCGTCACGATGATCACGGTCCTCGTCTCGCTGGCGAGCGGGCGAAAAGTGCGCTCAGACGTTGCGATGACGGGCGAAATCACCTTGCGCGGCAAAGTGATGCCTATCGGAGGTGTCAAGGAGAAAGTGCTGGCAGCCTATCGCTCGGGCATCCGCACGGTGATCCTGCCCAAGAAGAACGAGCAGGACCTGATGGAGGACCTGCCCAAAGAATTGCAAGAGCAGATGCACTTTGTCTTCGTCACCGACATTCCCCAGGTGCTGACAACCGCGCTGGAGACTGCAACAGCCAGGGGAGACAAAGCCAGAGATCAGCAAGACGGTGAGGTCCGGCAGCGCAAACGCAAAAGCGAAAAAGCCGTCGTGAAAGCATAAAGCGAAAAGCGGGAAGATGCATCAGTGAGCATCTTCCTGCCTTTGCTGATGCTGTCACCAACGAAGGTGCTCTTTTAAGCTCATATACCGTGGGTTGCCAATAATAAGATGGTCAAGCAGATCAATATCAAGCAATTTGGCCGCCTCTACAAGCTGGCGAGTTATCTCCACATCCTCTGGAGAAGGAGTCGGATCGCCCGATGGGTGATTGTGACAGACGATAACATGCGGACAATTACGCACAATTGCGGGGCGCAGCACCTCAGCAATGCGCAAAACGGAACTATTGACCGTGCCTTTGTAGCGTTTGATGCGCTCCACAACCTGATTCTTCGTGTCAAGCAATAGGATATGCATTTCTTCATGATCCAGATACATTAATTCCAGGCGCACCAGGTTCGCGGCATCGTCGGCTGACCGCACCTGGTACTTTTTCTCCGGTTGTAGCATGCTCAGCCGCTTTCCTATCTCCAGAGCGGCCTTGAGCTGGCACGATTTGGCCGCTCCCAGGCCATACTCGTTGCATAGCTCATGGAAGTCCGCGCTCATCAATCCCGCCAATCCTCCATACTTTACCAGCAGCTTGTTTGATAGCTCCATCACATTATCGCGCGCCGTTCCGGTACGCAGAATGATGGCAATCAGATCGCCCGTTGAGAGCGTCTCGGCCCCATTCTTTTGCAAACGCTCGCGGGGCCGGTCATCAGCAGGAACATCATGAACGGTTGCATGATATGTAACCCTTGTCTGCATAAAATTGTCGATAGTTGGAGTAGCAATAGCAATGTCAAAATCAGCCATAGTGGTTTTTCCTCTCCCTTTCCACGTAAAATGACAGGTGGTGATCCGTGATCAAATTGAATTATATAAAAATGGGCATGAAAAGCAATAGGAAAAATAGGAAGCGAAAATCAACAAAAATAATGCTGTTTTTAGCACAATCTGGTGAGTGATTTCCATATGTTTTATGTCGTATGATACTATTTAACTTCGAAAGTGGTATAAGCGTGTTACAAAGAAACAGAATTAAACACGAAAAGCATTATTGGCACAGACAAAAGGGGATGCTTAACGAGAGAGGGAACAGCGATCTCAGGCGACATTTTGACCGTTTATGAGGTCGTGATATCTTTCTTATCGTTATTTCGAGATGTGTATTGCCTTTGCCAGGAGTATCATGGTAGCAATAAAGCCTTCTTCTCAAGGGAAAGCATTGAATATAACAGACAAAACTAATGGTCAGAAAAAAACAATCGGGGTGCTTGATGGAGTGCGAGCCGTTGCTTGCTTTACCGTTATCGCCTATCATATTAATCTGATCACCAGTAGTTTCCATGATTGGCAACCTCTGGCATTAGGCATCCTCATTCCAGGTATGATGAGAATGGGGGCGGCTGGCGTGACGCTATTCTTTGTTCTTTCGGGCTTTCTGCTTTTCATGCCCTATGCAAAGGCAATGCTATTCGGCAGCCAGTGGCCATCGATGCGCCAGTTCTATCTGCGTCGTGCCCTGCGCATCCTCCCTGGTTATTATGTGTCGCTGGGCCTGATCATTCTTTGGACGCATCAGGAATACCTGCAACCCGAGCACTGGAAAGAGCTGGGCCTTTTCCTGACGTTCACGATGGATTCTAGCCGGCTAACCTTTCAGAAGCTGAACGGCCCGTTCTGGACCTTAGCAGTCGAGTGGCAATACTACCTGCTTTTGCCGTTCCTGGCGCTGGGTTTTGGCTGGCTTGTGAACAGGCTCGGGGGAAAATCTCTTCAACGTCGCTGGTGGATGCTGATAGGGTGCCTGACCTTAATGGCTTGCTGGGGCGTCTCCTCTCGCTACTGGGGACCATATTTGTCATCCTATACCCCGCACTATTTCCCCCCGATTATCCTCAAAGGGGCCATATTCTTCCTCTATGGAATCAGTGGGAAGTATCTGGAAGACTTCGCCGTTGGGATGATCATCAGCTCCTGCTACATCCTTTCACAACAGATTGCGACAGAGCACCCACTAAACTGGCTCAAAGAGGGCATACACCGCTATAGTGCGTGGTTGTGGGGAGCGGGCATTTTGACGTTGCTTTTCATGGCTTGCTGGACGGGAAATTACTGGTACCCGCATATCATACCCTTGTTCGATAGTCTCTCTTCCTCCTACAACCAATATAACGAGATTGTTCCGGCAGTCGGCTACGGGCTATGCGTCATGGCACTGCTTTTTGGCTCTGCCAATCTCAGGCGGCCACTTGAGTGGATGCCTGTTCGCTGGCTAGGGCACATTTCCTACAGCCTCTATATGTGGCATCTGCCGATCCTGATCTCCTTCATCACTTTTGCCCAGTCATATGCCAACAGCATGAAACACTTATGGGTATACGGCCTTTACTGGGTCTGTGTCATGCTCATCATCATCCCATTCTCGTACGTGTTCTATCTCCTGGTCGAGCAACCGTGGATACGGCTTGGCAATAAAATCATAGGGAAAAAGCAACGCATCGTACTGGAGAAACCGGCCTCTGCAAAAGACAAGCGGGAACGTTCACAAAAGCCCGAT
>DASRHT010000066.1:0-20436 GCA_035650355.1 Ktedonobacteraceae bacterium
CCCCTTAAACCCATGCACCAGAATCACCGTCGGAGCCTGAGCCGAAGCAATCACCAGCCACCCGGCAAGGTGAACGCCATCGGTAGCTTGAAAGTGAACCTCCTGCACAGGCAGGCCAGCAGAAGCAGCAGCCGGAGTCGAGCGATTCTCTTGGAGGCGTCGGGACGACACGAACGATGCTCTCTCCCTTTCTCGTGGAGCTTTATAGGGAACAAGGTAAATATACGGAAGCAGAAGATCTTTTGCAACGAGCGATTATTCTTTGTGAAAAACGTCTGGATTGGTAAGAAATAGATATAGTTGAAACATTGCATATGCTAGCACTCCTACATCAATCTCAAAATCATATTGCTAAAGCCGAGCAGTTCTATCAACGTATTCTTACTACTTGGGAGGATGCTCCTGAACTTCAGAACTCTGATATTCGGGCCATGCTCAATGACTACATAACTTTCTTGCATGAAACCAATCGCTCAGAAGAGGCTATATCGCTTGAGCGTCGATTGGAAGCGAGTAAGGAAACAGTAAAAGGGTGAGGCGCAGATTTTAACATCCGGTTGTGATAGGCATCGGCTGATCCAGGTGGTATGATACATATTGCTACCATACCAATCATCCCGGTGACGAAAGGTTGTTTGTACCCATGATAACCAGTGACCTTTTCACCATTTTTCAGCAGCGGCTGACCTCCGTTGGGGGGGAGTGTCACGAGGCGGCGACGTTAGAGGAGGCCGCGAACATCATTGCTGTCCACAACGCGCTCCAGGCAAAAGAGATTGTTGTGCCTCCTGGCTTCTCTCAGCATCCTCGCTGGGGAACTATTTTGCCTGTATTAGAGCACAGGGAAATATACGTTCGTGAAGCAGGACGACCCGCTGATGTGGCCGATGCTCCTGCGGGGCTGTCTGGCGCGGAACTGGGCGTGGCTGAGACGGGGTCGGTGATGCTGGCCGATAATGCGCTTGAAACTCGCATCGTAAGCATGCTGACATTGACCCATTTTGTGCTTGTGGGTCGGGAGGATCTTGTGCCGATGCTTGACGAGGTTGGGGCGCGTCTCCAGCAGCTTACGCGGGTTGGGCCAGAGCAGCGGCGCTATATCTCGCTTGTGACCGGCCCCAGTCGTACCGCCGATATTGAGCGTACATTGACGATTGGCGTGCAGGGACCTAAGGCGTTGTGCGTTCTCGTTGTAAAAGGGCAGGGAGCAGCGAAATGACGACATCCGACAACAAATCTCCTCAGAGCCACGGTAGCTCCCCGATTCATCGTGGGAGCGTTGGCCATCTGGATAGCAAGCCGGCACAGAACGCATTGACACATGCAACTGCCCCGCAACAGGTGCTGAGCGAGGAAAGCGCCAATCCTACCCACGAGCATCAGCCCTTTGATGAGCGGTTGGAGCATGCGCTGGGCGACGAGCATCTACGCGCGGCGCTGGGACGTTTCGCCCCGTCCTGGCGAGCATCGCGTCAGGCTACCTTCACGGCGGAGGAGACGGATTATGGCCCTGACTACAGCTTTGGCAGTTTGCGCTCAATGTTGCGCCAGGCCAAAGATTATGCCATCGAGCATCAGCCCGAACTGGTGGCGCAGTTCAAGGCTCAGGCTGAGGCGGCGGGGGCTGTTATCTACGAGGCCCGCACGGCGGAAGACGCGAACCGCTATATTTATGAGCTGTGCCATGAGAAGGGGATCGAGCTGGTGGTGAAGTCGAAGACGATGGTGAGCGAAGAGACCGAGCTGAATGCCTATCTGGAGGCACGCGGCGTTACTCCGGTAGAAACCGATCTGGGGGAGTGGGTGGCCCAGCTTGATCATGAACGCCCCTCGCATATGGTGATGCCGATTATTCATAAGACACGCCAGCAGGTTGGGACGACGCTCACCAGGGCGACGGGTCGCGAGATTTCGCGTGAGAGCGTGGCCGAACAGGTGGCCGTGATTCGCGTCGAACACCGCAAGTCGTTTCTGACCGCCGGCATGGGCATCAGCGGGGCCAATGCGCTGATCGCGGAAAGCGGCACCGTGATGATGATTACCAACGAGGGCAATGGACGCCTCGTGACTTCGCTGCCACCTGTGCATGTGGTGATGGCCGGCTATGATAAGCTGATCGGCACCTTTGCCGAAGCCATGACGCAACTGCGCCTGCTAGCACGTAGCGCGACCGCCCAGCACATCACGAGCTATACGACCTTTATTACCGGTCCCGCTACTCCTGGTAAAGAGATGCATATTGTGCTGGTCGATAATGGACGGAGCGCGATGCGGGCCGATCCGCGTTTCAAGGAGGCGCTGCGCTGCATTCGCTGTGCCGCCTGCGCCAACGTCTGCCCGCCCTATCAGCAGGTGGGAGGGCACGCCTTCGGCCATATCTATAGTGGCGCGATTGGCCTGGTTGTGACGCCATTTCATCATGGCATCGATGCCGGAGCCGGTCCCCAGAGCCTCTGTGTGAGCTGCAACGCATGCGAGACTGTTTGTCCGGTAGCAATCCCGCTCCCCAGCCTGATTCTGGACGTGCGTCATCGGGCAATGGAAGCAAAGGGATTGCCCCGCATTAAGAAGCTGATCTTCGGCACGATGAGGCATCCCCGCCTCTTTGGCCTTGTGACGCGCCTTGCCAGTATCGGACAGCTTCCTATCACTCGTGGCAGCGCCTATGTTCGGTCGCGCAAAATGGGGCTATTGGCAAAGCTGCCTGTGATGCGTGCGGTGGCTGCGCTGGCGAACTGGCGCAGTCTGCCGGCTTTTGCGGTCAGGCCGTTACGTGATAGGGTGAGAGGGCATAAATCGCCGGAGAGATCGGGGCTCAACCTGACCGTCTGCTACTTCGCTGGCTGCATGACGGATCGCCTTTACCCTGAGATGGGTGAGGCGGTGATAAAGGTGCTGGAGTCCGTCGGTGTGCGTGTCGTTTTTCCGCAAAAGCAACATTGTTGCGGACTGCCAGCTCTTAACTCCGGCGACCGGCGCGACGGCGTGGCGATGGCAAAGCAGACGATTGTCGCGCTCGAACAGGCGTTGAGCGAGAGCAACGCGGACTACATCCTCAGCGCCTCAACGAGTTGCGTTGTCACCATTGTGCAGGACTATCTGCGGCTCTTCGAGGATCTCAACGATCAACGCTGGTTACAGCGTACTCGCGCGCTGGCGGAGAAAGTGATTGATTTTACCAGCTTTATGGCTCGCATCGTTTTGCCGGGTAATGTCTCTCTCCCCATACGCCAGCAAAACAGCACTGAGAGCGTGACATATCACGATTCCTGTCAATCGTGCAACTGCCTGGGGCTGCGTGCGGAGGCGCGACAGATCATCAAAGACGTGCTGAAGCTGGACCTGCGTGAGATGCCACAATCCGATGTCTGCTGCGGTTTCGGCGGCTCAACCTCTTTGGAACATCCCAGAGTGGCGCAGCGCCTCCTTGATAATAAATTGAATAATGCCGTGAGCACAGGAGCGACGATGCTGGTTGCCGACAATCCCGGCTGCCTGATGCACCTGCGGGGTGGCGTCGATGCCAGCGCGCGCCAGTTGCGCGTCCTGCACCTGGCAGAGCTGATCGCTGAACGCCTGCAATAGCGTTATCTTACAAGTTCCCGAAAAGTTCAGGTAAGTTCACCTGAACTTTTCGTGTATTTTTTCGTATAGACATATTGCAATTTGCCGAGCTATGTAGTAGATTTGTACAAGAGATGTATTAAGCTCTATAACCAAAGATTCTGCGATCAACTCTGTTAGTAACTGTATCGACGACATTGCTGAGAGCAATGTTTGTGGAAGGAGAACATGCATGTCTGGCAATGGAGATATGATTGGCACACGTACTGGCGAAATGGACGCCACCGCTCAGAATTTTATGCAGCGCATGCAAGAGTTTGAGGTAGCACTAAACAACATTAACAATGCTGTGGCGCATCTGGAAAGCGTCTGGTCAGGTGCAGGAAGCGTTGCTTTTCAAGGTGCCATGCAGAAGTGGAATCGAGATGCAACGGCCATCCATAACGATCTACAGCAACTCGCCCAGGGTGTGAGAAACAGTTCTCAGGCATTTAGCACCCTTGACCAGGATATGGCGAGAGCGTTCAACGGGTTCTAAGGGCTAAATTCGTTTGGGGTGTTCATAGGGGATTGCAAATACGAGTCCCTATGGGCACCTTGCGTATTTTTGTGGGGGAAATGGGTTTTTTGAGGGAGAGATATTGCCTATGTCGAGAGGGCAAGCGCAAGGCCCCCACCCTTCCCTGCGCCGCCCCCTGCTCCTCCCCAATGCCCCACATTACACCTTCCCGCCAAAAAAACAAACGGGGACCACAATGTGCGACGAAGCGGTAGGGGCAAGGGGATGGGCTGGTGGGGATGCGGGGGCCTTGCGCTTGCCCTGGTGGGGGATGGCACAATGTAGGGGAAGGACGACAATGAATTGGACGCGATGAAATCGGGTCGGTATGACGGAGCGGCACAATTACGTTGTAATTCTTGATTTGATTGGGCGAAGATTATGCAAACGTTGCTGGTTACGGTAAGGGGACCACGACGGAGCGCCGATGTGGAACTGCCGGGGGATATCCCTATTAGCGACCTGCTGCCCTTGCTGCTGGAAATGTGCGGCCCCCCAGGTTTGTCTGCGGTGAAGCCAAATAATATTAGAGCGGCATGGTGTTTAAAGCTAGCGAACGCCGGTGAGCCGCTGAAGACGAGTTTGACCCTCATTGATGCTCAGGTGCTTGATGGCGCTGTCCTGGTTTTGCAGGAGATGATCGTTTTGCCGCAGCAGGCAGTTCCGGTACAGCAGCAGCAGAGCCGGGAGTTTAGACCGAGAACAATTTTGCCCGGCCAGAGCACCGGCGGCATTGGCATAGTCTGGGAGAAGGATGAGCTCTCGCCATCGTAGCCATTGCCGGGATATCGTTGGAGAAAGGTATTCCTATGCACGGAACAAAGTTCTATCGGCCTGCGCGCGCGTACCCTCCTGTCTTGCCCGCAGGTGAAATGGCGATTAATACGCCCCCTGTCGTGCAGGTGGCCCAGGGCGGAGCAGTGGCGTGGTTGCAGTATTTGTTGCCGGTCGTGGGAAGCCTGGGGTCGTTAATCTTCATTTTCGCCTATCGTACTAACCTTCTTTTTGTTATTGCAGGTATCGTCATGGCTGTTTGTATGGTTGGGACTGGCGTGACAATGGGGTTTGTGCAGCGGCACATACAGAAAAAGCAGCGCAAGATGGAGCGCACCTTTTATCTAGAATACCTTGCGCAATGTCGCCGCCGCCTCTTTGCTCTAGCACAGCAGCAGCGTATGATGGGCCTGCGCCTCTACCCCGATTATCAGGAGCTGTCTTACCGTGTCGAAAGGCGCGAATACCTGTGGGAGCGGCGACCGGAAGATTACGACTTTATGCAGGTGCGTATCGGCCTGGGACCGGTGGAGCTGTGCAACCGCGTGTGGTTGGACCTGGGCAGTAATATGATGGTCAAGTTTGTGCCGGAACTGAAGACGCAGGCCGAATCGCTCGTGACCGAGTATGGCTATCTCGATGATATGCCCGCCCTGATCTCCCTGCGTACCATCGGCACGCTGGCGATCAATGGCAATCCTGCCATGACCCGCGCATTAGCAAGGGCGCTGCTTTTCCAGATTGCCGCCTTTTACACGCCCGAAGATGTGCGCTGTATGGCGTACTTCCCGCCGCAGACCAGCCAGGAATGGGAATGGCTCAAGTGGTTGCCGCATGTGCGCCGCCTGCGTCAGGTGAAGGCGGAGAAGCAGTATATGCCGGATCACCTCTGCATGCTTGCTACAACCGTCGATGATGTGCGTGATCTGCTGCTCCAGCAAATCGTACCCGAGCTGGACCGGCGGCGCAGATTGAGCGAGGATAAGGAGAAGCAGAATGCGCAGGCGGCTATGACGCTTCCCCACCTGATCGTGGTGCTCGACGGTTTCTCGCCGCATAACACATTGGGGCAGATTCCCGAACTGGAGGCGCTTTTTAGCGATGGCGCATACTTCGGGGTGACGGTGATCTGCCTGGTTGAAGATCTCAGCCATGAACCGGCGCGGGTGCAGGCGCGGCTCTCCATCTCGCGGGCGGGCGCGCTCGATTTCGAGGAGATCAAGTTAGGCGGGCGGCGCCTGGAAGGGCTGATGCCTGATGCCGTCGATCCCCAGCTCTGTGAGCAGATCGCGCGCAGCCTGGCTCCTTTGAAGCTTGCTGAAACTGGTGCCCAACAGGACCTTTCGCAGGATGTGCGCCTGATGGATTTGTTGCAGCTCCCTTCCGCCGATGCTTTGCCGATTGCTCAACTATGGCGCTCCCGTCCCAGGCAAGATTTGTTGCGCGTGCCGATTGGACGCCGCGCCGATGGCGAGACATTGTATCTCGACTTTAAAGAGGCGGCAGAAAAAGGTATGGGGCCGCATGGCCTGGTCGTCGGGGCCACGGGATCGGGCAAGAGCGAACTGTTGCGCACCATTGTCACCAGCCTGGCGATGACGCACGATCCGCAGACCTTAAACTTTGTACTGGTGGACTTCAAGGGCGGGGCCTCGTTTGCCGATTTTGCCGCCCTGCCACACGTTGCGGGCATCGTGACCAACCTGCAAGGCGATATCTCCCTGGTTGATCGCGTCTACTACTCGCTGCTGGGGGAGCAGCAACGACGCCAGCGCATGTTGCATGAGGCGGGAAACCTGGACAACATCAAGCAGTACCAGTCAAAGTGGCAGATGAATCCGCAGATGGAGCCGATGCCGCACCTGCTGATCATCGCCGACGAGTTCGCCGAGTTGATTGCCAATCGCCCGGACTTCCTGGACCTCTTTGTCACAATGGGGCGCGTTGGTCGCAGCCTGGGCCTGCATCTTTTATTCGCGACCCAGCGTATCGAGGAGGGCCGTATCCGTGGCCTGGAGGGGCACCTGCGTTACCGGATCTGCCTGCGCACCTTTAGCGCCTCCGAAAGCTCTTCCGTGCTGGGTACCTCCGATGCCTACTACCTTCCCTCCGCGCCTGGCATCGGCTATTTCAAGGTCGATACCGATACCTATCATCTCTTTAAGACCGCGTTGATCTCCATTCCCTACGTGCCGGCGGAGGAGCAAAGTTCGCCGATGGCTCACATCCGCGAGTTTACGTCTGACGGTAAGCTGGTGAAGTACCAGTATCAGAGCGCGCTGGTGGAAGCCTTGCCCACCATGACATTGAATCCGATGGAGCCGAGCGAGCTGCATACCGAGATGGATGTCGTCATCGAGCAACTGGCGCGGGTGCGGCTGTCGCAGCAACGCCACGCCGTTCACCAGGTCTGGCTGCCGCCGCTTGGTAAGTCGCTGCTGCTTGGCACCGTCTTGCAGAAATGCCAACGACCTGACCTGGATGGCAGTCGTTGGGCTGCCGCCGCTCCTTTTGGCGAACTGAATGTTCCGCTTGGCCTGCTTGACCTGCCGTTGCAGCAGGCGCAGGAGCCGCTGTTACTTGATTTTTCTGGCACAGGCGGGCACCTGGCAATTGTCGGCGCGCCCCAATCGGGCAAGAGCACCTTCCTGCGCACCCTCGTCGCTGCGTTTATGGTGACGCATTCCCCGGGTGCTGTGCAGCTCTACTGCATCGATCTAGGTGGCGGTCTGCTGCGTAGCTTTGAACAGGCTCCCCACGTTGGCGCTGTATGTGGCAAGGCGGAGCGCGATAAGGTGCGTCGTGTGGTGCGCCAGATGCGCAAAATCATCGAGGAGCGCGAGTTTCTCTTCCGTGAGCACAACATCGACAGCATGGCAACGTTCCGCGCGCGACGGCAGGCGGGCGAGCTGACGGACGTTCCCTTTGGGGATGTCTTCCTGATCATCGACAACTTCGCCCAGTTCGCGCAGGAATTCGATCAGCTTGAGGGCGAAATTACCGACCTTGTGGCGAGTGGCCTTACCTACGGCGTACACTTGATCATCGCGGCCAATCGCTGGGCGGAGATCCGCACCAAGCTGCGCGACAACATCGGGACGCGCCTGGAATTGCGCCTCAACGACCCGCTAGACTCCGAGTTTGGCAAAGTGGCAGCCACCGCCATACCTGTTGGCGTACCTGGACGGGGATTGAACAGGGATAAGCTCCAATTCCAGGTCGCGCTACCGGTGGTCGGCGATTATGCCGGTGATCAACAGGGCATTCCTACGCGGCAAGCTCTGGAGGCGCTGGTGCAGCGCGCCTATCGTTCCTGGAATGGCGCGGCAGCTCCGCCTATTCGCATGCTACCTTCCCTGGTGCGCCTGGAAGAACTGCCTGAGCTGTCTGCCGGGTCATATCCTGGCGTCCCGCTTGGCCTGGAGGAGTTCCGCCTCGATCCGGTGTATGTCGATCTGATCGCGAACGGTCCGCACTTTATCATTCTGGGTGATATGGAGTGCGGCAAAACGACGCTGTTGCGCACCTGGATGCGGGGGATAGAGCGGTGCTATGACCCCAAAGAAGTCGCGTTCGCTATTATTGATTTTCGCAAAGCCCTGCTTGACTTCACCGATAGCAAGCATCTGCTGACCTTTGCCTATAATCCTCCCACCCTGACCGAGTGCATTGGCAACTTCAAAGCGGACCTGGATAAACGCTTGCAGAGCAGCGCCGATGCCCCGTTGAGCAAGCTGCGCACACCGCAACGCTGGAACGGGCGGCACTACTTCCTGTTTGTCGATGATTACGAGACCATCGTTGCGCCGACCGGTAGCCCTTTGAATCCTCTGGTCGAATACTTGCTATCCGGTCGCGATATCGGCTTTCATCTGGTGCTGGTGCGTCGCGTCGGTGGCGTTGGGCGCGCCTCCTTTGAGCCTGTATTCCAGCGCCTGCGTGAAATGGGTTCGTCGGCGATCATCTTGAGCGGCGATCCACAGGAAGGGAAGATACTGCACGGGCAGGCCGCCTCTATGCTCCCGCCCGGTCGTGGCTACCTGGTGCAGCGCAACCATCCCCCCACGCTGGTGCAGATCGCGCAGACGGAGCCTGCGTTTGCGAGTGAAATGGATTGATCGGAAGAGGACGCAACGCTCATTTCCGCAACAATCCCAACAGCAAAAGTGATATACCTATGGAAAAAGAGGGAAGTATCGTCCAGACCCTCTAAGCCCTGTTCCAAAGGAGTAATGGCTGTATTGTTTTTTTTCTTAAAATAGCGTATGATGTCAACTGAACATATGATATGTATACCTCTCCCCCTCCAAACACCGTACAACGCTCTATTTTTACAAAAGCGCATTCGTGCAAAGAGGCATCAGAGGGGGAGGGTAAGAAAGGTAGCCTGTATGCAGAACAGGGAACCAGGTACCCCAAATTCTATACCGCTGCATGCTGAAACGCCTGATGATCTTTTATTTCAGCAAGAGCAACTCGAACAGCTTACTGCCTCAGGCCATTTTCAAACGACTACTGATGCATTACCTATGATTGATCTAAAAAGCACTGAACACCAATTGATGCAACAGGAACAGATCATCCGATTACAATCGGAGCTGATCGAACTTGCTCACGATGCTATTCTCATTCGTGACCTGGATAACCGCATTGTTTCCTGGAATCAGGGGGCCGAAGCTCTCTATGGATGGGTGGTGGAAGAGGCGGTGGGCCAGATCACTCATACCCTGCTCAATACTCAGTTCTCCGTATCCCGCGAAGTTGTCGAAGAGGCGCTGACTGACTATGGCTATTGGGAGGGTCGGCTCGTTCATATCAATCGGGTGGGCGAAGAAGTGATCGTGGAGAGCCGCCAGGTGCTCGCGCGTGATGCCGCCGATAAACCGCTAGCGATCCTGGAGATCAACCGCGATATTACAAAGCAGGAGCGCCTCGCTCAGGAAGAGGCGGAGATGCGAGCAGCATCCCTTGTTCTCCAGGAAACGACGCGCCAGATGAATGAATTCCTGGGGTTGCGAGCCACGAGTTCAAAACTCCCTTGACTACCATTAAAGCTACGATCCAGCTAGCCAGGATACAGGTGGGACGCCTCCGGCAAGATACGCCGGAGATGGAACGGCTGCTGAAATTGCTTGAACGCGCTGAGCGACAGGTCAATGTACAAAATCGCTTGGTGAATGATCTCGTTGATATGTCACGTATCCAGACGAGCCACCTGGATTTGAAGATTGTGCCCTGTAATCTGGCAGAGGTCGTTCGTGAGGTCGTGCATGATCAGCGCATAGCGATCCCTGCACGGACTATTCGCTGGGAGACCTCCATCCTGCAAGTCAAGGTGCAGGCGGACCCTGATCGCGTCGGACAGGTGGTCAACAATTATCTTTCGAATGCGCTCAAGTATTCGGAGAGCGATAAGCCGGTTGATGTTCAATTGGAGCGGCTGGGAGAGATGGTGCGGGTAAAGGTGATCGACCAGGGGCCGGGGCTATCTCCCGAGGATCAGGAACATATCTGGGACCGCTTTTATCGCGTTAAAGGCGTTGATGTCAAGAGCGGCTCCGGCGTTGGCCTGGGGCTTGGGCTCTATATTTGTCGCACCCTCATTGAGCAGCAGGGGGGCCAGGTAGGGGTCGATAGCGAACTGGGCCGTGGCTCGACCTTCTGGTTTACGCTCCCGATTGCTCAGTCTGAAGAGGGGAAGCTGCCGGCGCTTAGCTGCTAAGGGGCGTATATGGCTCTAAATGATCGCCGCGCATATAGGGTACCGTCTGATAGAGATTCAAGTGTGCTGCATGCTTGACATCAGCTTCGAAGCCCTTCTCCCGCAACTCTCGCCCACTACCACAATCCCAGATGATGCTCTCCAGCTCATCACGAACCTGTACAAACGCACCTGCGCATACACGGGCTTCGGGAGATTTCTCGCCCTGCATATACGACAGGATTGCGCCGGCTCCCAGATAATCTTCGATGGCGATGCGCAATACACCATCCTCAGACGGCGTTTTCCAGCGTTCGCCGCAGGCAATCACTGTAACGGCGAGATTCTCTTGTGCGGCAAGGGATGAGATAGCCATTGCAACGGCTCTGGCATTGACCAGCGCACCAATAAATAGATACGGCACCTGGCTCCCCAATCTGCTACAGGTTGCGCCATTAGGCGAGGCCAGCACCACCTTTGTGCCAGGTTCAAGATCAAAGTAGGTTGCGGGAGAGAGCGAGAAGCGTCCCTTATCGGGCGCGCCCACGCGTGAGACCGCCACCTCGCCTCCAATACGTCGCGCCAATTCTGCTGCATCCTCATCAAGCGAGCAGGGATAGATAAGGCCGCCATGGTGCGTGGCGGTAATGGCGGCGGTGGAAAATCTGAGGGTATCGACGATTACAAGAATGTTCCCCTGCTCGACCGCCTGCTGCACTCCTCGCCTCCCCCAATCGAGCCGGTAGCGATAGGGCTGCTGTGTGTACAAGACTCCCTCCTTAAAACGTTTATCGCGCTATGGCATTCTGAAGCGGAATTATAAGACAAAAGTACAAGACGTACAAGATCGTTCCTTCGGCCCCGCATGCATCCCCATTATATCCCCGCTCATCCCTTCCTATGCATCATCGCGTCCGGTTGATCGACCAGCCCCCCGATGCCTAGCAGGGCAACCGCGAGGGATTGCCCCTAGCCAGACGCCCTGCCGTTGGCCCAGCACCCCCTCGGCCCTGTGGCGGTGCCCACGATGGTGGATCATAGCGGGATCGGATGGGTAGGGGCAATGCCTTGCGCTTGCCCTGCCTGCCTGCGATGACCTTGCCCAACGCTGCGACGTCTGGGTAGGGGCAATGCCTTGCGCTTGCCCTGTGGCGGTGCCCGCCATCCCCCATTTCTCAGAAGCACATAAGGAGATGACAGAAAGTACTATTGCCTATACTTTAAACAAGAAAGGGCAGGAGTGATCTCGCGCTTGCCCTGCGTACGTACAGTGCGAAAGGATCGGCTGTGATGTGTCGAAGCGAAGTGGCGCAGCTATGCAAGCAGATTGAACTGGAGTTTGATGCGATGCAGCGTGGAATGGCTGGTATGGCCCAGGGGACCGCGAGCCACTCTTTTATTCGGGCACGTATGACTCGGGTGGGCGCTTGCCAGAGCAAGTTAGCGCGCCACATTGGTAACACGGCTGCCAATCATATCATTGGCGACCTCTATGCAAAAACGATGGAACAGGGTTCCGCATATGACGCAACCTCGTAACGATCTTTACCTGTAGGCGATTCCTGTAGGGCAGGGCTGGTAGGGGCAGGGCTGGCCCCTGCCCTAGCTGCGATAGATATCCCTGTAGGGGCAGGGCTGGCCCCTGCCCTAGACGCAAAATGAGTGAGGGACGGAGCATGCTGGAGGAGTTCAAGACCCTCTACGATATCCATAGCTGGCTGAGATACATCACCTGGGCAGGCCTGGGGAGCGCGGCCCTATTTCTTGTATGGGCCTCCGGTGGCATCCCGCCCCAATCGTGGCTCTTGCTCATGGAGGCCATTCCACAGATTCCGGGTTGGTGGCACGAGAATGGCTCCGCGGTACTGTTCCCTCTCTTTGTGCTGGTCGCGCTCTCCCTTGTCTGGGCGGTGGGATGGTATGCGCTGACGTGGGTGGTGCTGGCGCTAGTGCGACACCATCGCAGACTATCCCAGCTTAAACAGCGCCAGGACGAGCTGGTAGAGATGTCTCTGGATTGGGAGGCGTCCCATAATTTTGCTCTGGCCTCCGTACTGCCACAAGCACATGCACCTGTGCGCAATGCGCTGCCGGCGTCTGTACCCATGCTGCGCCTGCCGCAGAAACAGGTCTTGTCGCAGACGGCTCGTGCCTCCTCCTTTGTGCCGTCAGGCCGCCTTGAGCCTCTGGACGACACCCCTGAGATCCCGACGCGGCCCGATCTTGATGAGTCTACTGCGCCTCAACTCCCAGCCAGGCCGCGCGTGGTGCAGCAATTGGAGGTGGGTGTTGGCTGGCATGTGGGCCGCGAGCGCAGAGACACGCCGAATGAAGATGGTCTGGTGGTGGTGCAGGGGACGTGTACCTATCATGGGCGGCTGGTCCCTTTTGGCCTGTTCGTGGTGGCGGATGGCATGGGCGGTCATGAATGCGGCCAGGAGGCCAGCCGGATCGCGGTCCAGTGCATGATGCATACGGTGCTGCAAAATATCATTACCGGCAACGAGCTGACAGAAGAGTTTCTGACTGATATGATGGTCGGCGGCGTCCAGTGGGCGAACAGGGCCATCTGCCAGTATGGTGAGGAGCGGGGAACCGACTTGGGCACGACGCTGACGGCTGCCCTCGTGCTGGATATGAAGGCGTACATCGTCAATGTTGGTGATAGCCGCACCTATCTCTTTCGCGAGGGCCGTGGCTTGTCGCAGATCACCCGCGACCACTCGCTCGTCGCCACGCTGGTGGCCTTTGGCGAGATCACGCCGGAGCAGATTTACACCCACCCCGAGCGGAACAAGGTCTATCGCTGCCTGGGCAACAACGACGAGGGCGAGAATCTCGCAGTGGACTGGTTTGTGGCCGATCTTTCCCCGTATGATCGCTTGCTGCTCTGCTCCGACGGCCTCTGGGAGATGGTGCGCGACCCTGAAATCGGACGCATCCTGCGCAGCAACGCCAGCCCCTCTCGCGCCTCCGACCTCCTCATCCAGGCCGCACTCCACGGTGGCGGAGCCGACAACATCAGCGTGATTGTTGTCCGTGTGCCGTAATTACGTCGGTCGAGGCAGGGGAAGCGCGAGGGATGGCCCAACGGACGGAGGTCATCGCAGGCGGGCAGGGCACCCGCAAGGGATGCCCCCTACCCATACGTCGCGCATAAATCATTATAAATACGTATTGTATCGAAATATCAATACGTTTATAATCACGGCACACCGAGAAATATGGGAAGGTTGAAGGGTATATGGGCAAAGCGCAATTGATCCAGATATTCACCACAGACGTTCGGTCCGTGTGCCGAATTATAATTATGCCTCGAAGCGGGCCTATTTCGTCACGATTTGCACACAGGGACGTGTACCATGTTTTGAACAGCCAGCATTGCGCACCATTCTGGAGGAGACCTGGCACACCTTACCCGAACGTTTTGCGGGGCTGATCCTTGATGAATACGTCATGATGCCTGATCATGTTCATTTCATCGTTCGGCTGAGCGCCAGCACTTCAAAGCGCGTTACCCTGGGTCAGGTCGTGGGGGCCTATAAATCGTTAACCAGCGGCAAATGGCTCAAACATATTGAGATGACTGGCCTGAACGAACAGGGCAAATTCTGGCAAAGAAACTATATAGAACGTGTCATTTGCGATGAAGACGAATTAGCACGCATCCGCGCATACATTCGTAATAATCCATTGAGGGCCGCCTTGAAAAAAGATGGCCCTGAGAACCTGAAGGATTGACAGGACGAATGGGTAGGGGCAATCCCTCGCGGTTGCCCTGCTCGCCTGCGATGACCTCCATCTGTTGGATAATCCCTCGCCGCTGTCCTCTCCGCCGCCGCTTCCCCTGCTGACGGCGTGAAGGGTAATCAAAAAGGGCACCGCCTTTGGTGCCCCTTTTGTGACTCAAGCTTGCTCGTAAGCCTGATCCCCATCATCGTAGTGACTCAATTATCTTCACCCCAAGAAATCCTGGAGCATCCGATCTCGACACGGATGGTCCAATTTACGTAACGCTCGAAACTCCACCTGGCGCACTGCTTCGTGGCTCAGTCCCAGTTTCTTGCCCGTTTCCGATAGACTGTGTTCCGCCCCGCCATTGAGCCCGTACCTCAACTGCAATACTTTTCTCTCCCTCTGAGTCAGACCGTTCAGTAAATCCTGTATATGCGCCTGCAACGTCTGCGAGATGACCACTCGCTCAGGCGAATAAATAGGATCATCTTCCAATACCTCGCTCAGGGCTACCTCGTCATCACCCCCCTTGCGCGGCATATCCAGGCTGATCGTCTCCTGGTTGGTTGATAGGAGCGTGATTACCTGTTGCACGCTGATCTCCATCTGGTTCGCTAGTTGCTCCAGCGTCGGCTCGCTCGCCATCCCCTGCTGCTGCAAACGCCGCCGCGTGCGACCCAGCCGTTTGATCTCCTCGACTTTGTAAAGTGGCACCCGAATAAGATGAGCCTGTTCCGCCAGGGCCCGGGTGATGTACTGGCGAATCCACCAGGTGGCGTATGTACTGAAACGATATCCCTTGCTATAATCAAACTTCTCGACGGCATGCATCAGCCCCAGATTTCCCTCCTGGACGAGGTCCATCAGGTCTACGCCGAAGCCCCTGTACTTGCGTGCGATGTGCAGCACGAGCCGCAGATTCGCTTCGATCAGTTGCCGCCTGGCCTCGCGGGCCTCTTCCGTCTCTTCCTTTGAGCTTTGTAATGCGCGCTGCCTCTTCCCCGGTTTCCCACGTTCGATGCTCTTGGCAAGTTGCGTTACCTTCTCCGTGGAAAGTAGTTCGACCTGTCCGATCTCATACCGATAAAATCTGGACGTGTCGGCGAGACTGAGAGCCTCCGGGTTCGCCAGGACGCGCGCCTCTTCCGTCGTGCTGTTCATCAGGACTTCCTCCATCAACTAGGGGTCAATTGGTGTCTGTGGAAGTGAGTATACGCGTGCGGCCTTTCTCTCTTCTCCTAATCTCCTCCCCATCATCGCGTTTCCAATTTTTGCGCAATGTACAAGTTTAGAATGAGTTACTATGCTTTTAGTGCTTGTATTGCCAATAGATACGTTTCTTTCATAAGCTCTTCCCCCACAAGACTCTCCTGCTTGCAAATGTCTTATACCAGTCTTATTATTTTCCTTTCCACCGAAAAACCCCGTAAGTCAATGGCAAGCGGGCATTGGGCCATTTGGGGGATAGGACGACAGGAATAGAAAAATGCGCACTGGTCGGGTATAGTGGTATTGGATATGAAGCTTGCGACAAGGCGTATCTGATCAGGAGGTATTTGTTGCTGTGCTAGGAAGACATATCTTGTTTGATCGATTACCAGGGCGTATCTCTGTTGACGCGCTTTGATATAATGAATGAGGCTCTTGACCAGTGTTGGCAATAGATTGCAGTATCCGGTGCATCCTTCGCAGGGATTTGAAGGGGATTTGGCGATGAATGGCAAGGTCACTTACCACCAGCAGGTCAGTTATTGTGGCAAACCTCGCTGTCGCAAATGTCGCGAAGGCACCGGTCATGGCCCTTACTGGTATCGCTACCAGACTATCGAGGGTCGCACTACCCGCACGTACATCGGCAAACATCTCCCGCCCGAGGTGCAGGAGACGATGGAGGGCTACCACGAGCCTCCCTCCTCTCACTCCGGCGAACGCGAGCAATCAACCATCCGTATCTATACGCTGGGACAGTTCCGCCTGGAGCGGCGCAGCGGGCGCGATGCCTCCGAGTGGCAGACAGTGACGGATTCAGCCTGGCAACATCAACGCGTGCGCTCACTCCTCTGCTCCCTGGTGAGTAGCAACGGGCGCAAGCTTGGCCGCGAGCAGATTATGGATGCCCTCTGGCCCGATCTGGATATGGAGACGGCAGCCAGCCGCCTGGACCGCGCGGTCTATAGCCTGCGCCAGATCTTTGAACCCTCCCGTGGCCGCCTCGCAACCTCTCCCCTGCTGCTGACCGAGCGCGAGATGATCGTGCTGGCCGAGCACCCACAGGTCTGGATCGATAGCGATGTCTTTGACCAGTTGCTTGTACAGGCTCATGCCGCTCCCGATCCTGGCGAGAAGGAGCGCCTGCTGGAAGAGGCGGCGACGCTCTACGGCGGCGATTTCCTGCCGGAGGAGCGCAAACTCGAAGCAACGCTGGCCCGTCGCGATGCGCTGCGCCGGAGCTGGATCGGCCTGCTGCTCGATCTGGCAGACCTGCGCATCGCCCGCGAGGCCCTCAATAGCGCGATTGACCCGCTTGATAGATTGATGTCCATCGACCCAACCAACGAGGCGGCGGTGCAGCGTCTGATCAGCCTCTTAGCCCAGCTCGGGCGACGCGGCGAGGCGCTGCGAGCCTACAAACGGCTGGCGACGGTCTTGCAGCAGGAGTATCGCATCGCGCCCCTGCCGGAGACGCGTGCGCTCTACGAGGCGGTACGCTCGGGAGCCGATAAGCTCCCCTCTCAGCGCACCTCGATCAGCGAAAGCGGCGCAACCTCAGCGGTGACGCGCGCAGACACGGCCAGCAATGCCGCACCCTCGCCCGCTATCCAGATCGGTCGTACCCATCAGAGTCCGCTCGTCGGGCGCGAGGAGGAGATTGAGCTGCTGCGGATGCTGGTGACGGAGACCGAGCGGGCGGCGAAGTTCAAGCTGGCGGCGCAGAAGAAGACGTCGCTCTCCTCGCTTGATACGCAGCGCCGTCCTCAGAGCGTGCTGCTGCTGGGCGACGTGGGCATCGGCAAGACGCGCCTGGCCGAAGAGATCAGCCGCGACGCCAAGAAGCGTGGCTGGGCCGTGGCGTGGAGCCGCGTCTATGCGCAGGAGGGCAGCATCCCCTATCGCCTGTGGACCGAAGTGTTGCGCAAGGCGATGGCGCAGGGCGCGTGGCAGCGCCAGGAGGTGAAGAATCGCCCTCTGGTATTCCAGCCATTGGTTTCTCTGCTACCAGAACTGCACGAACTGCTCTCACACGTTGCGATCTCCTCCTCGTTGCCGCCGGAGCAAGAGCAACTGCGCTTATGGGAGGCCGCGCGCGAACTGCTCACCATCATCAGCGATAGCACGCCGCTCTTGATCGCGCTCGACGACCTGCAATGGGCCGATGGCAGCAGTTGCGAGCTGCTGGCCTACCTGGCGCGCCGCCTGCAAAATCATCCAATTGTGATCGTGGGCACCTGCCGCGAGAACGAGCTGGGAGCCAACCATCCCCTGCGTCCGCTGCTCACCGACCTGCAACGCGAGAACGCGGTCGAAACCGTCCAGTTGCAGCCGTTGAGCGATGAGCAGATCAGCATGCTGGTCTCGCAGGTCTCGCAGGTGGCGGAACCCGTGATGCAGCGTATCAGCACGCGCGCGGCGGGCAACCCCTTCTTCGCCGAAGAACTGGCGCGTTCGATTGGTGCGCAGCCGTCGCTATCCGCGCATTCCGGCGATAGCGAGACAGCCTTGCCGGAAACCATCACTGCCGTCCTCGACCTGCGTCTGAACCGGCTCAATCCCGCCTGTCATCGCCTGCTCAACAAGGCTGCCGTGCTCGGAGGCTCCTTCGAGTTCCACGTCATCAACGAGATGGAGGCCAGCACGCCTGGTTCCAGCGAAGATGTCGTGCTCGACCTGCTGGAGGAGGCGTTGAGATCGGGCATGCTGACGGAAGAGGGCACGGGCACGCGGATCACCTATCATTTCTGGCATCCCTTGCTTGTTAACCATCTCTACGAGGCGCTATCAGCCGCGCGCCGTGCCAGCCTGCACCGTCGCGCCGCCGAAATCTTCCGCCAGGTCTATCACAACCGCGAGGAAGAGGGAGCCGCCACCATCACCCATCATCTCGTCGCGGGCGGAGCCGACCCGCAGCAGATCGCCCACTACGCCGAACTGGCAGGCAACCGCGCCTACGCCTTCTCGTCTTATCCCGACGCCGAAAAATTCTACCGCATCACGCTGGAGCATCTGGGCTACTCAGTAGATAGGTCCATCGCCGCCCTCTCCCCCGAAGAACAGCTCCACTTCGCCTATCTGTTGGAATGTTTGGGTGAATGTACGAGGATACAGGGGAACAATGAGCAAGCCCGTAATTTTTATGAGCAGGCTTTACATATGCGTGGTCGTTGTTATGAAACGTCCAGCTTGAATGAGCAGGAAGCTCAAATCCAGGCTCTGTTATGGTGTGAAATCGGTGTGACCTGGTACAACGTGGGTAATACTGCGCAAGCCCGACAATGCTTTCAGCGTGGTGAGCAGGTATTGCAGGATGCTAAAGTTACGACAAATTCTGCCTGGGGCTATCTTCGCTATCAGCAAAGTTATGCAAGTTGGCGTGAAGGGGGATATAAAGAAGCGCGTATAACGGCCCTGGAAGCCCTGGAGTTGTTCGAAGGCGTTGTTGAGCAACGAGAATATAGCGCGGGCCATAAAACACATTTAACCCTCATCAGGCGCACATTGGCAGGCGATCCGGTAAATCTTGGGCGTACGCATTCTTTATTGGGGCTTATTGCTGCCAGTGGTAGTCGGTATGTGGAGGCGTTAACTCATCTTAATATGGCTTTGACGCTCTTCGAGCAGTATGATAGCCAGAGAGAAATTGCTATCGTCTGCTGTAATCTGGGCGATGTTCATATGAGGAAAGCAGAGCATAGTTTGGCACAAGCATTCTTCCGCCGTTCTCTTAGTATTGCTGAACGTATAGGGGAAATGCCACTGGTTTCTTTTATCTTTGGGAATTTAGGTGTATTAGATACTCATTGCGGTAATCTGGACGAAGCAGAAGATGAGTTTAAAAAGGGTATTACTCTAGCTGAACGCAGCAATGATCCCGTGCATTTAAGTATGTGGTACGCGTATCTGGCTACCGTGCTACAAAAGCAGGGACGACTTCCCGATGCTGAAGCTGCTCTTGGTCGCGCTTTAACAATTGGTCGAACTATCCATATCGCACCCTATAAAGGTCTGGCTCTGGTGACTCTGGGGAGCATCCGTATTACGCAGGCAATGTTTGTAGGTGCTGAGCGGAATAATTCCCAAGCCTCTGAGGAGATGCTCCGCAACCTCAAACGCGCGAGAAAGACATTGCAGCATGCTCTCTCCCTTGAAAGCATGGAAGCCGAGACGAGGACCGAGGGTCAGTTAGCAATGGCTCAAGTTATGCTATTGTTGGGTGAGATAGATGCTGCTCAACAACTCGCAGAACAAACGCTAGAAAAGGCTCGCCAATTTGAGCTAACATGGCTGATTGCTCGGACCCAGCAGGTTTTAGGAGGCATCCTGGAAGCTTGTGGGCAACAAAGGCAGGCCAGTGAGCAGTTTGAACTGGCATTGCGCACGTTTCGTCGGCATGGGATGCGTCTGGAGTGTGGGCATACCTTGCAACTATTCGGGGAAGTCCTGATACAGCGTGATTCAGTGGGAGGAAAGCAGTATCAATGTGGATTGGGCTATCTGCGAGAAGCGCAGCAGATCTTTAAAGATTGTAATGCTGTAGCCAATGAGCAGTTAGTGAAACAAATTCTCGCCAGATACGAAAACGTTAGTAAGATATGATGATGAATAGTGTATTCCGATCCCGCAGCAGGGCAAGCGCGAGGGGAACAGAGGCGCATCCGCAGCAGGGCAACCGCAAGGGATTGCCCTGCTGCTACCTGATTGTGCGGGCCTTGCGGTTGCCCGCCGCTGCCTGATTGTGCGGTTCGGCATTGCCCTGCCCGTCTAGTATTTCGTTGATAAACATCCACAGTTCTTGCGACGTCCACCGCAAATTGCCATGCGCCCCGTATTTCGCAATCCCTGTCTTCCCCCAACCTGTCACTCAGTCGTAAGTCTGTTCCCGTATGTG
>DASRHT010000067.1:0-13392 GCA_035650355.1 Ktedonobacteraceae bacterium
AGTGAGCGAAGTCATCCCTTTACCTCCTCGGGAGGACAGGCTCGTTCGGTGTCTATGGGCGCACAACGAGGAACACCACACACCATCCGTTGTCTCGGCCTCCGAGTTAATGCAAGCAGTCTGGGGAACAGAAGCGTCAACCTATGCTTCCCAGGATCTTCATAAGCTTGTCTCCTTCATACGCGAAAAGATCGAGATTGATCCTGAAAAGCCCCGGTTCTTACAAAATGACCGAGGAAAAGGGTATATCCTCGATGCTTTTCCATTACCTGAGATCAAAGAAGAATGATGAGGAACATCATGGAGAAGAAACAAACCTGAACCTGATCCGCGAACGCCGCGCCTCATTGAAACGGTGCGTGGGTTGGGCTATCGCCTCTTCGCGCGCCCACACACCTGCGAAAAAGGAGGATTCTGATGGAGGCATTTCCCATGCCAGATGATTGGCAGGTTGGACAAATCATCAACAATCGCTACGAGGTGAGAGACCTCTTGGGCGAGGGCGGGATGGGCAAGGTATACAAGGTCTATTGCCGGGATTGGCGGCGAGATATGGCTGTCAAGCGCCTGAGGCCCTCCATTTTTACCAGGGTTTTGGGCAAGGAGGAGTTCGTACGTGAAGCGGAGACCTGGGTCAAGCTGGGAAAACACCCACATATTGTCTCCTGTCACTTTGTTGAGACAATCGCGAGCGTACCGAGCATTTTTGTCGAGTATGTAGACGGAGGCGGCCTGGCTGATTGGATAGAGAGGAAGGAGAGTCTTCTCTATCGGGGAGATCCAACGGTTATCTTAGGGCGCATTTTAGACTTGGCGATCCAGTTGGCATGGGGTTTGGACCATGCTCATACGCAAGGGCTCGTCCACCAGGATATCAAACCTGCCAATGTGCTCTTAACTCAAGAGGGCACCGCCAGAATCACTGACTTTGGGCTTGCTCAGGCACGTTTCCTGGGAGGGGAAGTAAACCTGTCGCGACGAGCAGATGCGAGTGTGGTCGTAGAAGGCGTGGGGATGATGACACCCGCCTATGCTTCACCGGAGCAAGCCGAAGGCAAGCGCTTGAAATCCTCTAGTGATCTTTGGAGTTGGGCAGTCTCGGTGTTGGATTTGTTTGTAGGCACCATTGCCAGGGGATATGGGCCAGCTTCAGCAGATGCCCTGGAAGAGTATCTAAAAGAAGGTCCAATTGAGCCGTCGCTTCCACTCATGCCCCCCGAAGTTGCAACGCTGCTACGGCAGTGTTTTCAACCCAACCCGGTTGCTCGTCCCGCGAATATGCGGGAAGTGGCTGCCACACTTCAAGTATGCTATGCCGAAAGAGTAGGCGTTCCATACCCGCGTGCAGTATTTGAACAAACACCGACAGTAATTGGCGACCTGGTTAATCAGGCGACCTCTCTACTAGCACTGGGCAAGCCGGAGGAGGCGCTAGCCGCCTATGAAGAGGCTCTGCGCCTGAACCCGAATTTGACTGCTGCCTGGAGCAACAAAGGTCTCGCTCTGCGAGATCTCCGGCGGTACGAGGAGGCACTAGCTGCCTATAAAGAGGCCCTGCGCCTGAACCCACAGGATGCTACCATCTGGATGAATAAAGGCCTCACGCTCTATGACCTCCGACGGTACGAGGAGGCGCTGGAGGTGTTTGAGCAGGCCCTACGTCTGGACCCACAGCTTGCTCGTACCTGGATGAATAAAGGCGATGCACTTTGCGAACTCCAACGGTACAAGGAGGCGTTGGTCGCCTATGAGCGAGCCCTGCGCCTGGACCCACAGGATGCTCTCATCTGGATGAACAAAGGCGTCGCGCTCTACGAACTCCAGCGATACGAGGAGGCACTAGCTGCCTATGAAGAGGCTCTGCGCCTGGACCCGCTGTATGCTCTCATCTGGATGAACAAAGGTCTCGCTCTGCGAGACCTCAAGCAGTACGAGGAGGCGCTGGCCGCCTATAAAGAGGCCCTGCGCCTGAACCCGAATTTGACCGATGCCTGGATGAACAAGGGCAACGTCCTTTATGACCTCCAGTGGTACGAGGAGGCACTGGCTGCCTATGAGCAGGCTCTGCGCCTGGACCCACAGGACGCTCCCATCTGGATGAACAAAGGCAACACTCTTCGCCAAATCCAGCGATACAAGGAGGCACTGGCCGCACATGAGCAGGCTCTGCGCCTGGACCCGAATTTGACTGCCGCCTGGAGGAACAAGGGCAACGTCCTCCATGACCTCAAGAGGGCCGAGGAGGCGCTGGCTGCTTATGAGCAGGCATTGCGCTTGGACTCAAACTTGCCTGCTGTCTGAAGGAACAAAGGTAAGGTCCTTTATGACCTCCAGCGAGACGAGGAGGCACTGGCTGCCTATGAGCAAGCCCTGCGCCTGAACTCACAGGATACCCTCATTGAAGTGCCCAACAGGTGGGGTCAAGGACCAGATGGCAGGCCATTGGTAGTGGAACTGCACCCTGATCTTGAGCGGATATTCACAGATCCTCATCCTCCGCTTCCACAGCGATTGACCAGGGACAGCCGCGCGTTTTGGGAGAAAGCACCTCCTTTCTACGTGCGCGGGGTTCTTGCTTCGGCCTATCTTTTGCATCCAGATCCCAAAGTGCGTCTGGACACTTTGCGTCTCCCCAAAGATGTCTGGGGAGCAGTGCCGCAGAATCTTGTAGATGCACTCGCTGACCCATCTCAAGATGTGCGAGTCGCAGCCGCTCAGGTCATCTGGGACCTCTCACCAGATGAGAAGTTGGAGAGTGAGGTAACATTCGCGCTCGCGTGCCTACGTGATGAGATCGAGGGGACTGGTTTCACTTCGACTATGACTCAGGCTGAAGCTCAGCAGGGGCTAGAGGTGCTTCGCAACTGCCGTCCAGACCGGCGGGCCGATTTTAACCGAGGGATCGTCTATGTATGGTGCCGTCGGGAAGAGGATCTTGCGAAACATGGGTATAGGCTGCTAGACATCTATGGGCAACAAGAGAGCTTTCTCGGCACCGCTGAAGAGGAGATACGGCACATTGGGAGAACACTTGAAGATACGCAGGATAGGCAAAGGATCTACCGTGGGATCCGGCAGGCTCTCGGGGCCTCTGCTTCTCAGGAACTGGAGGAAGTTTGGGATGGAAGTAGAAAGCCGTTCAATCGAGTCGAATCCAGGAACGTAATGGAAGCAACCGATATACTCTTCAACAAGGCCCTCTCCTCTATCCAGGCCGCGCCCCCTCCTATAATCGGGACCATCTACGAGGATCTCAAGAAGCATTGGGACTCACAATCGCTTT
The DNA here is from genome assembly GCA_035650355.1 of Ktedonobacteraceae bacterium. Taxonomy (GTDB): domain Bacteria; phylum Chloroflexota; class Ktedonobacteria; order Ktedonobacterales; family Ktedonobacteraceae; genus DASRHT01. The sequence goes on from DASRHT010000067.1 coordinate 3,284, forward strand.
ATTATGGCACCCCAACCCAGATACGCGAGATTGTCGCTCACAATTTGGAGCTGCTTGTTCGGCGGGCCAATTTTAACCGTTTTATCATTGACACAGAGAAAGAAGCCAGTGGTGATGCCTCCTATGCGCAGGTAAGTGCATTGTATGAAAGGACATTCATTGGTATTCGTCTGTGGCGGAGTCCGGGTTATCTTTTTGTGTGTGGCAATGCTGACTTTGAGGGACCTCAGGAAGCTGTATGCAAAGCCAATTCATTACAGGGGATGCAACCAGGGATAGAGATAACTCATTACAGGTTAGGTGATAAAGACAGTTTATTACGGGGGGGAAAAGTTGGAAACCTGGATTTCATCGAAGATCTTGTGAAGCAGCATGTTGGTCGTTTACGGAAAGGTTTTGCTGACGAAGTTCCAGATTCACAATGGGACATCTTTCTTCGACCTGATATTCTCGACTTCACTCTTCATTCGATAGCTCGCCAGATCCCCTTAAGTGTGCAAGACGCCAGACATACGTATCGGGGACAACGGTTCTCTGATGCCATTGTTGTGGTGAGTGTTGTGCCTGCCCTGAAACCCTCTCACGCTATGGCCTATTTCCCCAAAGGCTACTTGGAAGCCCTTGTTGCATTAATGAATGCGTATCAGTTTGATCTAAAAGGTTCTTCTCCATTTATTCACTGGATTTACTGCTTTGATGATCATGCCGGTCTGGTCCATTTGACCTTTGACCCAGGGGCTTCGGAGGCACGAAAGTGGCGCCTAATAGCGCAGGACTTGCTGTCCAAGGAGGAAAAACGCAGATTTCAAGATTCCCCACACACTCAGCAAGCACCAACGCCCTCCTCTCCTCCTCGGGTGAAGCAACCGGCGGCGCAACGCCAACCTGGCTCTCCGGTGAAGCAACTGGCAGAACATCTGAGTCGCTTTGAAGGAAAGGAATCATCTATGCTCTGTGATATATGTAATGGCCAGACCTCTTTGGAAAAAGGCACAATCTATCCAGCACAACAGTTTCGCCTCCTTGTTTCTCAAGGCTTTGAGCTAGCGGACACAAATCCCGCCATTCTTCTGGCCACCCAAACAGGGTTAAGCAAGTCAGTGGCTATGGGCGCGTGGAAACGACAAGTTGCTGAGGATCAAACAGATTGGTTCCTCTGCCCTGCTTGTACTGCCAGAGCGGCAACTTGCAGAAAGCTAACAGACAGAAAATGGTGGCAGTTTTGGAAATAGTCTCTGGCTAGGTATCCTCTCAACAGGCGTCGATCACCGGAGCCAAATGATCATTCAAGAGAGCGGATCGTGCAGCGATTTTCGTGGGTGGTGCTCATATACTGCATCACTATTCTTCTGTTGGAACAACACTTGAACCGAAAGCAAAGGAGTCTTTGATGCCAGCCAAAGTCATTTTGACGATCACACGCGGCCCACTGAGCGGGCAAACGTTTTCTTTTGAAGAGCATACCACGCGGCTGCTGGGACGGGATACGGACTGTGACCCACGCCTGCCCGACGACCAGGACCACCGGACGATCTCGCGTCACCATTGTTTGCTCGAAATCAACCCACCCGCCATCCGGGTGCGTGACTTCGGCAGTCGCAACGGCACATTCGTTAACGGCACGAAGATTGGAAGCCGCCAACCGAACCAGCGGCCTGAGGAAGTTGACCATAGCAGTTTTCCAGAAGTTGATCTCCAGGATGGGGATACGCTGGCACTCGCACCGGATCACACCGTCTTCCAAGTGCAGATTGCGTTCCCTCGCTGCTGTGCTGACTGCGGGCGCGAACTGGACGAGGCAGAGATCACAACTCAGGTGGGGAATGGCGCATCAGGTGAGGTCTGGTGCGCCACCTGTCGCGAGATCCGTGAGCAGCAGAAGCAGCAGGGTCCTTTAAAACCCTGGCGCTGCGCCAGTTGTGGAGAGACGCTCCCGCCAGTCACGAGTGCTCACCAGACCAGAGAGGTGGTATGCGCTGCCTGTCGCGCCAATCCGCAGCGCCTGGCCCAGCATCTGCTCGCTCAAGCAGCACAGGGTCAGGAATCCCTTTGCGACATCCAGGGCTATACTCTGCTCCGAGAGATCGGGCGTGGTGGTATGGGAGCCGTTTACTTGGCGCGCCATGAGGACACTGGCGAGCAGGTGGCTCTTAAAGTCATGTTGCCGAAAGGGAAGGCAACGGAGCAGGCTATCGCTGCCTTTCTGCGGGAGATTGAGGTCACCTATGCTTTGCAGCACCGAAACCTCGTCAAGTTGCGTGCATGGGGCTACGCCGCAGGCGTCTTCTTCTTCACCCTAGACTATTGCACCAGTGGCAGTCTGCATGATCGGCTCCGACCGCGCGGTGGATCCCTGCCCATTGATGAGGCATATGGGTACATCTTGCAGGCGCTCGATGGACTACACTATGCTCACACCGCTTCTCTTCAGGCTCGTCAGGCTGATGGCACTATGCGCCTGGTGACCGGGGTAGTCCACCGCGATATCAAACCAGCTAACCTCTTATTGGCAGGGAGCGATCATGTGCCCGTGGTGAAAGTGGGCGACTTCGGGATCGCCAAAGCGTTTGAACTGGCAGGGTTGAGCGGAATGACCCGCACGGGCGACATCTTTGGCACAGTCCGCTACATGCCCCAGCAGTCAGTGATCGACTTTAAGTATGCTCGACCCGCCGTCGATGTCTGGGCAATGGCCGCCACCCTCTACGAGCTGCTGACGGGAACCGTCCCACGCGACTTTCCACCTGGGTGCGAGCCATTCCTCGTTGTGCTACGCCAGAAGGCCGTGCCCATCTGCCAGCGGAATCCCAAGATTCCCCCTCGCTTGGCCGAGGTCATCGACCATGCCCTGCACGACCGGCCAGCGATTGGCTATCAAACGGCGATGGAGTTCAAACGAGCGCTGGAAGGAGCCATGTCATGAACCATTGTCATCTGAGATTCTCTCATTTATCCTTTGAGTGATCGCAGCTTTTCTCGCACCTGTGCGCGACTCACCTGCGTATATCGAGCCGTCGTTTGAATGGCTGGAGTTCCTTTCATAGTGACATGACCCAGGTAGTAGGCAACTTCTTCAAGACTCCAACCAGCCTCACGAGCGCGATGAGCAAAATCATGGCGCAAATCGTGAAAGCTGAGATCGGCGATCAGTTCCCACTCCTCATGGTTTGCTTGCTCCTTGAGTGTCCGAAACCAGTGGTGAATACCGTCCTCAGTCAGCCGGGTGCTGCGCTGGGACGTAAAGACATAGGGACTCTCCTGATCTCGGCCTCCGCGTTGCAGATAGGCGGAGAGAGGGCGACGTGCCTCATTGAGCAAGTCAATCTCGCGGAATTTTCCGCCTTTATGCCCGACATGCAACCAGCCGATCTTAGGGCCGACATGCGTGTGTTCCATGAGGAGGTAGGAGACATCACTGACACGATAGCCTGCCCAATAGCCCAAAGCAAAGAGCGTCTGGCCTCGGATGTCATCGGCTTTTTCCACCAGGTTGCGCAGCACAAAGCGTTGGTCTGGAGAAAGAATCCGAGGGGCAAGCTGCTGAGGAGTCTTGATCGTGATCGTATTGGTAGAGTCGCGGTTGAGCAGGCAAATGCTCTGAATATCTAGCATCATCTTCTCATACATGTCATCTAGTTCCGGTTAAGCGGTGTAATGTTTCAAGAATGACCTCATCCGGCACTTCGTTCCTGGGCGGGTAGGCTGCTGGATTATAGAGGAGGTGTACACCATACTTTCTGAGTAGTCTCATGCCACGCAAAAATGCGGGATGGGTATCCAACCCGGAAGCTGTTGTTACTCCAGGAACGGCGACAATTGGCGTCTTTCTCCCTGTATGTTCACATAACAGTCCAAGAGCAAGCGTATCTGAGATACCAAGCGCCCACTTGTTGAGAGTATTGAAGGTGAGAGGAAGTGCTACGACGGCATCAGCTTGTGGAAGCACATCAGGTTCTTCGGGACGTTTGTACTCGCTGCGCACAGGATGTCCTGTAAGGCGTGTCAGTGCCGCTACATTAACAAATTTCGTTGCCTGTGGCGTGAGGATCACACAAACATCCCATCCTACTATTTGCGCTTGTCGGCCTGGCCCTTTCAAGCGGCGGGCGCTGGTGTCGCTATCGATAGCCACAATCAGCATATCCCCTAGCGTTTTCGCATAGCGAAGAAACTGCACATGCCCTGAGTGGAGCAGATCAAAGACCCCATTGGTGAAGACTACCATTTTTCCCTCGCGCCGGGCCTGCTCTGCTTTCGCGACATGCAATTCCAGTACCGCCCCATGTTCGGGCTTCGTATCAGAGGCTACTAGAGGTGCGATAGGGTCAACGATAAGCTGGATAGGCAACCGAAGCAAGGCGCAAAATTGAGAACCATAGCTATATGGCTCTCAATCGGTGTCAGAATGTTATCTATGGTCTGGTACAATACAAAAAGGTGCAAGCCAGATAGTAAGAAACGGAACGGAAGCTAGTACATTGAGGCGGAAATCCTTTTGTAGTAAAATGAGGCGACAGCAGAAAAAAAGCGGAAAGAATCAATGGGTACCACAGAACGCCCAATGGAGAGGGTCACAAGTGAGCTGTCACAAGAATGGTGTTGTGGAGGAAGACAACCTCCCGTAACAAGTGCGCGAAATCAGAGTGAGAAGCATCATGCAACACGTTCAACCGATCATGGTTCTCGATCTCTTCCCACAAGAGCGAAAGCAGTTATTGAAGCTCTTTTCTGAGCTTCAACTCGACGAGTGGGAGAAGCCAACCATTTGTCCTGGGTGGACGGTCAAGGACATCGGACTGCATCTCTTAGGGGATGACATTGGCTATCTTTCTGGGGCAAGAGATCAGTTCAGCAATCCTTTCTTTCGCAACAAGGATCTGCGTGAATGGGGGAATCTCGTAACAAACATTAATGACGCCAATGAAGCGTGGGTGAAAGCAACCGCACGCATCAGCCCAAAGCTACTTGCTGATCTCTTAGAACGCACTGGACAGCAATTGTACGAGTATCTGCAATCCCTCGATCTCATGGCGATGAACGGGGTGGTGAGTTGGGCAGGGCCAGATCCTGCTCCAGTATGGCTGGATGTCGCCAGAGAATATACCGAAAGATGGCTTCATCAACAACAGATCCGAGATGCGGTTCAGAAACCAGGCTTCAAAGAGAAAGCGTTTTTTTATCCCGTCCTTGATACCTTTGTGAGAGCACTGCCTCACACCTACCGAGATGTTCCCGTCGCCGAGACAACCGTGCTCAAGTTCGTCGTGACTGGAGAGGCTGGCGATGTCTGGTATCTGCTCGGAGAAGCGAACAGCTGGTCCCTCTTTCAAGAGATCGAACTCCCAGTCGGCACGGTAGTAACGATGGACCAGGAAACCTGCTGGAGGCTCTTTACCAAAGGGATAAGCAAAGATCAGGCAAGAGCACAGACGTTCATCGATGGTGATCAGACCCTCGGAGAACAACTCCTGGAAACCGTCTCGATTATTGCCTGACATGACAGACCTACCGGTAAAATCCGATGAAGCAGCAAGAAAAGCTCGTACACAGAAATGCAGCGTTTTTGGACCCTTAAACTGTCAAAGCTTTTCCTTGATAGGTCCACTTGAAAGGCTGAGCCATCGTACGATTGTAATAGTCGATAAAGGCGAAGACCCTGGCTTGTAGATCTTCAACGGAGAGGAACGAGCCCCGTTTGAGCAGCTTGCGCCCCAGAATACTCAACCAAATTTCGATCTGGTTCAGCCAGGAACTATGTTTAGGAGTGTAATGGAACACCACCTTGTGACCGGGATCAGAGAGAAAGGCTGCGCGGCTACCCATCGAGGCCAGAATGTTGCTCTCCCCTTTGATACCCAGATCCTCTTCGATGCCCGACAGACCCGCCATCCAGCGAACCAGAGACTCGGATTGATGCGTGTTCAATTGATCACAGACCACATGCCAGCGGGTGGCCTGAGGCTGCGTCGCGACGACGGCTTGAGATGCGCCAGGAAATCAGCTTCGGTACGGGTGGGTCCGCAGGCGGGAGCCACAATCTGGCCGGTCACGACACCACGGCTCGTGATGAACGAGCATGTGCCGTGCCGCACATACTCAAATTCTCGCCGCTCGACCTTTCCAGGAGCCAAAGGCAAACCAGAATGTTTGCGTTCAAGCGCCTGGACTCTGGTCAACTCATCGGTGCTCACCGTTCGTTCTCCCTGCTCAGCCCGCCCGGGAGCTTGCTCATAGACCGTACATACCTGTTTGATCGTTTCCTCTCGCTGCGGATCGTCAGGGGGTGTCAACCAGTAACGGATCAGATGGAGCTTGAGATCCCCTTTTTCAGCAGCCGAGCGGCATGACGTGGCGAGATCTGTTGGATGATGCCACGTCGCATCACCTCATCAGCAATTTCGCGTCCGGTCCATTGGCTGATCGGACGCTCAGATGGCACTTCACAGACCATCGCGATCAACTGGCACGTTTGCTCAGCCGTGATCTGGCTTTTCCTACCAGGGCGCGGGGCATCACGGAGTCGCTCCTGCACCGAGAGGTCAGATGCAGCAACCGACTGCAAGGCCAACCAGCGTGCGCGCCAGGCGCGCACCGTCTCCACGCTCACGCCCAGTTCACGCGCGATCTGGCTGTTATTCTTGCCTGCATGGGTTTCCAGGATGATGCGCCCTCTCAAAGCGACCTGTTGGCCGGTATGATGGCGTCGCACCAGACGCTCCGATTCTCTCTGTTCGGCTTCACTTAAGCTCAAAGGGTCCGGTTTCGGGCCTCGCATCACTGGGTCTCCTTCTTGTTCTGGTTCTCAACCCAGTATACTACCAACTTATTTCCGCCTTAAAGTACTAGACTCTGCTTTTAGAGTAGATTGCGGATGATCTAGGCGAGGATCATCCTGGCAGAGAGAGCTTCATGAATTGCCTGGCGAAGCTCCTTTACATGGAATGGTTTCAGCAGTACTCGGTACCCCATCGTCTCCACTTCTTTTTGTATGATCGAACTGGTAGTCATGACAATGATGGGAGGCGGAGGTACAACGCCTCTAGAGGAGTATTGGGCCTCCACATCTGGAAGCGCCTTGCTCTTAGCTTTCGAGAGAATACTCAGATCAAGCAGGATCAGCGTTGGTGGATGTTCATAAGAAAGTGCTGTGAGTTCTCCTACTGAATAATGGTAGCCAGCGATTGTAAGCACCGACGTGATCATATGGGCAATACGAAGATTCTCTTCCACAATGAAAATGTATGGTGAAGCTGGTGAAGCTGGTGATGCTGGCATATTGAAAAGAGGGAAATTTGGAGCGAGCGGATGATGTGTTGCCATTGGTTGGCCTTCCTTCTCAAAATACTGAATAGTTCTCATTGATATTTGTAAACGTCAAGAGGATAGTGAGCCACACGCTGTAGCAAAACTGAGCCACCTTTTCCCCTTTCACTCGTCAGGACACGGGGTCCTGTTTCTGAAAACTCTGGCGAAAGCGGAAGCTCTCGCCCTCCATCGTAAGAATGTGGCTGCGATGAACCAGCCGATCCAAGAGCGCGGCTGTCATTTGCTCATTGCCAAAGACTTGTGTCCATTGGGCAAAGGCAAGATTTGAAGTCAGGGCCACGCTCGCACGTTCGTAGCGGTCGCTAAAAAATTGGAAGAGCAGCTCAGCCGTTTGTTTGGCAAAAGGCAGGTAGCCCAGTTCATCGACTAAGATCAGATCAAAGCGACGATAGCTGGCCAGCAGTCGAGGCAACTGCAACTCCTTGTGAGCGAGTTCCAACTCGGTGGCCAGCGTGACCGCTGTTCGAAACAGTACCCGATAGCCAGCCAGACACAGGGATCTTCCCAACCCCATCAATAAATGGGTTTTCCCAATGCCGCTTGGACCAATGAAGAGCACATTGTCATGGTTGGCTAGAAACGCCCCCTGAGCCAACTCCAGCAGTCGGACCTTGGAAACGCAGGGGATCAGCGAGAAATCAAAGTCCTCCAGACGTTTCTGGTAGGGAAAGGCGGCGGCTTTGAGCCGTTGGCGCAACTGCTGCTCCTGCCGATGAGCCAGTTCCCCTTCAAGCAGGGCTTGCAAAAAGCCCAGATACCCCAGTCCCCGCTCTTCTGCTTCACGAACCATGGCTTCACAATCGGTCGCCATCCGGGTAAGCCGCAATTGCTTGAGGTAGGTGCTGACAATGGTGCGAGAGAGCTCATCAGTCATGGCCGCGTCTCCAACAATTGATCATAGACGGACAGATTGGGCGAAGCCCCCGCCTGCTGATACGCCGGATAGCGAGCTGGGTCAAGCGCAGGAGTGGCAGCCGGTTCGGCAGCCCATGTGAGCAGATGGCGCACGGTATCGGCACTCCATCCGCCTTGCCCGCGTGCTAGAGCGAGCGCGGCCTCAACGGCTTCAACGGAATGGGTCAGACACAACTCCAACAAACGCACAAACTCGCGGTTGCCATCTGAGCGGCGGGCTACCAGGTCCTGGCGCGCCGCCTCAAAGCTGGCTGGCAGATCTGCATGGCGCAGCACTGACGCAAAGGGAACCGCAAACGATTTCTGCAACAGCAGCGGAAGGTAATGGCGCCAATCTTCGATGGCCTGGCGCTTGTCGTAGCACCGGGGATGATCGGCCACTAGCTCGGACCCCGCATACAAACGGACGCGGAACGGATCGGCTTTTAACGTGACACGGCGATATGCATACTGGATAGGCACAGAGTAATCATTGGTCTGAAAGCGCACGCGTCCCGTCGAATGGACGAGCACCTCCGCTACTGGTCCGATCTCCGGTGCATGGGCCGGCAGTGGCCCCAGCTGCGTCCGCTCAAACGCCAACCGCTTTTCAATTGGCTCTGTGCGACCCGCCATGATCCGTTGCTGGTCGGCATGACAGTTCTCGCGCAGGCCCGCGTTGATGGTTTCCAGGTTGGTGCCCTCTGGAAGTGGCACGAAGTAATTCCGTCGCGCATATCCAACGAGATTCTCGACGCTGCCTTTCTCCCACCCGGCGTGGACATTGGCGAAAAGCGCTTCAAACCGATAGACGCTATGGAAATGGAGAAATACCTCGTGCTCGCGTCGGCTATGCCCTTGCAGGATTTGAAGCACGGCTGGCTTGAGGTTATCGTAGACCACCATGCGCGGGACTCCACCCCAGAATTCAAAGGCATGACACTGGCCGACCAAAAAGGCTTCTTGCCGTTGCGTAGGGAAGCACTCCACAAACATGGCTCCCGAAAACCTCAGGCGCCCTGCCAGAAACGGGACTTTGATCGGCTGGCCCTGGAGTTTGACCATCGCTTCGCCAAAGTCAAACTCTGCCCGCTCGCCTGGCGTAAACGTTAATGGCACAAAGGCCGGTTTCGCTGGGGTGCGTTTCTCCTGAACATACAGGCGCACCGTCGATTCCCCGATCTCGATCCCGAGCTGACGCAACTCTGTCCACATGCGGTGCGCGGTCCAGCGTTGCTTGGGGGCCCACCGCTCTAGCCACTCATTTTCTTTGAGTCAGCCCTCAATATGCGGTAAGGCAAGATCGCGCATCGGCGTCTTTTGAGGTGCGTGTCGCTGATACTGGCGCCTATTCGCTGCTGGTTCCTCCTGGAGCAGTTTGCCCACGATATTACGTGAAAGCCCAAATTGCTGGGCTGCTGACCGCTGGCTTTTCCCCTCGATCAACACCCAGGTCCGAATTTCGTCTCGAAGTGCCACGGTATACACCTTTCTTTCCCTCCGCTCGCTTGCATTTGCTTGCAAGTATAGCGGAGTTTCGGATCAGTGGCTCACTTTTGGCATAGCGGGATGTTGACTATCATCATAGCGTTTACAGGATATGCCAACGCGGCAAAGGGCTCCATGCTGATTTGTCGGTCAGAGGCAACCCCCCATCGGTATGCGAGTGTGGCCGCGCTTGCCTGGGCTCCTGATTCCTCCACACTCCTGGCAGCCATCGACAAGGACATCGTGCAGTGGGATGCAAGAACAGGAGAGCAACTTCAGGTTTTCGAGCGCCATCAAAAGGAGGTCCATGTGCTCCTCTATTCACCCGATGGAAGCCGTCTGGCCTCTGCCGGTCATGATGGGACGTTGCGTCTCTGGCGAGAAGAAGATTCTTCCGATGA
>DASRHT010000068.1:0-22519 GCA_035650355.1 Ktedonobacteraceae bacterium
AGATAGCGATGCGTCCATCGATGCCACTAGAGAGTATCTGTGTACTATTGGGCGACCAGCTCAGGGCACTCACTGAGACCCATGTTTCGTGAATTTGGACGCAGACCTGCTCTTGTCCAGTCACTGCATCCCATACCTGGAGTTGCCCCGCAGCATTGCCGGTAGCCAGGAGCGTGCCGTTGGGCGACCAGGCGACCTGTCCTATGGTATGTGGACCACGATAAGCAAAGCGCAAAGCATCGGGTGTGTTGCTCATGGATGATTTCCTCTCTTGGAAAAGTTTTGTGTTGCCAGCTTCTGGAAAACAAAGGTATCGGAAATCCTTTGTCCTCTCAGAAGCTAGCAAGAAACCAGAACTATTCTATCCTTTCTTTTTCGTGTTGGTCAATCTGGCAGCGAGAGTACTCTTGTGAGGCTGAGACCAACCTCAAATAACCTCAAGCTGGGCAACTCCGGGAAAGAAGTTAGTGACCACATAGTCAGCAGCGATGGCAGCACCCACACCTGCGGCTACTACCCCTAGACCTACTATGCCAGGTCCTAGCATATCGGCAGGTATAAACCCCGGTCCCGATGGCATATCCACTACTGGCTGTGTGCTTGGCTGATTCGTCCACACCACTTTATTGCCAGTTGCATCGGTAACCTTCACGACGACTGGATTGGCTACAGGAGCCTCTCGTGGTGGTCTGTTTTTATCTACAAATGAATACGTGAGTACTCCGGTTGGCTCTCCATTCACCTGGTCATACGTAATCTTCATGACCTCCCCTGTTGAAAAGTAGACAATGCATGTTCCTCCGCAGGCCGCAAACTGCATCTCTAGTTCTGGATCGTTGTTAAAATCGCCGACTTGCCATTGTTTCCCGTTTGTTCGGGCTCCCATACTTTGTAACCTATCCACATAAAAATCCACTTCATTCCGACCAATTCGTACTGTGGAATCCTTTGGAGGCTGTAAGCCTTTTCCATCATCCCACGTCATTCCTCCTCCCGTTTTCGCTTCCCAGATAACGCCTTTTGTGGTATTGACCAGGTCAGGATATCCAAACCCATCAGTTCCTGTGTCAACTTTGTCGTCCCATTCCTGTTTTGGTCTACCTCGCAATGTTGTAGTGTTCGCTCGTGCAATTCCCATAGAGTCTATCATCACTCTATCATTTGGATGGCCTATCTGATACCAAGCGTATACGTATAGTAGGTAGTACTCAGGCTGACGGCCACCTCCATCACCCGCGCTATGCCCGCTGGGATCACTCATCGTCTCAGGGTTGCCGCCCACGTAGGCATACGGATCAAGCCCTTGCGGATTGCCTTCGACGGTGTCGGCGCTCACGAAGCGTCCGATGACGGGATCGTAGTATCGGGCGTGATAGTAGTCCAACCCCGATAAGGGGTCGTTGTACTGACCGGTGTACCCTTTATTTGTTCCCAGGTTGCCTGCTTTGTAGCGCTGGTTGCCATACGGGCCATAGAGCTGGTTGCCCAGCAGTATCGCACTGCCAGCCACTGCGTTGAAGGTCGAGAGGACTGAGCCAAGCGCATCGGTGAGATAGAACTGGGTATTGGTGCCATCGGATTGGCCAATCAGGTGACTGGCAAGCCAGTAGTAATAGGTATTGCCCGTGCTGGTGCCTGTGTCGGTATAGGTGTGCTCTTCGAGGCCGAAGGCGTAGACCGTGAGACTCGTTACACCCCCGCTGGTGGAGCGTTTGAGCGCCCGTTCGCCCGTGGTATCGTAGAGGTATTGCTCATTGCCTGCGCTGCCGCCATCCCATTGCGTGAGGTAATCAAGCGCATCGTACGAGAGTGTCCCGGTGCTGGTGTTGATGGTGCGAGTGGTCAGGTTGCCCCAGGCGTCGTAGCTGGCTCCGTAGCTGGCGGTCCCACGATTGCTACAGGTGGCGCCGAGTGCGGAGAGCGCGCTGACCTGGTGCGGATGGCTGCTATCGCAGTAAAGGTACTGTTGCTGTGCTCCGATACCGTTGGTGGGACCTTGCCAGAGCTGACCCAGATGGGTATAAGCATAGCTGGTGCTGTAGCTGGCCCCGGCCACACTATTGGTTGGAGTTGCTGTGCCACAGGTGCCGTTTCCGGCTGCTGGCACTGTCCCGCTATTGCCTGCCCAGACGAGCCGGTTCTGCTCATCATAGCAGAACACTTGCGTCTCGGTGCCACCAGAGCCACTGACGCCGGGGACAGGCGCATGATTGGTGACCAGACTGACGACATTGCCAAGCGGGTCATAGGTACGCCCGGAGCTAAAGATCGTCCCGCTCGCTCCGCTTCCCGCTTGCCAGGTAGCTGTGTTGGTGGCCGAACGCAGGTCGCCATCGTAGGTGAAGTGCGCGTTGGCAAGTGCGGTGCCGGTCGTGGTCTGGAAGTTGAGATCACTGAGCTGACCGGTGGCGTCGTAGCCCAGCGTCGCCAGGTTCGCCACGCCGGTTGTGTTGTTCGAGAGGCCGGTGAGCAGTCCCGTGGTGCTATCGTAGGCTTGCGAGAATGTATAGCCGCTATTGCTGCCGACAAAAGTTTGGGTCGTGGTCACCTGGTTGGCATCGTTGTATGCCTGGGTAAGCTTGTAGGTCGGCAGTGCCGTAGTCACATTCCAGCTCGCCGGGACGCTCAGTTGCATCGTACTGGTCACGAGCCTCGCTCGATTGTCATGCTGGAACGCTTCCGTGGTCGAGGCGAAAGTGCCATCAGGATAGTACGTGGTGGCGACGCTCTGGGTGAGCTCCCCGACCGGGAAGTCGCTGCTGCCCTGGGTACCCAGCCGAGTGACATCATAGGTGTTTTGCACAAAGGGATGACTCCCGCTCGCGCAAGCGCCTGAGCCATCGGTGGTGGGAGCGGTATCCTGCACGCAGGTGACGCGCCCGAGCAGATCGTAGCTGGTGCCGATGGTGCGGCTGCCGGAAACGTCGGTCAAGATATGATTGGCAGCGTCATAGGTGTAGCTGTGCGTGCCTCGATCCGGGTCTACCGAACTGGTGAGCCTTCCCACGTCGTCGTAGTTTGCCGTGGAAGTGACGCTGGTGATCGTCTGCCCTGTTTGTGGGGTCAGGTCTACCACCTGGACCGAGATTGGCTTGTTAATCGCGTTGTACTGCGTGTGCGTGTAGCTGGTCACATTGGCCGTCGTGCTTGCGGTGTCGTAGAACTGTTGCTGGATGGCATTGCCTAGATCGTCCTGGAAGTTCTCGCTCATCTGCTGGTTGGCGTTGATCGCTAGGACCGAGCTATAGTAGCAGATACCGCGATTGGGGCAGGTGTTTTGGCCGGAGGCGGTATCGACGCCATAGGCCAGGCAGGTCGTCCAGGTGCCGGAGAAGCCGCCCAGGTTTTGACAACTGAACCCCGGCTCGGTGCTTGAGCCTAGCAGCGGGTCACGGGTGCCCACGACACGGCCCAGTTGATCATAAAAGGTTCCTGTGCCTGCTGGCGTTGCTCCGGTATCATCGGTGGCACCATTGGGATCGATCCAACTGCTTCCAGCGGCGACGCGGAAGGGCAGGCTGACGAATGTGGAAGGGTAGCCATTGTCATAGACGGTAAAGCTGACCAGGTCGTGTGTACTGTCGAGCGGGGTACGCGTTTCGACGGCGCGACCCAACTGATCGTAGAAGGTGCGGGTGATGGCTCCGGGATACTGTGCCGACGTGGTATCGATCTCGTAACACGGCAAGGTGCTGCTCGTCGTGCAATGTGATACTTCCTGCGATTGCTGGGTGAAGCTGCCTGGTTCTCCTGGCGACTTGAGCTGCACCGTTTGGTTGCCATTGCCGTCGTAGCTATAACTCGTCGTGCTGCTTTGCCCGTTGACATCCGTGCTGCTCACTGCGAGCCCGCCCTGGGTGTAATCGTAGCTCGTACTGCTGCTCTGTTGCAGCACGTTCTGCGTCCGGGTTGGGCGCACCCGGTAGGTATCGTAGTCGGTACAGGTGCTGTAGCGGCCCGACGTCCAGGCCGGTGACAAAATCGTTGGCGTGGTGGCGGGAACACAGCCATTGCCACCACCAATGGCGCCCTGCGCAGCAGCAAAGGCATCAATCGTCGCGACCATATTGCCCTGTCCATCATAGCCTGCATAGCTGGTGAGGGCGCTGCTGCTCGGATTGCTGCAATCGCTGTGGCTGGTAATGGTCGTGGGCCAGCCTGCTGCCGGAGCCGGAACGCCGGAGGCTCGCCCCTCATCATACGTGATATCCTGGCAGTTCCAGACATGGCCGGAGGCATCATCGACTTCGCTATGCACCAGTTTGCGCACATTGTAGTAGGTCCAACCGTTGATGACCTGGTTGTTACTCTGATAGGTCCACTTCTTCGTGATGGTCGGGGCATTGCTGCTGCTGATCACCTCCTGCAACAGGTTGTGATACCCGAAGATGAGCCCACTGGTCGTATTGTAATCATCATAGGTGTAATCATGCTCGGTCTGCGGTGCGTTGCTGTTGCCGGTGCCACTGCCCTCATAGTCGGTGCTGATGCTGGAGAGCAGCACGGCCTCGCAGGGCGTATAGACCCCGCTGAAGTTGCCATTGCAGGCATTATGCTGGCTGGCAGAGCCGGGCTGATTGGCATAATTGTTGACCAGGCGCTGGATCAGCATGCTATCCTGGAGCTGGTTGCCCCAGTAGCTATCTTGCTGGTAGAGCTGACCGCCCAGGTAGTTCTGCGAGGCTCCCTGATTGGTCCAAAGCCCGAAGGTGCTGAAGTAGTACTGCGCCACCAGGTCCGAAGAGGGTTTGGTGATGTAGACCACATTGAAGCCCCGAAACTCGGCAGGATAGTAATCCTGCCAATCGCCATCGGCCTGCCCAGTATCGCGCCGTGGGCTGAAGGTATCGCCCACACAGTCGCTATCGCTGCCTGCTGGCGTACAGCCGGTGCCCACTTTGGCGAGCCGATAATGGTACTGCGTCGTGGCCGGAGCCAACCCGCTCGCGCTGCTGTCCTGACCCACCTGGGTGATGGAGGTGACGATTTGTGCGCTCCAGGCGAGGCGGTCCACATTGGTGTAGCTGCCGGTACAATCGCTGTGATTATCACAGTAGGTCGGGTCGTAGCGATCAGTGCCATCGCTGCCATTGGGCGTGCCATCGGTATTGTTATGGGCCGTCTGGTAGCTGATGGTCTCTCCCGTACCCAATGGCCCGTCGTTGTAACTGCTCAGATAGCGCCAAAAGGTCTGAGCCGTGAATTCGGCGCCATTGTTAAAGGTGTGACTGGGGTCGGCGTAGTCGTCGGTGAGCGACCCACTGTAGTGAAAGCTGGCCCCAGGTTGAGCATGAGCCGTACCATTCTGATAGAGCGCCGGAGTGATGCGCGTCAGCAAGTGGTTGCCTGCCTGGTACTCCTGGATCTGGGTGATGCCATCCCAGCCCTGGATAAAGACGTCATCCTCGTACTGCAAGTCATAGCTGGCGTATTTATGACTGGGGCTGCTATCATCGCCTAGATAGCTGACCACCGTTTGCAGGCTGAAGGTGCTCATCACGGTGGGGGCAGCAAAACCGGTGGGATGATCTATCGGGTCGTCACAGCGCAGGGTGGTCGAGGCGGGAGGCGCGCTGCTACAGTTGTAATTGGTGCCGTAGGCGGTAGTCCATGGCGAGGCTGTAAAGGGAGCGCGATAGAAGAAATCGACCGTGCCGGCCAGTGGAGCGGAGGTCGCGCCATAGGTGATCTGCTTGATAGCCGAGTCGCGCACGCTGGTGAAGCCGCTGATGGTGACCAGGTCTTGCAGGTAGCTGTAGCTGATCGTGCCGGGCACGGTGTTAGGTCCTTCGTTGGCGGGCTGGATCTTGTCCAGGTTCCATTGATAGTTCTGCCGTCCCGTGCTATCGGTGCGGTACTCCAGCGAGTCAGTGGTGCAGCCAAATTCGTAGTAGGTATAGCTGGGGTCCCAGACGTGGAAGCAGGGCTGTCCGTTGGCGGTGACCATCTGGATTTTGTCGTAGAGGGTGTGCTCGGTCACAAAGTTGACGCCATCGGTGGAGAGCAGTCGGTCCCCAGCGCCATTGGGCAGATTGAGGAAGTACCAGGTGCCTGCCGCCGCGCTGCTGGAAGGATAATTCTCAGCCGTGATCGAGCCCAACGAGAGTGAGAAGCCGTCGCCGACCTGGTCAGCGGGGGCGGTCCTGCTGTGGCGTTCATTGGTGCTCTGGCTGGAATAATTGAGCGTGAGAACCGGCGTCAGATGAGGCGGGCCGGGAGCCACGCTCAAGGGGTACTGGTAGGAGAGCCCGCCGGAGTTGCCTGCGACCTCGGCCAGGTGAGGCGTGGGAGCGGTCTGCAACGCTTGATCGCCACCCAGCGCGACGGTGCTGGGTTCGACGATGCTGGCTGCTGCCTGAGCGCCCAATGCCGCGTGTGGGTTGCTGTGGGCAGCAGTCGAAGTCAGAGAGCGACCGATGCCCAGGATGGAAACCTGCGCGCTGAGGGTATGGGTGGTCGGGTCATTGACCAGAGGCACGACCAGTCCGGCCTCGATTTGTCCGGCAGCGCGTGCCGCCATCAGGGCATCGGGCCAGGAGAGCATCAGATGGTCAGGATCGAGTCCCAGCGCCTCCATCTCGCCCGGTTGGTAGTGATAGAGGAAGGTGAGCGGGCTCAGCAGGTGAACGCCCAGCAGAGGCTGATTCTGGCTATCGAGGACGCGTACCTGATAGAAGCCGAGCAGGCTGCTGGAGGCCATGTAATGACCGTGGCTCTGGGTAATCTGCAAATGCAGGGCTCCGACAGGAATCTGTCCATCCATGCGTCCGGCGGCGGAGAGGTCGAAAGCTTTGGGGGGAATCTGCACCTCCAGGCGGCCATCGCTACCGGAGAGGATGAGCGGCCCGCTGCTGAGCGCCCTGGAAGACGTTGTTGCAATCACCATGCCAGGCGCGCTGAGAGCGACCTGGGAGCTATCGAGTGCCAGCGTGAGTGGTTGCATCTTGGGCGGCTCAATGCTGGGCAACTGCGTTGGGGGAGTGGTCGCGTTGTTTGGGAGGGCCGCCGGGACCTGACTGGGGAAGTGGAACGAGCCGTGGTTGCCTTTGCCCCCGTTGGTCGTAGAGAGGAACTTCGCCAACGTATTGGTGGCAGGCGGAGGCGGGGTCAGCGTGGCTGCATGCGCCTGAGCTGCGTTGAGCGGCCAGCCACTGATCATCGTCGTTCCCAACAGGACGCAGAGCGCCAGAGAGAGCAAGAGACGATGAAATGGAACGGTGGCACGCCAGCGCGGCATGCGGGGGATAGAGCGTGTAGGCCCATTGTCACGAGGAACCATGAGAGCATTTCTCCTTGTACGAGCCTGCTCACAACGAGCAAGCTCTCCTAATTCATAGAATAGTGCTGATGTTGGGAGAAGAGATGCGCCATCTATTTGGATAGATCAATGATTGAAAAACACCCAAAATCTCCCAGGAGATGGCCGCGTATCATCACAGTGCATCAGCGGATATGGGGAACCACTTCCCCAGAAAGGACAAGTGGGATGGAGTCGCGCTGAGAAGAGCGGGCGAATACAAGCAATACAGGAACACACGACGAAACCATCCTACAAGAAGTGCAAGGCATAAGAGAATACTGCCAGAACACAAGAAGAAGTATACCAGGAAAAAGAGGGGCATGTCAAGTATAAAAAGGAAAAATGTTATAGAGGTGAATCAATTGGGGAAAATGCAATTTCATAGAAAAGTGATACAAAGAAGAAGTATAGTATAGAAAGATACAAGAAAAGATGATATGATATATTATGTATAGGGATAGTATCTATATTCTTCTCTCCGGTAAGGCAATTGGGGAGCGAGTCGGTGTAGACATTTTGGGGAGACAGGCGCTAAAGCGGACGCGATCAATCGCGTCGCCACGGCATTAGCAGTATTTGTGATATTTGGGGACCATCTGTAGGGGCAATGCCTTGCGCTTGCCCTGGTGGGGGATGTGTTGCGTTCGGCGTAAGGTTCCGTTTTATTGATTCGAGAAAGAGCGGAGCGCATACGTAATCTGCTGCTCCAGCGTCATGGCCTGGTCCTGGGGGATCTTCGCCATCGCGGCCTGGGCTTCGGCATTGGAGAAGCCAAGACCCAGCAGAGCCTCTAGTACCTCGGCCTGGAGCCTGCCTGCGGGCGAGCCAGCAGCAGCGCCTGTCGCAGCCATGACCGGTAGCTTGCCCTTTAATTCGAGAATGAGCCGCTGGGCCAGCTTTTTTCCCACGCCTGGAGCCAGGCCCAGACGCTGCAAATCTTCATCGGCAATGGCTTTATATAAGGTGGATGCATCCATCACTGAAAGTAGCGCCAGGCCCACTTTGGGACCGACGCCGCTCACCGCAATCAGTTGTTCGAAGGCGTTACGGTCCTGCTCGGTCGAAAAGCCATAGAGGGCGATGCCATCTTCGCGCATATGAAAATGGGTATGGAGCGTGACCTCCATGCCGACTTCGTTCAGACGGTGGAGGGTCGAAGATGGAGCAAAAACGCGGATGCCGAACCCCCCAACCCGAATAATGGCATGATCTGTTCGACAGGCTTCAAGCGTACCGTAAATACTGGTGATCATCGCACTCTATAAATCCTCTTTTTTATTATGCGCAGCAATGCCGACCCGACTATTCCTATTTTTGCTGGGGCTAATAAATAGTTCTTTTTCTCCATAAGCTTAAAGGAAATGGCGGCTACCTGCTATAGCTAGAAAGGCTCCTGACGTAAGGAGCTGTATTGAGATGACAGATTGCCACCGCCGCAGCATCGGCGGCATCGTCAGGGCGGGGGACCGCAGTAAGTTTTAGCAGAATACGTACCATCTCTCCCACCTGCTCCTTCCCGGCGCCTCCATAGCCCGTAACTGCCTGCTTGACCTGTTTTGGCGTGTATTCCGCGACGGAGAGGCCGCCGTTTGCCAGCGCCAGCATCGCCACTCCCCGCGCCTGCCCCACCGTCATCGCCGTACGCGCATTTTTGGCAAAAAACAACTCTTCCATCGCAGCTTCTTGCGGTTTGTGGATGGCAATGAGCTTGCTCAGCCCTTCATAGATCAGTTGCAAACGTTGAGCCAGCGGCATACCTGCGGGTGTGGTAATCACGTCGCATGCCAGCAGACTAAGCTCACTTCCCCTTGCCATAACCAGCGCGTATCCCACAATAGCGGTACCAGGATCAATGCCCAGCGCGATACGAGGAGTAGGAGATGGCAGCGTATTACTCATCTATCTCCTTCTCCTTCAACTTCTTACGCATAAGAAGCTGCAATCTCGTCTGAAATATCGGCATTGGAATGAACGTTTTGCACGTCGTCCAGATCCTCAAGCTTGTCGATGAGGCGCATGAGCTGGTGAGCGGTCTTTTCATCGCGTAGCTCGACTTTAGTTTTGGGGATCATGCTTGTCTCAGACTTGAGCACTTTGTATTTCTTTGCCTCAAACTCCTGGCGAATCTTCTCGACATCGGATGGATCGGTGTAAATGGTCAAGGTTTCGTCGTCTGGCAAGGGCGTTTCGACGTCATCAGCCCCCAGGTCGATGGCTTCCAGGGAAAGTTCATCCGGGTCCTGGCCGTTTAACTCCACCTCGATCACGCCCTTTGCTTCAAAGAGCCAGTCAACGCATCCGTTCTCACCCATATTGCCGCCGTTGCGGTTGAAAGCGTTACGCACCTCCGCTACGGTGCGGTTGCGGTTCTCCGTCAACGTTTGCACCAGGAGCGCGGTACCACCTGGACCATACCCTTCGTAGGTAATTTCTTCGAGGTTGTTGCCTTCACCGCTGCCCATAGCGCGTTTGATGGTACGTTCGATGTTGTCCATTGGCATGTTGGCGTCGCGAGCCCGTTGCACAGCCATACGCAGGCGGAAGTTTGCGTTGGGATCGCCACTTCCCCCCTCGCGAACCGCCACCACGATTTCGCGCCCCAGCCGGGTAAAGAGCTGTCCCCGGCGTGCATCGTTGACGCCCTTTGCGCGACGAATCTGTGCCCACTTTGAGTGACCTGACATATCGTTGCTCCCCTAGTTTTCAAATGACTATTCTATTAGTATATGCCTGAGCATATATTTTGCGTTTGTACATCCTTGCCGCGTTCTGTAGGGGCAGGGCTGGCCCCTGTCCTGGGCCGCCATGCCATCGTGCAGGGCAACCGCGAGAAATGCCTCCACCAGCGCAACTGACCTTTGTGCAGGGCAACCGCGAGGGATGGCTCCTACCAGCGCGAGGGCGGGACGGACCCATGTGCAGGGCAACCGCAAGGGATGGCCCCTACCAGCCCGACAGCAGCGTTGGAACGCGGAAGATATTAAGGTGCTTTGAAATAAGCTGCTGGCGGTATTGTAACACGAACAGCTATGGAGAGTCGAGAGGGAAAAAGTAACATTGGTATCATATGAGCGGAGGAGAGCTTGCGTAAGTGCTCCCCCGCGCATCAGAGACTTATAGATGTTCTTGCTTGAGCCAGTCCTCAATGATCTGGTTCACTGCCTCGGGCTGCTCTCGCATCACATAATGGCCCGCATCAGGGATGCTATGGAATGTTGAGCCTTCAATATGTTTGTGCAGGTAGTCGCTATACTTCAGGGGAGTCAGATGGTCGTTCATCCCGCAAATAACCAGCGTCGGCAGATGGATTTCATATAGCCTTTTCATAATATCGAAAACGTTGCAGGCGGCGAGGTCGCGATAGAGGATGGGGGGAGCGGACGCGCTCTGTTCCTGCGTGACCGATGAGGATCGGGGAGGAGCATCACCATTGCTCGGTGTGCCTGCGAGTTCTGATAGCCGCGAGCGGGCCTGCTGGGGAGCCTGCCGCGCGTCGTTGAGCAGGTCAGGATGGACCCTCAAGCGCGCTCCCGTGCCAATCAGGATCAATCCTCCGAGCTGAGAGCCATACTCCAGCGCCATCATCAGCGCAACCGCCCCGCCCAGTGAGTGGCCGGCGATAATCGGTTGCTCAAGCTGCAATTCGCCCGTCACAATCTCGTAGGCCGCGTGCGCGTAGTCGGGGACCGTCACCTCGATGGGAAAAATATCTGGTCGCTGACCGTGCCCCGGCAGATCGATAGCAAGGGCGCGCTGTGGCCCGAAATGTTCAGTTTGCAGTCGCCAGATGCGCCCGCTGTCGCCGGAGCCATGAATGAAAACGAGTGGTTTGCTCATAGGTTATCCTTTCACGCAAGATCGCGGCAGGCTCCTTGCAAAGAGAGGAACTCTGCGATATGCTTGCTCGTGGTATCATGCTGATGGTGTATTTACCGTATGCATCATACAACAAAGTGAGCTGGGTAACGTACTGAAATATAGGGGGTGTGTGATTAATCCTGTCAGGAAGGGGGCGCGTCAGGAGCTTGGTCGTCTGGGAGAGCGCCTGGCAGCCGAAAAGCTAGTTGGTTGTGGGTATCGTATTCTGGAGCGTAACTTTCGCTGTCAACACGGCGAGATCGATATTGTCGCAGAGGATGAGCAAGATCTGGTTTTTGTAGAGGTCAAAACGCGCCGGGGCAATGCCTTTGGTCGGCCTGAGGAGGCGGTAACGGTGCGGAAGCAGCGCAAGATCGTGCAGGTAGCGACCTTTTATCTCGATCTGCATGCATGTTTTGAGCGGTCCTGGCGCGTCGATGTGGTCGCGGTACAGTTGAGCGCAGGTGGTAAACTAGAAGAGATTCGTCTCTATCAACATGCCTTGACCGCTGAATAATCTTGTCGGTGTTGGTAGGAGCAGTGCCTTGCGCCTGCCCTTTTCAGATAAATGTCTAAGGAGGAAATCATGAGCGATTTTATAGAGTCGGCCAAAAACTTTATGAATTCAGCCGTGAGTCGTACAGGCTGGGAGGCTCAGAAGCAACTGCGCCTGCGCGGCAAGCAGGGCGAGATCGACAAGCTGCTAGAGCAGCGCCAGCAATTATTGAACGAGCTATCGATGGTAGCCATGAATCTGTATCAGCAGGGAACCCTGACCGATACTCAGCTCTCGCGGCTATGTGCGAGCGTCATCGAACTGGACCATGATGTAAGAACGCGTGAGGGGCAATTGCAGGACATCAAAAACGAGGCCTATCCGGCGGAGCAGTTTAACTCGACGCCCATGCCCAACTATGCCCCGCCTCCGGTTACTCCTCAACCGGCGCCGCCGGGATCTGGCCCAGCTCCACAGCCAGGGCCGAATCCCCCACCGGGAGCGCAGTCGCACTGTCCGCAATGTGGCAGCCCGATCCGTTCTAACGCTCTCTACTGTCGTGGGTGCGGGGCGAAACTTCGTTGATTTCAGTATCCTCATTGCAGTATCCTCAAGCGGATCGAGATAGCCTCAGGCTCCCGCAACCCCTCTTGAGGAGAAGTATACCATCGAGTCCTAACATGTCAAGCGGAAATGCATTAAGATAACAGGGAGCCAGTTATGCTATAATATTGCAGTATCCTCCAACGGATCGAGTTCGCTGTCAGCTCGCGCCGCCCTTTGAGGGAGAGTATAGGCATTACACCTGAAGATGTCAGGTGAAAATACACCAGGGATGGCTGAGAGGACTTGCTCGATGCGTTCCAGGGACGGATGGGAAAAATAAAAAAAGGTAAAGCGTAGGTAGTGCAGTCGCATGGATGAAGGAAGTATTGTGACCAGGCATTCGCAGGATGGTACAATCTGTACGCTTGACGTCATCAGTCATAGCTCAGCACAGACGCAGCGTCTGGGGATGCGCCTGGGAGAACTTTTGCGTGGCGGGGAATTATTGCTTCTTGATGGGCAGCTTGGCACAGGCAAAACCACCTTCACTCAGGGGTTAGCCATCGGGTTAAATATCACGGAGGCCGTGAACAGCCCGACGTTTACGCTTCTCAAAGAATATTCCCCTCATCCCTCCTCGCCTCAGGTTCAGAGGGAGCAAGGGAGGCCGGACCATTACCCTGCGCTCTATCACTTTGATCTGTATCGGCTGGATGACCCCGAAGAGATTGTTGATCTTGGATTTGAGGATTACTTTTATGGTTCCGGCGTCTGCGTCGTCGAATGGGCAGAAAAGGCCGATATCGTCTGGCCCGTCGAAAATATGCGCATTCGGATGAAAATGCTCAGCGAGACCAAGCGCGGCCTGCTCTTTATCGCCACTGGCGAACGTTATTGTGAGTTGTTACGACAGTTTCAGAAAAACACCTATGCCACTGCTAGCTCTTGATACTTCTACCAATCAATCAAGCATCGCCCTATGTTCTGAGGACGAGTTATATAGCGAATATACCTGGCGCTCAGGCAATAATCATAGCGTCGAACTTTTGCAGTATATTCAGCGTATCGTCGCAGAAAATCATATGACCATGCAACAGCTTGACGCGATAGCGGTTGCCACGGGGCCTGGTTCTTTTAATGGCCTTCGCGTCGCACTTGCCGCGGCGAAAGCGTTCGCATTCTCGTTGTGCAAGCCGCTGATAGGTATAAGTACGCTCGATATTGTCGCGGCCCAGCAACAGCACTGGCGTGGCCCCGTTTGCGCTGTGCTGGAGGCTGGACGTTCAGAACTCTATGCTGCCTGCTATGCCTTCGATGAGCAGCGCAATGAGCGTGGCGAAAGTCGCTATCACATGCAGCAGCTCGGTGATTATCTGCTGGGAGCGCCGAAACAGTTGGTAGCTTCTGTGCAGGAGCAGGTAGACAGGCATTTTGGCGTGCCTGGTGAGCGCCAGTTGCCGCCTGTGCTTTTTTGTGGCGAGATCAACGAGGCGTCTCGTCAATCTCTGCATACACATATGCAAGAGAGTGGCGTGCTGATCAGCAATGTGCTCTCTACCAGAAGGGCTGCAACCCTGGCGCTCCTGGCGCTGGAACGCTTGCGTGAGGGGAAAGAGGACGATCCTCTGGCGCTTGAACCTTTGTATTTACGACGTCCATCAATCACGACGAGCACGCGCAAGCGCCCCCTTCTCGATGGCGCTGCGCAGCAGTCGTCCGGTCATGTTACGACAGAAAGGGGAGAGGGTGCGTTACGTCATTGATCGAATGACGATGTCGGATGTGCCTCGCGTTATCGAAATAGAGCGGCTGGCCTATCCGTCAACCTGGCCTCCCAGCGCTTATCGTAAAGAGTTGCAGGATAATCGTTGGGCACACTATATTGTATTGCGCGACAAGCAGATCCAGGGAGAACAACTCGTTGCGCCCCAGGAGCAGGAGAAGCCTCGGCGGTCTCGCCTTTTCCCTCTCTCGCTCTTACCAGGCCGCCCTGCGATTACTGCTTCATCGCCGGATCTTGCCTCGATGATTGGTTTTGCGGGTTTGTGGTTGATGGTGGATGAGGCGCATATTACGACTATTGCTATCCATCCTGATTATCGGCGCAAGGGCCTGGGGGAGCTTTTGCTGCTGAGCCTGATCGATATTGCCTATACTATTGGGGCTAAGTGGGTCACGCTTGAAGTACGGGTTTCGAACTATACTGCGCAGAATCTCTATCGGAAATATGGTTTCCATGAGTCGGGCGTACGCCATCGCTATTATAGCGATAACCAGGAGGATGCCTTGATTATGTGGACAGAAGAGATCAACTCTCCCAGCTATAAGCAAAAATTTCAGGCATTAAAAACTGAGCTGTTGCAGAAATTGGAGGCGCAATAAGTCCTGCCCTTTTCTGTATCCTCAAGCTTTTCAGTAACCTCAAGCGGGCCGAGATAGCTATGAGCCTTCCTACCGCCTCCTTGAGGACAGTTAGGCATCACACCCGAAGATGTCAAGTGGAGATGCACCAGGAAGCGGAATTATGCTTGTACTTGGTATCGAAAGTTCTTGCGACGAAACAGGGGCCGCGCTTGTCCAGAATGGGCGCTATCTGCGTTCGAATGTTGTGGCTTCGCAGGTCGAGATTCATAATCGCTACGGGGGAGTCGTGCCCGAAGTTGCTTCACGGCAACAACTGGCGACGATCATCCCGGTGATCGAGCTTGCTTTGGAGCAGGCCAGTTGCTCGTGGGATGAGATTGCTGCGGTCTGTGCCACTTATGGTCCAGGGTTGGCGGGATCGCTGCTGGTCGGTCTTACGGCGGGCAAGGCGCTGGCACTAGCACGCAATCGCCCCTTCCTCGGGATCAATCACCTGGAGGCCCACATCTATGCCAACTGGCTGCGTACCGGCGCAACGCCTCAGCCAGGAGAGCCCACGGGCGATTGGCGTTATCAGGAAGGCGATCCCATTTTCCCACTCGTCTGTCTGGTGATCTCGGGCGCGCATAGTGAGCTTGTGCTGGTACGCGATCATGGGCAGTATGAGTTGCTCGGACAGACGCGTGATGATGCCGCCGGAGAAGCTTTTGACAAGGTCGCGCGTATCTTAGGTCTCGGTTATCCGGGAGGACCGGCCATCCAGAAAACTGCTCAGCAAGCTGAAGAGACCTTGCTCCAGCAGAACAAACCGGTTGCCCTGGCTCGTAGCGCCTATCGTTTGCCACGGGCATGGCTGCGTGGCACCTATGATTTCAGCTTCAGCGGCCTCAAGACCGCCATGCTCCACCTTGCCGAAGGGGCAACGGAGCAAGAGACGAAGCAGATCAGTCAGTATACGCGCATGGGGGCGCAGGCAGCTCGCCACGGCATGCCCAACGTCGCTCTGCTGGCGGCTAGCTTTCAGGAAGCGATTGTCGATGTGCTGGCGGTAAAGACGCGCATGGCAGCGCAGGAATACCATGTGAAGCAGGTGGTGCTCGCAGGTGGGGTAGCGGCCAATGTGAATCTGAGGAAGCGCATAGAGCAAGAGCTGGCTCCGCTCAAAATTCGGCTCAATTATCCGCCCATAGAGTTCTGTACGGATAATGCGGCAATGATTGCAGGCGCGGCTTATTTTCATCTCTGCCTGGGCGAACAGCACGATTTTGATCTTGATGTTCAGCCCGGCTTGAGTTTACCTTTCAAAAAGTAAGAGGAAACGTGATGGCGGATCAGAAAATCTACGCCCTGGGCATTGACCTGGGAGGAACAAAAACGCTGGCAGCGGTGGTTGATGTGCAAACTGGCGAGGTTATCGCCTCGGCACGCAAGCGTACACGCGCCGAGCGTGGGCAAGACTTCGTCTCGCAGCGCGTCTCTGAACTGGCGATGGCGGCCCTCAATGCCGCCAACCTGCCTGCCGAGAACGGTCTGGTCGCGGTTGGCGTGGGAGCTGCCGGTCAGGTTGACCGCAAGGCGGCTGTAGTGTTGGATGCGCCCAACCTCGGGGTGCGCAATATGCCGCTGGGCAGCATTCTCAACAAGCAACTTGGTAAGCCGGTTGCGCTGGGCAACGATGTAGAGGTTGCGGCCCTGGGCGAGTACATTCATGGGGCAGGGAAGGGCTATAGCAACTTTGTCTGTATCTTCGTGGGGACCGGCATCGGGTCCGGCATTGTCCAGAATGGCAGAATTTATACAGGGTTGACTGGCACCGCGGGCGAGGTTGGTCATATGACCATCCAGGCCGACGGGCGTCTTTGTGGTTGTGGCAGCCGTGGCTGTCTGGAAGCCTATGCCTCGCGTACGGCTATCACGAAGGCGATCATGGCCGAAATCCATCATGGTCGTCGTTCCGTGCTGGCCGATGATGCCGCGGCTCAGCTAAAAAGTGGCGAGACGGTCATTCGTTCGGGAATCCTTGCCGACGCGATACAGCGCAAGGACAAACTGGTGATTGAGGTCGTAGCTGAAGCGGCCAATTACCTCGGATATGGTCTGGCGTCGGTGATGAACTTCTATAATCCTGAGAGCATTATTCTTGGCGGCGGCGTCATTGAAGCGATAGACCTGCTGTTTGAAACCGCCGTTCATCGCGCCCAGACCGTTGCTCTTTCAGAGCCTGCGCAAAAAACGCCGATCTTGCGTGCGAAACTTGGTGATTTCTCAGGCGTAGTGGGAGCGGCATGCCTGGGAGCTCAGGCAGCAGGCTACCGGGTCCTGGCGAGCAAATAGGGCAGCGGCCTCTGGGGTTGGAAGGTAGTTAGATAAGAGGAAAAGAAAGCGGGTCGTGGTTATGAGCGAGGAAACGCCTCACATCGAAGTGCGGGCTGTGTATGTCAATGACGCGCCTGCTCTGTATGAACTCGATTATGAT
This sequence comes from Ktedonobacteraceae bacterium, assembly GCA_035650355.1. Classification (GTDB taxonomy): domain Bacteria; phylum Chloroflexota; class Ktedonobacteria; order Ktedonobacterales; family Ktedonobacteraceae; genus DASRHT01. Next base: position 17,041 of record DASRHT010000068.1, read on the forward strand.
TTCGAGACAGATCGTGTTTACACCCTTCGTACACAGGATCACCTCCTGAAAAGTGAGAATGGCGCAAACGAGGAGAAGAAATCGACTTTTGCTTTTGAGCTGGTAGAAACGCCGGTAGATCCGCCGATCTACAAGAATTACCGCGAAATCTGGGACACGTTAGCAAAGGTCGAAGCGCGATTGCAGAGTGTTGACGGAGGCTATGTTGCTCTGGCTGATGGGCAGCTTGCGGGCAGTATTTTATTGCGGGTCGAGGAATGGCGCTCTGTGACCTATGTTGAGGAGCTGATCGTTGGGCGCCAGTTTCGTCGCTATGGCATTGGTTCGCTCTTACTCAGTTGTGCCGCGGATTGGGCGCGCGAGCGCGATTGCTGGGCCATTACGCTGGAGACGCAGAACATCAATTATCCCGCCATTCAATTTTATCTGCGCAACAATCTGGAGGTATGGGGGGTCAACTGGCAGTTCTACCCGCCTGGCCCGGTAGCCCATGAGGTCGCGATTTTTATGGGGAAGCGGCTCTCTTCATCGTAGGTGGGCGGGGCTTGCCCGCCCTGTAATTTTTACGGATGGTGTATTTCTACGCGATTGCTGGCTCTTCTATTTTGGGGAAGAGCGGCGCAGGCGTGGGGAGTTTTTGTCCCGCGGCGACCGCTTCGCTGCGCCAGTGTGCCTCGTCTACGTTCCCCTCGAAGCCCAGGTAGCCATGCAGTTTTTGCGACGAGAAGGGCAGATAGGGGCAGAAGAGCACCCGCAGGCCGCTTAACACCTGGAGCATAACGTAGATGGTCGTCGCTGCCCCGGCGCGGTCAACCTTGATCTGCTTCCAGGGAGCCTGTTCGTCCAGGTAGCGATTCGCGGCGCGGGCGACCGCCATAGCCGCGTTCAACCCATCCTTGAAGTGGCAGTGGGCAATATGGTGACCGACCTGTTCGAAGCCACGCTCCACCTCGGCCAGAATTTCGCGATCAGCCTCACGTAACGGCAGTGGGTCCGGCACCACGCCATCGAATTTGCTCTGCAAGAAGGTTAAGGTGCGGTGGACCACATTGCCGTAGGTGGCGACCAGCTCATCGTTGTTGCGCCGGATCATTTCCTCGAAGGTGAAATCGGCGTCGCGCCCTTCAGGTGCGGTGGCCGAGAGATAATAGCGCAGCGCATCGGGGCTGAAGCGGTCCAGCACATCGCGCGTCCAGATCACATTGCCGCGGCTACTGGAAGCTTTGGCGCCGCTCATCGTCATAAACTCGTTTGCCGGAACGTCGTAGGGCAGGTTCCGGTTGCCATAGCCAAGCAGCATAGCAGGCCAGATAATTGTATGGAAGGGGATATTGTCCTTGCCGATGAAGTAGTAGGCTTTGACCGGAGGCTCAGCCTGTTCTGGCACCCACCAGGTTTTCCACGCTTCCGGCGTTCCCTGCTTTTCTGCCCATTCCACCGAGGCGGAGAAGTAGCCAATCACGGCATCAAACCAGACGTAGATGCGCTTGTCTTCGTATCCTTCCAGGGGAATGGGGACGCCCCAATCCAGATCGCGTGTAATCGCGCGCGAGCGCAGCCCTTCTTTCAACCAGTTCATGGCGAACGCGTGGGTATTTGAGCGCCAGTGCTCCTTCTCATGGGAGAGCCACCCCAGCAGCGACTCCTGCAATTTGGGCAGGTCCAGGAAGAAATGGTCGGTCTGGCGCATCTCCAGTTTGCTCGTCTTGCTGCCGCACAGGCGACACTTTGCGTCAATGAGATCAACGGGATCGAGGGTGTGGCCGCAGTTATCGCACTGGTCGCCGCGTGCCGCCGCGTAGCCACAGTGGGGGCAGGTTCCCTCAATATAGCGGTCGGGCAAAAAGCGGCGATCTGTGGGGCAGTAAGGGGAGAGCATCGTATCTTTGAAGATATAGCCCTTCTCATAGAGGGTCAGGAAGAAATCCTGCGTGATGCGATAGTGGTTGGGTGTGCCCGTCTCCGTGTAGAGGTCCCAGGATATGCCCAGCCGGTTCCAAATTTCGCAGATTTGTTGATGATAGCGCGCGACGAACTCGCGCGGCGTAATGCCCTGCTGCTCTGATTCTACCAGGATTGGCGTCCCATGTTCGTCACTGCCGGAAACCATCAGGACGTGGTTGCCTGCCAGGCGGTGAAAACGTGCAAAGGTATCGGCTGGCAGGTACGCGCCAGCAATTTGTCCAACGTGCGTGGAACTTTTGGCGTAAGGCCAGGCAACGCAGACAAGAATGTGTTCTTCCATAAAGAGGAAATCTCCCGTACAGTAAAAAGATTCTGTGTTAATTACCTATATAACGAGCGTAAACGGAACGAGCAATTTGCTCATCATCGGTCCCTTTAATAATGGCGCGCGCGTCGGGGAAAACGGTGAGTTCGTAGCCATCGACAACGAAGCGTAGCAGAAACTCGTTATACTGCACCTCTCCAACGGGCTGTAACCGTTCCGCCAGAGAGGCGAAATCGAGCCTGGTGCCGCGCCTGGCCGTAGCATTGCGCACCTGGACCGCGTTGCGCCCGCATAAGCTGGTACTGCTGGCGCCGAGCGAATCGAGAAACTCGTAGTGGTGTTGTCCGCAGGCAGGGCAATCTGGCTGGCGGGGAAGCTCAATGCGGTCAAAGGTATTTTCCCAGAGGTCCAGCCAGAGCATATCCCGGCTCACTTTCTCGCTGTGCAACAAAATTTTGAGAGCTTCGGTCGAAGCGATGCCGGTAATTGCCCCCACAATCCCGTTGAGCACGCCGGCGGTATCACAGGTCGCCGTCGTGCCGGGGAGGGGCATTTCTGGGAAGGCGCAGCGCAGGCATGGCGTATCGCCCGGCAGGATATTCATCGTCACCCCGTAGGAAGCGATCACGCCGCTGTAAATCCAGGGGCGCTGGTGCTTGACGCAGACATCGTTGATCAGATAGCGGGTCTCGAAATTATCGGTGGCATCCAGCACCAGGTCGGTGGCGCGCACCAGCGACTCAATGCCATCGGCGTTAATATCTTCAACCAGCGCTTCCACTTTCACCTCGCTATTGACGCGGCGGAGTTTTTCGGCGGCGGCAACCGCTTTGGGCAGGCGGCGTACAATATCTTCTTCATCAAAAAGGATCTGGCGCTGCAAATTATTCAGCTCGATATAGTCGCGATCTGCAATCACCAGATGACCAATGCCGGCGCGGCATAAATTATTTGCCAGAACCGTGCCAAGCGCGCCGCAGCCGATGATCGTCACCGAAGCCGCAGCCAGGCGTTCCTGTCCTTCTTTGCCAATTGGCGCAAACAATGTTTGTCGCGAATAGCGGTCGAGCATTATCTCCTCCCTTACTATGCAGATCGGTACGTTTCTGCTATTGTAACATAGATGCGAAAAATCGGATATGTGTACGTGTACTTACGTAGGAGGGCAGTTGGAGGGCATGCGTTCCAATTTATCAGCTTGCAGAACATGCCAGTCCATCAGGTACCATAGAAATAGGACAAATTTGATAGCAGAATCGATCAAGAGGCGCATAGATCTAAATTGTTTTGAATAGCGTAATAGTACGAAAATATGGCCTCAGTTGGCAGGAGCGCGTAACTGTGTTACAATGCGAAAGGTGCAGTAACTTTTCTGGTCCCAGTAACTAGTGCGTTATGTCGAGGCTTACCTGGCCTATGATGAGGGGCAGGGGCGAGCAGTTCTCCACCCGAAGCGGTCTGGTTTTTCTAAGGGGGTAGGAAGCTAGATGTACAGGTTTGCCTGTTGGCACCTTTCTTTCTTCCCGCAGATGGCATGCGGGTTTCCAGAAAGGTTTTTCTTATGAGCAACGAAAGCGCAGTAAAAAAGGTATTAGTAATTGATGACAACCCGACGATTGTAGAACTCATCAAATATGCTGTGAATCTACAGGGAACGTATGATGTCATTGTCGCCTATGATGGGGCACAGGGGTTGGAGCAGGTGTACGCGCAACAACCCGACTGTGTGATTATCGACGTGAAAATGCCACGAATGGATGGATACCAATTAGTACGTTGTTTGCGTGGCGATGCGCGAACGGCAGATACGCCTTTGATAATATTGAGCGCAATGACGCGAGAAGAAGATCAAATGACGGGCTTGCTTTCTGGGGCCGACGAATATCTGACGAAGCCATTTAAGCCAACAGCCTTGAATGAGGCTATCGAGCGGGTGTTACGCCTGACGCCAGTGGAGCGCCAACGTCGTATAGATTACCTGGTACAGACCCAAACTGAGCGGGAATAGAGGCTGTGTACAGCAACTCCGATTGTCTGGCACTCGACCCTGCTATAAGATGTAAGTAACATATATATGGGGCGACTCTTCCCTTCTATTCTCTGTTTTGAGGAGCATGCCCTGTGTCGCAAACGGCCCAATCGATGCGCGTGGCGCATGAATCACAGGCATTACGCAGATTAAATATCCTTTTTGTGGACAGTGATCCGAATATCCGTGAGAGGATGCAGCAAACGTTAGGTAATATGTTTGCTCTACGGTGTGTTGCATCTATCGCAGAGGCGAAAGAATATCTGAGTGTCTTTCTCCCGGATGTCTTAATCTCTGAAGTGGTGCTGGGTCAGGAAAATGGCCTGGATCTATGTCGTTATGTACGTGATACCGCTTCTTTACGGCATCTCCCGATTATGTTGTTGACCTCATTGACCACGCTCCAGGACAAGGTGGCCGGCTTTGAAGCTGGCGCTGACGATTACGTTGTTAAGCCGTTCGATGCCCACCACTTGCAGGCCCGCATTCGATTGTTATATCGTATCAAAAGAATTGAACGGCGGACAGGCTTCTAGCCTTCTCCGCCGTTTTACGCATTGAGAGTTCGCCTTGTCTGAGCTGTGCTAACCTGGGAAGTGGCAGGCGGCATAATGGTTGCTCTGCTTCTGTTCCAGGGGCGGGATGATCTCGCGGCAAATGGCCTGAGCCTTCCAGCAGCGTGGGTGGAAGTTACAGCCGCTGGGCGGGTTGACAGGGCTGGGCACGTCACCTTCAAGGATGATGCGCTTGCGTCGTGACTCGATCTCTGGGTTCGGCACGGGGACCGCGGAAAGCAGCGCCTGGGTATAGGGATGCAGGGGCGTTTCGTATAATGTCTCGCTTTTCGCCAGCTCGACGATACGTCCGAGATACATCACCGCAACGCGATCACTGATGTGTTTGACCACCGAGAGGTTGTGAGCGACGAAGAGATAGGTGAGGCCAAATTTCCCTTGCAGGTCCTGTAAAAGATTGAGCACCTGTGCCTGGATGGACACGTCCAGCGCGGAAACCGGCTCGTCTGCCACGATAAAGGATGGATGCAAGGCAAGGGCCCGAGCGATCCCAATACGCTGGCGCTGGCCGCCACTAAACTCGTGTGCGAAGCGGTTGACGTAGTAGGGATTGAGGCCAACGATATCTAGCAGGCGGGCTACCTCAGTGCGGATCTGCTGAGGATTGCCGCGCTTAAAGTTTTCTAACGGCTCAGCGACGATCTG
>DASRHT010000069.1:0-59264 GCA_035650355.1 Ktedonobacteraceae bacterium
TTCCTCTCCAGTGAGCGCCGCAGGCGCGAGCAGCCAGAGCCTGTAGCAACGTTTGCGAAGCCCGGCAAAGGCGTGCCCCTGCCTACACAACGGTTCCCAACTATGTTACAATAGAGCGATAATGCAGCCATGAAGCTAAAGGAGAAATTTTGCAAATATGACACAGATCGACAGCCATACACAGGTAGACCGGCAGGCGCTGGGGAAGGGGGTGCCGCGCTTGCGCTTTGCTCCCAGCCCGACCGGTTTTCAGCACATTGGTGGATTTCGCACCGCCCTCTTTAGCTGGCTTTACGCTCGCCATACGGGAGGACAATTTATCCTGCGCATCGAAGATACCGACCTGGAACGCACTGTTGAAGGCGCAGTTGAAGATCTCATCAATGGCTTCGCCTGGCTAGGAATGGATGTCGATGAAGGTCCCGTTATTGGCGGTCCGTATGGCCCTTACTTTCAGGTCCAGCGCAAGGGCCTCTACCAGCACTACGCATACCAGCTCATAGAGACGGGCCATGCTTATCGCTGCTACTGCACACCGGAACGGCTCAACCAGATGCGTAAAGAGCAAGAGGCGCAGAAATTGCCACCGCGTTATGATCGCCGCTGCCGCTACCTGAGCGACGAGCAGCGAGCCGCCAATGATGCCGCGGGCCTTCCCTGGGTGGTACGTTTCGCCATGCCAATCGACGGCGAAACGGTGGTTCACGATGAGTTACGCGGCAATATTGTCTTTAAAAACGCCGATCTGGACGATACCATTATTCTTAAATCTAATGGGCTGGCGCCATACCATCTGGCATATCTCGTTGATGACTACTTAATGGGCATCACGCATGTGTTGCGTGGTGACGACTGGCTCCCCAGCGCGCCACGCCATATGCAGATTTACAAGGCGCTGGGCTGGGAGCCACCTCTGCTCTACCATGTGCCGAACGTTTTGGGCAAAGATAAGAAGAAGCTCAGCAAGCGCCGCAATGCTCCTTCGTGGTCAGACTTTAAGCGCGAGGGTTATCTGCCAGAAGCCGTTTTTAACTTTATGGCCCTGCTTGGATGGTCGTACGATGATAAGACGGAGATCTTTACAAAGGAAGAGTTGATCCGCGTCTTCACGCTGGACCGCATCGGCGTCTCCGGCGGCATTTACGATCCTGACAAGCTGCTCTGGATGAATGGTTACTACATTCGCCACCTCTCTCTAGAGGAACTGGTCAGCCGCACCATTCCCTATATGGAGCGATCAGAAGCAGAGGGCGGCTTGCCTGATGTGGTGCAGCGCCCACTGGACCGCGGGTATACTACGCGTGTGCTTCGCATGGAGCACGAGCGATTGAAGACGCTTGGCGAGGCCGCGCACGCCGTTTCATTTTTCTATGAAGATGAGATCGAATACGACACAACAACGCTGATCGAGAAGGGGATGGATGCCACACGCACACGCGAAGCATTAATTCAGGCACGCGACCTGTTGGCAGCATTGCCGGTATGGGAAAAGACGTTGATGGAGCCTCCTATGCGTACGCTGGCTGAGGCGCTTGGCTTGAAAACAAGACAATTGTTTGGCTCCATTCGTACGGCTGTCAGCGGTCGAATAGCAACGCCGCCATTGTTCGAGATGCTGGAAGTGCTGGGGCGCACAATCAGCTTGAAACGTCTTGAGCAGGCTATCGAACGATTATCCAGCTAAAACTCTGATGCATGCAGACAGGGGGTTTCCTTCAGAAGGGGATCTTCTGTCTGCTATAGCTCTACCATTTTACCTTGCTGAAAATAGAGGGCTTGCATGATTAACAAAGATTACATTTTGCGCCTGGCAGAACGTTTCGGCAGATACCTAGCCATTATTCTCCGTTTACGTAAGTTCGACCAGAACGAAGAAGCTCTCATTTATATTGACGACCTCCTGCTCAAGACAACAGGCTTTACCTCCCGTTTTCTCAATTCGCTTTCAGAAGAGATGATCATTCAGATACTCTCCCCGCTTGGCAAGTTAAACATCGAAGCGGCTCTCTGGAGCGCATTGCTGCTCAAGGCCGAGGGGGAGATTTACGAGGAAACAGGGCAAACCGGCGAAAGCTACCACCGTTACCTCAAATCGCTCCATTTGTTGCTTGAAGTGTTACGCCATGAGAACATTACCAGCGAGCCTGAATTTGCGCAAGCCATTACAGAGCTGATCAAGCAGCTCGACGACTATGAGTTGCCAAACAGCATCCAGGAAAAACTTTTTATATATTACGAATATATCGGGAGCTACGGGAAAGCCGAAGATATCTTTTTCGAGCTACTTGAGACCGAGCCCGACGATGGTGGGTTGATTGAGCGGGGTAAAGCTTTCTATGGCAGACTGCTCACAAAGGGCGATGCGGATTTACTGGCAGGCAACCTCTCGCGGGAAGAGGCGGAAGAGGGGCTGGCCCAGCTAAAACGAACGGCCCGGTAAGATAGAGTTTTTCAGATGAGGTAGACAAGTGCCATCGATCAAAACTGTGCAGGTTGCACGCTCCACAATGGCGGACTCGTGGCGCTGGATGTGGCCTGATATTTTGATGCGGATCATCCCTCTAAGCGTTATACCCTTTATCTACATTCTCATTTTCCATCTACCACCCTCGTTTCTGGGATTAACGCTGCATGATGTGCCACAACAGGTCGCGCTCGGGCTGGGCATCGGGCTGCTGATGGCAGGCTTCTCGGCAGCCTATCGCATGTATATCGTCGGTCCCTGGTTCCGCTGGCCGACCGTCAGCGATCACTTCTTCCAGAGCTTTTTTTATCTCTTTATTAATGGGCCGGTGGAGGAACTCTTCTTTCGCGGTTTTATGCTGGAGGCGGTGACGCAATGGACGGGCTGGCTCGGCTGGGGCTGGCTGGTCAGTACACTGGCTTACACGCTCTATCATCGCCTGGGCAAATGGAACTGGCGCAGCGTTGGCGGGGTGGGGCTTGCCGGAATCGTCTTTAGCCTGGTCTATCTGCTTCAGCCCACGCCACGCTCGCTGCTCGCGGTAGCCATTGTTCATGGTCTCACCACCTGCGGCTTCCTTAGTTGGGGGGACGAGGTCCTCTACCGCGTGTGGAAGCGCCGGCAGCGCCAGGAAAAATAAGCAGATGCGGTAACGAATTGTGTGACATAAGCGTAATTACCGTAAGAGCAAAAATATCTTGTTTATAGGTTGCTCATAAGGCGGGCAATGTTTAGAGCAGGAGAGAATGGAGCTACGCAGTCCTCCTACCTCAGTGCTCTCCCGTTACTATCATAGGCGCGGTTCGTCAAGCTTATCAAAGAACTTTGTCTACTGTTGGAGGTCTAATTTCTTGAAAATCATTGTGACCGGTGGAGCTGGCTTTATTGGCTCCAACCTCTGTGCCCGCTTACTCGATGATGGTCATAAGGTGCTATGTGTAGATAATCTCATCACCGGTTCTATAGACAATATAGCTGCTTTTCGCAATCATCCACACTTTACATTTCTCCAGCATGATATCACGCAACCTTTTACTTACGAGGCGGAAGCTATTTTTCACCTTGCCAGTCCTGCCAGCCCGGTAGGCTATCTTGATCACCCGATAGAAACCATTCTGGTCAATAGCCAGGGCACCTATCAAATGCTGGAAATGGCCCGCAAGCAGCGAGCGAGCTTTCTGGTCAGCTCAACGTCTGAAGTGTATGGAGATCCGCAGATCCATCCACAAAGCGAAGAATACTGGGGAAATGTGAACCCTATTGGACCCCGCGCCTGCTACGATGAGAGCAAACGTTTAGGCGAAACGCTAACGATGGAATACTATCGCCAGTTCCAACTCAACGCGCGCATCGTGCGCATCTTCAATACCTATGGCCCTAATAGCCAGATAGAGGATGGCCGCATGATCCCCAACTTCATCACGCAAGCTTTGAAGAACGGGCCTCTTACCATCTACGGAGATGGCAGCAAGACGCGCAGCATTTGTTACGTCAGCGACCTGGTAGAAGGCTTGCTACTGGCGATGTTTCAGCCAGGGACAGCAGGCGAGGTGTTTAATCTCGGTAATACCGAAGAATTAACTGTGTTCGACTTTGCGCGACTGATTATCCGGCTCTGCAATGCTTCATCCACCATTAAATTTGAGCCACAGCGGACTGATGACCCGGAACGACGGCGGCCAAATATTACCAAAGCGCAGCAGATCTTAGGATGGCAACCAAAAGTTAGCATGGAAGAAGGACTGAAACGGACCATCGAGTGGTTCGGTAATCGCATCACCCATTTATCCAGTGTGTTATAGTATATATTGCCGGGCTTTCAGAGAAACTAAGCGAGAGAAATACAAACAGGTATGTATAATCCAGGCGTTGGCGAGCCAGGCCGCCAGAATCATGCTTCATGGCTCAATCAGAGCATAACAGGTATACGTGAATGGGCAACCATGTCAAATCTTACGGGATTGATTGGTGCGCTGGTTGCTATCTTTTGCCTCCTTCTGCTGCCGAACACAAACTACTGGAACATTCGCCTGCCGCTTTACCTGGTGATCGCCATCTGGACGATTCTGCGCCCAAGAGTCGCGCTCTACCTGCTACCCATCGCTATCCCCTGGGGTTCGCTCGATAGCTTCAACCTGGGGGGACTCAATTTAAATAGCGCGGATATCCTGGTCGCGCTACTTGCCGCAAGCTGGCTGATGGGCTTTGCGCTGCGCCGTTTTGTAGAGCAAGGAGATGCAAGCGCTGGCCCGCTAGATCGCGAAGGGTTCAACCTTCCTCGTTATCTGGCAATCGCAATGGTACTTCTGCTGCTGGCAATGCTGATCTCAATGCCAACGGCCTTTAACCTCAGTTCGAGCCTTAAAGAACTGAGCAAATGGCTGGAAGCTGCGGTCATACTCTTGCTGGGAGCGCAATATATCCGCACACGTCGCCAGGTCTGGATACTTGTGACCATTATCATTCTCGCCGCCGTCTCGCAGGCGCTTCTGGGGTACGCGCAGGCATTTCTCAATCTGGGACCGGAAGCGTTTGTGCGCGATGCGGGACTGCGCGTCTATGGCACCTTTGGCCAGCCCAATCCCTACGCCGGATACATCAATATGGGTCTGAGTATCACGGCAGCTCTGGCGCTGCTGGCGCGTGGTTGGGCCATTCAGGGCCTGGCAGCGTGCGCAACGGTGCTCCTCGCCCTGGCTCTTTACCTTTCACAATCGCGAGGAGGAGAGATCGCGATTACGGCGGCACTGTTCCTGATTGCGGTGGTGGGTCTGCCACACCTGCACCGGTTAGTGAAACTGGGGGGAATCGGCGTCCTGGGTGTCGCCGCCGCATACCTGGCGGGTCTCCTGCCCGATAGTTTGCTCGCGCCAATCCTGAGAACGCTCGGCCTTACCAGCATCTCGTTGAGCCTGCCCAGCAAACAGGACTTCTCGACCGCCGAGCGCCTGGCTCACTGGATCGCGGGCATTCGCATGTTCCAGGATCATCCCTTCACCGGCGTGGGCATCGGCAACTATGCCGACGCTTACCCACACTACTTCATCACAATCTTCGTCAACCCGCTAGGCCATGCGCACAACTACTATATCAACATTGCCGCTGAGGCTGGTATATTCGGACTGGTTACATTTTTGCTGTTCTTAACCGCAGTATTCATAGCTGGAGCGCGCTCGTATCAGGCCATTAACCGCAAATATGTCCAGGTGAAGCAGTCACGCATCGCCTCATCATCGAACCCGACGCCTAAAAAGGTCCTGCCTTTCCCTGACCTGCCAAAAATGCTGACGAACGACCGTGCATTGGCAGTAGGACTTCTGGCGGCGCTGCTCTCTGTGTGCGTACATAACATGGTAGACAACCTGTACGTACACAGCATGACCATTCTCTTTTCGTTACTCCTCGTTCTTGTTATCCGTCTAGAGGAAATGATATCGCATACTGACAATAGTGGAGGACAATTTGCTTACCAATAAAGCTCAACATGGCAGTATATCTGCTGCTAATGATACGCAAAATGAAGCAGCAGAGGGCAAGATAGCTGAGCTGCTCAACCAGCCTCCGGTAGAAAAAAACCAGGAAGCGCCGGAAGTAACGCGGGAGCAGTTGGCGCTGGGCAAACGCTTGTTGAACTGGCGCACGATAGTCCCGCTTGTGATCGTCATCGGCCTGATGATTTTTTTTGCGCAAAAGGCAAATATCAACCCACAAAAAACATGGGCTGCAATCAGCAGTGCTAACCTGTTGCTTTTCGTGGCTGCATTTATCACCTATTATCTCTCATTTGGTATCCGGGCTATACGTTGGAAACTGCTGCTGGAAAACGTTGGCTATACTCCTAAGAATGGTATCCATCTGCCAAAGTTCTGGAAAATTGTAGAGATTATCTATATTTCGTTCTTCGCCAATGTGGTAGTTCCGGCCAAACTGGGCGATCTTTACCGTGCTTATCTTTTGCGCCAGGAAATCAACGTTTCTACCACACGCAGCTTCGGCACCGTACTGGCGGAGCGCCTCCTGGATCTGATTGTCCTGCTGCTGCTCTTCATTCCAGCGATTATTATTAGCCTTCACCAGCATTTACCATCTCAGTTGCTCATTAGCTTAGAAATCTTGCTGGTAGCGGTAGTGCTCGGTGTGATTGCGCTTTTTGTGCTACGACAGGCGCGCGAGCCAATCGCCAAAATCGTGCCGCAGCGGTTCCGTGAGCAGTATTATCACCTCCAGGAGGGTACGCTTGGCTCGTTCCGCCGCCTCCCTATCCTGACGGGGCTTACGGTTGGAGTATGGCTGTGTGAAGCATTTCGTTTCTTTTTCGTCGCCGCTTCCCTCAGCCTGATCGGTGGCCCATTAATCCATGTGCTGGCCGCCGCCATCTTTATCGGGCTTGGCGAGGCTCTGCTGACGATTATCCCCGCGACCGGTGGCGGCGTCGGTCTGGTCGAAGGCGGTATGGTCGCCATGATCGCCCTCTTCTACCAGGGTCCAAATGGCGTTAATCTTACCGCCGCCGCGATTCTGCTTGACCGTATCATCAGCCTGTTCAGCATTATGATCATTGGGTTTTTTGTCTTCCTGATCGCCTTTGGCCGAAAAGCGGCAAAACAAACGCAACAACAGCCAAAATCTTGACAGGGTGATTCGACTCCACTATAATTTCTGCGCAGGCCCGCGAAGTATGCAAGTATAAACAGAGATAGCTCGCTACCTCGAAAAACAGGCCACGAGAGGGGGGATACTGGTGTCGGAAGTCAAGATCGGCGAGAATGAGTCGTTCGAGACTGCGCTGAAACGCTTTAACCGCAAAATTCAACAGGATGGCATCCTTGCGGAAGCCCGCCGTAGAGAGCACTACGAAAAGCCGAGCGTTAAGCGAAAAAGAAAAGAAGCCGCACGACGCCGTAAAACTGCGCGTAAGGGTTAAATAATAGGAAAAGTGATAAGCCATACCCTTACCTGAAGGCCAGATAATCATTTTGCAATGATGGCAAATGATCTGTTCCGAGGTAAGGGTATAGTTATAGAATACTGCCCCTCTGCACATTCCTGATGCATTTCCACTTGGCGTTTCAGGGTTTAATGTCTCTCCTTGCCGGGTGGCGGCAGGAGTTCATGGCTATCTTGATCCGCCTGAGGGATTGAAAATTTTGAGGTAGTAGCTATGCAAGAACATCCTCTGATAGAGCTGTATATCAGCGTTGGCGACGACCGGCAAAATGCAGTTGTCGAACAATTGCTTGCCGTGGTCAACCTGGATAGTGTTGTTGAGCAAACGTTACGCGAGGCTGGCATTACGGAACAGGTCATGCTTACCCTGCTCTTGACCGACGATGATGGTATACGCGAGATGAATGCACAGTATCGCAATCAGAGCAAACCGACCGATGTGCTTTCTTTCCCGTTGCTTGATAAGCCGCTCGTCAATGCTCCCGCCGATCAGCTCTGGCAGCCTCAGGAGGACGAAGGTGGCTCAAAGGCCGGGGGACAACAAACTCCAGAGTTTATCACGCCGCCTGGCGCAATTGTCAATCTGGGCGATATTGTGATGTCCTGGCCCACGATTGTGCAGCAGGCCAGTGAAGCCGGTCATTCCCCCGTCTCAGAACTGCTTTACCTGCTTGCTCACGGTGTGCTTCACCTCGTTGGCTATGACGATCAGACCGAAGCAGGATATCAAGCAATGGTCCGTATCCAACAGCGCGTGCTGCAATCACATCAATGAGCCAGCCACCTGTACCACCCATTGAAGACCAGGGAAAAAGCGAATGGGCCAAATTTATCAGAGGATTTACATATGCTTTTAGTGGCCTCTGGTATGCCCTCCGCACCCAACGCAATGCACGCGTCCACCTCGCCATCGCATTATGCGCCATTATCGCGGGTATTCTCCTCCGCATCTCCCCTGTTGAATTCGCTATTATCTTTGTCGCCATCGCCGGCGTTTTTATCTCGGAGATGTTCAATACGGTGATGGAGCTTTGTGTTGATCTGGCCTCGCCCGAATACCATCCCCTGGCAAAAATAGCCAAAGATGTCGCGGCTGGCGCGGTTTTGCTGAACGCTATTCTGGCGGTCATCATCGGGTTGCTAATCTTTGGGCCACATTTGTTGGCGCTCCTCAGCGGGGGATAGTTTCAGTATCCCCAACGGGTTTACAATGACAGTGAGGCAGGTACACTGTTTTTTTTCAGGACAAGTATACCCACCTCAGAGCAAGCTTACTGGAGATATTTTTGTAACGCTCGGATGCTCAGACGCAGCACTTGTACCAGTAAGATGAGGATATAGACGATCAGAGCTGCGCCCGCAAGGTAGATGACGAAAAAGATGAAAGGCAGTAGAGAAAGAATAAACATGGGAAACCTCCAGCAACTCTTGTCATTCGCGAAATCTTCCTTCCAAAGTGCGATGGAAAGTAAAACAGTCTTATTGATACTACTATGGACGTAACTTGCTATCAGTACCAAATGGCAAGAGAAATATCGCAGGGAAACAGGCGCTTAGATGAAATGCCTGTTTCCCTGATCCACAAGAGAGCCTACTTCACGCGCTCAACGTACTGGCCGGTGCGAGTGTCGATACGAATTTTATCGCCCGGATTGACGAACAGGGGTACGTTGACAATTGCGCCGGTTTCCAGGGTCGCGGGCTTGGTGACGTTATTGGCGGTATCGCCCCGCACGCCAGGCTCGGCGCTCTCAACGGTCAATTCCAGGAAGTTGGGCATTTCGATGGCGACGATGTTTTCGCCATCGACCAGCATCTCCACAATATCCTGCTCCTTCAAGAACTTCAAGGTATCGCCGAGCATCTCTTTGGGGATGGGCTGCTGGTCATAGCTTTCGGTATTCATAAAAATGTAATCTTCGCCATCGACGTAGAGGAATTGCCAGTTCTGGTGCTCAACACGCACCTCGTCGATCTCTTCGCCTGCGCGGAACCGCTGCTCCAGTACGCGACCGGTCTTCAAGTTCTTCATACGCACTTGCACGAATGCGCGCCAGTTCCCGGGGTTTCTATGGTGAAATTCAGTGATGGTCCACAATTCACCGTTGTACCGTATAACCATGCCGTTGCGAAAATCGGCAGTTGTTGCATTAGCCAATTGAACTATGCTCCTCTCTTTTTTCTATGATTAGGCTCGTTCAGCGACAAAAATACTGGCAGGCTGACCAAGCACAACACACACAACTTTTTTGGCGATCCGCCAGCCATGATCGCGTAAATTGCCCTCCCAGAGCCGATCCTCGCTGGTAAGCGTGACCATAAGACCGTCAGGAGATAGGACACGCTCAAACTCATGGATGACGGCAGCATAGAGCCGCTCATTCTCCTCTGGTGCGCCAATCTGCTTGCCAAAGGGCAGATTGGTAATGATCCGCGTCACGCTGGCCTTGTCGAGAGGCAGAGCACGCGCATCCCAGCTTCGCCACGTTGCTATCACCTCGGCGGAGCGAGCATTTTTACGCGCCATCGCCACAGCTTCATCACGAATATCTCCTCCGATCAGACGATCATAGGGAGCCAGCAACGCTCGCTCGATGATAATCGTTCCCGCACCACACAGAGGATCTAGCACAATATCTTCCGGCGTGGGACGCGATAGCCAGCTCATAGCAGACGCGACCGTTGGGCGCAGAGACGCGGGCAAATGCTCGCGTTTATAAAGACGATGCCGCATGGCAGCCTCGCTCAAGCGTAACCCCAGCAGCATTTCATGGTCGTTGAGCCAGAGCCAGAACTCAAGGTCTGCATGATCTTCAACCTGGTGCAGAGTTCGCGGCATGGCACGACGCAGGGCATCGCCTACCGTCTGACCCGCATCCTTGCGTCTGAAATTATACGCTCCCGACATCTGGCTAACCACACGCCAGGTTTTGGGTTGAGCGCCCATATGCACACGACGCCATAGAGTAAGAGCGCTGGTAATATTGGCATTGAGAGTTGCACTATGGATGACGCGTAGCGCATCAGGCCCGTACCTCAGCCCTTTTACATGAGTCAGGCAAGAGAACACATCCTCAACGGTACGTAGCTCTAGCAACTCATCAGGCTCTTTTGCCTCAAAAAGAGCCATCCCCCGCGCGAACTTTACCAGCTTAGCATCCGGCACCCGCGCACGAACCTCACTAAATGCCAGCGTCTCTAACCCTGGCATTGTCATACTATAGAATAGATGCGACATTACTGTATCACGTTTCCTAAATTGTTGCGAGAAGAGAAAAGCGGCCAGAGCAGTACGAGCAGCTTGCAAGCCACGAATAGCTGCATTGCGCTCACTTTTGCCTACAAGAAGATGCCACGATGCAGAGTTATGGCCCTGTTTCGTCTCAGGAGCTGCGAGACGCGAGAAGCTTCGAGACCGCTTCGGTATCCTGGGGAAATTTTGCCAGGCGCTTCTTTTTCAAATTCTCCTTCAAGATCCAGGCAACATCGCTATCATTCCAGGAAGCGCACTCTCGCATGAGCGCGAAGCCCTGTTCTGGCGCTGCGGCGGTGATGACACTGAGAGTATATCCCAACGTTCGCCGTAACACCCGGAAATTCTCGCTTTTCCGGTCGATAGTCGGGGTACTGTGCAAACGCTCAAGCACGATGCGCTGTAGCTCCAGAGCTGCGGTAAACATCTCAGGAGAGTAGAGCAAGGCTGCCTCAGCTACTGCCGCAATTGCCACGCTTTGTTGAAGATAACTACCGCCGGTTGCCAGATCCTTGAGGCGCGGAATGACCTCATGAGCATCGGCAATCAATAAACGCTGGTAGGCCACGACAACGCCGTCACGTATGCGCCAGAAAGAACAACTGGCATACTGGCTTAGCAGGGCATACGTTTCCACGCGCCAGACCGGTTGAGCCGCCGCACATGTACCAAAGGCAATGATACCACAGAGTACAATAAATTCAGAAGGTGTGTTACTCGCAGCCATTTTGCGGTCATCACTGACAAAATAGTCCAGGAGCGTGCGTACACCATCGGGATTCCTGGAGCTGGAGGCGGCAAGGAGATGGCTGACATCATTTGCCAACTCCGTATTCGCACGAGACCCGGACAAACGGCTATGCTCACGTAAATAAAACTCCAATGGGCGTGGATTATTTGCCAGGGCTCTTTCCACCAGGGAAGCTAAAGTATCGTGCATCTGTCACACATCCTTGCATCAAAGGTCGCTTCACGATGATAACGTCGAGCTATGATCAAGCAATTATTCCAGGCAAGCGTACCAAAATGACTTATCCTCATTTTACCATATCCCACCCTTACCTACGAACATAGCACAAAACAATTACTTCATCTATTTTAGCCATCAAACAAAATCAAGCTGGATCGGCCTGCCATCAGCATGTGGAGCTTATAAAGTAAGTACGCTAACGCTTTTACCTCTTCTTTGATGGTCAACCCCCTTAAAAATAGTACGTTCGAAAGATGCCTTTTCGCTTCTGTACCAGTACACCAGGGCAAGACCCGGCAAGAGGTCATACCGATCATGCACGCTTCGGTAACGATGGTTTTATCATCTGAACCCGCCAGGATGGACTATTTTATCCATTATTATCATTTATTATATTCTGTTCCTCTTTCTCGTTGTGCCTTAGGAAAGGTAACGAAAACAAAAAAGCCCTCTCCTTATAGAAAAGGAGAGGGGTCCAGCGTCGGTTAGAAGGTGAAGAACACTGATAGGTTTGTGAATTGAGCAGTGTTGGCGCTCAGGAACGGTGATTTAATCGTGGCATTGGTCAATTCCGCAGAGGAGGATGTGACCTCAAGACCAGCAGGAATGACGCCAGAAATACCGACCAGAAGATGCGGCGATTCGTTCGACCGAACTGTGGAGCCGTTGCCACTACTGGTTGAGTGGCCTTCTCCTCAGATTTTTGCTCCTGGCTCTGATGTATTTGATTTTCTTGATCCCCAGGCTCCTGATCTTGTTGTATTTGACTTGCTTCATCTACATGCCACATTACAAATGCCTCCCGTGTAAAAAGATCAATTTACATCGTTTGTTGAAAACTGCGCCTACGATATCCAGGGAGCTTTAAAGCCGTACGAGGTGACTTCACTGCGGCTATACCTCCAGCCCTCCACGCCACACTGAGGGACCCGCCAATGATGCCTAATAGCATACCAATGCCGATCCCACCTAAGGCAACCAGCAAGGAGACGATGGAAAGGACAATTCCTATTGCTCCCGTCATCAGCGCATAGGAGGGCACGAGCAGTTGCAGCACCCCCATAAGGGAAAGAAGAGAGCCGACCAGCACTCCAGCCCAGATCATACTGCCGGGTAGCAGCGCAAAGGACATCATCCCAACAGGCCCCCACAGCACCAACATTCCTGCTACCATCATCAAAATCGCCCCCCAGAATGGACGGGTGCGACGCCATATATAGAAGCGAGATCGCTCAGCCTCCTTGCCACGATGTTTTTCCTTTTGATGAAATATCCACATACAGTAATTTTCTCCTGATAACATCAGCAATTTTTCGTGTCTGCGTCTGTAGGTGACAGGGCAACCGCAAGGGTTTGCCCCTACAGCGCATCCGTATGAACAAGATTTTTCGTGTCTGCCTTTTTCTGGTTTTCTCAATCGTCACTTTTATGCAAATATATAGATGAGTTTTTCGTATCTGGTCCACGCAACACAGTACAGGGCTTTTCAGTTTTCCTCTCCTCTGGCTCCTGCCGACTGGATTCGCGCCCCATTCGGGGCGCAGGGCAAGGGGAGAGAGGTGCAGGCAACCCCGCATCGCGGGGTTGCCTGCACCTCTCTCCCCTTGCGAGCAGGGCTTCGCCCTGCGAGCATGACGAAAACTGAAAAGCCCTGCAACACAGTATTTCCGTGGTTGATGAAACCGCTTGAGTATGGTATAGTGCTCCCAACAATCCTAAATGAATGAGAAAGTAGAAACATATGTTGCCCCTTACTACACAGCGTAACACGGTCCGGCCAGTGAACAAGCACATCACTCTGATGTGAGTGCCCTTGTGGACTGGTAGATTGGCTTTATCGACGAATACAATCGAGTTGGTCCTCGGATCATCGAGGACGTGCCTTGCGCCTCTTTGCGCTTTTCGTCGGGCGCTATTGTTTGAATATAGCCTTCGTCTATCCCTCGCCACGGGTGGCTCTCGCCTGTGGTCTTTTCTTTTTGCTTCCACGACCATCTTTGTAAAGAAAGGGTTCTCTTGACTGGAGAGCCACAGAGATGTTTTTGATCACGGTTGAGCGCTACCCGTAGCAGTTATTGCTGTGAAAGGAGCGCTCTATGCGCTATCAAACCTTTACTCTTCTGCCTTGCCTTGTTTTGCCCTTGCTTGAGCAGGCTGTTCGTCTTTTGAAGATCGGAGGCGGAGATGCCTAGAAGAACGGTCTTCAGAAATTTAGCACAGATATCACTGGATCAAGCTACAAGAGAGCGGTATCTGATCATGTTTTCTTCGCATTACCTCTACCATCATATTGAGCACATTCCTCCGCTTACCTCTGATACCCTCTTTGCCAATCAACAACCCCTGGAGTTGGAGATTGGCTGTGGCTATGGAGACTTCCTTTGCTCGCTTGCCCAGGCAAATCCGGCACGGAATTTTCTTGGCATCGACATTTCATACCAGGCGCTACAGCGGGCCGCTTTCACGGCTTCAACGCTTGCTTTGGAGAATATTAAGTTTGTTGCAGCGGATGCACATCGTCTTTTCCCTCTTTTTGCGCCCAACTCTTTGCAAGCAGTGTACCTGCATTTCCCTGATCCCAACCGCAGGCGAAAATTTCGCAAGCGACAGATCTTCACGCCAACGTTGTTAGATGTCCTCTCGCAAGCATTATGCCCTGATGGACGACTAAGCGTGATGACGGATCACTGCGAGTACTTCTTGGAAATGCTCGAACTGGTAGAGCAGGATGCTCGCTTCGAGAAAACACACGCTGACCGCTACCTGACTGGCTTCGATGCCCCGGTTCTTTCGCGCTACCAACGGCTCTGGGAGCGTCATGGGCTGCCAACCCTTCGCTTTGAAGTACGCAGGCGTTTGTAGGCACCCTTGCTCAAGGGCGGCTGTAGTGTATGCATGACTTGCATCCTATGGCCGCCCATTCTCGAAGACACTGACAGCAGGTGTCAGGGAAAAGAAGTTATGCTATCTCCAGAGGAGCAGAACCTATCGATACACAACCCTAAAAGGTGGGAAGGAGCGATGCGTTATGGATGATATTTTAGAGGATTTCTCGCTTTCATCTTTACTGCCGGCGATGGAAGCCAATGTTCACGCAGCATGGATACGGCTAAGCCGCATGCTAGGGGCAGAAATTCATGATGAACCGCAGCTACTATGGTTTTCTTCAGGACGCCCTTTTCATCTGGCGAACGGCATTATGCATGCTCACTTTCCTTCTAACAACATAAAGGAAACCTTCGAGGAGAAGCTCAAACAACTGACGGCTCCCCGCGTCCCCCTGGCCTGGTTAGTTGGTCCATGCACCCACCCAACGGACCTGGGAAACTACCTTCAGGAGCGCGGTTGGATGCGCGATGATGCCCCCGGAATGGCGATTGATCTACAAACTTTGGGCAATCAACCGCCATTGCCGCCACGTCTGACCATAGAGCGTGTGGACGATGGAGCAGCCCTTAGCACCTGGCTCCGCGTCATGACAGTCGGATCTGAGCTACCAGACGAGATACTATCGCTGCTACTGGATATTACCGCCAAACGTGATTTCAAAGCAGTTCCTGATGTGCATTGCTATCTTGGCAAGCTAGACGGTGAGCCAGTAGCTACCTCGTTGCTGTTTCTAGGGGGTGGGGTGGCTGGCATTTACAACGTAGCAACACTATCAGAGGCGCGACAACAGGGTATAGGAAGTACGCTGACAGTGATTCCGCTGTTAGAGGCACGTAAGCAAGGCTACCGAATCGGGACGTTGCAATCAACGCCGATGGGACTCAATTTGTATCGCCGTCTTGGCTTTCGCGAATATTGTCTATTCAGCGCCTATTTCTGGTCTCCTCCAGAGACTTCTTGATCGAATTATCTGGCAGGATTGAGCAAAAAACGCTTACAGGACAGTAGTGCGGAAGGCTTATATGGACAACTCCATCCAATTTTTTCTCTTGGGAAAGGTATTGCGGAAGCGCTCAATAGCTCATACATTAGCCATTAAGCTTTTTCCAATCACGCACTATCTCCTCATCCACAAAGAACGCGAAAGGTGGTAATTCTTCCGCGTCAAAGAAGGCAAGCTCGCTCACCTCTTCGTGCTGCGGGGCTAAACTACTCATCTGGTGGCTGAGCATACTCGCTTGATAGGCAATGATGACGTGCGAACCTCCACCGCTACTATAGATACCGACCAGGTTTTCCAATTGCACATCAAGATTGGCTTCTTCCTTGACTTCACGAATGGCCGCCTCCTGGACCGTCTCGCCTAGATCGATATATCCCCCGCAGAAATTCCACAATCCTTTTCCAGGTTCGATATTTCGCTTGCCGAGCAACAGTTTACCCATATACTGGATCACCACCACTACCACCAGCTTCGGGTTAAGAAACTGAATGAAGCTACAAGCTGGACAGGCTGGACGGCGAACATGATTAATATCTTTCTCGATAAGGGCTGTTGCACACATTGGACAATACCTGAAGACGGACTCGGACATGATGTATTTACTCCTACACATCCTGGCTTTCAAAGAGATGTCGCTTTATCATGCAAAAAGCATATCACATCTTAAAGAATATTTTCATCCACTACCCTGTCTTGCATAGTGCTTCCTCTGCTTCTCACGTTAATCGGAATGCAACACTCCTCTCCACCATAACATTGACGTAAACGTTAATCTTATGATATACTATGATTGTACGATTGAATGCAAGCCATTTTAATGATGTCTATTTTTATAGAACGTGGGAAAGAGGCAGAGCAGTGGTTAAGGATAAACCGCAAGCAGAAAACGAGGCTCATGAGCCATTCTATACCATTGAACAGGTTGCGACTCGCACAGGTCTGACAAAGCGAACATTACGCTATTATGAAGAGGTCGGTCTGCTTCCCCCTACAGGCCGAACCGAAGGCAATTATCGCCGCTATACCGAAGAGGACCTGCAACAGTTGGAACGCATCAAAAAGCTGCGCGACCTGCTGGGCTTTACTCTGAGCGATATTCGCGCCCTGCTCGATGCAGAGGATGAGCGCGGACAGATCAAAGAGGCGTTCAGGCAGGAAACCGAGATTGCTGCCAAATTACGCCAGTTAGATCGGTCCGATGAGCTTATCCATCAACAGTTGCAGCTCGTCGAGATGAAAATCGATGGGCTGGAACAGATGCGCGCCACCCTGCTCAGTAAGCTGGAGCGACATCAGCAGATGCGCAAGAATTTGCGCATTCAAGATTTATAACATAACAATTTTCATACTAAATATAGATACATTTGATTATCGTCTCTACTAGACAGGATTTTTGTGCCACATGCAAACACTTTCAAATTCAAAACAGGAGCTGGCTATCCCGCAGGCCGTTGTAGAGCAGGAGCAGCACGCAAAAGGATTTTTGCGCGCGTTTGTCGCGTTACGCCATCGCAACTTCCGGCTTTTCTGGGGTGGGCAGCTTATTTCCCTGATCGGAACATGGATGCAAACCACTGGACAGGCGTGGCTGGTGCTGCAATTGACCCATAGCGCCTGGATACTGGGGCTGGTGGGCGCACTCCAGTTCTTACCTGTGATGTTTCTCGCCCTCTTCGGCGGCGTCCTGGCAGATCGCCTGCCCAAGCGCAGAGTGCTGCTCTTCACACAATCGTCCGCGATGGTACAGGCGGCTATACTCTGGATACTGGTCGCGACCAACACCGTTCAGCTCTGGCATGTCATGGTGCTGGCTTCCTTGCTTGGGCTTACCAGCTCGCTCGATATGCCTACCCGCCAGGCGTTCGTGGTCGAGATGGTAGGGCGTGATGATCTGCCGAACGCTATCGCTCTGAACTCGTCAGTCTTCAATGTGGCACGTATCGTTGGCCCCGGCATTGGCGGATTGGTCATTGCATGGCTAGGTGAAGCGCCGCTCTTCCTGATGAATGCGATTAGCTTTATTCCGGTTATCGTCGGTCTGGCTTTGATTAATTTAAGCCAGTTGCACGCTCAGACAAAACGCATGAATAGCCAGAGCAGCGGCTCAAGGCAGGGAACGCTACAGAGCTTGCGCGAGGGCCTCTCTTATGTAGCCCGTACTCCTGCCGTCCGGCTAATTATTGTGGTCATTGGCATCATTTCACTTTTTGGTATCAACTTCAACGTGGTGCTCCCGCTTTTTGCGACCGATGTGTTGCACTCTGGCCCGGCAGGATTCGGCTTCATCTCTTCGGCCTTCGGCTGTGGCTCGCTGATATCGGCGCTCTGGCTGGCCTGGGGCAATAAACGACCAAGTATGTCGGGACTGCTGATCGCATGCATCTGTTTCGGTATCCTGGAAGCCTTCTTTGCGCTCTCACACATCTTTCTGTTGTCGCTCGTGTTGATAGCCAGCGTCGGCTTTGCTCAGATCGCTCTCTCCGCAACGTCTAACACAACGTTGCAGACGGTGACGCCTGATTACCTGCGTGGTAGAATAATGAGTGTGTACATGTTGGTTTTTGCGGGCAGCATCCCGCTAGGCAACCTCTTTACCGGCGGACTGGCCCACTTTTTCGGCGCGCCTATAGCCTTGCTGGCGGGCGCCGGTTTGAGCCTGGCCGCTGCGGTCGGAGGTTGGTTCTGGCGCGCGTCCGCGGAGAAGAGTATTGCAGAGTCCACATTCATTGAGTAGGAAGTGGCGCATCTATCCGCTCACTATTGCCGATCAGCAGCAACATATCGAGCAGAGTGAGCGCCTGCTTGGCACGATCCAGCCAGACGATCAGCCCGTACTTTACTGGTCGCAGGCGCAACCATGCGGGCTGGTCCTGGGTTTTTCCCAGAAGTCCGATACACTTAATCTACTGTCGCCCTCGCTGGTGCCTATCTATCACCGGCGAGCTGGCGGCACGGCGGTTCTGGTGGGTCCCTCGCTGCTTGGCCTCGACGTAATCCTACCAGCCGGGCATCCATTGATCCTGGCGGATATCGTGGAATCATATCGCTGGCTTGGTGAGGCATGGGTAGCGGCTTTGCACCTGCTGGGTATACAGGCGCGCGTTGTTCCGCCCAAAGAAGCGCACGCCCAGCGAGCTTTACGCAAGCAGCCAGAGACACGCGAGTACGAGTCGCTCATGCATCGAGCCTGCTACGGCACCCTTTCACCATATGAAGTGGTTGTGGGCAAACGCAAAGTGGTGGGGCTGGATATGATCCGCCGGCGCGCGGGCAGCCTCTTGCAAGCTGGTGTTCTGCTGAGCTGTGATGCCACATTCCTGGCGCATTTGTTAGGGCACACAGAAGAGGAACAGCAGCTCTTGCGCGCAGGCTTGCAGGAACGAGCCGTCGGGCTGGCGGAACTCGCCGGACGTATGATAGCGGCAGAAGAAGTTATTGCTGCTTTTGAACGTATTATTGTATCCTAAGAAAGGATGCGCTTGACATGGCGTTAAGCTCCATCCTATACTAAACGGAACTTTCAACAACAATTTTCGAGAGGTTTTCTATGGGAGACAGAAATGCTCCAGGCGCACTGCAAGTCGTAACCACGCCTGACTACGAGGCAATGGTGATTGGTGCGCACCCGGATGATGATGATTTCGCGGCAGCCGCGACCAGCGCCTTATGGTCCAAACAGGGCAAGAAGGTCGTATGGGTCGTGATGACCGATGGTACGGAGGGGAGCGAGGTTCCCAGCCTGATTGATACCGAACTGATGTTGACACGCGAACAGGAACAGCGCATGGCCTGCGAGGTCTACGGTGTGCAGGCGGTAGAGTTCCTGCGCTTCCCCGATGGACATTTGACGAATAACGATGTCACGCGTAAGGCTGTTGTGCGCTTGATCCGCCAGTATCGCCCTCGCATCATCTTCACGCACGATCCATCGCAGCATATCTTCGCGCCTGATCCGTACGAGAAGCCCGAGGCTACCGGCCATCTCAACCATCCCGATCACCGCGCAACGGGTAACATTGTGCTTGATGCCATCTTCCCCGCCGTCGGCAACCCGCGCTCTTATCGCGAACTGCTGGCAGAAGGACTGCTACCCTATAAAGTGCATGAGCTTTACCTTTTCTCCACCGGACAGGCAAACACCTATGTAGACGTGACCGAGACCATTGAGCTGAAGGGGAAGGGTCTGATGTGCCACGTCACTCAGTTTGGTCCCGAAGCTAACATGACTGAGCGCATCCGAGAACGCGCCGCCAACCTGGCGAAGGAGGCGAAGGAGAAGCGGGGCCAGGATATGCAATTTGCTGAAGGCTTCCGTCGCATCAAGCTGCATATCCCGCCTGAACCTAAGGAAGAGGCGCCCGCCGAGGAGCAGTAAAAACCGCAAATTTTTTACTTTGTACGACAATACGGGGCGGAGGCAAGCTCCGCCCCTACGATTAATCATTTCGGCACGACGCCAACGGCGAAGCCGGCCCAGTATTTCAGAAAGGTGGGGCGGGCCATGACCTGCATATTGAGGCGCGACGAGTCGGCGAGATAGACACTCTGGGCGTTGCCTCCCCGCAGGACGAGGATGTGACCGCCGGACCAGCGAGCAGGCGGGAAGCCGACGATAACGGGGGTTCCCTTGTTGGCAACGTTGATGATATCGTCTAGCGAGTATTTTGTGAGCCAGATGGCCTTGTAGCCGAACTGGGCAACGGTGCGATCAATACCGACCGGTTCTAAGAGACCGAGCTCCGGCGTGATTTCACCGATACGGGACTCGACGTTCAGAATGTCGGTAATGCGGTAATGATTGCCGTATGAGTTAATCACTTCGGTCATGGAAGCTGCGGAACAGGCGGAATAGGCCCATTTATCGTATTCTTGCTGTGAACTATACTGACCCGGATCGAGCTGGCTTACGCGCACGAGGGCTTTTGAAGCGCCGGATGTATCAGGGAACATCTGCAAGGCTGCGGGATTGCTGGCGACAGGGGAAGAGGAGACGGCGGCATCGGGCCAGGTGGGCGGGACAAGCACACCGGTATCCAACACTAGAGATTTGAGCGAGTAAAAGCTAAAACCAAAAAGGGCTAGCAAGATCAGCAGAATCCCTAGCCAGGGCGTTTGCATCCCTGCTCGCACACCAAAAAGGGCGCCCATATTTACTGATGGAAAGACGCCACTCCAGGAGCGCCGTTCAGCAGTGGTGACAGAACGCCTGATACGTCTTTGCCTGTCAATACTGGCACGACGTACCCCACCATCGCGCACCATATACGATACTTCCCGCTGATCAGAAAGGGAGGTTTTGAGCGAAAGCAGCAGACCAGCAACGGTGATCGTCAGAGCAATAGCGAGGAGCGTACACAGGAGAATAATCATCAACAGTCCTTTCCAATACTTCGTTCCTGTGCTTTAAAATATACCATTACATTTCATCTATTGCAATGCAAAATGTCCCGTGTTCAAGCTCAGGGCTTCGCAAAAGTGGTCTTTTCATCCTGAACGGCTCGCAAGCGAGCCGTTGGGGAGAGGAAGGTGCTGGCGGTGGGTTGTGCCCACCGCCAGCACCTTCCTCTCCCTGTGAGCGCCTTTGGCGCGAGCAGTCAGAGCGTGCAGCGACTTTTGCGAAGCTCCGTGTTCAAGCTTTTCCCCTCATGACAAGATAGCCTGGATGATATATGATAATCGCAGCATCATCAACTTTTTGAAAACAGAGGAGCAATGGTATGTACATTTATTACATTCTGCGCGGCACGCGAAATGGTGAAGAGGTAGAGCTTGAGGACGAGATTACTGAGGAGCAATTTCCGGGGGTGGATCTGTCTGATGCTCTGGCTATCATCAATCACCTGCTGCAGAAGATTCGCGCCGAAGGCACCACTGGCGAATGGGAAGCCTGCGACCTGGCCGATGCGGCCTTCGAGAGCGAGGATAGCTATATCTACATCAATAATCGTTGGATGCGTCGCTCGGATGCTCCCTGGCGTAAAGATAAATTCAACTAACATCCGTGCTACAAATATTTATTGGCTAATAGGAAATACAGATGCCCACACTTGCAGGATGGCTGACGGGCGAACAGGTGCCTTCTGAGATTATCGAACAGACCTTGATGGCGATGGGCAATGTGCTGGGGCAGCATGGTGGCCAACCAGCCCACACCATCCACCCCGGCGCGGGCTTGATCGCTTTCTCCGATACAGCCTATACGATGGCACAGCAAGATGATGCGCCTGTGCTCGATTGGGTGCCGGATCGCCGTACCCTTGTCTATCGCCGTCCCCTTTCAGGAATACATCCGCTGTACTATATCGAAAACTGGCCCGACCAGGGGAATCTGCTCTTTGCCAGCGAGATAAAAGCTCTTTTCGCCGTTGGTGTGCCACGACGCCTGCATCTCGCCGCGCTTGATACGCTGCTGCGCTACGGATCTATTCCCGCTCCCTGGACAGCCTTCAAAGATATCCACGTTGTCCCGGCAGGCTGGCTGCTGCGCTGGCAACGAGCCAAAACGGTTACCAATCAAATTCTCGATTACCAGCTTGACCAACCACTTACCCCATCAGACGCAATCGATAAGCTTGATACAACGCTTAATAATGCTACCGCCAGTATGCTCCCTCCCCACGATCAGCTCGTCGCCTTAACTGGCGGCGCTCCTCCCTCCGCGCTCTCCACGCTCCTTGCTGCACGCCACACAACGGCTCCGTTCCCTGTCGTATCTTTTGGCTATACGAAATCGTATACTGCAAAGCTGTGGAAGGCCGGAGAAGCGATTGCCCAGGCTTGCCAGCATCCATTTCTCGCGATTACCGGAGTGGATCAGCCCGAATTCTGGATGGCGGCGCTGGCCGCGATAGAAGCTCCTTGTCTGGATACCCGCCCCCTGGCTTTACATCAACTGCTTCATACTGTCGCAACCCAAACGGGCGCGCGCGTCGCCATTAGCGGGCTGGGTTCACAAATACTGCTTAATACTATAGGCCACAAACACGTTGTGCAACGCGCAGGTGAACAGACAGATACCCTGGATTGGTATGGACAAATACAGTCGCCGGCCCGAACACGACAATCGCCCTGGTCCCCTGATGCAGCAGCAATCATACGGGCAGAAGAACCGTGGGAGCAGTCTTTGCACGCTCGCAAGCTGGCGCGTCGCGCATCGCAGTTGGCTGAAGAGAGGCAGCGAAAGTATTATCTTGACCTGCATTTACACTTGCCGGATATGGTAAATACCCTTCAGCAACTGGCAACGCAGGAACGCATGGCTGTGCGCTCGCCCTATCTTAATACCCAGGTGATTGATCTGCTGACGCGCTTACCTGCGATATTGGATGATGAGCCGGCTGAATCC
The DNA here is from genome assembly GCA_035650355.1 of Ktedonobacteraceae bacterium. Taxonomy (GTDB): domain Bacteria; phylum Chloroflexota; class Ktedonobacteria; order Ktedonobacterales; family Ktedonobacteraceae; genus DASRHT01. The sequence goes on from DASRHT010000069.1 coordinate 22,872, forward strand.
ACGCTGATTACACCACTTGTTAGGCGTTACATACCGAACATGCGAGAAACGCCCGCGAAGCTGCCTCTGGCCGTTCCCTTTTCCTCGCTGCTCAGCCCGCAGCAGTCCGATTTGCTGCAACAGACGCTTTCTGATGAGGCGATACGGGCAACCGGCATATTCGATCCGCAGGCAGTGCAGGCGCTGGTGGAGCAAGGAGATGTTTCGAGGGAGCTAATGCTGGTGTTTACGACACAGGTACTATGTCATTTGTTTGGTGTAGAGATTTGAGAAAAAGTCCAGAGATGCAGTTGGCAATCTCTGAACTTTTTACATGGGAAACGTTAACTTTGCGGCGTCGTGCGCATCTCATACTGGGTACGTAGCACTTTTTTATCGAATTTACCGACACTGGTTTTGGGGATAGCATCGATAAAGACAACATCATCGGGAAGCCACCACTTGGCGATTTTCGGGCGCAGATACTCGATAATTTCGTCCTTTGTGATCTTGCCTTCATAATCAGGCTTGGGCACGACGCAGGCCAGGGGACGCTCGGACCATGTGGGATGCGGGATACCGACAACGCAGGCTTCCAGCACCTTTGGATGCCCCATGATCAAGCCTTCAAGTTCGACCGAGGAGATCCATTCGCCGCCCGATTTTACCAGATCTTTGGTGCGGTCAACGAGTTGGATGATGCCATCTTCGTCCACAACAGCCACATCGCCTGTGCGTAGCCAGCCATCGGCAAACTTCTCGGCAGAATCAGGGTCGTGATAGTACGCGCGGGCAATCCAGGGGCCGCGCACTTGAAGCTCCCCATAGGTCTGGCTATCCCAGGGAACCTCCTGCCCCGTTTCCATATTCACAACGCGGAAATCAACGCCGGGTAAGATCGTGCCCTGTTTGGCTTTGATGTCAAGCTGCTCGTCCTCAGAGAGACCTTCGTGGTAGCTGCGCAAGCGGCACACCGAGGCGAGAGGCGAGGTTTCGGTCATGCCCCAGGCGTGGACAATGTTGATATGCTTTTTGTAGAGTCCCTCAATCAAGGCACGCGGAACCGCCGAGCCGCCGCAATAGATGGCACGGAGCGTCGAAAGATCAAATTTTTCTTTGTCCAGCAGGTTCAACAAGCCGATCCAGATCGTCGGCACCCCTTCCGCAACGGTCACGCGCTCTTGCTCTATCAGCCGCCCCAGCCGCATCGGGTCCATAAAACGTCCTGGCAAGACCAGTTTCGCGCCGACCATAGCGGCAGCGTGGGGAAGGCCCCAGGCATTGGCATGGAACATCGGCACCACCGGAAACGCTGTGTCACGCTCAGAAAGACCGATACCATCAGCCAGGCCAACGCCCATCGAGTGGAGATAGGTTGAGCGATGGCTATAGACGACGCCTTTAGGATTGCCCGTCGTGCCAGAGGTATAGCACATAGCGGCAGCCGCGTTTTCATCCAGCTTAGGCCATTCAATACTGGTCGGCTGGTTGCCGATAAAGCTCTCGTAATCGACCGAGGGCTGTAGCTTCCCGGTGGTATGAGTGGCCTCGCCCATAATCACATATAACTTCACCGTTGGAAGCTGGTCCGCCAGAGGTTCGAGGATTGGCACGAGGTCGCCATCAATAAAAATGATCTTATCCTCAGCATTATTAATGATATAGACCAGTTGATCGGCAAAGAGACGAATGTTCAGGGTATGCAGAACGGCCCCCATGCAGGGAATAGCAAAATACAGTTCGAAGTGACGGTATGTGTTCCAGGCGAACGTGGCGATGCGCTCGCCCTCCACGACGCCAGCCTGCCGCAGGGCGTTCGCAAGCTGAATAGTGCGTTTCCCCCAATCGCGATAGGTATAGCGATGGGCCTCACCGTCGGTCTGAGTCACAATCTCCTTGCGGGCAAAGAGGCGTACAGCTCGATTAAACGCATGCTGCAATGTCAGGGGATAATCCATCATTAGACCTTGCATGCTTGGCACCTCCTCGGTGAAACTGCAACAACCAGAAGTCTGGTGACGTTCTGGCTGTTTGATAACCACTTTGCTTTATAGATTATCATAAATTATCGCTACCTTGCGGCACCGTAGCAGTTTTCAATGATCCACCCCTTCGATCTCCGCCGCCGCCCTCTCATCGCCACGAGCTGCCGCCCAGCGCAACGCTTCTGCCGCCAGGTACAGCGAACCGGTGGCACAGATGAGATCGCTGGCATCGGCGAGATCAAGGGCCAGGTTCATGGCTTCGTTGCTCTCCTTCGCCGTATGAACAGTGACGTGAGGCGCATGCTCGGCAAGCAGCTCCTGCAACGCTTCGATAGCAATGGCGGTCGGATTATTCATCCTGGTCACAATCACCATATCTACATCAGCCAGGGCGCGCACAATCCTCGCCAGGTCTTTATCGCGTTTAAGGCTGAGTACGACGATTAAGCGGTGAAAGGTGAAGGTAGTACGGAGCGCCTGAAGCATTTTCTGCACTGAATCGGCATTATGCGCGCCATCAACGACGATGGTTGGATTGTGCCCCACAACTTCGATGCGACCAGGCCAGTGTACGGCGGCAAATCCGCGACGGAGCGCGGCCTCATCCCATAAAATGCCTTGCCGCCGCAATTCTTCAAGGGTTGCCAGCGCCACCGTGGCATTCTCCAGTTGATAGCTTCCAACCAGTGGTATTTCAAGGTTGGCGTAGGTAGATTCAGGCGTCTCGATGGTAAAGCGTTGTTTTTCCTCGTTGTGAGACTCTGGCCGATAGCGATAGCTCACGACCGGCAACTGGCCTGCATCAACATCGGTCTGAGCGGGATCGCTTTCGGCTGGACCAACACGCACCATACGAGCCTGGCGCTGGCGACTAACGGATGCAATAGCCAGCAGAGCCTCAGGAGATTGAGCGGAGGTCACTATAATGCCATTGGGCTTGATAATACCCGCTTTTTCGGTCGCAATTTTGCCAAGCGTATCGCCCAGAATATGCATATGATCATAGCTAATCGAGGTAATCACCGAGACGAGCGGCTGAAGAATATTGGTAGCGTCCAGCCGCCCGCCCAATCCAACTTCTACTACAGCATGCTCTATTTGTTGGCGATAGAAGAAGAGAAAAGCCAGAGCCGTTCCGATCTCGTAGGTAATGAACGGGCCAAACTCGTGGCGGGCCTGGACCGTCTCGACGGCGGCCTGTATCTCCGGTATCAGCCTTGCAACCTCATCTTCGCTGATAAGATGACCATTGACGCGCATACGTTCGCGAAAGGTGTGCAGGTCGGGCTGCGTATAGAGGCCGGTACGCAGGCCAGCTTCGCGCAACACGCGCTCAATCAAAGCGGCGGTTGAGCCTTTCCCCTTTGTGCCCGCAATCAGCGTGCTACTATATTGCCGATGCGGCTCGCCAAGCAAGTCAAGTACGGCACTCACACGAAGCTGGTTTTCCGTGCGATCTCGCGTATAGGAGCTACCTCGCTCATAATCGGTGAAGCTATAAATATAGGCTAACGCCTCTTTGTAATTCACGTTTGTCTCTCCTACCTTGAACCGTTCCGTGCTAGCAGGGCAGGGGCAAGCCCTGCCCCTACAGGGTGCGGCATCGATGTATATCTAACCGTCTGGCAGGGTAAAGGTGCCGCGCACAATGGCATCGCTCACCTTCACGACGCGCATCATCGCATGCACATCATGCACCCGCACAATATCGGCCCCCTGCGCAATGCCCAGCGCCACCGAAGCCGCCGTCCCTTCAAGCCGCTCGGAAACCGGTAGCCCACCAAGCACCAGACCAATCGTTGACTTACGCGAGTTCCCCAGCAAAATAGGGCGGTTCAGCGCCCGCAGTTCACCCAACCGGCGCAACAACGTCAAATTCTCCTGGGGAGTTGTGCCAAAGCCAATGCCAGGGTCGATGATAATATGCTCCCAGGCAACGCCTGCGGCCAATGCATGATCGATACAACCGGCGAGATAGCGCATCACATCGCTCACAATTTCGCGTTTCTGATATCCTCGCATGTTTGCCATTAATACGACTGGCACGCAGCGTTCGGCTGCCAGCTTCGCCATCGCGGGATCGCGTCGCAACGCCCAGATATCGTTGATCATACTGGCTCCGGCATCAAGCGCAGCCGCCGCTACTTCGGCTTTATACGTATCAATTGATAGTATAACTTCTTGAGGCAGCTTCTCGCGCAATGAGCGGAGCACAGGAATAACCCGCGCCATTTCGTGTTCCGCGGAGATAGGCGCTGCGTTGGGCCTGGTTGACTCGCCGCCCACGTCAATCAGCGTGGCGCCCTCAGCCACAAACTTCTGGGCTAATAAAATCGCACGCTGAACCAGATTCTCCTCTGAGCTCGTATCTATAACCAGACCGTCGCCCGAGAAGGAGTCCGGCGTCACATTGACAATACCCATTACATGAGTACGTTCGCCCCACTCAAGGCGATGGTCAGCCCAAATGGTCGGCAGTAGTAATGCAGACATAGATGCTTACCTTTAACACAAAGCTTATCAGGAATAAAGGGTGGTTACTAAACATAATACCCTTTTCCTTGCGTCAGAGCAATAAACAATGTATAGTTACAATAAATAAGGCGGAAAGCCCTGTCCTTTCGTGGAAGGGGAGTATGACAGTACTACCTATTGACACGTTTTAGAGCATCTTATATGTAAGCTATCAGTTGCCTACCTAAAAATAACTACAGGGGAAAAAGAGTTTATGAGCACTGCTGAGATCGATAACATCATGCAGAAGCCGCGTCTCACCCACAAGGCACGTCGTTGTCATGAATGCACCGAAGAGGCTTTAGGGCGCTGTCCCGATTGTCACTTTGGCCTTTGTCAGGAACATTTTCCCAAACAACAACATTCGCCCTGCGCTGAAAAGCAAATGAAACTGGCGCAGACACAGGCTTGCTATGTCTGCGGAACACAGGTCTATCCCGATCAGTGGTCTCAATCCAAAACATCTCACTTCGTTGATCAGTTTACCTGCCGTGGCTGTGGGCGCTACGTCTGCGATGAACTTCATACGCAACGCAAGACCGAGAACGTGGTTATCGCGCGCGAAGGCTTACGCGGGCACCGTTACCAGTATACCAACCGCTATTGCGACCTCTGCACTCCTCTCTACCGTATTGGAGGCATTAAGGGGCTGGCGCGCATTCTTGTCGTCGCTGGGACGGTCGCGGCAACCGTTTTCTTTTACCTGCATCCATAGTGCATTCCCGCTTGACACCTTCGGATGAGATGTCTATACTTTTCCTCAAGGGAGGCGACGTGAGTTGATGGCTACCTTGAAACCTTCCGCGTTCCAATGCTGCTGACGCGCTCCCACGATGAATCGGGGAGCTACTGCTCAGGAACGCAGAATCAAGGTATCTCGACTCCGCTTGAGGGTACTGAAATGGAACTGAATGCATGGTTATATCATCAATTGTACAGTCAACCTTACTCCGTCATCAACGCGCCATTGATTCGGCTCTGCGCGCCACCGTGGATGAGCTAACAACGCCAGAACTGGCGCCATTTTACGGTCAAATGCGATACCATCTGGGGTGGGTTGATGCTCAGCTCACCCCAACCGCCAACAATCCAGGGAAGTTACTGCGCCCCACGCTCCTCTTGCTGGCATTCGAGGCAGCGGGCGCATGGGAGCTCGCGAACACAGCCACTGATGATACCGCCTATTTGCAGCGCGCGCTTCCCGCTGCTGTTGCTATCGAACTTACCCATAATTTCACGCTGATTCACGACGATATTGAAGACGGAGACGCAGAACGCCGCCATCGCGCTACGCTATGGAAGCTCTGGGGCGTGCCACAGGCGATTAATACCGGCGACGGGATGTTCGCGCTGGCTCGCCTGGCGTTGTGGAAGGTGGTGGAGCAGGGAGTTGATGCCACCATCGCCGTTCGCCTGGGCGAGGCGCTCGACCGCGCCAGCCTGGTGCTGGCCGAGGGGCAATACCTCGATATTAGCTTTGAAACGCGCCTGGATATTTTTGTTGCGATGTACCTGAATATGATTGGGCGTAAGACAGGGGCGTTAATGAGCTGCGCGGCTGAGATGGGCGCGCGGCTGGGTACGCGCAACCAGGAGACAATCGCTCGCCTGCGCGATTTTGGCAAAGCAATGGGCATCGCCTTCCAGATACGCGACGACCTCCTGGGCGTATGGGCGACCACAGCCGAGCTGGGCAAGACGCCCGTGGGCGATATCTATCGCCGCAAAAAAAGCCTGCCGGTGCTTCATGCGCTAGAACACGCCAGTGAGCGCGATCAGCAGATTTTGCGCGCAATCTATCAGCAAACGACTCCCGTTGCTCCAGAACAGGTGGCGCAGGTGCTGGCGATCTTTGAACGCACCCAAACGAAGACGTATTGCCGCGAGTTCCTGGCGCAATATTGCCGACAGGCGCACAATGCCCTGGCAGGCGTGCCACACCATAGCAGCCCGGTTGCTGCGCGCGCGCTCGAAGATATGAAGACTCTGGTGCATTTTGTGGAGGCGGAAACGAGGGAATAGGCGGATTGTAGAAGTACGCTATGTCTGGTCGTGCTCCTACATCAATGCCCAGATAATGGCGACGTTGCCCGATGCTGAGGCCAGTCGTTTGCCATCCGGGGACCAAGTCGCACCATGCACAATACCATTGTGCTGAATGGTGAATAGCGGCTTCTGGAGCTGCGCCGTATTCCAGATCGAAAGCTTGCCATCCTCTGCGCCAACCGCCAGGTAGCGAGCATCCGGCGACCAGGCAACGGTACGAATAGCCATCTGCGAAGCCTGGAACTTCTGCGGAACATCCAGGCACCTGCCAGCCGTCTGCATCTGACAGGTCAGCGCACTCCAGATTCGTACAATCCCATCATCTCCTCCTACCGCGAGTTGCGCGCCGGTGGGAGCAAAAGCCATCGCCCGCATTGGAGCCTGCGCGTCTTGATAGTAGCCATGCAGGTCCTGCCCATTGGCCGCCTGCCAGATGCGGATAAAGCCGCCCTGCGACGAGGTAGCAACTGTCTGACCGTCCGCCGCGATAGAAACGACATCAATCGGTGCCGTATGCCGGGCATAGGTAAACTGCGGACGATAATTGACCGTATTCCAGACAACCGCCCGCAGATCTGCTCCGCCTGAAACCGCCTGCATCTGTCCCTGAGCTGCCCAGGCTACGCTCGTCACCATCTGATTGTGACGACGCACAGGGCGAGCCAGCATGCGACCTGCGGCCACGCTGAAGAAGGCCACCTGCGTACCGGCTCCCGTCACCAGGCGCTGGCTATCGGTAGCCCACGCTACGGCATGCACCGCAGCAGGATGCTTGAAAGTCTGCCTGACCACACCATCCGTCCCCCAGACCAATAATAGCGCATCGTCAGCGCCGCTCGCGAGCATTGTTCCATCAGGCGACCAGGCAAGAGCGCGCACAGGTTGCTGATGTCCCATAAACACAACCTGCTGTTTAGCCATTGTGAACGTTGTGGGTCTGGCTGGCGCTTGTGTCTGCTTCGCCGCTGGTTGCTGTTGGACCGCTACATGATTAAGACCGTTGAATGCACCATTGAGAAACTGCTGGTAGGCAGCATAGCCGATGCCGACGCCTCCTGCGCCTAACACGGCCCCTCCAAGCAACAGGAATGCGCGGCGGCCCCACTTACGCTCAGGTCTGGCAACCGGCAATTGGGTAGACGAAACACCGCTCTGTCCCACAGGACCCATAGCGGCAAACATACTCGCATCAGCTATCGTTGGCGACGAGTGCAGTGTGGAATCAGCCGCGAAATGCTGCTTGACCGAGGCGCCAACCATCACAGCCTCATCGAGCACGTATGAATCCAGGACCAGCTTATCCCCTGCCTCAACACCAGATTCCAGCAGCGTCGCATGCTCCGATAAAATATGTCCTCCGGCAGACTGGCGCAGGACGTAAACCAGCTTTTTCCCAAACAGATCCGTCTGGGGAAGCTTCAGTTCCTCGACCAGGGCAGTCACCAGAGCAGAAATGGGCGCATCCGCAACAACTTCCACCGGGCGGACTGCACCCAGCGCGTTTTCTTCTATGAATACTTCAAGCTTTCGCATTTTCATACCCTATCCCTTTTTCTCATACCTGTAGTGTATCACGATGATTTTTCCTGTTCACACACATGAGTAAAATAGGCTATAGTATTTATTATTTTTTACCGAATTTCGTCAGATCACCCCTAAATGCGAACGTATATTTATCATGATGGTATAATTTGCCCTAATAGTACACGAGGAGAAATTGGATGCGCTTGTCAATGATACGCACAATAACAGGATATGCCCTTGTTTTCCTGGCATTTGTTTTCTTTCTACCGGCAATCAGCTATGCCAACACTATAGCCTCTTATCCCGCCTCCCACCCAATCACTACCCCGACCGCTTCGCCAACTTCCATATCGAAGCTGGCTGATTTCCCCACGGTTGATCCCAATTATATTTATGATCAGCTTTTCACCATAGCCACTCAATTCCAGCGTCGAGAAGCCGGGTACGACGCCAATTTGCCGGTAAGTGTGAATGGGCATGATGAGTTCGCTGATTACTGGGCAAAAGAAATCAGTCACGATTTGCAGGGCTTCGGGCCACAGATCAAGCGCGACGAGTTTCCGGTCGTAGGCTGGTTGGGTCGCCCGGCAAAAGTGCCAGCCTTTAATGTGGAGGTGAGCGTCCCTGGAGTAACTCATGCTGAGCAGGTGGTTGTGATTGGCTGCCATTACGATGGAGAAGCCAGCTCAACTCAATCGGCCAATGATGATGCCAGCGGTTGCGCGATTGAACTCGGCGTAGCGAAGGCTATGGGCGATTTCTGGCGCGCGCACCATACCTATCCCGCCCGCACGCTCCGTTTTGTGATTTTCGACGCGGAAGAACAGGGGCTCTTCGGCTCATTCCACTATCTGAACAGCACAGTTAACGGCGATGTTAACAACATTGTCGCGATGTTTAACGAAGAGCAGAATGGGATCGCGTATCCCTTACGCTACCTGGGGCAACTGCAAAATCCGCTGCTGCCGTTCTATATCGAGATGTCGCCGCTAACAGACAGCGGACTCTATCCCGCGCAGGATAAGCTCACGCCCGCCCAGCGTAACGCGATCACGCGTTTTCGCACATTGATGGCACAGGCTGTTCCGGCGGTATTCAAGCAATTTCAAGCCCTGGGATACCTGGGGCTGACCTATCACGCAGACAACGGTCAGGATGTCGCTCAACCTATTTTCTCTCCTGACCAGCTCAGCAACATCCGCCAGGAAGATGATACGCTGGGAGGAAGCGACCAGATCCCCTTCACCCTGGCCGGGATACCGTGCGCGACTTTCGTGGGCAACTCGACCTACTATGATAATAACCCACCTCCCTGGTCCTACCCCTATGACCAGAAGGAAGATACCATCCAGTTAATGAACACTTTTGCCAATGGCAGCTCGCACAAAGCGAATGCGCTGACGCTTTCACTCGCGCTGCCGGGGATGCTCACCACCTGGATGCTCAATCAGCCGGATATTCTGGGGCAAACTCCTCTTATCGATCAGGCACCAACCGCGTCAATCAGCGATATTGGGCAGGCACAGGTTGGTACGAACCTCACAGTGGATGCTACCGCTTCGTATGATCCACGGGGAAATAGTCCCTTAACCTACACCTGGGACTTCGGCGACGGCGCTACAGCCAGCGGAGTAAGCGCGACCCATCGCTACGCTTCAGCAGGCAGCTACACCCTGACCCTCACAGCGAGCTCTGCAACCGGCAAGCGCCAGGTCAGCAAAACGGTCATCGTCGTTGCTCAAACAGCGGTCTATCAAAATCCCTATAGTAGGCACCAGGAAGACGGCATTCCCCCCTCAAACCCGCAGGTTACGCTGCCGACGCCTAATGACTCTTTGTCAGATAAAGTCATCAATAATCTGACAGTAGCAACCAGCCATCAAGCGGTAGGGAAAACTGGCTCGGGAGTGCCCCTGTCACTCACGGCACAGCTTCTAATTGCTGCCATAGTGCTGATTTTAATTGGTGTGGGAACGTTCCTGATAGTGCGTATGCACAGGAGGAATCAAGGGAGCCCGTAAGAGCAAACGGAGCGCCCTTTGCTTTTCCCGCTCACATAGTGTCCCGCCTGCTAGACCCCAGAAGAGTTCTGTTCACTGCTTTGCGAGAGCCTTGTGAGGGGGCTTGCAAAGTTCATCTTCTCATCGAGACTTGAAGAGGATGACCAGGATATGTTTGAGCGTGTGCTGACGAGACAGGCATTTCTGGCATCCTCCCATTCTTTCGCTCTGTATGCACAGATCACGCGTTCGGCGTGACCGTGACTTCATTCGAGTCGGGTGAGACGCCCACGCTATTGTTCGCGGCGACGACATAGAAGTACGTCGTGCCGTTGTGCAGACCAGTGTCCGAGAAGGTGATCGTCGTGCTGGTGGTTGTGGCGACAGGGGAGGGAAGTTCACCGTCTGAAGCGGTGCCGCGGTAGATGGTATAAGCGGTTGGATTTCCGCTCGCACTCGCCGTCCAGGTGAGCTTCACGGTCGCGTTGCCAGCAGTTGCGACCAGATTGGTCGGGCCGCTGGCAACAGAGGCGGTGGCCTCTGTCACGCTCATCTGGTCGATACGGGCAACGCCGTGGTTCGAGACCGCGAACAAGGTGATCGTATTGACTCCCGCGCTGAGCTGGACCTGCAGGGACGAGTGTTGATAGACATCGAAGCTTCCGGTGGTTGGGAAACGCTCAGTGGTGGTGATGATCTTGCCGTTGACCATCAACCCCATCTGCCGGTTCTTCACGAGGGGGAAGAGTCCGCTCCCGAAGGCATAGCGCCAATCGATGGTGTAGAGGCCGCTCTTAGGCACTACGACGTTGTTGAACGTCATCGTTCCTTTAGTCGAGTAGGCCATGTCCACGACACGTTTTCCCGGCGAGATCGAGCCAGGGGAGCCCAGCACCTGGGGGAACCAGCCGCTCAGCCTTTGGAACCAGTCGAAGCCACCGAGCAGAGCATCCTGGCAGGAGAAGATCAGCGCATTGCCGGAACGCTGACCTGCGATAAGACTGCCGGTGCTGACTGGCGGGGGCGTCTTGGAGGCGTCTTCATCCGTCCGCGCGGATTCGCCAGCAGCGTTGACTGCGGTGAGCTGGTAGAAGTAGATCGGCGTGTTGCTCAGGTTCGAATCTTGATAGCTCGTAGCACCAGTCTCCGCGATGGCGATCTTTCCCTCACCGCCTGGCCTGGTTCCCCGGTAGATGCGGTAACTCGTCGCGCCCGCAGCAGCCTGCCAGCTAATTGTGATCGACGAATCGTTGTTGGCGTGCAACTCGACCTCAGTCGGTGGAACAGGAGCCCTTTGCGCCTTTTGGCTCTGGGCTCCTCCGCACGCTGCCAGGATCAGGGAGATTATGAGTAGCGTCATGCAATAGACACCAGGCGCACGATGAAGAGTTTTATTCACAAGTACCTCCTATGGACTCCTCCCTTGCCGCAGTGAGACACATTCTTACCCCTGAGTATACCGAATTTCATTGTCAATTTCCATAGAATGGACAACATTCTCGGGGTCTTGACCACACCCGTCATAATTACCTTAGTAGGAGGGCGACTCCCACGATGAATCGGGGAGCTACAGGTCGCCCTTATTTTAATGGTATAGAGATACATCAGGCCCACGATGACCCGGGAGGCCATCCTATGACACAACCCATCTACGTGATTGGACATAAAAGCTCTGACCTGGACTCCGTTGCTTCCGCTTACGCTTTTGCACGCCTGCTACAGATGCACGAGGGAAAAGAGGCCATTGCAGCCCGTAATGGCGAACTAAAACCAGAGGTGCGCTTTGCGCTTGAACGCTTCCAGGTGGAAGCGCCGGAGGCCCTGGATGACGTTTACTTACAGGTACGCGATGTGATGCGTCGCGGCATCATTTCTGCCCATCTTGACCAGTCGCTATTGGAAGCAGGGCAATTGATGCAAGAGCACAACCGGCGCTCTATGCCGGTGGTAGATTCAGAGAATAAGGTTCATGGTATTATTGCCAACGAAGATTTCGCCAAACTTTTCTTCAAAGACCTCGACCCTCAATCGGTCAACCGCATCCCTTTGCAGCGCGATAACCTGGTGCGCGTTCTCAGGGGGCGCGTGCTGGTAGAAGGACATCGCCCGCTCGGCAACCGGGTGCTCGTCGGCGCGATGGAAGCGGAGTCAATGGCAGATTATGTCGAGCCTGGCTGCCTCGTCGTGCTCGGTGACCGCGAAGATGCCCAGTTGACCGCTATTGAGCGAGGAGCGGCTGCTCTTGTTATCACCGGCGATCTGCTGATCTCCACCCGCACCCTGGAGACCGCCCGCAAACAGGGGGTGATGGTGATTAGCACCGGCCATCACACCTTCACTACCGTACGGCTCATCAATCTGAGCATGAGCGTGAAGGATATCATGAACAAGGAGTTCAGCTTCTGCCATCCAGAGGACTATATGAGCGATATCCAGCCTACATTAGCCAGCCGCCGCTCTATGCCGGTGGTTGATAATGATGGTAAACTAATCGGCTATCTCTCGCGTACTGATCTGATCAAAGCACGCCCCAAGCGTGTGATCCTGGTGGACCACAACGAAAGCTCGCAGGCGGTAGATGGCATCGAAGAAGCCGAGCTCTTAGGCATTATCGATCACCATCGTATCGCCGACGTTCATACGAGCAAGCCCATCATGTTTCGCGCCGAGCCGGTCGGCTGCACCGGCACGATTATCGTCAGCCTCTATCACGAGGCCGAGCTTCCCATCCCGCGCGAAGTAGCTGGCTTATTGCTCTCAGGGCTGCTTTACGATACACTCATTCTGCGCTCACCTACCAGCACCACACGCGACGAACGTACTGCGCAGGAGCTTGCCGCTATCGTTGGAGAAGATATCGAGCAGCTAGGACGGGCAATCTTTGCCGCTGCCGCCTCAGACCTGGAAAACAAGACGGCGGAAGCGTTGTTGACCTCCGATTTCAAGGAATTTACCATTCGTGATGCGAAATTCGCCATCGGCACTGTTGAAACGGCCAGCCCAGCAGCAGTCGAAAAACGCTCGGCTGAACTGCTTTCGGCCATGCAACGCATCGCGCAAAGTCGCAATTACAGCGTTTTCCTTTTTATGATCGTTGATATCATTAATATGCGCTGCACCCTGCTCATTTATGGAGGCGAGCAGGCTGTAGCAGAGGCATTAGGAGTCCCGCTCGAAGCCGATAAGCACACAGCAATAGTGGAGGGCCTGGTTTCACGGAAGAAACAATTGGTGCCCCTCTTGCCGCGCATCCAGCAGCCCCTATCGAGTAAAACAGGTGTACTGTAACATATGGAAGAAAAAGGGTACTCAATTGCCGCTATCCTTTTCCATCTTTGCTCGTGAAAGGGTGACAAGAGACTTGTCACGGAAGACGCTCTATGTTACACTAAGGTGCGACTTAAAGGCTCCTTGTTAAGAGGAGGTAACTCTTGCCTCCGCAACGTTTCACGATGTACCTGGCGGTCAATGCTGACCTGCTCATATTTTCTTGTGCCTTGAAGGAGGGCGTTTTCTATCGTGAGCAACTATATCTGGGTTCCCATTGGAGTAGGACTCCTGGCAGTGCTATTTGCGGCCTATCTCGCGAACTATGTCCTGCGCAAAGATACCGGCACGCCTGCCATGCAAAAGGTTGCCGACGCCATATTTAAAGGGGCTATGGCATTCCTCAATCGACAGTACCGTACCATTGCAATTCTCTCAATTTTCGCCGCCGTTCTCGTGGCCGCCGTGCTGTACTTCCTGAGTCAGGGCGATTCCGCAGCCAGATTTGACCTGGCCTGGCATACCGCTCTAGCCTTCATGATCGGCGCATTGTGCTCCGGCGTTTCCGGCTATATCGGAATGTATGTGGCTGTACGCTCTAACAGTCGAACGGCCAGCGCAGCAACACGCAGCCTGGGAGAAGCCCTGATGGTTTCTCTGCGTGGAGGAGCGGTTTCTGGATTCCTGGTGGTCGCGCTCTCTCTACTTGGCGTCTCGCTGATTTTCCTTTTCTACAGCATTGGGCACACTCTTCAAAATGTTCCCTCGCTGATCGTTGGTTTCGGCTTTGGCGCTAGCTTCGTGGCCCTCTTTGCTCAGCTTGGCGGCGGTATCTACACCAAAGCAGCGGACGTGGGCGCCGACCTGGTCGGTAAAGTTGAAGCGAATATCCCCGAAGATGATCCACGCAACCCCGCGGTTATCGCCGACCTTGTAGGCGACAATGTGGGCGACTGCGCCGGTCGTGGTGCCGACCTCTTCGAGTCTACTGCCGCTGAAAACATTGGCGCGATGATCCTCGGTGTCGCGCTCTTCCTGGCGACCAACAATCCAGGCTGGATTCTCTTCCCGCTAGTAGTACGCGCCTTTGGCCTGGTCGCCTCGGCGCTTGGCCTGCTCTATGTTCGACCTTCGGTTGTTGTTGAGCCTGACAAAGCCGCCGGTCGCGACCCTGGCGAAATCGCGATGACCCAGCTCAACATTGGCTACTTCATCACCTGCGCCATCTCTATTATCGGTATTTTCGCCGGTAGCTATCTCTTGCTAGGTGGCAACAACATTACAGGCAGCATGGGCATTGCCCCCTGGGTCTGGTTTGGTCTGGCCGGTACTGTTGGCATCCTGCTAAGTATCGCCTTCGTCTATATCACACAGTACTACACAGCCGGGACATGGCGTCCCGTGCGCGAGATTGCGGCGGCCACTTTGACCGGACCCGCGACAACGATTATTACGGGTGTCGCTATCGCATTCGAGTGCGTGGCCCTTCCAGTGCTGGCAATCTGTCTGGCGCTGGGTCTCTCCTTCTTCCTGGGTAGCCAGGTCACTATTCAAAACCTCAACCCAAGTATTAACCCCGGTGTCATCAGCGTAGGTGGTATCTTCGGCACCGCAGTCGCCACGATGGGCATGCTGATGAGCTGCGCTTACATCTTGGCAATGGATACCTTCGGCCCCATCACCGATAACGCTGGTGGTATCACCGAAATGGGCGGCCAGGCGGAATCGGTACGCGATATCACCGACGCACTCGACGGCGTGGGCAACACGACCAAAGCTCTGACAAAGGGCTATGGTATTGGTTCGGCGGCTCTGGCAGCCTTCCTGCTCTTTAGCGCCTACCTGGACGTACTCTTCTCTTACAAGCACAATGTGGCGGTCTATCGCGTTGATCTGGCCGATATTTCGGTCTTTATCGCGGCTCTGATCGGCCTCACGCTGATCTTCTTCTTCAGCGCCCTGGCGATCCGCGCCGTTGGTGCCGCCGCCAAGCGTATGATTGAAGAGGTACGCCGTCAGTTCCGCGAGAATCCGAAGATTATGGCGGAACGCGTCGAAGATCGCGTCGATCCCGATTATGCCCGCTGCGTTGATATCAGCACTCGTGGCGCCCTGCGCGCTATGATCCTCCCTGGCATCGTCGCCGTTCTGACTCCCATCGCTATCGGCGTTATTCTCGGCCCCCAGGCTGAGGCGGGTCTGCTGATGGTCGGAACGATGGGCGGTATCGTGCTGGCCCTGTTCCTCAATAACGGTGGGGGCGCATGGGACAACGCTAAAAAGTACATCGAAGCTGGCTACCTGCGCGTGAATAAAGAGGGTGAGATGGTTGACCGTCTCGATCCTAGCGGCACTGTTCTCGGTAAGAAGAGCGAGCCGCACAAAGCTGGCGTGGTTGGCGATACCGTTGGTGATCCCTTCAAGGATACCGCCGGCCCTTCGCTGCACGTTCTTATCAAGCTGCTCAGCACCATCACGCTGGTGCTCGCTCCCCTGTACGTGTTCTTGCACCCATAACGCTCTCTGGTCACAACGATCCAGAAAAGTTCAATCGGCTCCCAGTTTATTAGCTGGGAGCCGATTTTTTCGTGCGCATAAAACTCCCTCAAATAAGTAGAAATATTCCAAATAATCAGTATATCGATCTACTCGCCGTTCTGTTAGAATGTGTCTGGTTCTGAGTGTCTTCACCCTTGCATAGCGGATCTTGCGCGGCTTCGCCGCGCAAGGAGTTGTGGAGGGGGTGTGGGAGCATGCGTGTCGCGCATGTTCCCACACCCCCTCCACAACTCGGCGAGCGTCTGCGACGTGAGCGTGCGCTCGTGCTGAGAATCAGACACACACTTATGCTTAACGCATCTACACATGCAAAGGAGCAAGAATTGGCAAAGAAGAGGCAGTATCACCCCTCATATCAACATAAAATACGCTACAGTCTTATCACCATGGTACTCTGTATTTTATTAACAGCATGTACCGCAAATATCAGCAATAATGGTCCTGGAAGCGCTTCCGCACAATGCGCGAGCAATTGCACCATCGGTACGGGCGTACAGGGCGTCAAAGTCTTTGTCGAACCGGATACCGGCAATCAATTGATCGTTAACACCATCGCGGAGGCCCAGCAATCCGTCTGGGTCGAGATGTACCTGCTCACGGATCGCACCATTATCAATGCTCTGGAGGCTGCCGCACAGCGGGGCCTCGATGTTCGCGTGATGCTCGAAGGTCATCCCTATGGGAGTAGCGGCACTATCTCGCCAACTCAAACGCTAGACCGTTTGCGAGCTGCTGGCGTGAAAGCTCAAGTGACCAGCCCCGATTTTGCTTTGACTCACGAAAAATGCATGCTTCTCGACGGCAGTGTCGTGTACATCATGACTGCGAACTTCACACGCTCGGCCCTCGGTGGCACAAGCAGCGTGACCAATCGCGAGTACGGCGTCATCGATACAAAGCAGCAGGATATCCAGGCTGTTCAGAACATTTTCAATGCCGATTGGAGCCGCACAAGCGCACAATTTGACGACCCTGATCTCGTCGTCAGCCCGATCAACTCGCGCAACGACTTTACGGCGCTGATCAACAACGCGCACAACACACTGCTGATCGAAGCGGAGGAGATGCAGGATAGCAGTATTGAACAAACGCTGGTCAATGCCGCTCAACGAGGGGTCAGGGTCCAGGTGATTCTTCCCGCCCCCGGTAACGCTTCAAGCGATAGCAATAGTAGTGGGATCAGCGTCATCAAGCAGGGAGGGGTCGTGGTCAGAGAAGATGCCCGCCTCTATATGCATGCAAAGATTATTGTGGTTGATGGACATATAGCTTTTGTAGGTTCAGAAAATATTTCCACGGCATCACTCGAACGCAACCGCGAGCTGGGTATTATCGTTGCCGATCCCACTGTGCTCAATACGCTGCAACAGACGTTCCAGCAAGACTGGAACGACTCACAGAACACGTAGAGCTTGAGCAGGGCACATCCAGGCTTAACAAGAGCCTTATGATGTTTGCGATCCGCCAGGAAGGCCAGTATTTGAACGCTTCTTTCCGGTCTTTGACTTCCAGAGCGGATATGGAATCCCTGCAAGACGATTAATAACGATTGCCTGTAGCGTCAGGAGCACGACGGCAACCATAACCTCCGCCAGTTCCAGCGGCTTGCTGATGATGCTTAAAGAGACGATCAATGTTGTTGCTGCTGCCGGAGGATGGGATGCATCAAACAGTACCATCAACGCATTGGTTAATGCCAGCGAAAGGGCGACTGCGATGATACGCGGCCCGGTGATACCAATTGCAAGAGCTGGCCCGGACAACGTCAGACCAGTCACAACCAGGCTGAGATAGCCCATAAGTATGCCGATCAGATGACCAAGTATGGCGTTGCGCGGAGAGGCGCTGGGGGCGGTCGGGCTGTAGAAGAAAAGGAAGGCCGTCGGTCCAAGTGAAGGGAAGATAAGATCGGTACTGGTCAATCCCGCCAGCGCAGTCAT
Source organism: Ktedonobacteraceae bacterium (assembly GCA_035650355.1). Classification (GTDB taxonomy): domain Bacteria; phylum Chloroflexota; class Ktedonobacteria; order Ktedonobacterales; family Ktedonobacteraceae; genus DASRHT01. The sequence goes on from DASRHT010000069.1 coordinate 40,686, forward strand.
GATGGCAATGCTGATCAGACCATTGATAAAGCTAAACAGCGTCAGTGTCAGCCTACGATTATGATAGCGCATCAGCCAGGGAAGGCGCATACGAGTAATCAAGCCCTGCACAATGGTCGCCATGTCGTCAAGAGCCGTCACAACCTCCTCTCCAATATCAGAGAGCTTCTGGTCAATCGGCTCATGCTCATCTTTGTTCTGGTTCACTTCACACCGCTTTCTTCAACTAGCAACTGTTCTCCTGAGAAGGAAACACAGCAGTGTCGCACTCCATCTTCCTATTTTAAGGGATAGCGCAGGCTTGCGCGTAATGATAGGATGGATGATGGACAACGATACGGACAACAAAGCTTTGGAGGCTTCTTTCATGGTCACAGAAGTTGCGGTAATTACCGCTATTCCAGGCAAAGAGGACGAGCTGGGTCAGGCAATCATCCAGGGCCTGGATATTATTCGCCAGCATCCACAGTGTATCTCGTCCCACGCGATACGCTGCATTGAAAAGCCCGGACGCTATCTGATCACCAATATCTGGTCATCCCTTGAAGCCCATACCGTCGATTTCCGAGGGGGACCGCTTTTCCCACGGTGGCGTAAAACCATTGAAGGGCTTTTTAAGGACCCGCCGGAAATATTCCACTATCACCCCTTCTAAAAAGAATATGTCATTAGCAATACGTATTTGTTAGGAGTTATGCAATGCCAGAGATTCAAGACGCTCCCAACGAGAATAATCACGCCGAAAATAGCGAACAGGTGACATTAGAGCAGGTAGGTAAAAGTGAAGAGGAACAACTTGCCGCTCACGTCGCTACCCTGCGCCACCAGATTGAAGAGGCCAACTATCAATATCACACTCTAGATAATCCTACCCTGACGGATGCCGAGTATGACCAGTTGATGATCGAACTTCAGCGTATTGAACGCGAACACCCGGAGTTGATCACGCCCGATTCGCCCACCCAGCGCGTCGGGGCTGCACCAATCCAGGGAGCATCACAGCACCGGCACCCGCTCCCGATGCTCAGCCTGGCTAATGCGCGCAACGAACAGGAACTCCAGGACTGGTACAGACGCGCCCGCAATATACTGCCCAACGCTACCTTCTCCTATGTCTGCGAGCTAAAAATTGATGGGCTGGCAATGGCGCTGACGTATGAACAGGGCAAGCTCACCACCGGCGCGACACGGGGTGATGGCATCATTGGCGAAGACTGGACCTCCAACGTGCGCACTATCCGCACCATTCCTCAGAGATTACGCGATGGACAGAATATTCCCCAAAAAGTCGAGGTGCGCGGCGAAATTTATATGCCCATTAAGAGTTTTGAACGCCTCAACGAAGAGATGACCGACGGTAAACTCTTCGCCAATCCGCGCAATGCCGCCGCAGGCTCGCTCCGCCAGAAGGACGCGCGTATCACGGCAACGCGCCAGCTTAACTTTTTCGGCTATCAAATTGGTTACGTTCAAGGCACGCCCATTCGCACGCATTGGGAGGCGCTGCAACTGATACGCGAGTGGGGCTTCCCCGTTAATCCGCATATCGCCCTCGCCAACTCTTTAGAAGAGGTGCTGGACTACTGCAATAAATGGGAAAAAGATCGCTTCAATCTGCCCTATGAGATCGATGGCATTGTCATCAAGATCAACGACCTGGCGCAGCAGGAAGAGCTGGGAACGGTCTCGCGCGATCCTCGCTGGGCCATTGCCTTCAAATATCCGCCCATCCAGGTTGCAACCCAATTGCTCGATATTCGCGTCAACATCGGGCGTACAGGCTCGGTCAACCCCTGGGCAATGCTCGAACCGGTCAATATTCGCGGCGTGACCGTCTCGCGGGCTGCTTTACATAACGAAGGCGATATCCAGCGCAAGGATTTACGCATCGGCGATTGGGTCGTGCTGCAACGAGCAGGCGAAGTCATTCCCCAGGTGGTCAAGCCGGTCATCGAGCGCCGCAGCGGGCAGGAGCAGGTCTATCACCTGCCGGAGCGTTGCCCTCTTTGCGATACGCCGATTATTCGCATTCCTGATCAGGCAATGGCCTATTGCCCCAATACGAAATGTCCCGCGCGCAACCTTGAGGGGCTAATCCATTTTGTCTCTAAAGGGGCTATGGACATCAATACTATCGGCGAGCGCATGGTTGAGCAGCTTATTAACGCCGGTTATGTCAAGAGCGTTGTGGACTTCTACCACATCACGCGCGAACAGTTCTTGCAACTGGAAGGCGTCAAAGATAAAAGCGCCGACAACATGCTGACAGCGATTGAGGCGAGCAAGCAGCAGCCTTTATCGCGCCTACTCTTCGGCCTGAACATTCGCTATATGGGCGAGAAAACAGCTCAGCTTATCGCGCAGGCATTTGGCGAGATCGACCGGCTATTGGCGGCAAGCGAGGAGGAGATCAACGCAGTGCCTGGCATTGGCCCGAAGATTGGTCACAGCCTATATACCTGGCTGCAAGATCCCGAGAACCAGGCCCTGATCGAGCAGTTACGCCAGACTGGCCTGAATATGAAAGAGGAGCAGCATACTATCGATGGCCCCCTAACGGGTCAGACCTTCCTGCTCACTGGACGGCTCACCACCATGACACGCGGCGCGGCGGAGGAGGCGATCAAGCAGCTCGGCGGCTCCATCGCCAGCGGCGTCAGCAAGTCACTAAGCCATCTCATCGTCGGAGAAGATCCAGGCTCGAAGCTGGCAAAAGCGCAAAAAGCGGGCGTCCCCATCCACGACGAACAATGGCTGGTAAGTATGTTGCAGGAGCATACTGAGCACTCGACAAGGTAATATTGTGTATGGAGGCGTATATCAGCACCTCCACATCTTATCAGGGGGATTGTTTTGAGCCGATGAAAATAGCTACTTTTGCCGAGATTGCAGAGGAGTTCCTGGAACGCGTCAATAAGATGGTGTGGTGCAATGTCGCCACTGTTGATCAGAAGGGGCGTCCTCGTTCACGTATCTTGCATCCTATCTGGCAGGGAGAAGTCGGGTGGATTACGACACGGCGACGATCTCCCAAAGAGAAGCATCTTGCGTTGTGTCCTTTTGTCTCTCTGGCATATATTGCCGACGTAGTCAAGCCGGTCTACGTTGATTGCAAAGCTATGTGGATAGAAGATCCAGCTATCAAGCAAGACATATGGCAACTTTTACAAACTACACCTCCTCCACTGGGATTTGATCCAGCTCCAATCTACGGTAGCACCGATAATCCAGAATTTGGATTGCTCAAGCTCATCCCCTGGAGAATAGAAGTCACTTCTGTAGCGACTGTACCGGCAGAACGGAAAATATGGTATGCGAGCGCAGGAGCAGAGCCGTCTTCATAGCCGGTCCGTACTCGCCCATTACATCTGTCCCTTTGACGAAAATGGTAGAAAGAGCATTGAGTGATTATTTTTATCAATGGTTCGTTTGGAGTGGGTAAGACAACCGTTGCTGAAAAACTTGTATCGCGTTTACCTGACAGCCTGCTCTACGATCCCGAAGAGGTAGGATATTTCCTACACAATATTGTCCGTCCCATCGAACATTGCGACGATTTTCAGGACCTGCCCATGTGGCGCACGCTGGTAATCACGACGGCTAGATTGCTGAAAGAGCACTATGGACGAACGCTTGTCATGCCAATGACGATCTGGCACCAGCCTTATTTTGAGGAAATCATGCAAGGATTGCGACAGATCGAGCCTGACCTGTTTCACTTCTGTCTTACAGCCAGCAAAGATACTATCTATCAGCGGTTACATAGCCGCGACAACTCACCTCAGGCCCTGGAGTGGAGCCTGCAGCGCGTAGAACGCTGCGTGGCGGCATTTCAATCTCCGCTATTTGCGGCTCAGATCGCAACCGACTATCGAACACCGGAAGAGCTCGTTTCTGAGATCATTGCCAGAATATGATAAAATGATTTCGCTAATCGATATCGCATATAGGCTGCCGGGAAGAGATACTATGCATCATTATTGACTTTGACACCGCGCTCAATATCAGCACGATAGTATGATACAACACATTCCACTCACACCGGACCTCTTCCCTCAAGAGATCAAAGCTTTCTTGGGGGAAGTGCATACCCTTACCTACCCACGCCAGGGCTACACCGCTAACATTGCTATTGTGGGCTGTGAACGTGGCACCTATGTCGTAAAGCACTCGCCAGGAGAACAGTTCAGCAACTGGCTGGCTCAAGAATACCGTGTGCTTCAGACGCTCAAAAATGTTCCGCTACCTCTCCCACAGCCCTATCACCATACGCAGCGTTACCTCTCTGGAGCGCCTGAAGCGTGGCTGGTGATGGATTACTTGCCGGGTAATTCCTTGCGTGAGATTGCAGAAACCGAACGCGATCACGCTGTGAAACGACAGATCCTTTACGCTGTTGGTCGGGCTCTGGCAGAGCTTCATAGCCTTCCTGCTCCACCCTCATTGCTTGCTGAAGGTCAGGAACCGTGGCTGGATAGAATGCTCAAGCAGGCACAATTCAACCTCCTGCACTATGAGGTAGATGGAGATGCCCAACTGCTGAAACAACTGGAGAGGCGACGACCATCAATGGTCCAACCAACGCTTATCCACGGCGATTTCGCGGTAGACAATGTGCTCATTACCAATGGAGAAGTGAGCGGCATAGTGGATTGGGCATGGGGAGCTGTGGGCGATCCACGCTACGATCTTGCGCTCATACTGCGTCCAAACGAAGGCATCTTTCAAACCTCTGAGGATATTCAATCTTTCCTGGATGGATATGGCAGCGCAGGCTTGAGCGAAGCTGAGTACGAGTACTTCACGAGTCTCTACGAATTCTTCTGATCCGCTTCACAATTCTCTGGAAAATTGCTTTGAAGGGATAACTCTATGCCAAAGGTTGTCCCTTCTCCTTCCATCGATTCTACCCAGATGCGTCCATCATGTTGTGCCACGATCTCTTTGCTAATCGCAAGGCCCAACCCCCACCCTACTACCTCCGATGTTTGTGCCTCAGGTGTACGATAGAGTGGCTCAAAGATCTTTTCCTGTTGCTCTTTCGCGATCACCGCGCCATCATTGTGAACTATTACGATACAGATATCACTCCCTTGCCTTATCATCACCTTGATGATTGAATGTGTCGGCGAATATTTGATGGCATTAGTCACCAGATTGATCATGACCTGGGAAAGGCGGCCCTCATCAGCGTACACGACAATCGGCTCAATAGGCACTATCAGGTCAATCGAACGGCCCGTGGCAGCTCGTTGGTCTTCGACCACCTCGCGACAAAGCTGGCAGAGATCACATGATGTTCGGCGTAAAGGGATGTATCCTGAGCGTAAGCTACTGAAATTGAGCAAGTCACTGACCAGAGCCTCCAGGTGCTGCGTTTGTACGGTGATCTTTTCCAGGTGGGAAGGAAGAAAGGTCATATCGGCGGCAAGCGGTGAGCGGCGATTGAGACGGCGTAGAGCAAGCTGTGCCTGCCCCCGAATCAAGGTGAGCGGAGCTCGTAATTCATGGGAGGTGAGAGAAAAAAAGTACTCCTTGAATCGATTGGCCCGATCAAGCTCGGCATTGCTCTCCATGAGTCCGCGATTCCTCTCAGCTAATGCCTCTGCCTGTTGGGATGTCACTTGCTGGGCACGAATCAACCGCTGCCGATACGCTTTTTGCAGCAGAATCATCCTCAAAACGATGAGCTGAATGATGAGAAACGGCGCGAATGCGCCAATATCGGGCCAGAGAAAAAATGTAAAGCCCCCAACTGGAGGAACGAACCAATAATCGAGAGCGAATACCTCCAGGAGCAGCGCCAGAAGTGCAGGGCCGAGACCCCAGAACCAGGCAACCAGCATGACGGCAATCACAAAAGGCGGCTCGATGAAATAATCTTGGATTCCCCAAACCTTCTCCAACCACGGGATTACCGAGGCACCAGCAGCAAATATTACTGCACACACATAACCAATGAGCCAGCTATACCACCTGGCAAAAGCAAAGCTAGTTCGTCGGTTTGATGATGGGTTCTGTGTCTGCGGTGAACGCGCAAGGTGGCCCTGGCGTTCGCTATCCATGTGTAATGTCTCCTTAATTAAAAAGACAGGCTTTTTATCGCCAGAACACTCCGTTCTCTCGCTGTTAAAGAAAAACGATTTAATTATATAGGTGGCTGTCAAGCTCAAGTGTTGTGGATGAATAAGATCGGGCTCTACTAGGGATACGGTATCAGCGATCTCGCGTTAGACGGCGTTGGCGGTTAATCTCATACAATAAAATAGAGGTCGCGCAGGCAACATTGAGTGAGGAGGCTGAACCCTCAATGGGTATCCTTACAACACGATCACATAATTCGCGATACGCGGCGCTCATTCCCCAGGTCTCGTTGCCGACCACAAGCAGCGTTGGCAACGTAAAATCATAGTCGGTAAGTTCACAATCGCCCTCCTCATCGCTGCCAACAACGCTGACGCTCCCCAATTGCTGGCGTACAGTTTCAATCCACGGCAACAGCTCTTTCTGTGAAGGGAGCCGGACCAGCGGGACCGCGAAAAAGGAGCCGGTAGTGGCACTAACCGTCTCTGGATCGTAGAGATCGACGCTATGACCTGTGATTACCACGCCATCAACGCGTAAAGCATCGCACGAACGAATGATGGTCCCCAGATTGCCTGGACTGGCAGGACGATCAACCACGACCACCAGCAGATCTTCTTTCAGCGGGATACGGTGCAGATCATCATCGGGCATCGTCACCAGCGCAATCAATTCTGACGGTTCGCTTTTATTGCTGAGTTTCACTTGTAGTTCCCACGGCAATTCATAATGAACATCGGCGCTCGATGTACGCAAAATATCGCTGGCCCAATCTGAGAGGGGCCTCTCACGCGAGTACAGGAACGCTCGAATGTGCCAGTGGTAGCGCAACGCCTGATTAATAGGGCGTACGCCTTCAACGAAAAATTCGCGGTGTCGCAGCCGCTTCTCGCGCTTCCGCCGCAACGTTTCAGCGTATTGAAAATCGTTATTTTCCGAGTATATTTTAACAATACGTGGCGCTATCGTTTTTTTCATAATCCTACATCTAATCTGGACAAAGAGAGGGACCGGGCTAACATTGGTATTATATCGTATATCTGGCCTGGATAGGAGATATGCTCCAGAGATGTTGCTCAATGGATACGCGAGCGGCTTTAGCATTGGCCCTATTCGTTCCTCAAAACGGCCCTGATGGAAAATTCGCATTCCATCAGGGCCAGAGGGAATCCATCAGAGCTTAGACGTATTGCATTTCCTGGTAGCGCGCACGCAGGGCGTTGACTTGCGCTTTCACATTCTTGCCACGAATGCCGTCGTGCATCAACTGGGCCAGTTCGCCCATCGCCTGCTCTTTCATGCCGAAGCGGGTCATTTCAGGAACGCCGATGCGCAGACCGGAGGGGTTGCGCGGATCGCTATCGCCCGGCAGCATGTTGTAGTTGAGGATGATATCGTTGGCTTCGAGCCGTTTCGCGACCTCAACGCCACCACCCCATTGCGCCACGTTGACCGCGATCATATGGCTGCGGGTATAGCCGAACTCGCGCGCCTCAACCGGCGTCCCTAGCTCGTCGAGGCTCTGACCGAGCGCCTGGGCATTGCGCACAATCTGCTCCGCATACTCGCGCCCGTACGCCTTCATTTCGCGCGTCGCCACGATCAGGGCTGGCAGAGAGTAGAGGTGATGGTTACTCGATGAGCCGGGGAATACGCCCCGGTCCGCCGCCTGCCAGTACTTCTTCTCCGCCTCTGGATCTTCGATGTTGCCCAGAATGACGCCGCGCTGTGGACCGGGAAAGGTCTTATGCGTGCTGCCCGTCATCCAGGTTGCGCCTTCGTGCAGAGGGTCCTGGAATTGTCCGCCCGCGACCAGCCCCAGGACGTGTGCGCCGTCGTAGAGCAGAGGGATATCTTTCGTTTTACAGAAAGCGGCAACCTCCGAGACCGGCTCGGGGAAGAGGAAAAGGCTCTTGCCCATGATGACGAGTTGCGGGGAAACCTGCTCGATCAGTTCGATGGTTTTCTGCGCATCAACGTGATAATGATCTTCGGTCAGTGGAAGGTGGTGGAGATTGATGGAGTTTTGCGCCCCCAGCCGCAGCACCTGACCCCGATTTTGAATGCGGCGACCAAAAACGCCGACGGTGCCATGACTGATATGGCCGCCCGCGTCGGTCGAGTTGGCAATCACGGTATCACCGCCGCGCAATACGCTCAAGGCCAGCGCAGTATTGGCTGCGTTGCCGCTGATGGGACGCACATCGGCCTGCCTTGCTCTAAATAGCTCAATAATCTCAGTGCGCGCCATACGCTCGATCTCGTCAATATAGCGCGTTCCCTGGTAGTAACGATTAACTTTGTTGCCCTCGTTGGGATGCCCTTCAGCGTAGCGCCCCATAAAATCCGATACCTGGACCCGGCGTACCGCTTCGCTCGGCGTATTTTCGCTCGCAATCAGATTGATCGCCTGCGTTTGCCGCCATGTATTCTGCTGTGCAATGATATTTTCAATGTCGCTTATATCTACGGTCATGGATGATGCTCTCCCTTATATTCTTGCCAGAACTGGCACTTGTGCTATCCGCATCCGCTTGCAGAGGTCTGATAAATATGCCCTCAGTATAGCAGCAGAACAAAGCCGGAACAATAGACTTGCTTCCTAAAAATCTGATTCCCATTTTTTCATCACATGAGCATAGCATAACGTAAACCCCCTCAACATTGTAAAATAAAGGACTGTTTTGATGAAGAATTGACATAAAAGCAGAAAGAGGCATCTATGAGTGATCCCGACATCACGTCTGTCTCCTCCATTTACGATGCAATCGCCAGCGAATTCGAGCGTCACGCCAAAGAGAGCGTATATAACGCCTACTATGACCGGCCAGCCGTACTTAGCCTGCTGCCACCCATCCAGGACCAGCGCGTCCTGGATATTGGCTGTGGGCCAGGGTTGTACGCTGCCTGGTTGATTGAACATGGGGCGCAGGTTACCGGCATTGACATCAGCGGCGAAATGGTGGAGCTGGCGCGGCAGCGTCTTGGCGACCGGGGAACGTTCTACCAGCACGATCTTTCTCAGCCGCTGACCTTCGCCGCCGATGCATCTTTCGATATCGCTATAGCGCCCTTAATGATCCATTACATAACCGAACGAGTAGCCGCTTTACGAGAAGTAGCACGCGTCTTAACGGCTGACGGCTGCCTGATTGTATCTACACAGCATCCCTTTGCCGACTGGAAACAGTTTGGCGGCTCGTACTTCGCGGCTGAACTCGTTCAGTACAAGTATAAATGGCGCGGGGCATCTGGAGCCTTCCAGATGCCCTTCTGGCGTGTCTCTCTGACCACGCTTTGCGGCGAGTTTTGTCAGGCGGGCTTCTTTATCGACCACCTGCTTGAGCCGCAACCGGTACCTGAAGCGGCAGAGATCGATCCCAAGACGTATCACACGCTGATGGAGGAGCCAGGATTCATCGTTTTCCGCTTACGCAAACGATGATCCTTTTACTCCGCTTCCGGGCTCTCTGCATCGATGAGCCAGTACTGCGAGCCGTCACGCGTTCTGCTCATAAAGCGGTATTCGTGTAGTGCTCGTCGCAGGGCCGCGCTATCCTTGAAGGTGCTATGCTGGAGCAGCAGTTCGTTGACCTCCTTCTCGTGATACACGCGTCCCTTTTCAAAGAAGCTTGCCAGGTACTCCAGGATGATCAGCTTATCGCGCTGCTTAGCCGGAGGCCAGAGCGTTAATTTACCACTCCTATCCAGGAAGCGTCTCAGCTCTCGCGACTCCGTTTCCTCCGCTGGCTTTGTCTGCACATCCTCGCCAGAGATGAGCCGTTCAACAGCACGAGCGGCACGCGCAAAGTAGAAGGAGCTGAGGCGATAGGTTTTATTCGCGCCCTCACCCCTGCGCTCATAGAGATAGCCCATAGAGACAAGCTGCTTTAAGTGGCGCGAGACGCTCGACTGGCTCAGATCAAGCGCGGCAATAATGTCCTGCGCATGCATCTCGCTCCGTTGTGTAAGCAGTTCAATAATGCGCAGGCGCGTCTCGTCTGCCAGCGCGTCCAGGCGCGCTCGTAGCTCACCACGCCCTACTGGAGTAGCATTGAGTAATGCCACATCATAATTGGGTGGCTCGCTGAAGAATACGCGCGCGATTTCCTTGCCGCCCCAATCGTCGCCATCCCAGGCAGCGCCATTCCAGATGGTAACACGGCGTCCGGTATGCCACGAGGGCACAAGCACAATTTCTTCAACGCCGGTTAGTTGCTCAGCAAGCTCGGAAGGAAAAGCGCGTCCTGTAAAAGTTCGAAAGGTCTCCTCGATGCTCGCTTCCTCTTCAAGGCTATGGCTAAACATCTCTGTCTGCCAGCGCAGGGAAGATTGCACCCGTTTCCATTCAGCAGCGATGGTCGTTGTTTTCCATAACAATTCGAGGTGCGAGAGGATCAGACGCTGCATCTCAGGCGGGTCCTGGAACAGGGCATGAATCTTCGTCTGGAGCTCCGGATCAAAAAGATCCTCCCCCTGAACGCGTTCCACACAATAGAGGTAGCTTGAGAGATCATCTAATAAGCGATTCGTGCTCGGCGTCGCATAGGAGACGAGCCGAGAGAAACGACGGCGCAGGGGCTCAAGCACCATTTTGCGCGTGAGGTAAGGATTGACCTCAGCCAGGTTATGCAGGTAAGACGGAAAGTTGGGCTCATCCTGCAATGGTGTCAACGCATCACGCAATCCCCTGAATACTAATAGATTCGTCTGGCGCTGCTCAGGAGTAAGCGCGGCAGCAGTCTGCACAACCCAGGGACTGAGACCTGAATAACGCTCAACCTCGGTTAGCAGAGAAAAGCTATTAAGTATATTGCATACTGGCTCAAGGGCAACACGAATAGACAGAGACATTGACCATTCCCCCTTTAACTGTTTATGCGTTTATTTGCATAATTGACTAATAGGAATATAACATAGAAAATGGGGGTTGTCAAGGCAAATCCATGACTTGATCATAGCTTTCGCATCTGCTACAATGCGTTTCCCTGTATCGTTTTTTCACGACAAGTAGCATATAGCACTTCATGCTATATGCTGCTGTCACAAGCTGAGCTTGTGGCAGCAGTCGGATCACTTAACCGGTAGCATGAACCTCTTCGCGGTTCGCCTGTGCGTTTGCGGCAGGTACAGCCGCTTCCACCTTCTCATCCCAATCAATCTGGTAGGAGTAGACCCACCTGGACGCTTTCTCATTAGCAAACAGTTTGAGCATAAAAGGCGTTATCAGATCCCGTAGCCAGACCTGGAAGGGCTGAACCATGTGCTTGCCTTTATCACCGTTCAATCCTACTTGATAAATCCTGGTGGTACGCTCTCGCCGCAGATGCTCATAGGTCGCAAAAGCCGACTCCAGATCGGGAATGTCGCGCAGGCATTTAGCCAGCACAATCGCATCCTCCAGCGCCATTGATGCCCCCTGACCCGAGCTGGGTGAGATGGCATGGGCTGCGTCGCCGAGCAACGCCACCGGTCCTCTGTGCCAGGTACTCGGCTGCCGGGGCAGCGTATAGGATAGGAAGTAGGGGAAAGTTTCATCTGCCTGCTGAATAATCTCGCGAATAATGGGCAACTCACCTGCGTACTTCGAGAGCATCTCCTGTCTGATCTGGGCATCTGTGAAATGGTCAAACTCGCCTCTGGCGGGCTCTCGCTCGTGCGGCCAATTGGTCCACCAATAGACATAGCCGGTAGTTGGATTGACATGATAGCCGAAAAAGGCCCGTTTGCAGAAGACGAAGTAGCAGGTCTCAGGCGGAGAAGACAGTTTCATGCCAGAGGTGTAGCCGCCGCTATTGATCAGACCGCTGTAGACCGCGCCGGGAAAGGTCGGATCAACGTATTGACGGGTACGCGAGTGGACTCCATCGCAGCCAATGAGCAGATCGCCACTGGCACTGGTACCATCCTGGAAGGTCGCAACCACGCCTCCCTGAGCGGTCACTGCAATGTTCTGGAGCCTCTTACCACGCGTGATCTTGATCCCCTGGCGTTCGGCCTCATCTGTGAGGATCAGACCCAGAGGAACGCGCTTAATGAAGACGCTCTTCTGCCCACTTGCTGCTATAACGATCTCTCCGAGGTTCCTGCCCCTGCCCGTTATCGTGACTGCGTCGCTCACAGCAGACCCTTCCACAAAAACCGCATGATCGAGTTCCAGCTCGTGCAGCACCTGCATACCGTTGCTCGCCATGATCAGCGAGTAGCCCTCGGGTTTCTCTCTGGCTTCATAGATTTCTGCTTCAATACCAGCGCGTTTGAGAAACAGCGCCAGAGCGGGGCCACCGATTCCGCCCCCAATAATCAAAGCTTTTTTCGTGTGCTTCTGCATCATGCATTCCTTTTCTAGCGTACTTCGTTTTTATTACAATACTTTTGCTTTATTCACCGCCCACTCGCTCATCCCCCTCTTCCGGCTCACTGCCTAGCAGAGCCAGCTCGGGACGAGTCACCTTCCAGACCAGTTCTTCACCTCTCATTTCGGTCAGCGTTCCATCCTGGATCTCCTGAATGAGCTGCTGTATAAAGGCGAGCCTGGCCTCAAGCAGGGTGAGGGTATAGATATCCTCAATGGTGAAAAGGCGGTCCACCCCAAGTTGCCGCGCCCGCTCGATAGTGGCGTGCGTGTCCTTCATCTGCTCCTGAAGATGCTGCACATGCGCATTCAGCAGCAGCACAACTTCAGACGGAGGAAGATGACCTATGAAAGCTAGAGCAGCCGCAAACTGGGTGTATTCGACGGCAGGCTGACCGATCAGCGAGCGGAGCCACTCACCCATCTCAGCCCGCCCGGCCCCGGTTGTTGCGTAAACAGTGCGCTCAGGATAACGCCTCTCCCGTTGCGTTTCCACCGGCACAATCAATTCCTCACGTTGCAATGCTTCGATGGTCGAATAGAGCGAACTCTGGTTCAGCTTGATGACGCTGGAAAGGTCCCGATGGCGCATCACCGCCGCTATCTCGTAAGGATGCATCGGACGCTCCGTCAGCAGCGACAGAACGGCCAATGCCAGCAAATTAGAAACTTTACGTTTTGCCATATCACTATTCCATAGTATACTATTTCATCTTCGACTAGATGATATGAGAATAGTAGCATCATAACTACTTATTGTCAAGTGGTTAGGGAAAAGTTAGCTTTGTTTCTCTGCGTATGCTGGTTGAACAAATTGTCCGATGCTGTTATACTACACCTACCGAATCGGAGGAGCATATTGCACAGTTTTTCTCTATACTAACAAGCTATTTATTGCAGATCGCCAACTCTTTTGGTGAACCAGACGCGCTAAAGCTGGTCTCTACGAAGGACTGGATGCGCTGAAACGATCTGCATAACAAAGCCACTCGTGTGGTTGCGTCGCATAAGGCGGTCTATAGCAGACCTCCAGACAGTCTGAACGGACCACCTCTTGCATAGAAATTCAGGAGGACATGGGTTTTATGAAGGTCTATAGGGCGGAACAGATTCGCAACGTGGTATTGATATCTCACGTAGGAGCAGGCAAAACCTCGCTGGTAGACGCAGCGTTATTTGACAGCGGAGCCGTGACCCGCCAGGGCAAAGTGGACGATGGCACCTCGGTCTCCGACTACGATCCTGATGAACTCAAGCGCAAGATGTCACTCAATGTTAAAGTGCTGCCGGTCGAGTGGAAAAATACGAAGATCAATTTCATCGACACTCCTGGTTACGCGGACTTCGTGGGTGAAGTGAAGGCAGGCATTCGCGTGGCTGACGCGGCCCTTATGGTTGTGACGGCAGAAAAAGGGGTGGAGGTCGGAACGGAACTGACCTGGAAATACGCCGACGAGCGCCATCTTCCCCGCATGGTGCTGGTCAACAAGCTTGATCGTGAAAACACTTCCTTTGATCAGGCGCTGGAATCGCTGCGCGGGCAGTTCGGCGTGAAGGTCGTTCCTCTGCAAATCCCGGTTGGCGAACAGAGCGGCTTTAGAGGCGTCGTAGATCTTGTTTCGCAAAAAGCGTTCACCTTTGAAGGCGGCAACAAAGTACAGGAAATCCCCGTTCCGGCTGATCTCAAGGATAACATCGGCACCTACCGCGAGCAATTGATCGAATCGGCGGTGGAGAGCGATGACGCGATGATGGAGAAGTTCCTCGAAGGGGAAGAACTGAGCGACGAAGAGATCCTGACGGTTGTCAAAAAAGGCATCAGCACAGGCCAGTTAATACCGGTATTGTGCGGCGCGGGCAGTAAAAATATCGGCGTGCAGACCCTGCTGGATGCGATTGTAGACTATCTGCCCAGCGCGGCGGACGCAGCACCGGAAGATGCTAAAGCCTTTGGCGACAATGGCGCCGTTTTCATTTTCAAAACGGCGGCAGCCCAGGTTGGCACGATCTCTTCCTTCCGCGTCTATAGCGGCACGCTCAAATCGGACAGCCACCTCTTTAACATCCAAACCAAAGCCGATGAGCGTTTTGGGCAGTTGATCATCCAGCGCGGGAAAACTCAGGAGAACGCCTCGGAGATTGCAGCAGGAGATTTTGGCGCGGTCGCGAAGCTTTCCAATACGCATACCGGCGATACCCTCACCAGCAACAAGGACATTACGACCCCGCTCGAACCAATCAATTTCCCGCCCACTTGCTTCTCAGTGGCAATCGTGCCTAAGACCCAGGCCGACCTGGATAAGATGAGTAACGCCCTGACGCGTATCGTAGAAGAGGATCGCACGTTGCGCGTGACCCGCGATCCCGAGACCGCCGAAGTGATTTTATCCGGCATGGGCGAATCGCACCTCCAGATCACCGTTGAGGGCATCAAGCGTAAATATGCCGTCGATCTTGATACGCGCGACCCTCGCGTGTCTTATCGCGAGACCATTCGCAAGAAGGCCCGCGCCAACGGTCGCCACAAGCGCCAGAGCGGCGGCCACGGACAGTTTGGCGATGTCTGGCTGGAGATCGAGCCGTTGCCACGCGATGGCGAAGAGACCTTTGTCTTTGAAGATAAGATCGTCGGCGGCGTTGTCCCTGGTCAGTATATCCCCGGCGTTGAAAAGGGCGTGCGCGAATCGCTCAAGCGCGGCTTCATCTCCGGCAACCCGATGGTCTACGTAAAGGTGGCCCTGGTGGATGGCAAATACCACCCGGTGGACTCGTCGGCACAATCGTTTGAAATCGCGGCCTCGCTTGGCATGCAGGAAGCGGTTCCTCAGGCCGGCCCGGTGCTGATGGAGCCAATCATGAACGTGACCATTCTGGTGCCGGACAGCAATATGGGCGACGTGATGAGCGATATCAATACCAAACGCGGACGCGTGCTTGGTATGGAGCCACAAGAGGGTAGCTTGCAGAAGATCACGGCGCTGGTGCCGCAGGCGGAAATGCTGCACTATGCGACGGATCTGCGCTCCATCACTCAGGGTCGTGGTTCCTTCTCAATGGAATTCAGCCAGTATGAGGAGGTACCCGCTAACATCCAGCAAGATCTGGTCGCACAATATAAGAAGGAAAAAGGCGAATAGGCAACAGGGGCACCCATACGGGTGCCCTTACCTATTTTTCCTGCTCGACATCGTACACCATGCCCACAACTGCGCGCCACCGATCCAACGTCTTCATATTGCCAAGCGAGTCATCCCAGTTCATCATAGGAGCCTGCCGGGCTTCAAGGTAGCGCGCCACGGTGTCCGCTTCGATAGCGTATAAATCCTCGTTGCCCATCACAACTATCTCTTGCGCCTTCTCCTCATCGTTGCGTTGCAGCAGGATGACGCACGAGCCATCCGGTGAACGAGGCACCCAGGGGACCGGCACCAGAATGGAACCCTCAGAGCCAAAGACATGAACGGTATTATTGCCCATCGCCTGCACGCCGGTGAAAAGCTGCGCGATGATATCACCGGGGAAGGTGAGCGAGGCGACGGCGTACTCATCTACTCGCGTCATCACGCCAATATGGGCCGTGCCGGTTACACTTGTTGGCTCCGCGAAGTCGATGCCGGTCGCTACTCCGGCAATCAGCCGGGCCATTGAAGTGCAGTAGCAACCTACATCGAGAATGCCCCCGCCGCCCAGCGCATTGCTCCAGAGACGACTCTCCGGCTGAAAAGGGGCATGAAAGCTAAAGGACGCCTGGATGACTTGAACCTTGCCAATAGCGCCCGCCTGCACCAGTTCGACCAGTTTCGCCGTCTGCGGAATACAGCGATACATGAACGCTTCCATTAAGAAGACATCGTGACGCCGCGCCGCTTCCACCATTGAGAGGGCTTCGCGATAGTTGAGCGCCAGCGGCTTCTCGCACAAAATATGCTTGCCCGCTTCAGCCGCTTTAATAGCCCATTCCGCATGCATGGGATGAGGCGTTGCAATATAGACCGCCTGGACATCCTGATCGTCGAGCAGCGCCTGATAGCTGCCATAACGGCGCGGCACATGCTGTTCCTCGCCAAAAAGATCAGCCGTAGCCTGCGTGCGACTGCCAATCGCCAGCAGCGCGCCGGTCTGCGACTGCGCCAGGCCGCGAGCAAAGATACGGGCAATGCCACCAGCGCCAATAATGCCCCAGTTTAAGCTATCTACCATATGTCTACCATTGCTTTCACTCCATCAATACTACTATTTTCCTTTCAAAGTTCGTCGATCCTTCTTAGGCCCGCTAAAGGGCAGCAGCTCGTTACCGCGTTTTTGCCCCTTCGCTGCCGGTCGTTGCCCCTGCTTACCCGTTCCGCCCTGCTGTTTGCCTCGTCCTAACACAGCGCTCGCCTCCGCTTCATGTCCGTGGCTGACCAGCCATTGACGCGCACGCTCATGCAGGTCGCTCAGCGTCGGTGCGCCCGCGACCATCATCCACATGGCATACTCGGGATCGGCAGGCGTCCCTTCGCTCCATTGTTTTTCGGCTATAAGAAAATCACTGACCTGCTTTACGTCTAATGTGCGCAGGACTGCGTCGAGCCGTTGCCGAAAGCTGCTGTAATCTGCCATCTCTATCTCACCATTACCCCTTCTTCCGCGTAAAGGGTTGCTACTTACTTAATGAAGAACTTGCAGCGACATATTTTGCATATTCCGTCGGCGTTCTCCCGACGATGGTTTTGAATTCTTTGATGAAGTGCGCCTGATCGGCATAGCCAAGCTCTAATACAATGCCCGGCCAGTCCAGCCTCTCTCCCTCAGCCAGCCGTTCCGCGACTTCGTGGAGCCGGTATCGCTTGATGACCCACTTGGGACTTACGCCAACATATTGCCTGAAGAGACGCTGCAAAGTTCTTTTGTTCAGATCAAATCGACTCACGAGATCATCGACTCTGGTTATCTCGGGGTGAGCTATGATGCAGTCTATGATCTCGTTGATGATTTTTATATGATTATCCGGCTCCGGCAGCCGCTCACGTAGAAACTCTTCTGCAAGAACCACCATCTCGCTCTCATTCCCTCGTGAAAGGATGGCCTCTTCCAGGGATGTATCATCGCAGCCGAAGACATCCAGAAAGCTGACGACAGTATCGGTGAATTGGGAAACTGGCACTTTGACGAAAGGGTAAAAAGCTCCTGGCTTGAATTTAATGCCAAACACCCGACCTTTGTTTTCTAGCAGACGCGTAAATTTGCCAGTGCTCACGCCAAAGACCATTGATTGGCCTTCCTCAAACACCAGATGGACGCTAGGGTACGGCAGCGTCTCCTGCACGTACGGCTCCTGGCTCCTGAGATCCCAACTGACGATCCAGTAGTGTTCTATAAAGAAACTTAAATCCTGAGCCGGCAGATGTCGCGAAAGCCGAAATTTCCTTTCGCCAGCCTTGCGATTCAAAATACCTCTGGGTTGCCTCATTGTTGGCTGCATCTTTTTCCCCACAGAGCTAACCTCTTATTATGAGCATGGGTCTTCCCGAACGCTCCCGATGATGTCGCCCATGCCCTATTTTATAGCACAAATTTTCTTATGTGTCGCGTTTTTACAATAATTTTCGCGCGTGACGTGTTAGTATTTATCTCGTATAAAACTGAGGCGAAGTAGTCAAAAAGCATTCTATTGAGAGGAAAAGGATTGTTATGAACCGTCTTATGAACGAGAAGTGGCCGTGGATCGAGGGATCGCATGGCATGCGCACTCAACTCCTGGAAACGCTGAGCGATGCCGACCTGGCTTTTAGCCCGGGAGGCCAGAATATGACGTTAGGCGCCTTGTGTCGCGAGATGGGTGAGGCTGAGCATTCGTACATCCAGTCACTGCAAACTTTTAAGCAAGACTGGTCCTATCGCAATACGGAGACAGGTCTGGATGGCAGCGTCGCCCGGCTCAAGGCGTGGTTCCAAACGCTGGACGAGGAAATGAAGGCAGCAGTTTCCGCCCTTTCCGATGAGGACGCGAAGAAAACCATTAACCGCAACGGCTATGAGATGCCGGTCGATCTGCAACTCGATGTCTATCTTCAGGCGCTGCTGATTTTCTTCGGGAAAGCTACCATTTTCCTTAAAGCGATGAATAAACCGTTGTCCCCGCAGTTTCAAGAATATAT
>DASRHT010000070.1:0-29480 GCA_035650355.1 Ktedonobacteraceae bacterium
TGAACGGCTCATAATGTCGGTAGTAGATGTTTTGAGGTTACTGAGCGTTTGGAGAGGAGCAAACATTATGAATACTCTGTTCATGTCATTAGTTTCCCTTAGCGGTAAAACCTGGCGAAAGACCGATCTGAAGATGCAACCAGACCATTCTCAGCCCTCCCTGGCGTACGACGCATTCACATCCCTGCTCTACAGTTCCCGTCATCACGGCATTTCACATCTGCTGGTTTGCGATGATGCGGCTGACGGTATCTCCGGTCCCTATGATGACGATGGCGAACCTGAATAGCTTTGTTTTCCCATGATAGCGCCACGTAATAGCAAAAATCCCCATTACGTGGCGCTATAGCTTGCTTGCTATTGGACGCAAAATTCGTTCCCTTCGGGATCTTGCATGACGACCCAGTACTCTTCGTGTCGCTCCATTGGACGTAATATCGTTGCGCCACAGCTTTGTAATCGCTTCACTTTAGCATCGACCCGCTGACGCCGTTCTTCCAGAGGAGTCGTGGCGCCACCACCGACGTTGAGGTCGAGATGTACGCGATTTTTGACGACCTTTGGCTCAGGTACACGCTGGAAGAAGATGCGCGGTCCCTTCCCATCAGGATCGACGATGGCGCTGGCGGCGTTCCACTCCTCCTGCGGCACATTTATAGCTGTCAGGAACGCCTCCCATGACTCGTAGCCAGCGGGTGGGGCCTGTACCTGATAGCCAAGCGCCGTCGCCCAGAAAGAACTCAGTCGAGCGGGGTCAGCACAATCTATGACCACTTGAATGCCTGTTGCCATTGCGTATTTCCCTTTCCTTTGTAGTGTAGCCAATAATCGTTGAAGACAACTCAAAAACACTATAGCAGCCAATGCGGTTATCTTCTATCCTGATATGATCGTTCGAGGAGGGCAGGTTTTGATTTTCTGGACTTGCGCGATACAATAAAGGGAGTGTGAGGTAGGGTGGATGCGATTGGTAGTAGCATTAGTGACTGGAAGGTATTTTTTGATATGGCACAGGTTGAAACGTATATTAGCGAGCATAAGGAACGTTTTCTGGAGGATCTCAAGGGGTGGCTACGTATCCCGAGCATTAGCACGTTGCCGGAGCACCGCGCTGATGTCCGGCGAGCCGCTGAATACGCTGTGGACCAGTTGAAGCAGATCGGTTTTGAACAGGCGGAACTGGTGCAAACGCAGCGACATCCGCTCGTCTATGGCGAATGGCTAAAAGCTCCTGGCAAACCGACACTTTTGATTTATGGGCATTACGATGTTCAACCGGTTGATCCGCTGAATCTCTGGGATTCTCCGCCGTTTGAGCCAACAATACGCAATGGCAATATTTACTGTCGCGGAGCCTGCGATGATAAGGGCCAGACCATGCTGGTCCTCAAGGCGCTGGAATCACTGATGAGCGTCAATGGCTCACTGCCAATCAATGTGAAGGTGCTGATTGAGGGCGAGGAGGAGGCCGGGGGCGAGTCCATCGAAGAGTATGTCAAAACACACCCCGAGCGTTTGCGCTGCGATGCTGCCTTTATTTGCGATACCCATATGCCTGCAAAGGATATCCCCGCCCTGATTACCGGATTGCGCGGCATTACCTATACCGAAGTTGAAGTACACGGCGCGAAGCATGATCTGCATTCGGGAACGTATGGAGGGGTGGCTCCCAATCCCCTGCACGCCCTCGCGATTATTATCAGCCGCTTGAAGGATGCCGACGGCCATATCCATATTCCCGGCCTCTATGAGCATGTGCGCAAGCCCACGCACGCCGAGAAGGAGTTCTGGCAGCACGATCCCCTGCAAATTGGCAAGGCAATGTTGGAAGAGATGGGCGTTTCGCAGTTGTCGGGCGAACTAGAATATCCACCGCTGGAGCGCATCTGGGGCAGGCCGACCCTGGAGGTTCACGGAATCGTTGGCGGCTTTGTCGGCGAGGGGGCCAAGACGGTAATACCTGCCGTGGCGAAGGCGAAAATTAGCATGCGCCTCCCACCCGATTTGAAGTCGGAGGCAGCTTTTAAGCTGTTCGAGCGCGCAGTGCTGGATGCCGCTCCGGCGGGCGTTACGGTGACGGTCCACAACCTGCATGGCGGCGAAGGCGTCCTGGTTTCGCCCGACGCCCCATCAGTTGAGGCCGCAGCCCAGGCGTTGAAGGAGGTCTATGGCAAAGAGGCGGTATTTATTCGCGAAGGTGGCTCCATTCCCATTGCGGCCCTGTTCTATGAAATCCTGGGCGTTCCTCTCGTGCTGATGGGCTTTGGCCTGCCTGACGATAATTTGCACGCGCCCAACGAGAAGTATTCGCTCGACCAGTTCTTCAATGGCATTCGCACGGTTGCAAGCTTCCTTGAGAAGATGGGATAATAGGGAGTAGAACGGCGCAACGGCTGTTCTGGCAAGACATATTGAGCAGGCTCCTGCGATGAATCGGGGAGCTACAGGATCTCCCCGATTCATCGCAGGAGCCTTGCTCAATAGTATGAGCAACAGAAAGGCCAATCATGTCCAATACTCCCAACCTTCCAACCGCCTATCTTGAGGAGCATCCAGACGAAGCCCAGTCGATCCTGACACAGCTCTGCCGCCAACCGAGCGTGGCGGCGCAAAATCTGGGGATCGCCGAGATGGCCGATCTCGTGGAATCGCTCTTAACCGACGCAGGCTTTACCACGCAGCGCCTCTACGCCGAGGGCGCACCGCCCGCTATTTACGGCGAAATTCGCGGTCGCGGCCCCTATACTATTTTGCTCTATAACCACTATGACGTGCAGCCTGCCGAGCCACTCGACCTCTGGCTCTCCCCTCCTTACAAGCCGACTGTGCGCGACGGCAAGTTCTACGCTCGCGGCGCGTGCGATAACAAGGGCGAGATCGCGGCCAGGCTGGCAGCCATTCGCGCCCTGCGTGCTACGTATGGGGAACTGCCGATTACCCTGCGCTGGATTATCGAGGGCGAGGAGGAGATTGGCAGCCCGCACTTTGAAGCTATTGCCTCGAAATATGCAGAGCTATTGCGGGCCGATGGCTGCTTATGGGAAGGGGCAGGCTTTGACGATAATGGTCGCCCCACGCTGAGCCTGGGCACAAAGGGGCTGCTCTACGTGCAACTGGATGTGCAGGGCACGGGCGTGGATGCGCATTCGGGCAACGCTGCCATTCTGCCCAGCGCGGCCTGGCGTCTTGTTCAGGCGCTTGCCACCCTGCGCACTCCCGAAGGGCGCGTGCGCATTCCCGGCTTCTACGATGCGGTCAAGCCGCCTTCAGAGGCCCAGTTAGAGGCCATCGCCAATCAGACCAACATAGAAGAGAAGATGAAAACGGTCTTTAAAGTCGATCAGTTTATTGATGGCCTGACCGGCACAGCCTTGCGCGAGCGGTCCTCTTTCACCCCTACCTGCAATATTGCCGGACTGGTCAGTGGCTATACCGGCGAGGGCACAAAGACGGTGCTGCCAGCGCACGCGATGGCTAAGATCGATTTCCGCCTCGTACCCGACCAGGACCCGCAGGATATCCTTGAAAAAATGCGCGCGCATCTAAAAGCCGAAGGATATGGCGATATCCAGA
Organism: Ktedonobacteraceae bacterium; assembly: GCA_035650355.1. Lineage (GTDB taxonomy): Bacteria > Chloroflexota > Ktedonobacteria > Ktedonobacterales > Ktedonobacteraceae > DASRHT01. The sequence continues at coordinate 3,574 of DASRHT010000070.1, forward strand.
TTACCACCTTTGGCTCAGCGGAGCCGGTTGTGACGCCGATGGATGATCCTTTTGTCCAGAAAATCAGGGATCTGGCCGAAGATTTTTCTGACATGCCCGCTTCCATCACCCCCATCGTCGGAGGCACGCTGCCGCTATTGGGAGCGTTGCGCCGCCATGTGGGCCTGCCCGGCCTCTGTGCTCCCGGCAACGTGGCTTACTGGGGCAGTGGCGCTCATGCCCCTAACGAGCATATCCGCCTCTCCGACCTGCCCCGCGCCGTACGCTACAACTGCTATATGTTCCTGGCTCTAGGAGCATGACACATTAGTTTTTAGAATGTGGCCTTCCTCAGGAAAAAGGGAGGCCACGATTTGATAAACCTGTTTTAGCTGCCTTCTCTTGTTGCAGGGAGGCAAGGAAACATAGCTTATGGAGACATATCAGCAACGGCCTTACTGGCCTACAATCGATTGGAAAGAGGCGACGCCTCAGGAGATGGACATCGCTCCATCCCTACTAGCTCGCATGCAGGCTCACATCAATGAGCACGTACCCGGCCTTCATGGCCTCTTAATCGTTCATCACGGCTATCTCGTTTTTGAGGAATACTATCAAGGCTTTCATCGCCAAAGCTACAATAGCATCAGTTCGGCAACCAAAAGCGTGATCTCGATGCTCGTCGGCATCGCTCTTGCTCAAGGGCTGCTGAAAAGTCTCGATCAGCCTGTGCTCGACTTCTTTCCTGCTGATGCTGCTACAGAGCAAGATCTGCGCAAGCATGCAATCACTTTGCGCCACCTGCTCAGCATGCAAACAGGTTTCTCTCGCGAGGTGCCTGATGAATACTGGCGCAACCCCGTACAGCTCGCCGTGGAGCGCCCAATGGAGTGTCCGCCGGGGACGCAGTTCTACTACGATAGCCAGGGAGTCGATATCCTTTCCGGCATCCTTACCCTCGTCACCGGAAAAAATGCCGCAGCCTTTGCCGATACAACATTGTTCAAGACGCTGGGCATCTGGCGTGAGCAGGATGCACGTTTCACCTGGAAGAACGATCCCGACGGCAAGCATGTCTGGCATGAATATGCTTTCTGGGACGAAAAAGAGGGCTATCTATGGAAGATAGACCCGCAAGGAAACAACCCGGGAGGCTTTGGAGCGCATTTTACCGCGCGAGAAATGGCGAAGCTAGGCTATCTCTATCTCAATCATGGCTACTGGGATGGCGAGCAGATTATAGATCCAGCCTATGTGACGGAGTCAACTCGCAAGCACAGCGAAGGTGGATGGCCCGTTCATCTTCCCTACGGCTATTTATGGTGGCTTACGCAACATGGACAGTATGACGTCTTCTTCGCCTCAGGCTTCGGCAGCAAGCTGATTTACGTCATTCCCGCGCTTGACCTCGTGATTACGACGATAGCTTCTACCGAGAGAGCGCACAAAAACCGCGATCAGGATCAAGCGATCAGAGACCTGATACCGAATTTCATTCTGCCAGCCATAAAGGATAAATAGGGATATATGTGACATTTGTTACATATATCCCCTACTCAGAAGCTTGCTTTATACCGTCCCCGGCTCCGTTTCGCTGCTGTTGGCGAGCTGCGTCAGCTTGTTGCGGACCTCCCACAGTTCGGGGTAGAAGGAATCTTTTAGTGTGCGCTCTAGCATCGTCATCGGGGTGCCTCCTGTGCCGATGGAGCCGGGGCCGATCATGCGCTGGGCCAGTTTGATGTGATGGGCGCGAAACATCTGAAACACCTCGTCGTAATCGGTCAACGCCTCGGCGATTGCTAACAATAGGGGATAGCGTTCGCCATGCATATAGACATCGACGAGGCTCACATGCTCTCGCTCCAACACGGCCTTGTAATCTTCCCACAAAAGCGGAGAGAGCTTCATCAACAGGTGGAAGCCGGGCGAGTCGGTGCCGGCTCCATCTGCTAAAATCTTGCGGAACCCGTGAAACTCCCACGGAGTCATCGTCTCCAGCATGCGCAGATTCTCCAGCATCAGATATTGTGTGCGCACCACCCGTTGCAGCAGACGCAGCGCATACGACAAATCGTTTTGTTGTAACAGCGTGCTGATGGTGCGCAACTCGAATGCGCTCTCCTTCCACCAGAGCTCAAAGACCTGGTGGACCACCTGAAACTGTAGCTCGTCGTGGTGAACTAATTGCTCTTCAGGTTTTTGCAGCGATAACAGCTCTTCTGTACGCAGATAACGTTCATAAACCGTCTCACCCGGCTTATGCTTACTGCCTTGTGAAATATCTGGCTTCGCCATTGCTCGTACCAACCCTCCTCGGAGCTTACCGAAAACATCACCGTCTCCTTATTAGCAAAGCATAACATATAGCAACGAGTAGATTATAGAGGGCCTGAGAACACCCCTTAATATATCCACGTTAGAGTGCCCCTGATCGTTTTTGTTGTCATCGGGCGATGCAATACAATGAATCGGGGTGGGCCGTTCAGTTGCGTGAGTCATGGCACCGGGGAAGTGATACGTTTGCTGCGCAGAGTTCTGGTGTCAGGACTAGCCGCGAGCTAGCGGCGTTCGCAACTGCTTTTCAAGGGTAACCTGCGGGCCTGAAAATGGGACTTATTGATAGAAAGACAAAACGCAAGCTGAACCGAGGTATGGCATGAACGAGTTGTACACATTAGTAACTGCCGCACAGGGAGGCGATCTGGATGCCTTTAGCCATATCGTTCAGCGTTTTCAAGGCATGGCCTATGCCTCTGCCTATACGATGCTGGAGGATGCGCACCTGGCCGAAGATGCCACGCAGGAGGCATTTATCGAAGCCTATCTGAACCTGTCAAATTTACGCGAGCCAGCAGCTTTTCCTGGCTGGTTCCGTCGTATTGTTTTCAAGCAGGGGGATCGTCTCACGCGCGGCAAGCACCTCCCAACCGTTCCATTCGAGCCTACCTCGATCTTTGACATCCCTCTTGATGATCTCGATCCAGCTCTGCTCGTCGAAAGCCGGGAGCTGCGAGACGCTGTACGGAGTGTGGTTGACGCGCTACCGGAACGCGAGCGCATCGTCACCCTGTTGTTCTATGGCAGCGGCTATACGCTCAAGGATATCGCGGACTACCTGGAAGTCCCGCTCTCAACGGTGAAGAAGCGGCTATTTGATGCGCGAAAACGTCTCAAGGTTCTGCTACTTGATAGCGTACGAGACACGTTGCAGGAGCAGCAACGTTCGCACGAGCGAAACTTTCCTAGCCGCGTGCGACTCCTGATTGCGATCCGTCTCGGCGACGCTGCTCAGGTGCGGGCATTGCTAGAACGCGCTCCCTTCTTAGTCAACACAAAAGTTGTATGGCAGGGAGCGCAGCAACAGCGCTGCTCTCCTATATTTCCCATCGGTTATACCGCCCTTCACGAAGCGGCTGTCTCCGGTCGTACCGAGCTGACCGATCTGCTCCTGGATTTTGGAGCAAATCCGAATGTCAGAACAAAGAGCGGTCTAACTCCGCTGAGCCTGGCGATCCTGTACAACCATGTGGACGTGGTGAAACTGCTGCTTGCTCATGGCGCGGATGCTCGCGGAGAACTGTGCCGGGCTACGATGCGGGACTATAGGGAAATCGTGCAACTGCTGCTTGCGGATGGCGTTGAAGTTAATGCTCAAGGGCGGTCAGGCCGAACGGCGCTGCACTGGGCCGCGCTCAAAGGCCATCGCGCGCTTGTTCAACTGCTGCTGCACTATGGCGCCGACGTGTCAATTCAGGATGAACTGGGGCGCACTCCGGCAGGTTGGGCTATTGTCAAAGGATATTACGAAATTGCGGAAATATTGCAATCTCAAATGGAGCATAGAGCTGAAACCTCTTTGCAGAAAGGTTGATAAACATGAGTAATAGTATCACGATCCCCGTTGGCAGGCAGATTTTAGGGCGGGTCATCAATAGTAGAGGCGAAATCATTGATGGTCGCGAGCCGCTTACAAACACTGCGCGCCTACCCCTGGTCTCTCTGATGTCAGAGCAGCAAGCGCCGCAAGTGCTCGAAACAGGCATTAAGGTTGTCGATCTGCTGGCCCCTATTCACCGTGGCGGCATGACTGGTCTGTTTGGCGCGGAAGGAGTAGGTGAGATAGTACTGGTAGAAGAGCTAATGCATGTGGTTATCACGCATTATCACGGGTATATCGTGTGCCTGGGCATGGATGAGAATGGCTATGAACTGAGCGAACTGATGGAACCGATAAAAGAGCTTGGCATGCAAAACAGGATCGCGATGGTGTTTGAGCCGCTCAGCAGTTCACCCGAAACTTGCCTGCGCCTGGTACGGGCGGGACTCACTATCGCGGGCGAAATTCGCGCCCGGGGTCACGAAGTGCTGATGGTCGCTGACTATAATTTATCCACTCATGGCAATCTGGCGGGGATGAGCGAACTCAAGCGTATTGCACGGGAGAAGGAGATTACTACACTCCTGCTGCGAGCCAATGACGAGTTTGCTCAGCGCGAGCAAAGCCGTGTGCAGGAACAACTGGATGGGCAGATTGTCTTCAATCGTGATCTCGCCAGACAGAATCTATGGCCCGCGATTGATCGGTTGCTCTCAAACTCGCGCTTGCTGGAGAGCAGTGCGGTCTCCAGCGAACATTCTCAGGTGGCGCGCCAGATCAGATCGCTGCTACAGCGTGCCCAGGAGTTGCAGGGGCAACAGAACCTCTCGCTTGAAGATCAACTGGTGGTCAAGCGAGCCGCTAACATCCAGCAGTTTTTCACCCAGCCCTTCTTTGTCGCAGAACCCTTTACCGAGATCCCGGCTGAGTACGTCAATATCACGGATACCATCAAGGACTTCAAAGAACTGCTGGAAGGCCGCTACGATGATCTGCCGGAGCAGGCATTCTCCTTCACCGGCACAATTGACCAGATGCTTGCCAGGAACAAGCATGCCAATCAGTAGCAAACAAGCGAGAAAAGAAGTGGTTCAAGCCGGTATCGCTTCTTTTCTCGCATCCACCCGAAACGATCCCCATAACAGCATCATCGAGCCAAAACCTGGCACTGGTTGATCGCTCATCCCTCTCGCGTCGGCCTGCCCCGCCGTGGCGACGTGATTAATCGCGTCCGATTTATCGCCTGTCCTCCCCAAAAACATCGCATCATCCCTCTCCAGGGCAAGCGCGAGGCCCCCTCCCAGCGCCACACCACCCCTTGCCCCTACGCCTCCGGCCCAACATAGCACATACCGCTCAGATTTGTTTTGCGGAAATGTGTGGTGCTGGACGGTTCGTAGGGGCAAGGGGTAGTGGATGAGCCTGGGAGGGGGCCTCGCGCTTGCCCTGCTGATGGAGTCGATTCCCGATATTACAAGCCCTCCTGGGTCTCTCCTCCCTTTTCAGGGGGTCATTAATGGTGATCTTCCGCGTTTTATTCAAAGGTCACAAGCCCAAGCGGGTTTCCCCTGCCTTTCAGAGTAAGTGTAGCCCAACGTCTACTTCAGCCCGATATGTCGTCACAAGCCCAAGCGGGTTTCTCCTCCCTTTTCAGGAGCTACCTCCATAATATAGCATTACAAGCTGCCTCATGTAAAGGTTTGCGCAAGGCTCATTTTTAGAGATGTTTTTGGGGTGGTTAATCAGAACATTTTTCTATACGGATTGACCTGAGGCAGCTTGTGAAGCCGTGCACGAGGCGTGAGGCTTGGCGGTGTTGCGACGGAGCCTCGCGCGGCTGAGCTTATATCGCAAGGACGACGATCAATCGGACGCGCTGTAGCTCCCCGATTCATCGTGGGAAGTCCCTACGGAATTTTCGTGATTTGAAGGATTTTGGGGAGGCTGTAGGGGCCATGCTTTGCGCTTGCCCTTCGCTCTTACTGTTCAGACACCCCATTTTCTGGTAAACTTGAAATTACGCTGTAAACTGATCAGTTAACTTATAAGAAAGTGTATTGCGTGATATGCAAGAAAGATTAGTGGCGCTTGTCACGGGCGGCTCGCGCGGTATTGGGGCTGAAACGGTGCTGGCCCTCGCCGATCAGAGCTGTGATGTTGTGTTCACGTATCGCAATAAAGTGGCTCGCGCCGAAGAGGTGGCGGCAACGATCACACAAAAAGGCGGGGAAGCTCTGGCGTTGCGTTGGGATAGCACGCAGCCCGATAATGTGGCACGCCTTTTTCAAGAGGTGAGCCGGTGGAAGGCGCATCTGGATATCCTCGTGCTTAACGCGTCTGGCGGCATGGAGAAGGATCTGGTCGCGGCTGACCCGGATTATCCGATGCATATCAATCGAGATACGCAGCTCGAACTGGTCAGAGCAGCTTTGCCGCTTTTGCGTCCTGGGGGCGTAATTGTTTTTGTCACCAGCCATTGGGCGCACCTCTACGGCAAAATCCAGCAATTGCCGGCCTACGAACCTGTTGCCGAGAGCAAGCACGCCGGTGAGCAGGCTTTGCGTGCGCTTCAGCCCGAACGCGACGCCGGCGGCTGGCGTCTGCTCGTGGTGACCGGAGATCTGGTCGAGGGGACGATTACGCCCCGGTTGCTGGAGCGGACCGCGCCCGGCCTGATCGGTCAGCGCCGAGCCACTCAGGGAGAACTGCCCACCGCCCGCGATATGGGACGCGCAATCGTGCGAGCGGCGCTCGATCCCACTCTCGCCAGTGGTACTACCGTTGTCATCGGAGCTCCGCTCGAATCGATGCTTATACAGTGAGGGGAGCAGGCTTAGCCCTCCTTTTTGCAGCTTTCAAATAGCCCTGGATTTTCTAAGGTACTTGCATGTATTCGTCAGAGGTACTATGATAGAGGGTAAAAGATAAAGACGTGTTTAAACGTTTCCAGGAGTAATTTATGCTTACTTTTCCTCTTGCTGATCTCATTAACTGGGGTTGGTTGCGGATCGGACCGCCGTATATCTACCTCAACATAGACCCGGTTATTTTTAACATTGGACCTGTGGCTGTGCGCTGGTATGGACTGATGTATGTGGTCGGCATTATTATGGGCCTCTGGGCTATCAGACGCTATACCGCGCGCAAAGGGATCGACCAGGATATGGTCTACCGCATCCTCTGGTGGTGTATCTTTGCCGGCGTCATCGGGGGGCGCCTCTACTTTGTGATCCAGCAGCCCGATCTTGTCCAGGGCTATATATTGCAACCACAGCGCATCCTGGCGACCTGGGAGGGCGGCATGGCCTTCTTTGGTGCTATCTTCCTGGTGATCGCGACGCTCATCTGGCGCGCGCGCGTTGAACGTGTCAACCCTCTGGTGCTGATAGATGCGGGAGTGTTGTTCGCGACCGCCGGTCAGATTTTCGGGCGCATCGGCAATATCGTCAATGGCGATATTATTGGCTATCCCAGCATCCTGCCCTGGTCAACCGTTTACGTCAACATCCATAGCTGGGCCTGCCTCAATCCTGCGACCTGCAACGTCCCGGTACAGCCCGCGGCGATTTACGAACTGCTCACCAATCTCGTCCTGCTGGGCCTGCTCTTCTTCCTTGCCCGCCGCGTCACGCGTCCCGGCGTGCTTATGCTCATCTACCTGTACAGCTACGCGGTCACGCAGTTTTTGCTTTTCTTCGAGCGTGACAATACCATTGTGAGCTTCCTCGGCCTGAACTGGGGACTGAAGCAGGCGCAGTGGACCTCGCTCGTCCTGCTGGTCGTCCTGCTGCCCATCACCTACTGGGTGCTGCGCAACTCGAAACCGATCCCCGCTGGTGAAGTGGCTGCCACGTACGGCATTGCCCAGAAGCCGAAGCCGGTGAAGGCGACAGATGCTACGCCGGTAGAAGCCAGAGAGGAACAGCCTGAAGTCAGCACAGAGGAAGATGCCGCCGCGGATACAGAGGCGGAAGATGTCAGAGTTGAAGAAGAGAGCGAAGCAACCAGCGGATCATAAGCCCATCTAACTCCGCAAATTAGCGCGCGGGCGTAATGCTCTGCGCGAAATGGAAAAAGTTGTCGGGGTCGTAAGCGGCTTTGATGCGTTGCAGGCGCGGCAAATTGGAGCCGTAGTACGCCTGCTGCCAGTCGCTAAGATCAGGATCGACGTAGTTCTGATACGCGGCCCCGCTGGCATACGGCCCCATTGATTGCCACGTTTGATTGAGCCAGTCACGGTTTGCTGTGACAACGGAAGCCGGATCGCTCGCCTGCCAACTGGCGGAGAACTGGCTGGAGAAGAGCGCATTGCGGTGCGCGAAGGCCGTCGCGTCCACCGCTACGCGGTTGATTGCACCACCATACGAATCCATACCAATGCCACCATCGCTAAGATCAGGAGTAGCCTGGCGGCGCGAGATTGCACTGATCAGATTGTTGATAGCCTGCGCTGATAGCGCGGTGGTATAGTAGGCCGATTTAACGGCTGAGGTATCGCGCGCAACCTGGCCTTGCGGATTCTGGCTGGGTAGATGACACTGGTCTACGCTCTTACCGGAGCAGCCAGCTTCATAGAGCATGGTATCCAGCAGGGTAGCGCCGGAGACGTAATCGCTGACTGGCGCGGCATTGATCTGACCGGTCAACTGCTGCAAGAGCGCATTGAGGGGAGCAACGCCTCCTACGTAGACGCCATTGACCAGGACAATAGGACTGTCTGCTTTGCTGCTATTGGTGAGCAGCACACAGTTGGACCACAGCTCGTCCGGTCCCTGCGGCGCCCAGTGTTGCCAGGCATTGACCACGGAGGCCGCGCTGCTCCACGGCCAGCGCAACGTGAATAGGGAAAGCGTGGAAAGCTGGTGTACGCGAAAGGTAAAAGAAGTGACCACGCCGAAATTGCCGCCGCCACCGCCCCGCAGCGCCCAGAAAAGGTCAGGATCGTGATTGGCATCACAGGTCAAAACGCGGCCATCGGCAACGACGACCTGCGCTGAAAGCAAATTATCGCATGTCAGACCAAACTTGCGCCCAATAACGCCCACTCCGCCGCCAAGCGTCAGGCCAGCAATGCCCACCGTCGGACAGGAACCGGCGGGCAGCGCCATCCCCTGTTGAGCCAGGGCTGCATAGACATCGATCAGGCGCGCACCAGCGCCTATCGTGGCTGTGCCGCCAGCAGCATCCACCGTGATTGCATGCATCCCTGTCACGTCTACTATCAGCCCTGTCGTCGTCGAATAGCCCGCGTAAGAATGCCCACCGCTGCGAATGGCGAAGGGTGTAGAGAAGCGGCGCGCAAAGGCAAGGCAGGTCTGCACATCTGTTGCTGAAGCGCAATAGGCAATCCCTGCCGGGCGCACGCTATCGTAACGCGGATCGAAGAGTTGAAGCGCGGTGGGATAGCGCGGATTATCGGGGCGCACCAGCGAACCTTGCAGGGTGCGGGCCAGTTGCGCCCAGTCATTGTCGGTGGCAGTTGGTGCAGGCGTGGGTTTGGACGCGGTGGCTGTCGCCGTCGGCTTTGACGTGCCCTGTGCGTCCTGGCAGCCAATAAGTAGGGTCGATAGCGTTCCCATAGCTCCAAGCATGAGAAATTCGCGCCGACCCATATTGATTGTTGACACAATATCCAGATGGTCGCTGCTTACGGGCTGAGCATCATCTTGCGTCGCAGATTGTGAATATTCTTTTGTCATAGAGCTTGCCAGGATTTCTAGCGCCTATTGTTTCGGCTTAGGCGTGGGATTGGCGGTGGGCGTCGTCTGGGCGCCGTTCAGTTTGGCCTTTTCCTCATCGATTTTGCGCTGCAACGCTCGTAAGTATGCTTGCGCGCCGTCGAGGTCTGTCTGGGTAATGGCGTCAAGCTGTTTGGGCATCAACGAAATCTGGCTGACCCAGGTTTCGAGCACCTTCTGAATCGCGATCAGGGTAGCATTATCCTGATAAGCGCCAGCCAGCCAGCCGCGAGCCGTTTTCAGCGCGCTAAGCATAGTATTCAGGAAGTCACCGGTCAGCGTGGCCCCGAACTTAACGATAGGGGAGACAAACACATCATAGGCCACTCGGGTCAAGCGAGCTGCCGTGACTGCACCCTCCAGCGAGAAGCCTTCCAGGTTGTCCAGCGCGGTGATGAACTCTCTGCGAACGCTATCAGCACCCTGATTAAAGGCGTCCTGGAGCTGGTGTTCGATATTTGCGCCAGCGTCGCCCAGCGCCTGGGGTATCTTAGGAACCAGTTCGTACGCGCCGATACCGGCCCCCGCCACAGCAGCAGCCCCCATGCCCAGCAAGAGGCCGCGGCGGGAGATTTTGCGCTTTTTTTTGCGCGGGTTCGAGGACTCATCTTCGTCTTCATAATCATCGTAATCATCTTCAACGTGACGAGGCCGTATTTTGCCGGAAGGTGTGCCACCGGTCAGCCTGGGATCAGGTGTATTGACTGATGCCCTCGCGCGTGGTCGCGCAGGGATATCGTCAATATAGCCCATAGGGACATCGAGAGGATCTTCATAGTCAAGATCGGGATCGACAGCCTCAAAATCGGCCCATTCGCCTTGCTCTTCATACTCCTCCAATGGCTCACGCCGCGAAGGGACATGTGCGCCATTTCTTGCCGGGTCGCGTCTGGGATCTTGCGAGGGATAGCGCTCATAGCCTTCGTCTGGCGCTACTTCCAGGTGCGCTTCCTGGGCAAGGCGAACCTTGTTTGAGAGAATATTTTGCCGCAGGAGCTGCCGGGTTCTACGAAGATCGGGACGTTGAGCCGATGCTGAACTAAACTGGCTGCTCGTTTCTCCTTGATCAGGCCAGCGTTCATGAGAGGACAGGGTATTGGTCCGTCCACTCTGGCTATGCCCGCTGCGGCTGCGTAGCGGATCATATTCATGTCCATATTGTCGTCCAGGACTTTTTCGGTAGGTTTTTCGTTCCGAGCGATCCTTTGACATATTTTTCTCTGCTCCTCCCGCGCTTGCTAACTTCTCCAGGCGCGTACACCTTAAACCCATTCTACACTACTTATTCCAATTCATCAAGGAAAATTGGCATTGTTTACTAAATAATTGGCATGTAGCTATCCATTCGCTTGAAATTCAGCTCAGAGCTTTTCCGTTTTCCTCTCCTCCTGACTCCTGCTGCCTGGGCTCGCGCCCCCAACGGGGCGCTGGGCAAGGGGAGAGAGGTGCCGGCAACGCTGCGTCGCGGCGTTGCCGGCACCTCTCTCCCCTTGCGAGCATGACGAAAACTGAAAAGCCCTGAAATTCAGCTAGCTTGCATCATCGGAACGTGATGGCTATGTTATAATGGGTCACAAGTGTAGATTTATGCCAGGAGGAATTGAGAAACATGGCTGAGACGGAAACGAATACAGAGAATATGCCCATTGTTGCCTGCGTAACAGTCGGCATGTTCCAGGAAAATTGCTATCTATACGGCTGCCCTCAAACGCGCGAGGCGGTCATCATCGATCCGGGCGACGAGCCGGAACGTATTTTGCAGACAATCCAGGAATTGAAGCTCATTCCTAAATATATCATCAATACGCACGGGCATATCGATCATATCTGCGCTATTGATGCCGTCAGCGATGTTTACCCCGTTCCGCTGGCGATCCATCCCGCCGACGTTCCAATGTATACCGATGAGCGTACTGCCAGCATGTTTGGACGTAAGGCTCCTCTGGTGAAAAGAAAACCGGATATCTTGCTGCACGAAGGTGATCGTATTACATTTGGCACCCTCGCGCTGGAAGTCGTGCATACGCCTGGTCACACGCCTGGCGGTATCAGTCTGATCAGCCGTCCTTACTGCGTTTTCAGTGGCGATACGCTTTTTCAGCGCGGCATCGGGCGCACCGATCTTCCGGGCGGCAACTATGCGGAACTTATAACATCGATCCGAAACAAATTATATATATTAGAAGAAGACCTGGTCGTTTTTTCGGGACACGGGGAACCGACCACCATTGCGGAAGAGAAATATGAAAATCCCTTCGTAACCGTAGAGGAGTAAATTCGTGGCGATCATCTGTGTCATTGGTACGGGCTATGTTGGTCTGGTAACGGGGACGTGCCTTGCCGACATGGGCAATCAAGTAACGTGCGTTGATATTATACAGGAGAAGATAGATAATCTCAAACGAGGCATTTTACCAATTTACGAGCCCGGCCTGGAGGAACTGGTAGAGCGCAACGTCAATGCCGGACGCCTCCGCTTTACCACCAGTTACAGCGAGGGCCTCGATAATAGCGAATTTATTTTTATCGCGGTCAATACCCCTACAAACATAGGTCAGGGCGGGGCCGATATGCGTTATGTTGAGAGTGCAGCGCGCAGCATCGCCGAAGAGCTCGACCACCATGCAATTGTCATCAATAAAAGCACCGTCCCTGTTGGCAGCGGTGATATAGTTTCGCGCGTCATTGGCAATAATCTCAAGCGGACAGATGCCTCCTTCTCCGTGGTGTCCAACCCTGAATTTCTGCGTGAGGGCTCGGCGATTTTCGATTTCCAGAACCCTGATCGTATCGTCCTGGGATCTTCCGATAGCGAGGCCGCTCACAAGGTTGCCAGGCTCTACCTGCCGTTGCGTGCGCCATTCGTCATCACCGATCTCTACACAGCGGAGATGATCAAGTACGCCTCCAACGCTTTCCTGGCGACCAAAATCTCATTCATCAATGAGATTGCCCAGATTTGCGAACGCCTGGGAGCCGACATAAAAGAGGTCGCGGTCGGCATGGGTTTCGATAAGCGGATCGGGCATGCCTTTCTGGATGCCGGAGTTGGCTATGGTGGAAGTTGCTTTGAGGCTGATGAAACCGTTTTCGCTCTCAATAGTCCGAATGTGGCAGCAGAACGTTTCGATACGTTGTTTGCGAAAGGCGATAAACCATTTCAGGGTGATGTTGTGGAGCTTGTACAGCCGCAAGGACAGCGTGTGCTTGCTTTCGATTTGATGAGAGGGCAGCCCACCCTTGCCGATGTGAAAGCTATCACCCGCAGGCCATATAAAGGGAAGATGGTCAAGATCAATACCAGTATGGGCCGCACGCTGAAGGTAACCGCAGATCATCCCGTGATTTTGTACAAAGAGCAGCAGTTTACCATTCTGCCAGCAGCAGCCATTGTACCAGGTGATCGACTTATAGCCCTATGCGAATTGCCCACGGTTGAGCAGGCCGCAACGCTCAACCTGATTAACCTGCTCCAGGATACTCCTCTGGAGGCTGATGTCTATGTAAAGCCTGTCGATAACACTTTTAGCGAGCAGTATGAGCGATTTGCCACCGCAATCCCAAAAGATATGCTCAAATATCCGCATGACATCAAGCGGTATAATCGTATGTCACTGCGCTTGTTCCGCTATCTAAGCCAGCTCAATGTTATCAATGTTCCCGCTGAGAAGCTCAGGCTCTATACGGCTAAAGGGGCAGCAACCATGATTAATGCTGTGCTGCCTATTGATGCGGATCTATTGCGGCTCTGTGGTTATTATCTGGCGGAAGGCTATCTCTCACAGGACAGAGGTCGAGCTGATGCGGTGCGAGAACGTGTAGGCTTCTGCTTCCATGAGCAAGAGGCCGAATATATCGCGGATGTGCAGCGCATCTTACAACAGTGGGGGCTCAAATTTATTGAACGACATGCTACCAGTGCCCTTACGACTATCGTCTCCTCACGCATATTCTCCTGGTTGTTACGTGATATTTTGTGCTGCGGCACACGCTCGGAAGATAAGGCGTTGCCTCGCCTGGCGTTCAATGTCCCAGCAGGATTACGATTAGAGTTGATTCGCGGTGCATTTAGTGGCGATGGCGCGGTTACAACTGTCCAGAATGGGCAGAATCTGATGCTGGAATATGCGACCATCAGCAAATCGCTAGCCGATGGTATGACTCTGCTACTGCAAACAATTGGCGTTATCCCCTCCATTCGCACACGCTGGATGAATAAGTCCAAACGAGAAGCATACATCTTGAGAGTCAGCGGCTATCAACAGATAACCTTGCTCAAAGAAGCTTTCGGTGACAAGCGTCATGCTCAAATAGAGCGTATCCTGACAGGATATCAACGTTACATTCAGCCGCGTGGCTATGAGCGGCACGGAGCATTTGCGACGCTGGTCGTGCGTGAAGTCGAGCATAAAGATGTCGAAACGACCGTCTATAGCATGGAAACCAGTACCGGAACTCTGATCGCATCTTCAGGATTAATCAGTCATAACTGCTTTCCCAAAGACGTGCGCGCCCTGGCCTATATGGCCGATGAAGCTGGTCTGCACCCGCAGCTCCTGAGCGCCGTAATGGATATCAACCACGATCAGCGCAGGCTCATCGTGACCAAGCTGACCAATATCCTGGGTTCCCTGCGTAATAGCGTGGTAGGTATTCTCGGACTGGCCTTCAAGCCTGAGACCGACGATATGCGCGAGGCTCCTTCAATCGATATTGTGCGCTGGGTCACCAGTCAGGGGGCAACGGTAAAAGTATATGATCCGGTCGCGACCGAGACTGGACGTGAGGCTCTTGCGCGTGAAGGTGTGCGCATGGATGCCGTCACTTTCTGCAAAAACGCGTACGAGGTGGCGCATGGAGCCGACGCGGTTGTCGTCGTGACCCACTGGAACGAGTTTAAATCGCTCAACATGCAGCAGATCCGTTCAGTCATGCGCCGACCGGTGCTGATTGACGGGCGCAACATCTATGAACCGGCGGAAATGGACCGTCACGGCTTTATCTATCGCGGCATGGGACGTGGCACCAGCCCGGCACCCTCAGTTCTGGCTGCCGGCGACGTTACCAGCACTCTGCCTGAGCAGCCTGTACCGGGTCAGCCTATGCTTGGGGTGGGGGAGGAAAAGGGGAAATGATGGAAGAAGACCGGCCATTGCTCTTTACTCCACTGGTGCGCCAGCCAGGGGAAGCCATTCCCGACTGGCTTTTTGGTCCTGGTGGGCTGGCCGGTCTGCCAGCGCCGCTGCATCCGCCGCAGGGCGTCAATATCGCCGTTGGCATCGACATCATCGAAGTCGCTCGTGTGCGCAAAGTCTATGAGAAGCATGGGGAGCGTTTCCTCAAGCGCGTCTTCACCGAGCGCGAGGCGCAGCAGTGCCGCGACAAAGCCACCCGGCTCGCCGGACGTTTCGCCGCCAAAGAGGCCATCAGCAAGGCGTTGGGAACCGGCATCCACGGCGTCGCCTGGCGCGAAATGGAAGTGGTGCAACTGCGCAGCGGACGCCCCACCGTGCGTTTGCACGGTAACGCCAAACGCCGGGCCGAGCTGCTCGGCCTCAGCGCCTTCGATGTCAGCATCGCCGACCTCGTCGAATTTTCCATCGCCATCGCTGTCGCCGTGCAGACCGGTTCTGGACCAGAGCAAACAAAAGCGGAGAGCGAAGCATAAATTACCATTTGACTTTATAATTGCTGCTAAGATTTTCTTCTTCCGCGGTAGATATTGAAGCCGTAGGTGTAAATTTCAGCAAAGCGATATCCCTGTTCTTTTTCTTGCAATTCAGCAGGACTGATAAGTCCGATGCCGAGCAAGTATTTAACAAAATCACTAAATGTAGGTGAGATCTCTTGTGCAGTATCTCGCCACACCTCACGTAACTTTTCTTGGGATGCCAGAATTTCTAAATCTGCAAGCGCGTCGAAAAAAAGTCCGAGTTCGGGATACTCTTCTCTTATTCCTGCACACCGTTCCTCTGACGCTTTAACTAATCCTGCATTCAGTGATCTGGCTGACAGCAAGCGGTCTGTAGATGTCTGTTGACCTCGATTGGAGCTTGACTCGTAGTTTTTGGCTTCTTTAAGCAAAATATTCAAGCTACGTGGAAATGTAGTGCCGCTAGAGTCGGTAAGTCGATCATAGACCCATCGGGATACATATTTAGATTTTAAATTTGGCTCTCGCCGCACCCCCCAAAGTAACTGTAGTGCTCTATCAAGCGATGCTTCATCTGCCTGATCTATATTTTCAACAGGGGCAAAGCGATCCACTAAATCTTTGAATTCATTTGATTGTTGCGCCTGCCGTAATGCCAATCGTAAAAAGTCAATGGGGGTCCATTGCAATATGATATCGCGTCCGTTGAGATGACTTTTGTTATCAAAGACGAGGCGGCTCCAGATATCTTCACGAAGAAATATCTTAAAGCGGATAGAAGTCAAGCGGCGAGCATCAGAAGCCTGGACGAGTTGAAACAAACCGGTCAAAGCCCTCTGACGCAGTCCGCCCTCTGCTAGGAGATCCTCATCCAGATTATCATAAAGGAACCAGAGCACATTACCGTTTTTTTGCAACTGCTTGTTAATCTCATCAAGGGCATCTTTTACTAGCAAATTCAGCCTGGCATCACTCGCCATTGCTTCTAGCAGCGTAGTATGCTCCGTTTGCCAGAGGTCAGCTTTCATGTGAACTTTATTAAGCGTAGACCTGAGCGGTATAAACTTATCGTCTTTATTGCCTTTTTTCATCAGAAGACGTTGAAGATAGCCTTCCATATGCAACCTTAGTAGCAAATAGGAACGCCAGAATACTTCCCAGGAACCATTGTTTTGCTTTATATGTTGGTCGATCAGGAGGAATTCATCTCTGCTTGGATGTTTGCGAAATTTCCCATGTCCTGACAGCAAAATTACACGATCTAATCTTTTAGACGATAGCTCGCGAGCAACGTTTCCGTGTTTTAGCAGAAGTTCGTAGAGGGCTGTTTTCCCTGTACCTTTTCTTCCCCGAATCAGGCAGGTAGTATCATCAAGAAACCGATCAAAATCGGCAGTGCGTTGGAAAAGATCACGAAGATTTTGATTGCGAGCTGCATCTACTTCTGGAAACTCGAGACTTTCAATAATCTTCCATCGATGATGTTTATCGATGAGAATTTGTTCAAGACTAATAGCGGTAGTATCCTCATCAACCACATTAGCAATATTCATATAATTTGATAGCAGTGACTGAACAGGATAGCGAGCAGCTAAGGCAAGTTCAGTATGGTAATGTACCGTGATTGGCTCTATCGTTTCCGTCTGGTTCTCCGCTTCCTGGATTTCGTCCTCTAAATCTGTGTTGGCCCCGTCAACGACAATATTCAGTCGATGTTGCAAAGCTTCCCAGTATTCCTTTACTATCTCTGTCCCGGCATCACCAAATGGCACGGGCGAAAATACTAGCTGCAAAGAGATTTTACCTGTAAGAGCTTCCAGGAGATGGTCGATGCCGCGTTTATTCTGTTCATTTGGGTAAAGAAATATGATTGCCTGATCAGCAGCTCGTAGCAAAGAGAACGCTCCCCACTCGTTAATACCTGTACGCGAGTCAACCAGGATAATATCAGGCTGCAATTGTTCGGTGATCTCACGAAAAAAGATTGACCAGAGATCCTCGCCTTGCTCGGTGATAGCCGACGCACGCAGATCATCAACTTTCGTGATGTAGTTCAGATCAAGGAAACCCGCCGGGACGATAAAAAGCCGCCCGGGCGCGTTGGGGATGCGCACCTCGCCAAAGATTTCAGCAATCGAGATGCTGGGCTCTATCCCTTCTGGAATGTAAGCGCGTTCATAGAAATAGTCCACAATGCCATTTTCGGGCATCGGTGTCAGGTTGGGGAAAAAACTCAAGCCAGGCGCTTCTAAATCTAAGTCAACAGCGACAACCTTGCGTCCTCGCATCGCAAGAATCCACGCCACATGTGTAAGGGCAGTCGTGCGACCAACACCCCCTTTAAATGAGTAGAAAGTTACTGTACGCGGGAAACGTGGCTTACGCCGTAGCATCTTAGGCAACCCTTCGATATTTACTGCCTGTTGCGCCAGATCGGACCAGCTATAGACTTCCTGCTCCTGTATTGCTGGTGGTTTAGCCAGACCAATGGAGTTAGCCTCATCAACGGTATAAAGAGACAAAAATCCTGTCGATGTGGGAGCGCCAGATCTGCGAAGAAGGTCTAGAAGCTGCTCACGCCGCTGCGAGGTGGGAGTAGCTGCAAAGCGTTCGCTTACGATGGTTATGTTTAATAGACCCGATGTAGAAATGGTCAGTTCGTACCACTCTTTTGGGTCTTTTATATAGTCATTTTCAATATTTTTGTTTAATATCGGTCGCCAGGTTTGCTGCATCTTTTCCCTACTTTTGCATCTCAGAGACTGGTAGCCTGTTTTTGTAACCAGGCTATAAGGCACTGGTACGATGTTATCCACCGTTTATACTTGTCGTCGCCAGGTTCTTTTCCTGAATAGCGCATATCTATGAAATGGCCTTCAGGCTGCTCGACATCATGTAGCCAGTTTAACACAAAAGGAAACTGTTGTATTCGTGACCGTAACCTGTTGTGGCGGTTCAAAGCCTCTTGATAGCTATGTCCAGGATTGGTGATGGTATGACCAGGATCGTTGCCGTCCGTTTTCCATTCCTTGCTTGCTCCGCGTGGCAAAGAAGTAAATATTATGTGCTTGAGGAGACACTCAATGGCAACGCCTCCAAGATGCATGGCCGCTGTACGCCTTTCACTTGTATTTAAAACGTTCACATCTGCAATGCGCTGTGAAAATGCAGCATGATAATCTTCCATCAACTTTACCCCAAACCTACATGATCTTTAAGGTTATCTCTACTTCAAAGCTTGAAAGAAACAATCTCAGGCGTAAAGCATGATAGCGTTAATACGCATCTTTGTCAATTAGTCCCGAAAATGATGTATTTCCTTAATTAGCGAGACCGGCGCTCCTCAATATGCACCGTATGTTCAGGGATGGCCTGTAGGGCTTTTTGGAAGCAGGGGGGATAGAGCGGGATCTGTTCGAGTCGGGCAATGGGGAGCCAGTCGAAGCGCAAAGGGGTCCCCTCCTCGTCTATATGCGTGAATGGCTCCAGGCTTTGATAGATATAGGCATCGGCAGAAGCGGTCATCAAAAAATAAAGCCCCAGTTCGTGCTCGGAGGAGCGGAAGTGATTGAAAAAATTCTCGACAATATAGAGCAAGCGCTCAATTTGCACCGTAATCCCCAACTCCTCCTGCATCTCACGCGAAAGCGTGGTAGTTGCCGCTTCGCCCAGTTCGGCGCGGCCACCAGGGAGAAACCAGAAACCCTGTTCAGGGGCAGCCTGACAGAGCACATGCCCATTATGGATAAGAACGCCGCCAACACGATAGGTAAAACGTATTCTGGCCGGTTTGAAGGTAATCATCGTACGCGAAGCATCCATCAGTACATCCTTTTTATGCTTAGCCTGCAGCCCATCAGGCAGTAATTTGTACTACCCGGAAACATAACATAACAAATCGCCTGTTTCTATAGTAAAATACTCTTTGAAACGGACAGTGTCTCTCCTGAATATATGAAGAGAGATGTACATGAGATATATCATAACACTTTTCCGGTTAATCTAACTACACGTCGATTTTCGTAAGCAGCTATAAGCGGCCTTGTTGAAACACGCGAGCCTTGCTATAATGCTTTATAGCAGTTTTTCGGTTGCTACCGATAATGTATATGGCTTGACCAGGGATATGAGGACAGCATGGCAGACACGGTATTGTCTGGCTCACTAAAAGACTTCGGGTTAGTGGAAGTATTGCAGGTGGTGGAGCTGGGTAGCATGACAGGCGCTATTCACCTCAAGCAGGGCGACGGACATATGGGGGTCATTTACTTCAATGAAGGCAAAATGGCCAATAGCTCTGAAATTGATGCCGGAGCACTGACGCTCGGTGATGTACTGCAACAACTAGGCATGACCACCTATCACCATATCGAGCAGGCTTTTGCCCAGCAACTACAAGATCCTTTTGGCAAACGCATTGGCGAGCGGCTTGTCTATATGGGCGCAATTACGGAAAAGCAGTTGAAGGAGGCTTTGCGTACAAAGGCGCTATGGACGATCCGCGAGCTGTCTCTCTGGCAAGATGGTATCTACGAGTTTTTTGCGACCCCAAGCGTGCAAAAACTCCTACCCTACGGAGAAATTTCGCTCGATATCGACGTCGTGCGGGCGACGATGGAGATGGTGCGGTACTCGGACGAGTGGCAAGAGTTGC
Source organism: Ktedonobacteraceae bacterium (assembly GCA_035650355.1). Lineage (GTDB taxonomy): Bacteria > Chloroflexota > Ktedonobacteria > Ktedonobacterales > Ktedonobacteraceae > DASRHT01. Next base: position 23,475 of record DASRHT010000070.1, read on the forward strand.
GCCAGTTTCTTCCACAGGGCGTACAGACCATGCTTCAGATGGCTCCGGCCATCCCCTACCCCTTACGCTTTGACGCGCGTTCCCTGGAACTACTTACCCATGTGAATCTTTACCGCAAAGTCAGGCGCATTGCTTGCGCGATCCGCCGCCCCGAACTCGACGTTGCGCGCGATCTGGCGCAACTGGTGCAGCAGAAGTTCCTGCAATATGTCTATCAGGATGCGGCTCCACGCATGAACGGTCGGAAAATTAGACTCCCAGAGCCCGCTGAGAAGCTGCGCCTGGAGAACTTCGCGCTCCTGGACCTGATCAGCCGCATGGAGCAGGAGTGGGACAAGCGGCGCACCCCGATGGAGCAACTGCCCGCTCTGGTGGAGTTTATCAACTGGACGATGGATGCCCTGGCGGAAGCCTGCCGGACAAACGGCACTGAGCTGGACCCCAATACGCTGAAAGCGTTGATGTACGGCGAGCGGCTGCACTATATGGGAACCTACGAGTTTAAAGTCGATCAGAATCATATCGACGTCGATAATTTTAGCTCCCTTTGCTATGAAGTGCTGAACGGCGATATTCAGAAGGCCGAAGCTTTTTACGACGAAGCCTCAAAAGTGCTCCAGCGTTTGCTCTCCTGTATCTTCGATGCCATCAATGCCCGCGTCGCCAATCCGCGCGAACGTCTTGAGAATCAGGAAGTGTGGGAGGCGATGTTCGAGCAGTTCGCCCTGCAACGGAGCGAATAAACAATACATCGGCAGTTCGTAGGGACCCGGTTTACCGCGTCCGATCAATCGGGTCCCTGCGAACTGCTATGGGTTTTGGCGTAACGCCTGAACAAAAGTATTGGCACAATGATTAACACGATGATAAACAGGTAGGCAGCGATGTTGATGACGGTGGTCAGGATGTTGGCCTGCTGGGGCGTTGTGCCTATCACGGGAGGATAGAGGCCCGTGATGATGAAATGCGGGCTACCGCCGACGCTGATCGTGGTGATTGGTTGGCGACCGGGCAGATCGAGCATGGCGACATTGCCGCTGGCAAGCGCCACAAAGCCAAGCTGACCATCGCTGGTAATCGCGACCGATACAGGCTTGACCCCGAGATTGATAGTTCGGCTGGGTTCCGGCGGCGGGGGAAAGCCGGCATTGACGGGCGCGAGCACGAGCAAGCGGTTGTTCTGCTGGTCGGGAACGTAGACTTCGCCCGTTGTCATATCATAGTCCATCGGCCCAAAAACTCCGCCTTTGATCAGAGGCACAAGGTTATGTTCGCTCAGGCCAATTGCCATAATATCGCCCTGGCGCGTGGTGACATAGACCGTCGCGCCTGGCGGAATGCTAACATATTGCGGTCCACCCGGGATGTTGACGCTGCCAAGCATTTTTCCGCTCGCATCGTCAAAGATCGTAAGATCATTGGTGGTGGCAATCCAGAGCTGATTACCACTGCTACCAGACGAGACAGATCCAATATTTGCTACGGCCATCCCGTATACCGGCCCATCTGTCTGGAACGTCTTTTTAAGCGCGCAATTTGTCGGATCAATCACGGTGACGCCGGTGGCCCCATTGCCGGCAGTATAGAGCAGGTTGGCGCTGGTATCGAGTACCAGCAGGCTTGGTTGTCCGGGCACATCAGCGGAACAGACCGTATCGCCCGTCCTGGCTGCTATGACCGCAACCTTCCCCATCTGGGGCTGGGTCACATACAGGAAACGACCATCGAGGCTGAGAATAATGCCGTGCGGATCGCCGCTGGCCGCAATGGTGCTGGTGACTTTCTGCTGCGCCACATCAATCACTGCGATACCTCTATTCGCCCCTGCCACGTAGGCCAGATTAGGCGCGCCACCATCGGCCAGAGCTGGTATCGGCATCAGCGCGGCGAGCAGAAAGCAGCTAAAGATGGGCAGAACGAACAAACGATATATTTTTAAGAACATGACAATTTCCACTTCTACCTGGGCGTAAGCGATGACCATTTCGCGCTATCTTGATCGAAGCGAAAGACTTCGGTGGGATAGGAGAGCGAAAGGTAGACCTGCGATGGATTGGTCGGGTTCACCACCAGGTTGCCGAGGGTACCTTTGATAGATGGAAGCATACTCCATGTGTGTCCCCCATTGGTGCTGCGATACACGCCAGAAGCGGTTTTGCCATAAATCATTGTGGGATCTACCGATGAGACCGTGAGGGAGTTATACGCGGCCTGAGCGCTCACCAGGGAGAAGGTCTTGCCTCCGTCGGTCGATGAGTAGATACCAGCATCGCCTGAGGCATAGATTGGTTGTTTAGGTCCCGGAGTGACAAGACCGAAGATGCCACCGGTAATCCCCTTGATCATCTGCCAGTGCGCTCCGCCATCACTGCTGCGAGCCAGGCCGTCGCTACTACTGGCCAGAATCTGGCCCGGTGCATCTGGCAGAGGTAATAGGCTGGTCAGCGTGCCAAAGGGTAATGTGCCGATAGTGGTAAAGTGCTGCCCGCCATCCATGCTTATTTTGAGGCCGAGCGCGCCCAGGTCCGGCACGTAGACATACACTTCGTTGGGGGTATCATTGCCTGCGGCTGCAAGATAGATGTTGGCGGAAGGCGTGAGGCTGCTTGCGGCAATGCTCATTTGCCATGTGCGGCCCTGATCGGCGCTGGTATAGAGTCCTATCGTTCCCTTGTGAGAGCTGGTTACCGCCTGGGTTAAGACATAGAGTCGTTGCGGGTCGAGCGGACTATTCACCAGCGAATAGGTCATCAGGCCGTCCATGAGTTGGCCAGGACCGGCGGCAACGAGCGTCCAGGTGGCACCATTATCGGCGGACCGAAACAGTCCGTAATGGGTCGCCAGGACCAGCACATTATTAGGGAACGCGAGCAACGAATGGACGTGATTAGCCGCCGTACCAAAGCCATTGACGCGCACCGCGGTTGGCGTCGCCGATGTTGTATTATCTGCGTTGAGGCCACTACAGGCGGTAAAAAATAATACCAGCAAAATGAGCGCGATAAGTCTGCTCTGACGCGTTATACACATGTTCACGTTATGCAAGCAACAATGCTCTGGTGCAAGATATGTATTCATAAAACCTACCCCTGATAGAACTATTCCTGGTTCTCAGATGCGTCTCTGGTATGATGATACTCCAATCGTCAAGTACTGATGAGTGTCTGCACGCGGCATACATGGAGCACGTTATCCTGCGTCTTCACCTGTACACGTATGGACCAGTGGCCGCCCATCATAAAGCCACCCTGAGAGGCAAAGTGGTTGTTACCATCCGGGAGCATATAGATTATTTCCTCGCTCATAACCATATCAACCGAGTCGAGGTAGAGCGTTACGCTTACGTCTAAAGTCGGCTGGCCATTCTGATCTATTACGGTCACGATGAAGTTGTTCAGGCCAAGATGATCTGGCGTGACATTCAGTCTGATCTGGAACTTGTTATCGCTGGTTTGCTGCGTGGCGCTAAAGCCGTTGCCTGGCGTTGGCGCGACCGGTGCATCTCCCGTGGCGCTGTTACACGCCACTAGGAGAGTGGACAGGCTGAGCATCGTGAGCAAACCACGACGAGAAATAAAGTGGTTCGCCCCTGATGAGGGGCGATCCCATGATACACGATCTATCTGCATGGTACATCCTTGATTCTCAGCAATAGAAAATGCCGAGATGATCTCAACCCTGGACAGTGAACAGAATCCTGTTCTCATGCAGGGTATTATCTGGCGTGCGAATCTGGAAGCGGACCCACCAGCGGCCTCCCATCGTAAGATCGCCACGTCCGCTAAAGCCGCCCTTCCCATCTGGCTGCAGGTTGACCACCTCTGTTCCCATATCCATATCGGCTCCGGTCAGGTAAAGCGATACACCCACATTGGTGTCAGGCTGGCCATTTGAGTCCATCACCGTGGCTGTGAAGGCATTCGGGCCAAAGGTATTGGGAGAGATGGTGATCTTGACCTGAAACTTGCCATCGCTGGTATGGGCTGTTGTGCTAAACGTCGATGCCGTAGATCCCGGCGGCTGTATGCCGGGCGTTTGGGTGGTCGCGGGCAGCAATGTGCCTGCAAAGACGTTCATCAGCCCTGTGCAGATCAGGACTGCCACGCCCAGCAGCGGTTCCCAGCGCAAAACATTCGTCAGTCTGCGCGTCTGTCCCGAGATGCCCATCTCCAGCATTTTAACCTGCTGCGCCGTCGCCTGGCTATCTTCCCTGGTCGTGAGATATTGCCGGTAGGTTTTAGTCAGTTGCGGGCGCAAGCGCAAGACGTGAATGGCGCTGGTTAGCAGGAGACCACCCACCAGGAGCACTTTGACCACCAGGGCGCGCCCGTAAGCCGTGGTATAGAGCTGGTCCCACGAAGTCATATGCACAGTTGCATTCAGTGGCCCCGTCAGCGACATAATAATCACGCCGGTAATAGCCAGAGGCGAAAAGCGCGGCAGTGTCGTCAGCAAAGAGCGCGCTCGCTCCACCATAGAATCTGGCTGCAAGACGGGCAGGTAGATAGTGGCAATGTACATCATGCCGCCAACCCAGAGCGAGGCAGCCAGTAAGTGCAGCCAGTCCCCCAGAATCGCAAAGGTCGCAATACTGCCGCTAATCGCTGCCGCATGGCCGGAGAGCGCCACCGCGATGAGCAGGGCCAGCCCGAGCACTAAATTTATCCAGGAAAGAGCGGCTCTAACGCCCTTTGCAAGTTGTCTGGCGAGCAAAGTGTATACGCTAATCACTATTGCCAGCACGATTACAAGTTCGCGCACGATCCAATAGGTACCAAATTGTCCATGAGAGATCAGGCCGATGAGATTCGACAGAACAAATACCTGGCTCCATTGCCCGTTGGTGAGCGAAAGAGACAGGCCCAGCAGCACCCCAATATTTGCCAGGAAAAGGATTCCCAGACCTGGTAGCGAGAAGCGTCTCTCGAAACGTTCTTCTTCACGTTGTCGTATCGCGGCCTGTTCTGGTTGATCATCTTCTGCTAACTGCAAGACGAAGGTGCGCCAGAGCTGCGCTCCCATCCAGAAAACAACTCCAAGCTCGACCAGCGTAATCATAATCAGGCTAAAGAGCGTTGGGCCATCAAGCTGACCGGTAGCAGCGCCCCCACTTGCGTTAGCCTGCCCGCTATTCAAACCACTGGCGCTCGGTACCGGGTCGCCCGGCAAGGCCACGGTGAAAAGAAACGAGCCACTGAGCACATGCCCATCAGCGGCAGACTGGGTGCGCCAGATCACGATGTAGACCGAAGTTGGCAGGTTGGGTGAGAGCTGCACATCCATTTCGCGAGGATCACTAGAAGAGACATGTGCCTGCCCGGTATCAACCCTATGGTTGCTTGAATTCATCACTGATGCGGTACTGAAGGTCGGGTTCAAATCTTCGCTGAACCACATACGTACCTGCGACGGAGCTTCGTTGAGCACGGCATCTCGCGCTGGATCGGAACGCAGCAGCACGGCATGGGCTTCGCTGGTGAGCGGGAAAAATAGCATCAGGCCCAGAGCGAGCGGGACGGCGATCAATAGCAGGCGTCCTATAGCCCCCAGACGTTGTTGAACTTGCATAAGAAATCCAATCTGGATGAAAACATCGTGCGAATGCTGCAACCATTGTGGTGAATGGTTGCGTTGCTATCAACTATATACGATTCACGTCTTCCCCCAGTTACTCCCAGTAACCTGCAAGCGGGGAGCTCTTTGGCATTTATGAAAGATCCGCTGGCACCGCTGGCCAATCCTAAGATTGACCTGGTGGATCTTCTGTTCCCTGACAATATTATACTCAGCGAGTATTAAAGGTAAACAAGAGTACTACTATTATAGTACGCTGACATGTAACTGTGCAACAGCAGTGAGCGGTATGCCAGGGCCTTTTAATTTTCGGCGAGAGGCCGCAAAAGCAAAACAAAAGGATGAGAACCTGATAAAGTGATGGTACCAAACTATCACGAAACGAGGACTCATCCGAGATGAACTATAGCATAGTCAATGAAGCCAGGGAAC
>DASRHT010000071.1:0-47747 GCA_035650355.1 Ktedonobacteraceae bacterium
TGAAAGTGAAATAGCACGATTCAGACAAGAGCAATCCTTGCGAGAGCAAGCATCAAAGCAAGGGCTCTATGGGATTGCTGTAGTCGCCAGCCACGCAGCCATTACCGCCCGGATGGAGCGCGAAGCGGAGCGATTCTTGCAGCTTATTCGAGAGGGCAAACACGACGAGGTGATTGCATTGATGGGAAGGCCCACATGGGGCTTAGAAGAGGGAACATGTCACACGACGACACCATTGTAACTGAGGGATAAACGAGGGGAAGGAACCGGACGCTATGAGGCTATTTGGGCGGTTGCTCAAACGCAAAAAGCAGCGGGCTTTTCAATCTCACGCCTGGGAGCGGATACGGCCTCCCGAGGTCTACATTGACACGGAAGGAAGAAGACACCGGGGGGATGCGCCCTATTTGCTGCCAAAAGATGAGCAAGAGTTGCAACGCCTGAGCTATCAGCATTTCATTCTACGTCAGGTATTGAAGGGCAATACCTTCGCTCCGGTCCATGACCTGCTGTGTAGGGGAGGCCATGTCCTTGACGTTGGCTGTGGCACTGGCCGATGGGGCCATGAAATTGCCACCAGTTCCCCAAAAACCCAGGTCATCGGCTTTGATTTGGAAAACGTGCCATCTTCCCCTTCAACCCCGCTCAATTATCACTTTGTACAGGGAAACCTGCTTGATGGTCTTCCGTTTCCCGCTCATTCGTTTCAGTATGTGCATCAACGCTTCCTTGTCGCGGGAATCCCTCTGGCATCGTGGCCGGTCGTGGTAAGAGAACTCCAACGCGTGACAGTGCCCGGGGGCTGGATCGAATTAGGAGAAATGGGAACGACCTTTCATCGGGCCGGACCAGCGACGAAACAATTTTTAGCCTGGTGGACGGCGATCAGCGCATCCAGGGGGATCGATGCGTCAGCAATGGCACAGTTTGGTTTGTTGCTCCAGCAATCAGGGTTGCACCATGTGCAAGCAGAAACAAAAACTCTTGCCGTTGGCAGTTGGGGCGGACGCATCGGCAATCTCCTGGCTCAAGATATGTTAGCAGGCTGGCCGACAATGCGACCCCTTGCACACTCTCTGCTTGGCGTCTCTCCTGAAATGTTTAATGCTGTCATGCAGGCGCTTGAAGAGGAATGGAACAGCTATCAGACGACGTACGAAGTCTATTTTGCCTGTGGGCAGGTGTGAGTATGTGAGGAGTAAATCATGGAAGAGATGCCACAAGAGATGATCCCACAAGTATCATTTGCGCTGCAAGAGTTCGAAACAATGGCTGACATATTAAGGGGATACAACCAGTATTTACAAAAGGCATCGGCACCAGGGAAGAATGCTGAACGCATACGTTTCGTGGCACAATTGCGGCAACGGATGGCACAGCAATTAACAACGGGAGATGTCAAGCAAGTACAACTTTTTTTGACCGATGTAGAACTGGAAGAATTCGTAGCTGTCCTGGATCATTTTATCTCGCTCATCAAGCGCCTTTTTCCCAAAAATGAGGAAAGAGATACCGTGGTAGCAACCGTCGATGTGTGGCGGCTGCGTCTCCGTCATATCCTGAGAGAGTTTGATATGTGAGGGAAAAATTCGCAAATTGAAAAGCAGCAGGATAAAATGGGTAGATACGGGATATTTTATATAAAAATGACAATCAGTCATTTAGTGGTGTATGATGACGATATACCCTTAAATACATTTTTCATGCCTGAAAAACTCAGCTTTTGGAATAGTATAACCTGTACAAATCGATCATACAAATGGAGTTGCTATAACTTTATAGTGTAACCTGCTCCGTAATAATTAGTGTGACAGTCAGCGACGTAAAAAGGTTGGGGGAAATCCTTTTTACGCTGTGGCTCCTCAACAAGGACCGGGGGCCAGATTTCACTAAGGGCGGATTACTGAGTAGGGCGATACTCAGTAATCCACTTTTTTTCTGCTATAATATGGTCAGGTGATCATCGATTTTGCAGTGGATCAGGAACGAGCAGTAACCCTTCTTCTTATTTTTACTATTCCCAGGAGGACATCTGCCATGAAAGCAGTTTTGTGCAAAGAATACGGTCTACCAGAGAAGCTGGTGATTGAGGAGGTGGAGTCGCCCCGGGCAGGCCGGGGTGAGGTGGTTATCAAGGTCAAAGCCTGCGGCGTCAGCTTCCCCGACACGCTGATTATTCAGGGGAAATATCAGTTCAAGCCGCCGATGCCCTTTTCGCCAGGCGGAGAGCTGGCGGGCATTGTCCAGGAGGTTGGGTCGGGCGTGGAGCATATCAAGGTTGGCGACCATGTCATTGCCTTCACCGGCTGGGGTGGTTACGCGCAGGAAGTAGTGACCGAGGCCAGCCGCATTATTGCCATGCCGGCCAATATGGATTTCGCGACCGCCGCTATTTTTATTATGACCTATGGCACATCTCACTACGCCTTGAAAGATCGCGCCCATCTTAAAGCCGGAGAAACGCTGCTGGTGCTGGGCGCCGCCGGTGGCGTCGGGCTTGCCGCCGTCGAGCTTGGCAAGGTGATGGGCGCGCGCGTAATTGCGGCGGCCTCATCCGATGAGAAGCTGGCGATCTGCAAACGCTATGGCGCGGACGAGGTGATTAATTATTCAACTGAGGATCTCAAGGACCGCATCAAGGAACTTACCGGAGGCAACGGGGTTGATGTTATCTACGATCCTGTGGGCGGCAAATATGCTGAGCCTGCGCTGCGTGGCATGGCCTGGGAGGGGCGTTACCTGGTGGTCGGCTTTGCCGATGGCGAGATCCCGCGCATCCCACTCAATCTGACCTTGCTCAAAGGCTGTTCCATCGTTGGCGTCTTCTGGGGATCGTTCACGGCCCGCGACCCCGCACGCAACCAGCAACATCTGCAAGAACTGCTCTCCTGGTACGCATCAGATAAGATCAAACCGTTCATTTCAGCAACTTACACCCTGGAAGAGGCGCCGCAGGCGCTGCGCGCTATGATGGAGCGCAAGGTGAAGGGCAAAGTAGCCCTGCTCATTGAGTAAATGCTGTATTGCAAGCTAGAGAAGGAACTCCCTTTTAATCCAGCCAGAAACGACGCTAGCGCGTCTACTCCCACGATGAATCGGGGAGCTACAGGGTTATCTGGCTGAAAGGAGCTACCGATGACAGAAAAAGTTTACCGCACTGAACTGACCCCGGTCAGTTTTCTCGAACGGAGCGCGCTGGTATTTCCCAATAAGGTTGCCATCGTTCATGGCAATCGGCACTATACCTACCGCGAGTTTGCCGAGCGTGTCAATCGCCTGGCTTCCGGCCTGCGCTCCAGTGGAATGCAAAAACACGACCGTGTGGCCTTCCTGTGCCCCAACACGCCCGCGCTGCTCGAAGCCCATTTCGCCGTACCTGCGGCTGGTGGCATCCTGGTCGCCATCAATACCAGGCTCAATTCACAGGAAATCGGCTTCATCCTGAAACATTCAGGAACCAGTTTTCTGTTCGTGGACGCAGAACTCGCTCCCCTGGTTGAGCCGCTTGATACCTCCGACCTCAAGGTGGTGCGCATCGATGATACGGCTTCCTCGGACGATCCATACGAGCAGTTTCTGACTGCTGGCTCGCCTGAACCCGTGACGAGCTGGCTGGAAGACGAGGAAGAGCCTATCGCGATCAACTACACGTCGGGCACAACCGGCAACCCCAAAGGCGGCGTCTATACCTATCGCGGCGCCTATCTCAACGCGCTCTCCGAGGTGATTGAGACGGGCATGAGCAGCAGGAGCGTGTACTTATGGACGCTGCCGATGTTCCATTGCAATGGCTGGTGCTTCACCTGGGCGGTGACCGCCGTCGGAGGCACGCATGTTTGTCTGCGCAAGCTGGACCCGGGCACGGTCTGGGATCTCTTTGAGTCCGAAGGCGTTACGCACTACAACGGCGCGCCCACCGTGCAAATCTTTCTGGTGAACCATCCCAAAGCCCATCGCCTTGAGCATGAGATTACCGTAACCGTTGCCGGAGCGCCGCCATCGCCAACGCTGCTGGGACAGATGCACCAGCTCAACCTGCGTCCGGTTCACGTCTATGGCCTGACCGAGACCTACGGCCCCTACACCGTCTGCGAATGGCACGCGGAATGGAACCAGCTCCCGCAAGGAGAACAGGCTCGCCTGCTTGCTCGTCAGGGCCAGGGCAACGTCGTTGCCGACCGCGCCCGCGTCGTTGATGAGCATATGAACGATGTGCCACGCGACGGCCAGACGATGGGCGAGGTGATTATGCACGGCAACAACGTGATGAAGGGCTATTACAACAACCCGGAGGCTACCGCTGCCTCGTTCGCCGGCGGCTGGTTCCATTCGGGCGATATCGCGGTCTGGCATCCTGATGGCTATATCGAACTGCGCGACCGCAAGAAGGACGTGATCATTTCCGGCGGAGAAAACATCTCGACTATCGAGGTGGAGCAGACGGTGGCCCAGCATCCCGCCGTGCTGGAGTGCGCCGTGATCGCCATCCCCGACGAGCAATGGGGAGAGCGTCCCAAAGCCTTCGTCACTTTGAAGCCGAACCAGAGCGCCACCGAAGGGGATATCATCGCCTTCTGTCGCGAACGGCTCGCCCACTTCAAATGTCCCGCCGCCATCGAGTTCGGCGAATTGCCCAAAACCTCCACCGGCAAAGTGCAAAAATTTGTGCTGCGCGAAAAAGAATGGGGCGGGCGCGAGAAACGTATCAACTGACCAGACGCATCCCTTCATAATGTGTGTGTCTGATTCTCATCACGAGCGCGTGCTCGCGTCGCAGACGCTCGTTTTGTGTTCTGGAGGTGTGGTGGGAATATGCGCTTCGCGCATATTCCCACCACACCTCCAGAACACGGCGAAGCCGCAGGAGCTCCACCCTGCAAGGGCGAAGACACTAAGAACAGGAAGGGCAAACCAGCAATACCTTTGCCAACGCATTCATCTTTGCTACACACGCCTGGCGCTGATACCTCCGGGTAGGCGAGCGTGGCTGATCCGTCCCTCTGCATCGCGCACGAAGGTGATGATCTGCGAAGGTGCAGATTTGAAGCGGAATTCGTTCTCTTTATATGGCTCCAGTTCTACATTAGATTGACCCGGAGCGTTAGCAATGAGCGCCTCACCCTGCAAAATGATGCTGACGGCGAGCGTGTTTTCTCCCAGGACGATCTCATACTCGCCCGCGAATTGTTCTAGATAGCTGCTCTCCTGAAGCTCCTTGTTGGCGACCCGTTTGAAGACGATATCGGCGACTCTGCCCTCTAAGGGGATGGCCAGGCTTTCGATATCGCCGCGTGCATTGGCGGTGAAGGTCACTTTGAGATCGAGATCGAAGGCGGCCTGCGAGAAAACAAAGCTATCGTAGTGAAAATGCTCAAGCGACGCCTTTGTATTGTTATACTCGATCTTTAATTGTTCTTCCTCTAGCTCAATCAGTACGCGTCCGTAACCGCCATGCTCGAATGTGCCGGTATAAGCGGCCAGATCGTGAGAAGGCCGGGTGTCGGGGATGCGACCAGCGTGCAGTTCCTCTTTCCCCTTCTTCATAGCATCCATGAGACCTTGATAGATCTGGATATGGCGACCATGCCAGTCGGCGGGCTCCACACCTAGCAGCAGGTCAAGCGCGTGATAGACGGCGACGGTCTCCAGCATGCTAGTGTGGGTATTGGTGAGAACGGCAACGCCAAAATTTCGGTTGGGCATAAAGGCCACCAGGGCATGGAAGCCGCCAATGCTGCCCCCGTGATGCAACAGGACATTGCCGCGATAGGACGTGACGATCCAGCCCATAGCGTAGCTGCTATAGAAGATCTCCGGCAGTTTTTGCGGGTCCATCGTAATGAGCTCGCGGTCAACGCCTGCCATCTGGGGGCTGTGCAGTTGTGTCATCTGGCCTTCAGAGATAAGCTGACGCTCTCCGATCTTGCCTTTGTTGAGATGCAGCAGCAGCCATTTGCACAGGTCTTCCACATTTGAATGGATGCTGCCAGCCGGACCCAGGGCCTGCCAGTGGCTATAAAACGGGATCTGCTGGATCTCGCCATCTCTTTCCCTGTAAGGGAGCGAGTAATTGGTGGTATGTTCACGGGCGCTGGTATCATTCATGTAGCTATTGGTCATACCCAGCGGCTCGAAGATACGCTGTTGCACAAAATCTTCCCAGCTCAGCCCGCTGACGCATTCCACCAGATAGCCCGCGGTGGCGTACATCATATTCTGATATTGCCAGGTGCTGCGAAAATCTTTGCTGGGCTCAAGGTAGCGTAGCCCTTCGATGAGTTCTTTGCGCGACCTGCTGGAGCGGTACCAGGCCAGATCGTGCCGTGGCAGGCCGGAATTGTGGATCAGCAGATCGCGCGGGGTGATGCGCTCGCTTGCCACATTATCATAGAGTTTGAAAAAAGGAATATACTCGCGTACAGGCCGATCCCAATTGAGCTTGCCCTCATCCACTAGCATAGCCAGGGAAGCAGCCGTGAACGCTTTAGAACTGGAGCCAATGGCAAAAATGGTCTGTGGGGTCACGGCCTCGTCACTGGCCAGATTGCGCTTGCCAAACCCTCGCGAAAATACCATCTCGCCATCCTTTACCACTGCTAGCGCCAGTCCAGGTACCTTCCACGCGCTCAGCCAGGTAGCAACCGTATCATCGATACCGGCAAATAGAGTCGTGGTGGTCTTTTCTGTTTGTGTCATATACTGCCAATCCTTTCTTGCAGTCTGTTAGCTTTCCAACGTTTCGATATCTGGAATAAAAACCGTGCTAGCGATGCGACGGCGGCGACCGGGGGCAGGCTGATTTTCCGCGAACGTTAAAAGCAGCTTCTGCACCTCGGCAAAGAGCCGCTGATATTCCTCGTTGCTCAGATAGAGGGGAATTTGATAGAAGCGGATGCCGTCATTGGGGATATCGATTTCCTCTTGTTGCAGGTAGCGTTCAAAACGCGCGGTTTGCAGCATCATATGCCCGGTGAAATAACGGATCAGGTCTTCGCGCGTAAATTGCTCCAGGTCTTCGCGCGTGAGTTCCACAGAAATCGGCTCGGTGACGGCATACACCTTTTCAACAGTGCCGCGCACAGGGCGCTCCTCCACAATCTCAAGAATGCCCCCTTCCACAAGCTGGTTGAGGTGGCGATAGAGCGTAGCCTGGGCGATATCGGGCAACATGGCCGCCAGTTGTTGGGTCGTCAATTGCCGACCCTCTATTTTATCTACGATACGCAGGTGGAGCGGGTGCAAGAGAAGTGTAGCCTTGATGCCTGCCATAGCAATGGCCTCCGCGATTTTCTCTTTATAATTGAGCACGCTGATGTCTTATCTTCGTTTGAGAATATTCTCACATTTTGATAATATACTATCACAAAAATACCACTCAACTGAGCCTTTGTCAAGGATGAGCAGAGGGTTTTCTCAGCGTGTCACTTTTCGTTCTCCCGCTACGTATCCTCTCGGAGAGGCGTTAACACTATACGGAAAAGGAGCCAAATACATCATGGCAGACAATCAACCCGATGAAAAACAGAGCAACCAGCAAGAGCAGATTTTAAATCAAGAAGCAGCGCAAGACCGCTTTAAAGTGGGAAGTCGTCCCGGCTACAGCAATCAGGGCACCCATGATCTAGACATCGAGGACAACACAGCGCCCGACGGCTACGGCCTGCAAGACCAATTTGGTGATATCGATGGGCAGGACCCCTACAGCAACCTGGACGACGAAGATCCGGGTATGACGCCAGGTGGTGATGGCAGCTACGATCCTGAAGAGACGCTTTACGGCCTCGCCGAGCCGCTCGCCACCCCTGACGAGAAAAGCACGAAGGGCAGCGAAAAAGATAAAGAGGGCACACGCATCAGCCAGGACATAACAGCGTATCAGCAGTAGTTGCAACATCATCAGGGAGAAACGGCTAGTATTCCCTCACCCTGCAAAACAACAAACCTACTGTTTCTCCTGGCATCTCTGTTACCTGAAAACGATGCACCGCTACATTTACCGTAGCGACGAACCGCGCCAGCAGGGCAAGCGCAAGGCATTGCCCCTACAGCGCAATCCCCACACCCACAAATTGCCGTACCGACCCGCTTCAGCGCGTCCAATTCATTGCCGCGCCCGCACCTGGAATCGTATCAACCCGCCGCAGGGCAAGCGCGCGGCCCCCCAATAATGATGCACCGCTACCCCCGCCGTGGCGACGCAATTTATCCCGTCCGCTTCAGCGCCCATCCCTCTCTGACAGGGCAAACGCCAGGCTCCCGCGCCTCTCCCACCATCTCCCCTTGAGCCTACCGGTTCTCTTCATCATCGTAGGGGACCGTCTCAGGGCAAGCACGAGGCCCCCCCAATCCCCACACCACCCCTTGCCCCTACGCCTCCGGTCGAACATTGTCGTCCCCGTTTAGATTTTTTTGGGGCACAGACACCAACCCCATCGAAGAACCCGGTGGGGAAAGAATGCAACGGGACAGATAATCATGAAGAGGAACGGTAGGGGCAAGGGGCGGTGGATGGGCCTGGGTGGGGGCCTCGTGCTTGCCCTGCCCGCCTACGGTACGTTATTGAGCATTCAACGATTCCAATCCCTGCCGGGCTCCCCTCTTCCTTTTGACAGTGTACTGATGCACAGAGATTGAGGACTGCGATGTTCCAATCCCTGCCGGGCTCCCCTCTTCCTCTTGACGTCATGCAGCGTGTGGTCCAGCAGTTCGCCGGTCGTCCGTTCCAATCCCTGGCGGGCTCCCCTCTTCCTTTTGACATCTCGCTGAGGTCGCGTCGGATTTGTCATTCATAGGTTCCAATCCCTCTCGGGCTCCCTTCATCATTTCGACCGATTGGGGATCATCCTAACCTGCTACCAGAGAGGTCAGTTCCAATCCCTCTCGGGCTCCCTTCATCATTTCGACCTGGGCATGTTTTGTTGGGAAGCATGGCGCAAGCCAAAGTTCCAATCCCTCGCGGGCTCCCTTCATCATTTCGACAGTGAAAACGGTTTATCAAGACTCTGAGAGCATAGTCGTTCCAATCCCTCTCGGGCTCCCTTCATCATTTCGACGCCGCCGTGTCCCCTGCATGGTGATGCTGGATGAGGCGTTCCAATCCCTCTCGGGCTCCCTTCATCATTTCGACGAGATAATCTACCTCAAAACCGCCAGTGGCCCGAAGCGTTCCAATCCCTCGCGGGCTCCCTTCATCATTTCGACCCCTACCCCTACAATATAACATTACAAGCCGATTCACGCAAGCGATTCCGAGCATCTCGTTTTTTGGGGGATTTCACGGGTCGCCAATCAGGACACAAATCAGGATCGATTCTTGTCCTGCCGCCTCTGAAGCGAGCCGAGCATCTCCGCTCAGTTCGTCTCTTTCAGAGATGCTCGGAAAACAGGAGAGGAAGCACTGCTTATTTAGTCACATTCATTTTCAGCATCGCCCCACCACAAGCTTTTCATCTCTTCGCTGGCCGCTAGCAGCTCGTTTAGCGGACCTTGCGCGTCGATCCTACCATCTTTCAGCACGATGATGTGATCGGCTCGGCGTAGGGCCGCGCGACGGTGCGAGACAGCCACGCATGTCACCGTACCACCCTTGCCTAGACGTTCCCATAAGAGACACTCCGTCTCGACGTCCAGGGCGCTGGACAGGTCGTCGATTACCAGCAGCTCGCTGCGCCTCACTAGCATGCGCGCCGCCGCCGTGCGCTGCACCTGGCCGCCTGAGAGCTTGACGCCGCGCGTGCCCACCGGCGTCTGCAATCCCTCCTCCAACTCTTGCACATCGCGTTCCAGGACAGCTCCCCATATAGCAGCAGCCAGGACCTGCGGGTCGTCGGGGAGTCCCAGGAGGATATTTTGCTTGAGCGTCTCACTGAAGAGGCGCGGGACCTGGGCTGTGTACGCGGCGCGCGGCGGTACGAGAAAAGAGGCGGCGTCATCCACAACGTCTCCGTTCCACCGGATCTCGCCAGTCTCGCGGGGTAGCAAGCCCAGCATGGCCTGTAGCAGCGTTGTCTTGCCAGCTCCGATGCGTCCCGTTACTACCGTTATGCTGCCACGCGGCAGGCGCAGATTTATCCCGACGATCCCGCGTCCCGACTGAGGGTAGCGATAGGTCAGCCCCTGGACCTCCATCAGGCTTAGTTGGTCGGTGGCATTGCGCGTTGGAGGTGGCACAGCCGGCAAAGGCCCATGCAGGTGCAGCGGCGTGGGCGCGACTAATGCGGTCAGAGGAGCGCCGTCCAACAAGCCCTGCATGCGGGTGAAGGCAACGCCGGTCTGTTGGTAGTGAGCCAGGAACTTGCCAAGCGAGGTGGTAAAGTCGGCGATGAAGCCCAGGTATGAGACAAACAGGGCAAAGTCGCCCACTGACAAGCCGCCGGCGCGCAGATTGCTGGCTGCTAGCAGCATGATAAGGCCCGTACCTATGCTTACTGCGTTGGTCGTGATGGCATCCACAGCTTGCGTCGCCAGTCTATCGGCCAGCATGGCTGAACGGCGCTGCTCGTTGAGGCGTCGGAAGCGCGCCACGATGCGCCCTTCAGCACCGGCTCCCTGCACCGTCTGTACCGCCGCCAGAATATCACCGATGGCTCCTGTTACCTGACTGGTGGCCTGGCTGCTGGCCTCACGATAGCGACCCAGCGCGTTGCTCGCCAGCAGCGTGATGACTGCCACAACCACGAGGGGCAGGATAGTAACCAGAGTCATACGCACGTCGATACGCAGGAGCACCAGGAACGCGCCTACAGCCAGCAAGCCCTGGCCCGTAATCTCGTCGCTCCAATCCACGCCGTCTTCGGCCTGATAGGCGTCATCGCGGAAGCGGCTGATGGTCTCGCCAATGGAGTAGGGCAGCGCATGAGCGCCTGGTCGTTCCAGGATGTGCCGCAGCAGGTTGCGGCGTAGCAGCCCGCTCATGGTGAAGCGCATCATAATCTCCACAAAGCCTGCGGTCAGCAATACGGCCACTCGGCTCACGGCGAGCACGATCAGCAGCACGATCAGCCCCATCGTGCCCGTAGGCAAATGCGCCTGTCCGGTGAGCGTATCGAAGAACGCACGGACAAGCAGCCCTTCCAGGAGGAACGTGAGGCTGAACATCCCCCACAATAGCGCGTGGAGCAGGTAGAGCCAGAGTTTGTAGCGAGCCATTTTCAGCAGGGAGAGCCAGGTTGGCAGTTGTTTCATAGGGAGACCTCCGCAGTTTCGATCCGCAACAACTCGGCAAAGCGCGAGTCAGGGTCCGCAACGAGAGCAAGTCGTGGCCCATGCTCGCGTACCTGCCCGTTTTCCAGGATCAGGATATCATCGGCATACGCAAGCGTGGACAGCCGGTGCGCCACGATGATGCCAGTACGACCTTCGAGTAGCCGACCCAGTGCTGTATGCAACATCCGGTCTGTGGCCGGATCAAGGCGCGAAGATGGCTCGTCCAGGATCACCAGATCGGGATTGCGCAACAGGACGCGTGCGCAGGCCAGCACCTGCGCCTGTCCGGCGGAGAGTTCAACACCGCCCGGACCAAGCTGCGTGTCCAGCCCATATGGCAGTTCCCGTAGCCAATCTGCCAGGCCCACAGTCTCCAGCACCGCGCTGATTTGTTCATCCGCCTTGCTATCCAGACGGCCAACGCCGCTACCGCGTCTAGCTCCGCTCAGGCCGTCTGCAAGGAAGGGCACGCCATCGTCGAAGAGGGTCAGATTGTCGCGCACGCTGGCCTGGAAGAGATGCACCTCCTGAGTGACCAGACCGATACGCGAGCGCACTGCCGCAAGGCGGACCGCTCGCAAATCTACACCTCCCAGACGTACAACGCCGGCCTGTGGATCGTAAAAGCGCAGGAGCAGCCGCGTCAACGTCGTCTTGCCGCTGCCGGTACGTCCCACCACTCCCAGCACGCGGCCCGGCGCAAGTGCTATGCTAACGTCGCGCAGCACCGGGACATCACCCGCGTAGCCAAAGGAGACATCGTCGAACTGTACCGATAACGGACCAGGAGGTAACGCTACTCCTTTGCCATCGACCACAAGCGGCGCCACGCCCAGTAGCGCCTCAATACGCGTAATGCTGGCGTCCGCCTGCTGCAAATCCTGCACTTCGTTGCGGATCTGCTCGGTCGGCTGGCGCAGCATCTCGGTACACTGGAAGATCAGATAGACGGTGCCGATAGTTAGCGTGCCATCTTTAAAGAGCATGGCACTCAGGGCAAAAGCGACCGCCGTGCCGAGCGCAAAGAGCCCCAGGCTGGTGGCCCCCAGACTATAGCCCCACATCTGCGCCTTACGCGTCACCGCCAGCCATGAACGCATGACCTCGGCACAGCGGCGCAGCACAAACGCGCTCGCGCCACTGGAGCGGATATCCTGTAGCCCGGTCAGATATTCGCCCACGAAGCTATAGAAGTCGGCATTGGCCTGGCGATCAGCGGCCCAGGCGGGAGCGGCAACGACGCGGATGCGCAGCATGGCGAGCAAGGCCAGCATGACAAAGATGCTCATTGCGCCGCCTACCCGCCAATCCACATGATAGAGCAATCCAAGCACGCCCAGCAGCAAAAGGCCGTTGCCGAGCACATACACCACGAACCGCGAGAAGAAGCGGGCCAGCGTGGCTACATCTCCATCCACGCGCTCGATCAATTCGCCTGGCGTATGAGCATTGTGGAACGTGGCATCCAATCGCAGCAGGTGGGCAACGAGATCGGCGCGCAACGCGTTCGTGGCCGTCCAGCTCACCTGTTCGGCTACATAGGTTTCGGCGACCGATAGGCCCTGTCCCACCAGAGCAAGGGCAATGGCAAGCCCGGCCAGAAAGATGAGATCGTTCAGATCGCCGCCGGAGGTCGCGCGGTCGATGAAGGAGCTCGTCACCAACGGCGCAGCCACCTGCACGCCGATGGTTGCGAGCAGGACCACGGCCAGCAGACTCATCCGCAGCCATTCTTGCCGCAGATAGCGGGCCAGCAGCCGGACGTTACGGGTCAGCGCCTGAAAAGGGTGTGTTATCAATATTTTTTCCTTATATGTTCTGTTCCTAATTGAGCGGAAAAAAGCCCATGATGAGATGGAATGTTGTGTGGTGGCATGCGGTGATGCTGAAAGGAAGGCAATATGTCGCCAGCGATGAGCAGGCAAACAGAAGAAGCCTGGTGAGGCGAAGTGGGCTGATGGCGCAATGCGAAGAAGAAGCCTACAAAAAGAGGACTGCCTCTCTGTGCAGCTATCTAAAGAAAAGCATAGTCGCGCTTACAGTAAAAGCGAAATCAAAACACTGATCCGCTTGCAAGCGACCAGATTTAGTTGTAGACACAGCTCACTTCGTGTAGCAACACCTTAGCTGTGGTGAGGACATGATAGCAGATACCTCCTGAAACAAGATAGGCAAATAATAATCGATGCCCGCCCGAAAGTCAAGCCACCTGTAGGGTCCCGCTTGAGCGCGACCTGCGCGATTTATCGCTTTCCCTCCAAATTGTGCCAACCCGCCCCAGGGCAAGCGCCAGGCCCCCATCCCTCTCCACACCTCCCCTTGCCCCTATCATTCACGATTGTTGCCTGCCGTGGCGACGCGATTGATCGCGTCCAATTGATTGCCGTCCTCCCCCAAAGATTGTGCCAACCCGCCCCAGGGCACGCGCGAGGCCCCCGCCCCTCTCCACACCTCCCCTTGCCCCTACACCTCCGTCCAGCATTGAGATGCCCGTTTAGATTTTTTGAGGGAATAGATGCCAACCCCATTGGACAACCTGATTAGGAAGAGAAAGGCGGCGGCACAGATAATCATGGGGAGGAACGGTAGGGGCAAGGGGATGGGCGTGGGTGGATGAGGGGGCCTTGCGCTTGCCCTGCTTGCGATACGCTGTTATGCCGTCCAACGATTCCAATCCCCCGCGGGTATCCCTCTTCTTTTCGACGTCCTCATCTGAGAGACATTTCTTCGCGCCAGCGTGCGTTCCAATCCCTGGCGGGTATCCCTCTTCTTTTCGACCTGGTGGCAACGCCGACGGCAACCCAGCAGGTAGCGCGTTCCAATCCCTGGCGGGTATCCCTCATCTTTTCGACATTGTGTTTTGTTCAGGGCGGACGCGCGCCGCTTTGTTGTTCCAATCCCTGGCGGGTATCCCTCTTCTTTTCGACATGTCTCTGAATTAATGGAGCAGGCTCACCGCAGGAGTTCCAATCCCTGGCGGGTATCCCTCTTCTTTTCGACGCCCCAAAGGTGACATTTGAGGATACAAATACAGGTAAAGTTCCAATCCCTGGCGGGTATCCCTCTTCTTTTCGACGCCATGAAAGCCGCACTCGACGGTCTACTAGAGCTCCAATCCCTGGCGGGTATCCCTCTTCTTTTAGACTGAAAAAAGTAAATGTAGTCTTGCTGCTGCCGTTGGTGGTTCCAATCCCTGGCGGGTATCCCTCTTCTTTTCGACTGCTACCCCCATAATATAGCATTACGAGCCGATTCGCGCAAGCGATTCCGAGCATCTCGTTTTTTAGGGGAATTCACAGGGTGCCAATCAGGACATAAATCAGGATCAATTCTTGTCCTGCCGCCTCGGAAGCGAGCCGAGCATCTCTGCTCAACTCGTCGCTTTTCGAGATGCTCGGAAGCGGGCAGGGCCAGCATGACAAAAGCTCGCACCGCAATGGATCACACCTGTGCAAGCAATCCATGATAGAATGTATGTAGTTACTTCATCGCAGACGGCCAGGACCGCCATCTTCGCTTAGGCCGTCTACAAAGCGGTTATTTTTCTATGGAGAAGAAAAGCATATGCCATTACTTGATTTGACCCCCGATCAGCTCCTAACCACCACTCGTTCGGTACGCAAACGGCTCGATTTTTCGCGACCGGTTGAGCCGGAGGTGATTCGCGAATGCCTGGAGATCGCTGTTCAGGCTCCGTCGGGCAGCAATAGCCAGCGCTGGCACTTTATGGTCGTGACCGATGCCGATAAGCGTATGGCAATCGCCGATCTCTATCGCAAGGGCTTTAACGCGTATCGCAATAGCGGCGTCTCCAATCCCGCTCAGTACGCCAACAATCCCGACCGTGTCCGCGTGCAGCAGCGCATCGTCAGTTCCGCAGACTATCTGGCCGAGCATATGCATGAAGTGCCGGTCCACCTCATTCCCTGCATCACCGGTCGCCTGGATGGTCTGCCGAGCATTATGCAAGCGGGCGTCTGGGGCTCGATCCTGCCCGCGACCTGGAGCTTTATGCTGGCAGTTCGCGCGCGTGGCCTGGGGACGGCATGGACAACGCTGCACCTGCCCTATGAAAAAGAGGCCGCTGAAGTGCTGGGCATTCCCTACGACCAGATCACGCAGGCCGCCCTGATCCCCGTTGCCTATACGCTCGGCACAGATTTCAAACCTGGCGCCCGCGAACCCCTGGACACGGTGGTTCACTGGAACGAATGGTAATATCTGGCAGAGGGCAGGCTGTAGGGGCAGTGCCTTGCGCCTGCCCTGCGGGGGTGCCTGCGATGATGGGTGACGGCAGGGCGATCAATCGGGTTGGTACGGGGCGTAGGATTGCAGGACGGTATGGGTAGGGGCAGGGCCTTGCGCCTGCCCTGTACAGCATCTACGATGGAAATGGAGGATAGAATATGCTAGCAAATCTCATCGGCGAACGCTGGATACAGCCGGAACGTGAGACGCTGCCGATCTACAATCCGGCTACGGGAGAAGTTATCGAGCAGGTTCCGCTTTCGCAGGATCAGGAGGTTGAGCAGGCGGTAGAGGCGGCGGCGAAAGCGTATGCGGAGTGGTCGCGCGTGCCGGTAATGGAGCGCGTCCAGTGCATGTTCCGCTACAAGGCGCTGCTGGAAGAGCATCTTGAAGAGTTGAGCGAGATCGTCACCCGCCATCACGGCAAAACGCTTGACGAGGCGCGCGGCGAGGTCAGACGTGGTATCGAAGTGGTTGATTTCGCCTGTGGCGCACCCACACTGCTGCAGGGCCGCACGCTGCGCCAGGTGAGCCAGGAGGTTGACCAGGATTATTATCGTTACCCGCTGGGCGTTGTCGCTGGCATCCCTCCCTTCAATTTCCCTGTGATGATCCCACTCTGGATGTTCCCGCTGGCCGTCGTGGCGGGCAACACCTTCATATTGAAGCCGTCGGAGCGCACACCGTTGGGGGCGCAACGGCTGGCGGAACTATTTCTGGCGGCGGGCTTCCCGTCTGGCGTGCTCAATATCGTGCATGGCGCAAAGGAGAGCGTCAACGCACTGATTGCTCATCCGACCATCCAGGCTATTTCTTTCGTCGGTTCGGAGCCGGTCGCGCGCTACGTTTATCAAGAGGCAGCGCGGCACGGCAAGCGCGTGCAGGCTGCGGGCGGAGCCAAGAACCACCTGATCGTGATGCCCGATGCCGACCTGGAACGCACCATCCCGGCTGTGCTCAACTCGGCCTTCGGCAACGCGGGCGAACGCTGCCTGGCCGGTAGCGTGGCCGTTGCGGTTGGCAAAGCTCAGGATGCGCTACTCGAAGCTCTCAAATCTGAAACGGGCCGCCTTCAGGTGGGTCCAGGTAATCAGCCAGGAGTGCAGGTGGGGCCGCTTATCAGAGACGAGCACCGTCAGAAAGTGCTGGGATATATTGAGCGGGGCGTTCAAGAAGGCGCACATTTGCTCGTTGACGGCAGAGGATATGTTGATCAGCCTGGCTTCTTTCTGGGACCGACGATCCTTGATCAGATCGCGCCGGAGATGACGGTTGGGCGCGACGAGATTTTTGGGCCGGTGCTGGCCGTCTCCCATGTGCAGAGCTTAGAGGAGGCGATCCATCAGGCCAATCGGAGCGCCCTGGGCAATATGGCGACCATCTTCACGCAGAGCGGTCGTGTGGCGCGCGAGTTTCGCGAACAGGTGGAGGCGGGCATGGTGGGCGTGAATGTGGGCGTGGCTCAGCCCTTTGCCTTCTACCCCTTCTCGGGCTGGAAAGGCTCCTTCTACGGCGACCTGCACCTGCATGGCACCGATGGCCTCGACTTCTTTACGCGTAAGAAAATGGTCGTTAGCCGCTGGTGAAGAGTGTAAAGATAAGCACAGGAGGAAGAATCCGCTCATGAAGCCGATCAAGCACAAAGTTTTTGCCTACATCACCCACGGTAACAGGCTGCTCGTATTTCGTCACCCTTTTGCGCCGGAAGCGGGGATACAGGTTCCCGCCGGAACCCTTGAATCAGGGGAATCTCCTGAAGATGGGGTCATGAGGGAAGCATGCGAGGAAACGGGACTATCAGAGCTTGTGCTTGACGGCTTTCTGGGCGAGCAGGAACGGGATATGGCTGATTTTGAGCGTGACGAGATTCATCATCGTCACTTCTATCACCTCCGCTACAATGGGCCACTGGTTGCTCTGTGGCGTCGCCAGGAACTGCATCCAGCCGATGATCCCGCCGCGAGGCCCATCTTCGAGTTCTTCTGGGCTTCCCTGCCTGACGCCGTGCCCCCATTGATTGCCGATCACGGGATCATGCTGCCCCGATTGGTGAAGAAGCTGGCGTTGGAGAGCACCGCCACAGGGCAAGCGCAAGGGATTGCCCCTACCCATCCGATCCTGCCATGATCCTCCATCGCAGGTACCTCCACAGGGCAAAGGGGATGATGGGCGAACGGCAGGACGTCTGGGGAGGGGGCAATCCCTCGCGCTTGCCCTGCTCGCCAACGATGACCTTGCCCCTCCCCATTCATCCTGCCGCTCATCGCTACAGCAATCGCGTCGCCACGGCGGTTCGAGCGAGGCTACGCGATGGGTTGTTGGGCTAGTAGCGCGAAGAATTGCTCCATGACCTGGATGGCTGTGGCGACATCCTTCGATGTAACGGCTTCGGCGGGGTTGTGGCTGATGCCGCCTTTGCAGCGCACAAAGAGCATCGCCACGTTGGTGAGCGTGACCAGCGTGACCGAATCGTGACCCGCGCCGCTGGGTAGGAGATGGACGGGGTAGCCCTGCCGCTTTACTGCCTGTGACAATAAGTCGATCAGGTGAGGCGTGCAGGGGACCATGCCGTTCTCCTGCATCGGCTGCCATGCGACGGCGATCTCGCGCGTCGTCCCGATCTTGTGCGCCTGCGCGCGCAATTGCTGGCAGGCAAGCATACGCGTGGCATCGTCCTGGTGGCGCACGTCCAGGCTAAGCACAACCTTCCCAGGAATGACGTTGCTGGCCCCAGGCTCAACCGTGACCTGCCCCACCGTCGCGACCAGCCCTGGTTCCACTGTGACCTGTCCCACCGTTGTGATCAGGCCAGGGTCGCTGCGTCCCATCTGCTCAACTGCCAGAATAAACTCGGCTGCGGCACAGAGCGCATCGCGACGCAACGGCATCGGTACCGTTCCGGCGTGACCCGCCATACCCGTAAAGCTGACAAGGATGCGGCTATGTCCGGTGATGGCGGTGACTATTCCTACCGGTAAATCGAGTGACTCCAACACCGGCCCCTGCTCAATGTGGACCTCGCAGTAGCCAAGCAGGTCAGCGCTGCTGCGTTTGGAGGCAAGCAGGTTATCGGGATCGCCGCCGAACGTTCGTATGGCTTGCGCCATCGTGATGCCATCGCTATCCGTCCAGTTCAACGCTTCTGGATTGAGCGTACCCGCGACAACGTTGCTGCCAAGATAGGCGCTGTAGCGCAACCCTTCTTCGTCGGCGAACCCCAGCACCTCTATGGCGAAGGGCAGCCGTTGCTGGTTTGCGTGCAGGCGCTCGACGCAGGCCAGAGCGATCATGACACCGAGAGGGCCGTCGTATTTGCCGGCATCTCGCACCGTATCGAGGTGCGAACCGAGCAACAGCGTCGGGGCGTTGGCGCGGTCAGCTTCGTATCGTCCGATCACATTCCCAATATTGTCTTCATGAACGTCCATTCCTGCGGCCTGCATCCATGCAGCAACCTGCTGGTTGACCTGGCGCATCGGGGGGGTCGCGAAACGGCGCGTCAGGCGATCAGGCTCCTCGCTGAAGCGCGCCAGAGTGTCGCAGCGTTCCATAACCATATGTGCGGATGTCTCGATAGAAAGCATAGGCAACGGCTCCAGTTCTGCTACGCTCAGCGTACGCCCAGGATAATCTCTACGGTGAGCTGGTCCAGTCGTTCATAGAGATAACCACGCGCTCCGAGTTCATCGGGATCGAGCGCCGCCGCTTTAAGCTGGCGCATCTTTTCCGCGCTGTACTTGCCATGCAGTAGCGCCTCGTATGTGCCGTCGCTGCGGTTGATCTCTTGCAGCACCTGCTGGATCTCCGCATCGGCGTCGAAGCGGCGCGCTTTGGCTTTGAGCATATTATAGGTACGCATACAGCCGAGCGCGAAGTCCCAGACGCCCTGCTGGTCCTCGGTGCGGAAGGCATGCGCGTCGAAGTGGCGTGGCCCATCGTAGCCCTTTTCCTCAAGCAGCTTGACCAGGAAGAACATACTCTTGATATTTTCGCTGCCGAAGCGCAGGTCCTGGTCGAAGCGCGGCCCCTTCTGATCGTTCAGATCGATGTGGAAGAGCTTGCCCGCCTCCAGCGCCTGGGCCACGCCGTGAACAAAGTTCAGCCCCGCCATATGTTCATGCGCCACTTCAGGATTGAGGCCCACCATCGCGGGATGATCGAGGGTGTAAATAAACGCCAGCATATGGCCGATGGTGGGGAAATAGGTATCGGAGCGCGGCTCGTTGGGCTTGGGTTCCAGGGCGAAGCGCAAATTGTAACCCTGCTCAATTGCGTACTCGCACAGGAAATTGATAGCGTCGCGCATGCGCTGAATCGCCACCACCGGATCTTTGCTGGCCTCCGTATCCACGCCCTCGCGCCCGCCCCAGAATACATAGGTAGTAGCGCCAAGCTCAACGCCCAGATCGATGGCCCGCATCGTTTTTTGCAGCGCATAGGCGCGCACGCGTGGGTCAACGGCGGTGAACGCGCCATCTTTAAATACCGGATGATAGAAGAGGTTGGTTGTTGCCATTGGAACGACCATCCCGTAGTCGCTCAGGGCCTGCTTGAACTCGCGTACAATGCGATCTCGTTCGGCAGCCGTGGCGTCGATGGGAACGAGATCGTTATCGTGCAGATTGATCCCCCACGCGCCCAACGCGGCGAGCTGCCTGACCGTTTCCACCGGTGAGAGCGTTGGGCGCACAAAATCGCCAAAGGGATCGCGCCCACGATTGCCCACCGTCCAGAGTCCGAAGCTGAATTTATCCTCTTTCCTGGGTGCATATTGATCGCTTGTATGCTCTTGAGTCAACTGCTCGGGTGATGTCACGATTTTCTCCTTCCAAAGAGTGCAAGCGTCCAGAGGCATACATTTATTATAGCCTGTATTTGGTTTAAGAAGATAGTGGGTTATATAATACAATGATAGATAATTATGAGATTATCCAGCTATATTTAGGAGGTGCCATGAGCAGCGAAGGCGAGACAATAGAGGTTCGCACGGGAGAAACGTTTGATATTCCTAAGGTGGAGCACTACTTGCGCCAGCATATTGAGGGATTGGGCAAGGGACCTATGCGGGTACACCAATTTCCCTCCGGCGCCTCTAACCTGACCTATCTGGTCAAGATCGGCGATTGGGAAGGGGTGTTGCGCCGCCCGCCTTTAGGGCCGGTTGCCCCTAAAGCGCACGATATGGGGCGCGAATCCGGTTTGCTGCAAAAAATCCATCCCGTCTTCCCCCTGGCCCCCAAACCATACGTATTTTGCGATGACCTGGATATTTTAGGCGTGCCCTTCTACGTCATGGAGAGGCGTCAGGGCTATGTTATCAACCAGGCGTTCCCCGATGGCGTCACAGTGACCCCAGAGCTATGTACCGCCATCTCTCACATGGTGGTGGACACGCTGGTGGGGATTCATGCCGTTGATTGGCAGGCGGCAGGGCTGGGCGAGTTCGGCTACCCCGAAGGCTTTTTGGGGCGACAGGTCAAGAGCTGGATTGAGCGTTATTTCCGCGCGCAGACCGACGACATCCCGCAGGTAGAGCCGCTCGCTCGCTGGTTCATGGACCGCATCCCCACCAGTCCCGCGCCCGCCTTGATTCACAACGACTTTAAGCTCAACAACATGCTGCTGGGTGTCGATGATCTCTCGAAGGCAACGGCGGTGCTCGACTGGGAGATGACCACCATCGGCGACCCGCTCTTCGATCTCGCCATCTCGCTCAGCTACTGGGTCAGCCCCGACGATCCCCCTGAACTGCAAATGGTCTTGCCCGCTGTCACCCTCCTGCCAGGATTTACCAGCCGTAGAGAATTCATGGAACGCTACGCTCAGAAAAGCGGGCGCGACCTCGCCTCCATGCACTTTTACATGACCTTTGCCTATTACAAGCTGGCGGTAATTCTCCAGCAAATCTATGTGCGCTGGAAGAGAGGGCAGACGCAGGATGAACGCTTTGCCGTCTTCGGGGAGCGTGTGCGCAACCTGATCCTCTATGCCGCCGACTTTGCCCAACACGGCACCGTATAGGTTGCAGCTTATGCGGAGATGCCGTATCAGGAATCTGTGAGCTTCCCCGTGGTGAAGAGCCAGCGTGCGAACTCAAGGCGGCGATGCTCCACAAGAGGTTGGCCGGTCTCGCCTCTGCTCAGTCGCTGACGGAGTTTGATGAGCCGGTCAATCTGTAGATGGGTCAAGCCAGCCGAGCGTAACAGTTCGCGAGCCTGTTTCTGGTCCATTTGCATCTCCTTTTCGCTAGAGGCACCGAGCATTTCTAGTTTTAACACGTTTGAAAGCGCCCTTACAGATGTGCATTACGAGAGACATCCCAACTCTGCAAATGAAACCGAGTAACTCTGGTGATAAGAGTACGTTTCCAGATACTATTGGGTAAGGTTTGCTTGTCCAGATCGTATGCATCTATGACATAATATGTCGCAAATGCAGCAAAGATCGCTGTAGGACCGGTGTGGGGTGGACCAGGGCAACCGCAAGGGATTGCCCCTACGGCGGTCGGTTGCATTGATCGGACGAGGAAGATATGAGGGCGGTTCTCCCTCGACCATTTTTTATCGGGGGAGAACCGCTGCCTTGCCCTTGTTCCTATTGCGAGGTCGCGGGCGTCGCGACGACGGGTGGCACGTCTGATTCGCGCAGCAGCGCGTTGAAGGCGGCCAGGTCGGTTTCGATTATGGCCTGGAGCTGCTTCAACTGGGCATTGATGCGCGATGAGAGGTCCTCGAAGACTTCGTACATTTGTTGGGTGGGAGCTGCGTCGGCGCTGCCAACGGTGTTGGAGAGCGTGACGATCTTGGCGTTGAGCTTGGCCGGATGGTTCAGCGTATCCTGGCGCGTCTTGGCCTTGACCTGGATCAGCTCCCCTTCAACTGCCGCGAGCTTCTCCTTGAGCGCGCTGGCGGATTGCGCTATCGCCTCGTGACTCTTCTGTTTCTCCGTGCGCTTTTCCCAATCCTCGATCTGCTTACGCACATCTCTGATCATATTGATCGCCTCATGGTTTTCGGTCGCTTTGTCGCGGATACGCATGCGCAGCGCGAATTGAGCTTGCAGATCTTCGACGCTGGCAGCGATGCGCGGGTCCTTCTGAATCTCGAAGGGCTGCGTGTACTCCTTACCGCCGACCGTCAGCCGCACCTGGTACTGGCCTGGAGCGGCGACCGGAGCCGCAATTGGCCCATCCATGCCCATGAAGTCATCCACTTTGGCGGCTTCTGGATAGCGCATATCCCAGATAAAGCGGTTGGCTCCGACGTTTTTCGGGACGCGCACCTCCTTCTTCTCCGGCCCTTTTGCGCCATTCTTGTTGTTGGCAGGCTTCTCTGGCTCCTCGCTTGAGAACGCCTTGATCTCATTCCCCTGAGCGTCGAGGAAGGTCAGCTTCACCTCACCCTCCGGCTGCTCTTTGAGGTAATAGGTCACGATCACACCATCGGGCGGATTCTGTCCGGCATCCAGGCAGCGATCAAACGACTCGCCATTCGGCTTTTGCTCGCGGCGCATCGTCACCATCACCGTACCAGTCATGCGGAAGTACTTGCCGCCAGCTCCAGGCGCGCGCGAGAAGCCCATGTTGGTAATAAAGCGCACGGTCGGACGCGGGCTGAAGAGGAAGGCCGCACGATCCTGGCTCTCCTCGCTGAGCTGGCGCAGAAGAGTGATATCGTCCAGCACCCAGAACGAGCGCCCGTGCGTCGCTACGATCAGATCGCTATCCTTGATCACTAGATCGTGAATCGGCACGACCGGCAGATTGAGGCGTAGCGACTGCCAGTGCGCGCCATCGTCGAACGAGACATAGATGCCCGTTTCCGTTCCGGCGAAGAGCAGCCCACGCCTGCTCGGGTCTTCGCGAATCACGCGGGTAAAGTCGTTATCAGGGATACCGGTCACAATCTCTGTCCAGGTCTGACCGTAATCGTTGGTCTTGAAGAGATAGGGCTTGAAATTGTCCTGCTTATAGCAGGTCGCGGCCACATACGCCGTTGCCGGATCGTGGGGCGACGCTTCGATAATGCTGATCAGCGCCCATTCTGGCAGCGTGGGCGGCGTCACATTATTCCAGGTCTCACCGCCATCCTGCGATACATGGACCAGGCCATCATCCGAGCCAGCCCAGAACAGGCCGCGCTTGAGCGGCGATTCAACGAAGGCGAAGATCGTGCAGTAATATTCCGCACCCGTATTGTCCTTCGTGATTGGCCCACCGGAAGCTTCCATCCTGCTGGGATCGTTGCGCGTCAGGTCGGGGCTGATAATTTCCCAGCTCTGGCCCTCGTTGGTTGTGCGGAAGACATAGTTGCCGGTCTGATAGAGGATGTTGGGATCGTGCGGCGAGAGGACAATCGGGCAGGTCCACTGGAAGCGGTACTTCAGATCGCCCGCGCCCCAGCCAGAAGCGAGCTCGGGCCAGACGGAGATATTGCGCGACTGGCGCGTGCTGTGATCGTAGCGCGTGATGTAGCCCTGGTAGTTGCCCGCGTAGACGATATTGGGATTATCTGGCCGGACCGCGATATAGCCGCTTTCGCCACCACCGATATCGTACCAATCGGACTGCGCAATGCCCGCCCAGGACGAGCGATTGGGCACGCAGATGGTGGTGTTGTCCTGCTGCGCCCCGTAGACGCGGTAGGGAACCTGGTTATCCGTCGTGACATGGTAGAACTCGGTCGTGGGCTGATTATATGGGGTAGACCAGCTCTCGCCGCCATTGAAGGAGATGCTGGCCCCGCCATCGTGCCCCATGATCATCCGGCGCGCATTATTGGGATCGATCCAGAGCGCGTGCGTGTCGGCATGCGTTACGGGTACCTCGGCGAAGGTGCGACCGCCGTCGATGGAGCGCCATGCCTGCACATTCAGCACCCAGACGGTATCGGCATCCTGCGTATCGGCAATGATATGCTGGTAGTACCAGGCGCGGGCGCGCAGAGGCCGTTCCTCGCTGAGTCGCTGCCAGGTCTCGCCCCAATCGTCCGAGCGGAAGACTGCCCCATCCTCAGCCTCGACAATGGCCCAGACGCGACCCGCCTTCACGGGCGAGATTGCCAGACCGATCTTGCCCAGCAGCCCCTTTGGTAGCCCCTGGTTGCGCGTAATCTCCTTCCAGGTCTCGCCGCCATCGGTTGACTTGAAGATGCCGCTGCCCTCGCCGCCGCTGATCAGCGTATGGGGCAGGCGGATCGTTTCCCAGAAAGAAGCGTAGAGGATGCGCGGATTATTCGGGTCCAGCGCCAGATCGCTCGCCCCCGCTTTCTCGTTGCGGAAAAGCACCCGTTCCCAGGTTTTGCCGCCGTTGTGGGAGCGATAGACGCCGCGTTCGGCATTGGGGCCGTGCGCGTGACCCTGGGCCGCGAGATAGACCAGGTCGGGATTCTGGGGATGAATGCATATCTTGCCAATGTGGCGCGTATCCTCAAGGCCAAGAAATTGCCAGGTTTTGCCGCCATCGGTCGATTTGTAGACGCCATCACCGTGAGAAACGTTGCCGCGAATCGTCGTCTCGCCCATTCCCACATAGAGCACATTGGGATCAGAGGGCGCAACGGCCAGCGCGCCAACCGATGCGCGCTTGAAAAAGCCGTCGGAGACGTTTTCCCACAGTAACCCTCCATCGCTCGTCTTCCACACGCCGCCGCCCGTCGAGCCAAAATAAAATACCTGTGGATTTACCGGATCACCGGCGGTCGCAACTACTCGGCCTGCTCGAAAGGGGCCGATCAGGCGCCATTCAAGCGCATTGAGCATGTGTGGCTTGATCCCTGTCGTCTGCTGATCATTGTGAGAGTGCAGTTCTTTTGCCATGTAATTCTCTTTCCTATGCGCAGATATAGCCGTACATTCACGAGAACAAGGTGCTCAGGCGGGTCGGGTTGACCAGCATTAGCGCAATGGCTGGCTCAACCTTGCGGATATGATAGTATGATATTATCTCGACAATCTCTTTGCAAGCCTTGTGTTATGTTACAACAGGGTTTCTCAAACGTTGTCTTTTCGTCCTGAACAGCTTGCATGCGAGCCGTTCGGAGAGGAAGGTGCAGGCGGTGGGCGCAACCCACCGCCTGCACCTTCCTCTCCCTGTGAGCGCCTTTGGCGCGAGCAGTCAGAGTGTGCAGCGCCTATTGAGAAGCTCTGTATGTTACAATGCGCGCTATTAATGCTCTAACTTTTGCGTGACTATGGCGTACTAATGAGTAGAAGACATTTTAATCAGTAAGGAGCGTGGTCATGGGCACAAATCCTTATCAGGGACAGAATCCCGATCAATCAAACCAGTATGGCGGTTATAGCGGCTATACTCCTCCAGCTCAACAAGGCGCCTCATATGGGCAGCAAGGATATCAACAGCCAGGGTCTGGGTACCAGCAGGGCGATGACCAGTATGTTTATGGGCAGCAGCAGGGCCAGCAACAGCAGCAGCAGATGTATAACACGTACCAGCCGCCACAGAGCGCCTCCGCCAGGGGACAGGGATCGTCTGAAGCGACAGAACCGACCTCGCTCAAGATGAACGCCAGGAATGAAGCGGTTCTGAGCTATCTGTTCTGGGGCATAAGCGGCCTGGTTTTTCTGGTGCTGGAAAGAAAGAATCGCTTTGTACGTTTTCACGCCGCTCAGTCGTTCATCTTTTTGGGCAGCGCAATGGTCGTGTACATCGTTTTCAGGCTGATTACCATCATCCCATTTATAGGCTTTCTCTTGAGCCCGATCATCTCCTGCTTGACCTTCGTCATCTTTATTCCGGCGGCGCTGATCTGGCTCTTCTTAATGCTCCAGGCGTATAGAGGAGCGAAAACGAAGTTGCCCATTGTCGGAGACTATGCCGAAGCCCTGGTCGCACGCATCACCAGACGGAAGAAAGGCAGCGTGGCATAGCCACCGGCAAGCTTCGGCTAGATGAAAAGCGCCGGCATAACATCGAGCATTCTTGAATTACCCTTAGTATAACTGGAACAGGATAGATACGTTCTGCGCGTAGAACATATCTATCCTGTTACGTTTCATCTACACTTATCTACTGCATTAAAAAACTGAGAATTCATAGCCTAAAATAGCTGCTCTATTGCGCAATGATAATGCTCTATGTTACTCTTCTGTTTGCGGGATCGTTAAAGCATGCTCACTGTCAAACAGGGGGAGCATAGATCCAGGCCGCGTAAGCGATCTCTTCTCGGTTGTAATGTTTTGCGACGGTAACGTTCTTGCGTTGGGGATTCAGGAGGTAGTCGATGATTAACTGGCAAATGTTTAGCGTGTTCCTCCTTGTGTTTATCGTGGTCACGATCATGGGGTTGTTAGCCAGTCGTTGGAGACGTGGAGATCTCAACCGGCTACAGGAATGGGGCCTGGCCGGAAGACGCTTTGGCACGACCATGTCCTGGTTTCTACTTGGAGGAGAGATCTATACGGCCTATACCTTTATTGCTTTGCCTGGCAATATTTTCGCACAAGGAGCGGCGGGGTTCTTTTCCATTCCTTATGTCATTCTCTGCTACCCGATATTTTTCCTGGTCCTGCCCAAGTTATGGACGGTAGCCAGGCATCGAGGCTACGTCACGCCCGCCGATTTCGTGCGCGAGCGTTTTGGCAGCAGCTCGCTGGCGCTGGCGGTTGCCCTGACCGGTATTTTAGCAACCATGCCCTATATTGCGCTGCAAATGTACGGCATTGAGATCGTGATCTCGCAAATGGGAGTTCCTCTGGACATTGTGATCATGGGCATCCACGTTGACATCACACTATTTATCGCCTTCCTCATCATGGCCGCTTATACCTACAACAGCGGCCTGCGAGCGCCAGCGATGATGGCCCTGGTCAAAGACCTGATGCTCTGGTTTATTGTGCTGGTGGCGGTTATCTATATCCCTTTCAGGCTGGGCGGCTTCGGTCACATTTTCGCCTCCGTCCCTTCGCAGAAGCTCCTCCTGCTCCCCAAGCAATACCCATCATACGCGACGCTGGCTCTTGGCTCGGCACTGGCGCTGTTCCTCTATCCCCATAGCATCACGGGCATCTTCAGCACCAATAGCCGCAAGGCCATTCAGCGCAATGCCGCCTTCCTGCCGGCCTATAGCCTCTTGCTTGGTCTTGTCGCCTTACTGGGCTATATGGCAATCGCGGCAGGCATTAAAACATCGCCCATTTACAAAACCAATGCGACCCTCCCTTTCCTCTTCGCCAGCATGTTCCCCAACTGGTTCGTGGGCTTTAGCATGGCAGCCATTGCTATCGGCGCGATTGTACCCGCGGCCATTATGTCAATCGCGACGGCGAACCTCTTTACGCGCAACATCTACAAAGAGTATTTCCGCCCGTCATGCACTGATCGCGAGGAGACAAACGTTGCCAAGCTCACCTCTCTGGGCGTGAAGGTTGGCGCGCTGATCTGCGTGCTTGTGCTGCCGACGACCCAGGTGATCAACTTCCAGTTGTTGGGCGGCCTCTGGATTTTGCAAACGCTGCCGGCGGTCTTCATCGGCCTCTATACCAACTGGTTCCATCCCAGGGCCTTGATGGTGGGCTGGGCCTTTGGCATGGTCGCGGGCACGATCATGGCGGCCTCGCAGAATTTCGTCTCCGTCTTCCCGTTGACTATTGCTGGCTATACCATGCCGGTCTACGCTGGTCTGGCGGCGATGCTGCTCAATCTGCTGGTGACGGTGGCGTTAACCGGCCTGTTCCGCCTGTTCAATGTGCCGACGAAGCAGGATGCGACGTCGCAGGCCGACTACGAGGCAACGCCGGTGCTGGCGATGTCCCCATTACTG
The DNA here is from genome assembly GCA_035650355.1 of Ktedonobacteraceae bacterium. GTDB lineage: Bacteria > Chloroflexota > Ktedonobacteria > Ktedonobacterales > Ktedonobacteraceae > DASRHT01. The sequence continues at coordinate 28,233 of DASRHT010000071.1, forward strand.
CGCCGCTTCATCCCAGGGCCAGAGTTGCAGCCTGCGCAGCCACAACCACAGCCACAATTTCAATCGGGTCCTTCCTTCCGTGCGATGGACCCGTCGATGTTCTCTCATGATAGGCAGCCGCCGACGCGCACCTCTTCGCCCCAATTACCACCTCCGCCTTCTGTGATTGGCGTGCCGTCAGAGAACTACCGGCCCACGAAACGTTATTAGACGATGTTGATACCGCTCCCCTGGAAGTTTTTCCAGGGGAGCAACATTTTTGGCCTTTGCTGTACCAATGATCAGTCACCGCTTTCTGTTGGATGATATATAATATCCAGGTCAAAACTATGTCGGGTGTCGTCGTTTTTTAGCTGTTTGAGATCGTTATCCGTGCTGCTGTTTCTACAGGCGTAGTTGTCTCTTAAAACGATTACGCGCGTTGATACGTCAAAATCAGAAGGGAGATATATTTTATGCGTATGTATCTTGCGATGGAAAAAGAACTCCTGGTGCTGCACCGGCACAACGGAGCCTGGCAGGTTGATCGACAACTGGTCGGGATGCGGCCAACCAGCGTGGCCGTTGATCCTTTTCGACCGGAGCATCTCTATTGCGGTACGTTCGGACGCGGGCTGTGGGGGAGCGATGACGCGGGCCGTTCCTGGAAGCCTATCGGGGATGCGGGCACGGCGACCGGCGCGATAGGCAATGGTATTACTCATGCCCAGATCACCGCCGTCGCTGTCAGCCCGACGGAACAGATAAACGGCTATGGGGTGGCCTACGTCGGGACGGAGCCAACGGCGCTGTTCCGTTCCGAAGATGGTGGCGAAACCTGGCAGGAACAGAAGAGCTTGCTTGAACTGCCTTCAGCCCCGACCTGGAGCTTCCCGCCTCGCCCTTACACCAGTCATGTACGCTGGATCACACCCGATCCCCTCGTGCCTGGTCGCCTCTTTGCCGCAATTGAGGCCGGCGCGCTGGTACGCAGCCTGGACGGCGGGGCGCATTGGGAAGATCGCACGTCCGATAGCCCCTATGACACTCACACCCTGATGATGCACCCGCTCGCCCCCAACCGGCTGTATTCTGCTGCCGGCGATGGTTTTATCGCTCAGGGCAGGGGGTATAACGAAAGCGTAGATGGGGGAGAGAGCTGGCAACGCCCTGACGAGGGGCTGGAGCATCACTACCTCTGGGGGGTCGCGGTCGATGCTATCGATCCCGAGACCATTCTGGTGTCTGCGTCCTCTGATCCCTTCTCAGCCCATAATCCCAATGCGGCGGGGGCCGAGGCGTCACGAGCGCATCATGGCGGTCAGGCGCCGCGCTGGGTCACAGCCAGTGCTGCCAATCAGACAGGCCAGGCGCCTCCTCGGATGGGCCGACAGGATGGTAGGCGAGCGGAGTCCGTGATTTATCGTAAAACGCGTGGTACGACGTGGCAGCCTGTGTCAGCGGGCCTTCCCGAATCCGCAGGCACGGTTGTGCCGGTGCTGGCGAGCCATAAGGCCGAGCCAGGCGTTTTCTACGCGCTCAGCAACAAAGGGCTGTTCCGTTCTGCCGATGGCGGCGAGTCCTGGGAGTCGCTCCTGCCCGACTGGAACCCCGATTTCCTGCACCAGCACCAGCAAGCCCTGGTGATTAGCGACCTGTAAAGCAGGCGGGCAGGGCAACCGCGAGGGATTGCCCCTACCCATTCGTTCATCGTCGTGGGCACCGCACACGTAAAGCATGAACCGGTCCCCGCGATGCTGAACAGAACCGGTAGGGCAAGGGGATGGATGGTGGGTGGGGCCTTGCGGTTGCCCTGCGGGTGGCAGGACGTATGGCTAGGGGCAATCCCTTGCGGTTGCCCTGCTGCGGTGCCACAATGATGGGGAACTACAGGGATCAATCGGGTCGGGACGGGCGTGGGGTACGGCAGGACGTATGGCTAGGGGCAATCCCGCGCGGTTGCCCTGCTCGGACGGGAGCATGCAAATTCCCTTGATATCATAAAGAATATTTTATATAGCTTTTCATTCTATTAAATAAAAAAACGTTAGCTGTGATTTTTCATCAAATCATCGATGGAATTCCGCCCTCTGCTATCTCGACGTTTCCGCGCCACGGCTTAGACGCTGCTGGAAGCGCGTCCTGAGCCGCTTGCGCGATGGGAGCGCGCCGCCGGTCGAGAGCCAGGAGCCGAGGATGATGAGCAGGAAGCCCGCGACGGTGGCGAACCCGAATGGCTCGTTGAGCAGCAGCACGCCGAGCAGCACCGAGACCGCCGGATTGACATAGGTGAAGACGGTGCCGCGACTGGCTCCCACCTCGCCCAGCAACATGAAGAAGGCCAGATAGGCCAGGGCGGTACAGATGGTGCCGAGCAAGATCAGGCTCACGATCACCTCTAGCGATGGCATGTGGCTGGGGAGTCGCGTCACCGCCAGGGGCAGCAGCACAATCGTCGCCGACACACACTGGGTGGTCGAGACGCTCAGGCTCGATAGCGCGGCGATGGGTGGTCGCTTGATCAGCAGGGCACTAAAGGCATAGCACATCGTCGCCAGCAGCACAAAAGCCGCTCCCAGCAATCGCTGGCTATCTCCTCCGGTATCAAAGCCCAGCAGTATTATCACGCCCAACATACCAATCAGCAACCCGACGAAACGCAATCCATTGACCCGCTCGCCTGGATCGAGCCGCAGCGCGAAGAGGGCCACCAGCAGCGGCTCCGCAGCGATGAGCAGGCTGGTGAGCGATGATGTGATATGCAGCTCGCCATAGCTGATCAGGAGAAACGGCGTCACAAGCTGGATCAGCGAGAGTCCGGCCAGCAGCAGCCAGTACTTGCGCATCTCCCCCAGCACCTTGCGTTGCGCCGCCACCGGCAAGAGGATTGCCGCCGCGAGCGCCAGGCGGACAAATACCACTACCACCGGATCAAGCTCCCGCACGGCAATTCTGATAAATAGATACGGGATGCCCCAGAGTACCGACATCAAAATAAAGAGCAACCAACCTTTGCGCGTCATGCTGCCTCCTGATCATAGTCGCGTACAATTCCCCTTGCCGTCCCCCTCTATCCATCCTGTTCTATCTTACTCCATAAAGCTGGATAAGGGAACCGTTCGGCTTTATCTTTCAGGGTTTCTCAAAAGTGGTCTTTTCAGACAGAACGGCTCGCAAGCGAGCCGTTCTAGAGGAAGGTGCTGGCGGTGGGCGCAGCCCACCGCCAGCACCTTCCTCTTCCTGTGAACGCCTTAGGCGCGAGCAGTCAAAGCGTGCAGCGACGTTTGAGAAACCCTGTTTATCTTTGCCACGCCATGCCATGTTTCGTATCGCCACCTACCCCCCAAACGCTGTCACAATGTCACAAAGTGGCGTGAATCGGCCTGTGGAGCGGCTTGATGGATGCGGCATGCCTAAAAAAAAGGTGTCACAATGGGGTCACAATGTCACAATAGAGCAGGGCCATGCATCATGTATGGGACCGCAGTGCAGGGCAAGCGTCTTTCCCCCTGTGACGGATACATCCCCATGCGGGTCGATTGAGATGATAAAGGCTATGCCTCCCCTTGCTCTGCAACCAATGTCTGTGATCCCTCCCTTACTATATATTATATTATATATATATATATATAATATATAGTAAGGGTATGGCTCTCCTTCAACAGCAAAAACGAATACATTGTGTGTGTGTGGTGGTGGTGGCTGCTGTGGCGACGAAATTTATCCCGTGCAATTTATTGATCGGTCCACCATCACGGCGCTCAAGCGGACGCCATCAGTGTCGTCGCCATAGGGCTGGTTGTGACATTGTGACCATTGTGACCATTGTGACACCTTTCTTTTAGGCTTGCCGCATCCATCAAGCCGCTCCACAGGCCGTTCCAGCCCACATGCGGCAATTGTGACAGCGATTCGGGGGGTTCTTCTCACCATCCCTTTTTCGCGATATTGCCACTTTTTTTCGTCAACTTTTCCCCCCCAAAAAGGACCTCGATAGTACTTTTTTGTCAGAGGGTCCTGGAAACATGACGATGTGGAAAAAATCTTATACCTTGCATTCTTGGTACCAATACGAAGACGTATAAGACATCATGATGTCCCAATCGAAACCGTAGGGGCAAGGGGAGGCGGTGTGGATGGGAGGGGGCCTTGCGCTTGCCCTGCGACCCTAAGACGGCCTACCAGGCGGGCAACCAGTAGCTCCCCGATTCATCGTGGGAGTGGCCCCTACAGCGCCGTCACAACAAGGAATTATTTTGTGATAAGGGAGGAGGTTGCCGTGTGGCGGCCTCTGCTCTGGGGGGAGCTTTGTCTCTCGAATTGAAAGGAAAGGGAAATCATGTCTAAACGTGCTATTCGCTGGCTTCTGCCGATCCTCGCTCTGCTGCTGATCGCGACCATCATGGTCCTGTCACCCATCATCACCACCCACGCCGCCGGCGCCACATCCCAACCATCTGCGCCGCACCAGTCTCCGGTACCTGGAATATACTGGTACTATTAGTATGCAGATTGAAGGCGTTGGGGAGTAGCAATATCAGATCACTACTACTCCCCGAATGCCTCTGCCCCGATAGAAGACGCGCTCAATCGCCGCAATGCCGTAGGGACCAGATTTACGGCGTCCGCAGGCGATTTATCGCCTTCCAGCAGGGCAAGCGCGAGGCATTGCCCCTACCGCCTCCCGTACCGACCTGGGTGATCACGTCCTATTGATTGCCCGATCATCCCCCGACCCTCCTCAGGGCAAGCGCGAGGCCCCCGCATCCCCACCAGCCCTGCCCCTTGCCCCTACCGCCTCCATCCAACGCCACAGATCCCATTCGATTCTTGGGGTTACGTGATGTTGGGAGAACAACGGTAGGGGCAAGGAGGGGCGTGGGGATTGGGTGGGGGCCTCGCGCTTGCCCTCGTTGGAGAACTCAACCCTTGCTTTCTACTGCCTCCAGCCAGTCCCTTACCTCTTTAGCATCACGATGCCCTATTTTTTCCAAAGTCAGCACGCTCGCTTCCCCTAATTTCCGCGCTTCCTCATAGTTGCCCTGTCCTTCCGCAACGCGTGCCAACCCATATTGTGCCAATGCAATCAAGTCCTGCCCTCCCTCTGGAACGATAGTTAGCATCTCCTGGAAGACTGATTCAGCATCTTCTGGATGATTCTGGTCAAGATGTAGAATACCGTATTCATAGAGGGCATTGGCAATAATATGGGGGCTACCTATCTGCCGAGCTAAGGACAAGCCTTCCTGGAAATATGATTCTGCCTGAGCGTAGTTGGCCTGTTTCCGCATTGTTAAGCCCAGACTGATAAGAATAGCACTGATCCACTGAGGCTGCCCTATCTGCCGTGCCAGAACCAATGCTTCCTGAAAGTATTTTTCGGCCTTAGAATAATCCCCCTGCGCGTCTGCAACCCCTCCTAGATTAAGAAGGAGTACACATGTTTGTTCTCGATGTCCTATCTGCCGTACTAATTCTAGCCCTTCCAGAAAATATGTTTCGGCTAAGGAATGGTTTCCTTGAGCGCCTGCCGTTGTACCTAAATTCATAAACAGAACACAGATTTGCTCACGATCACCTATTTGCCGTGCTAGAGATAAACCTTCCTGTAAATACACTTCAGATTGGGCATAATCCCCACGGCTTCCTAGAACAGAACCGAGAACTCTAAGCAACCCGCAGATGCGTTCGGGGTTGCCGATCTGGCGGGCGATGGTCAGGCCCTCTTGCAGGTAGGCTTCGGCCTGGGCGGATTCGCCGCGACGCCAGCTTACGTTGCCCAGGTCGTTGAGCAGGGCACAGATCAGCTCCTGGTTGCCAGTCTTGCGGGCAAGGCTTAGCCCTTCCTGGAATTGCGCCTCAGCATGGACGAAGTTGCCCTGCTGCTGCGCGACTTTGCCCAGGTACAGCAGCACGCTCGTCAGCCCGTCGTTGTCGTTGAGGGCGAGGGCGGCTGCGTGGGCGCGTTTGAGGTGCAGTTCGGCCAGGGAGTAGAGGGCGCGGACGAGCATGAAGGGGGCGAAGGCGCAGACAGCCCGCACTAACTCCGCCTGCCGGTCCTGCTCGTGGGCCATCGTCAGCGCGGCCAGGATGGTGTTGCTTTCGAGTTCGAGCAGCTCGTAATCTTTTTTGTGCTGCTCGACATAATCGGTGACATAGGCGATGAGGCGCGCGTGCGGGGCGTGATCGGTGAGGTGCAGATGGGCGTAGTCGGCGATGGTCTGGTGCAGGGTGTAGCGACCGGACGAGTTGCTTTCGAGCAGGCCCGCGTCGCTCAGCACGTCGAGGGTATCGACCGTACAGGCGGCAACGACCAGCGCGGCCTCCTCGGAGAAGCTGTTGGGCTTGGGGGGGAAGACCGAGAGTGCGTAAAGGGCAGAACTGGCCTCCTCGCTCAACTGCTGGTCGGTTACGGCGATGACCGATTGCAGGGAGAGCGGCGTCTCGATGGGCAGGCTGGGATGCGTCTCCACGGGCGCGTGCGGCTCGCTGATGTTCAGCCGCTCTTCGACGTTGCTCAGGCGTTGCAGGGCGGCGACGATGCGGCGCGATTGCCCGCTGTACGCTTGCTTGCGCAGGTAGTTGCCCATCAGGGTGAGCGCCAGTGGCAGGCCGCCGACGGCATGGACGAGATCGTGAGCCTTCTCCGTCTCGCGCTCTACCACCTGGGGAGCGAGCAGGCGCAGCAGGTTCATGCTCTCATCCTCGTTCAGCTCGTGGATCAGCGTGGCTCCCTCGATAGAGATGTGCGAGGCGATGTAGGGGAAGCGCGTCGTCACCAGATGGGCGCAGTTGGGTCCGCCCACCTTGAAGGTCAGCGCCTCTTCAAGCTCCCACGCGTCATCGATCACCAGCAGCATGGTGCGCGAGCCGATGGCGCTGCGTAACGCCCTGGCCCAGGCTTCGTAATTGTTCAACGTCGCCATCTGGTTGGCTGACACGCCCAGCAGCGTCCCCCAGCGGCTCAGCAGGCCAGGCATATTCGGATTGGGTCCCAGCGCCGCCCACAGCACGCCATCGCGAAAGTGTGCGCGTATCTCGGGGTCGTGCGCGAGAGCTATCGAGAGGGCGGTCTTGCCCACGCCTGGCAGGCCGTTGAGAGCCGTTAGCGCGATGCTGCCTCCTGCTCGCAGCCGTTGCTTGAGACGCGCCAGGTCTTCATCGCGGCCAATCAGCGGGATCGCCGGAAGGAGCGGAATGGCGGGATCGTACAGGGCCTCGCTCGCCGGCGTGGTTGACGCACCTGTAGGGGCCATGCCTTGCGCTTGCCCTGCGGCGGTCCCCGATCCCGTCGCACCTGTAGGGGCCATGCCTTGCGCTTGCCCTGGCAGCAGATCGAGTTCCTGCTCCGTCTTGCCGAAGAGGGCGGAGAGCTTGCGCCGGAAGTAGGGGCTTGGTTTCGTCACGCCGCGCTCCCAGCGACTCACATTGACATGGGTTGTGCCGATACGTTCAGCCACATCTTGCTGAGACAAGCCGCGTTGAGTGCGAGCCTCCGTCAGGCGTAAACGCGGCTGGGGGGGTGTCTCTGGAGCTTGCATCACGCGCATCATCCTTCCCAGACCTGAAAATGATAAATTTGTATAGGAAAATGATAACATAAGTTCTTATGGCTGTATACCAAAATTTGGCATAATTGGACCAGGAACGTCGTACGCGGGAGGGTCCTCTAAAACCAGCCTTTAAGAGCGTTTCATACAAGTATATACGGTACGAGGGGCAGCATCAGATGAAACACGAGGAAATGAGTGACATAAGTACTATCCTGGTTGAGCCAACCGATGAGCGATCATCGGTGGTGCGCCACGTTAGTACGCAGAACAAGCCCGTGGTCATCGTGTTGCCGGAGAACGCCACCAGCGCCTTTCAACGCCCAGGCGATTTTGGCGAATTGAAGCGGCTCAAGCACCATCTTGGCACTTCGATAACGCTTGTAATCCAGGGGAATGACCGTCTCAAGGTATGGGCTCGGAGACAGGGCTTAACGGTCTACCCCTCGATAGAGACTCTGGCTTACAAGCTTTCGGAACGCGATACCGAGCCGTTGCATCTGAGCTCCCTCGCGTCTGTAGACAAGTTGAAAACTCATCAGGTCGGTCCATCAACCAGGCGGCGACGTTCATTGATTACGCAACCACTGGATGCGCAACAGCAACAGGCCGTGCTGCGGGCGGCGCGCTCAAAAGATCGGGCGCTGCTGATCCTCATTGCCCTGCTCATCCTGGGCATCCTGGGCGGCATCGGCTTTGGCTACTTATTGACATTATCACATGCTACGGGAATTTTCCCGTATCAGACATATATTGTGGGATGGGTGTGGTAGGGGCAGGGGAACGCGGTGGGGCGGAGTTGACAACCAGGCGGGACGATGGTGGAGGACGGCGAGACTGTAGGAAGCAGGTAGAGTGGAAGGAGCCTTTGTGATTATGCTTGTTCGGGTAACATGCGCCAGGCACGGACCGCAGTACCAGCGAAAGGATCGTCGCGAAGGTTTCTACCTCAGGCTTATGGGCTCGTCGTCCCCCGCCATTGACAAGCAGAAGGAGTGCCATTATGCAAAAGGTCTATGTTAAAGGGAAGCCAACCATCAAGGCGCAACTGGAAGAGCGCAACAAAATCTTGCATTTCTCTTTGCAGGACGCGCTCCCGCTGGGCCATACGCTGGCGTTAAACACAACGTTCGGCACTCTCTCGTATCTCATCTCCGATGACAATCATCCGCGGCTGTTGATGCAGGAGCAGTTCACCAGCACCGAGCTGAGCGTGCTCATGCCGCTCTTCGAGATGTTCCCGTACTATTGCCCGTACGAGACCATGTACGCCAGCTTCTATAATCACGACGTCAGCGAATTGACGATAGCCAGTTGCCGCCAGCACTTGCAGAAGGCGCAGGAGCTGGGGGTGTGGGACCAGGAGATGCGTCCGGTGCGCGGCGCCTTATCGCGCGCGCGGCTCAAATTGCGCGCCTTCGGCATCGACATCTCTTCCATCATGGCAACCGGCTATATCTTGCTCATCGACACCGAAGGGCTGCTCATCGCCAGCGCATAAGCAGAAACTACCATCACCGTCCTCCAGGGCTCTTGCGACCGTCGCCTGCAAGAGCCCTCTCCTTTTCTTTTGCCGAAAACAGCAGGCAGGGAATAAATTATCTCTGCCAGGCGTTGTGAATATTACGGCATGATGAGCGGGTAATATAGCGAGTGGCGGAGTTTGCCTCCGATTCCTCATTGCTATAGAGAAACTGAAATAGCTGTACCCTGAGATATAGAGGAGAAGTTACATTTTCCCCTCTAAAAACGTGAAAAGATTGGACGATGAAAGAGATCCAAAACGTATTTCGCGCTGACTACTTGCTATTACCCCCTCGGCAAGATGCTCTTCCGAAAAACGCTCATCGTCCCTTTTTTTGCCTGTTTGCAGCAAGAAACACTATTTTTATCTATCCCTGGAACGGAGAAAGCCCTTTATGAGCAGGAAAACAAAGATCACCATTATTGTGGCATTGATGCTTGGTATGTCGCTGGCATCGCTGGATACGACGATTGTAGGAACTGCGATGCCAAGTATCGTAGGGAAGCTGGGAGGGATCGCCCTCTATTCGTGGGTGTTCTCGGTCTACCTGCTCACCTCGACAACGACCGTGCCTATTTATGGGAAGCTGGCCGATCTCTACGGGCGCAAGCCGCTCTTTCTTTTCGGCTCTAGCCTCTTCCTGCTCGGCTCTATGGCCTGTGGCACAGCGCAGACGATGGAGCAGTTGATCGTCTTTCGCGCGATCCAGGGGTTGGGAGCGGGCGCCGTCTTGCCGATAGTGCTGACGATCATTGGCGATATTTTTCCTCTGGAAGAGCGCGCACGCCTCCAGGGGTTTTTCAGCGGCGTATGGGGCTTATCGAGCATCGTCGGTCCTGCGCTGGGCGGCTTGATCGTCGATCACTTCACCTGGCGCTGGGTATTCTACATCAACATTCCCTTCGGCCTGCTCTCGGCCATTTTGCTCGCTATCTCCCTCAAAGAAAATATTGAGCGCAAGAAGCATCAACTGGACTATATGGGCACGTTGACATTGACAGGTAGCATTCTCGCGCTGCTCTTTGCCGTGCTACAAGGGGGAACGAGCTGGGCCTGGAATTCGCCGCAGAGCATCGGCCTGTTTGTCATCGCCGCCGTCCTGCTGGCGCTCTTCCTGCGTCAGGAGCAGCTAGCTAGCGAGCCTATTCTGCCATTAACCCTCTTCAATAACCGCATCATCGCCATTTCCAGCTTTGGCGGCGTGATCCTGGGTATCATCATGTTTGGCATTACGTCATATGTGCCGCTCTTTGTGCAAGGGGTCAAAGGAGGAACCGCCACCAGCGCGGGCCTGGTGCTTGGCCCGTTCCTCCTGGCGTGGCCCATCGCATCCACCATCAGCGGGCGCGTCGTGCTGCGCCTGGGCTATCGTTTCACCGCTGGCCTGGGGACGTTGCTGACGGCGATAGGCGTGAGCATGGTCATGCTTTTTAACATCCAGACCGGCATGCCCTTCATCATTACCGCTATGGTCTTGATGGGAGCAGGAATGGGATTCTCCAGCACATCGTATATGCTCTCGGTGCAGAACGCGGTCCCCTGGCGTCTGCGCGGAGTGGCGACGGCCTCGACGCAATTCTTCCGCACAATAGGGGGCACCGTCGGAGTCGCGGTCATGGGGACGATCCTCAACGCGCAAATGGCCGCGCGCTTCTCGCCGATCTTCGGGCAATTTCCTGCTGCCGCGCAACAGTTGCCCAAAGGCATAGCGCCCGCCAACGTTCTGCTCTCCCCTGATTTGCGTGCCGAGTTGCCAGCCGCGTTTTTACAGCAGTTGCAGATCGCACTATCTCAAAGCCTCTTCTGGGTCTACCTGCTGCTGGTAATCCTGGGCGTCATCGCGATGGTAAGCATGTACTGGCTCCCGCGAGGCCGCGCCGACGAACTGACCTACAAACCCGAAGCAGGCGAGGAGACATTTGATGATGCCGCGCCTGAAATCAGCATGATCGGGTAGCACCGTACGCTCTAACAAAGCGATATTAGGGAACAGGGCTGAAATTCGCCCGCATTGCCAGTGCGACATGCTATGTCATGTCGCATGCTTTTGTGTCATGATTGCCAGCCCCTCCTCAATCCTGCATCGCGCCTGCGTCAGTTCGTGCATGGCTCTATTCCGCCGCCGCACAAGCAGGATCAGCAGTTCGTAAGCTGTGTCGCTTTCAGGACTGGCTGCTACCAGCGCGTCAATGGGAGCGAGCAATGGCACCGGCGGCTGACCGAGCGCGGGATCGTAGGCGTAGGGGTCGGAACTGGTATAGTTCAGGCGCACAAGCGGCTTTTCTGCCGCCTGAATGGCCGCGTTAAGCTGCGAGATCGTTGCCGGCGGCAGCTTATCAGCGCCATTATCAAGCTGCGCCTGAAGCTGCGTTGCGAGCTGCTGCACCTCCTCTGCTCGTTTGACCACCATAGAAAGATCAAACCGCTCTCCCGCCTTCTGCTGCCATGCGCGCAGGTGTTGAAGCAGGTCATCAGCCGACAATTTGATGTTTAAGGGAAGTATTGCCGTCGAAAGGTAATGATAGATGATGGCGGCGTAGATTTGCGTATCGCGCACGAGCAGAGCCGGATCGATCTTGTCGGCGGTATCTTCGGTGGTATGCCACCACCAGCCCAGGCCGCCGCTTTTGGCAGGCGAGCCGCCGAATAGTTCCGCCGCCGAATCTCCTGCCCTGGGTGGCTGCTCTGAGAGGGACATGAACAGCGATGGGATGCCGTGACCTTGAAAGGATTGATCGCCCGCCCGGCTGAAGCGCGTGCCGTTGTACTCGATGCCCGTAAGCGCCTGTATCACCTGGGCCGCGCATGGCTGCATCTCCGCCATCGTTGGCGCTTCACTGAGCACGTTGGCATTCTGGCCGCCAACCGAGTCAACGTTAATGTGCGCGACGCAGTTTGCCTCCAGATCTTCCCAGAAGTTATCGGCGTACCAGGTGGAACCGGCGTAACGACCATGCGAATGTCCCGACCAGAAGGCCAGGCGAAGACCGCGCCGGAAGGTGTGACGATAAGGCAGCACCGCGCGCAATGTCTCCAGCATCGTCGCGTTGGCGCTGCCGTTATCCATCGCGCCATAATGCCAGGAATCGACATGCCCCGAGAACAAAACGAATTTCCCCTGCTCGTCCTTGCCGCCCGCCTGACCATCCACCTGAGCAATCAATGTGGGAATCTGCGTCCAGCGTGTGGAAACCTGGGTGCGCAAATGCACTACGATCTCCTGCTCCGTGGAGGCAATCCCTGGCGGCAGCCCTGCCTCGATCCACGGTTCCATAGGAGCAATTCCTTGCGGTTGCCCTGCTCCAAACATATCCCGCAGCGTATCGCCATCCTCTTTACCGAGCGAGACAACGGGAATACGTGGGAGCTGGTGCCGGTTCTCGGGCGTTGGCGAACCCCAGATGCTTGACACGATCATCTCATGGACAAGCTCGTCCTGATTGACAAAAATACAGGCTGCGGCGCCCGCTCGCTGGGCGGTAAGCACTTTCGCAGGCATAGCAATGCCATCAATGACCACCGCTTTGCCCTGTACATCGCGTGATGCATAGCTCTCCGCGCCGCCACTGCCCACATAGACCGCGTTGAGCTGCAAGCCCTTTTCGGGCGTACTCACAGCCATAGCGTGCGTGATGGCTCGCAGCTCTTTTTGCCCTGCCCTCAACTGCGCGCTGATGGGTAAGCTGATGAGGCCGTAGCCGGTATAGAGGGTAGGTTCAACGCCGCACTGACGCAGCGTATCGGCGATATAGCCAAACGCTTTACGCTCATCTTCTGTTCCCGAGAGGCGTACCCAGCGGGCTATGGCCTGCGTATCTGCCATCAGTCGCTCGCGCGAAACCGCTTGTACGATTGCCTGCTCTATGCTGCTTAATGTTGTCATCTGGCGATATCCTCCTCAGGGCAACCGCAAGGGATTGCCCCTACAGCCCTGCTACAGGCGATAAATTAGAGGGCAACCGTAAGGGATTGCCCCTACCGCCCTGCTACAGGCGATAAATTAGAGGGCAACCGCAAGGGATTGCCCCTACCGCCCTGCTACAGGCGACAAATTAAAATTCCTTTGACATGGCGCCCAGGTAAGAAAGCATGGCGGCGCCGGTTTTGATGCCCATAAAGAAACGCGCAACCTCCATATTCTCGTTAGGAGCGTGGTTCGCCTCGTCCGCATTGGCGTAGGGGACGCAGAAGACGGGAATGCCCAGGATTTTGGTGAAGACGTAATTGGGCAGGCTGGCCCCTTTGGCCGGTACAAGCAGCGGAGCAGCTCCCTGAGCGGCGGTAATCGCCTGGAGTAGCGGCTCAGTATAGGGGCTATCGAGCGGGGTCTTCGATGGGTCCATGCCTCCGTGGCTGCTGACGGTGACATTGGGGGCGTGACGCTGGACGTGCGCTTTGACCTTTGCCAGGATCTCCTGGGCCGTCTGGGCTTCGACCAGGCGGATATCACACTTCGCAATGGCCTCGTGCGGCAGCACCGTTTTAGAGCCAGGACCGCCATAGCCGCCGTGAATGCCATTGATCGTCAGCGTAGGCCAGGCTGCCTGGCGTTCAAAAAAGCCCCGTTCCTGCGGCTCATCAAGACGGCGCAGGTCCAGCGACTGTTTGACCTCGTCCACATCGATGGGCAAGGCTGCCAGCGCCTCGCGTTCCATCGCGGTTAGTGGCTGCACATTGTCATAGAAGCCATCAATCGTAATCTCGCCCCGTTCGTTTTTCATCGTCGCGAGCAGGTGGACGAGGGTCCAGAGCGGGTTGGGAACGATCCCGCCCCAATGGCCCGAATGGAGATCGCGGTTGGCTCCCCTGGCGCGCAGCTCTAAATCAAGCACGCCGCGCACGCCAAAGCTGATCATTGACTGGCCATTCTCATGCACCGGCCCGTCACTAACGATCATCAGGTCAGCCAGGAGCTTATCGCGATGGGCGCGCATAAACGCGGGCATATGCGGGCTACCCACCTCCTCTTCCCCCTCAAGCAGCACTTTGACATTGCAAGGTAACGTACCATTGCAAGCGAGCAGGCTTTCTAACGCCATCAACTGCGCAAAATGCTGACCCTTATTGTCCGCGACTCCACGCGCATAGATGCGACCAGCTCGCATAGCGGGTTCAAAGGGAGGAGAGTGCCACTCTTCCAGCGGATCGGGCGGCTGCACATCGTAGTGGCCGTAGAGTAGCACAGTCGGCGCATCGGGTCCGACGCGATATTCCCCAAAGACCATCGGCCACCCTTCTGTCGGTAGAATTTGTACAGCCAGCCCCATCTGGCTCATCACGCCGGCCATATATGCAGCCACCTCGCCGATGCCCTCTCCGTAGGCGCTAATACTCGGGCGGCGCAGGTAGTCGAGCAGGCGCGACAAAAATAGCTCGGAGTGGTCGTCAATGTAGGCAAAAATAGCGTGTAGATCAGGGTTCGTAGAGGATGCCATCAGGATCGTCCTTCCTTTACTGCGGGCATTGCCCGTTGCTCTCCATCAGCATGTCTCTATGATATTGCCTCTAATTGGAAACTGCAAGTGAACGGCTCGCAAGCCCAGGGCTGTTGCAAAGTCTTTTTTGCCGCCTTCGGCGGCAGGGAGAAGAGGAACAAGTGGGGACAATTCGCGAGATCGCGACGTCCCCCACCCCCCGCAAGGAGGCTGCCGCCCCCTTGACCCCCGCTTGGCAGACGGTATGCCCAACGTTGCAACAGCCCTGCTCGCAAGCCAGGGCTTTTCCGTGTTCCTCTCCTCTCACTCCTGCTGACGGGATTCGCGCCCCGTTCGGGAGAGGAAGGCGTGAGCAGTTAGAGCGCACAACGGCTTTTGAGAACCTCTGCTTGCTGGGGCTATAAACTGTTCGCTCATCCCAGACCACAACGGTATGATATGATTGAGGTAGTAATCGTAATCAGGAAAGAGAGGGCAATGATGAGAACGAACGAGGTGAAGGCAAAGCTGAAAAGAGGCGAGCCGGCGATTGGCGCGTGGCTGAACATCCCCAGCGTCGCTATCGCACGCATTATGGCGCGTCTGGGCTTCGACTGGCTGACGGTGGACGCCGAACATGCAGCCCAGAACCCGAGCTTGATGTCCGATATGATCGGGGCTATCGCCGACGCCAGGACGAGCGCGCCTCTGGTGCGGCTACCGGAGAATAGCGTCAACTGGATCAAGTGGTCGCTCGATGCAGGCGCGTGGGGCATTATCGTCCCGATGATCAACACGCGCGCCGACGCCGAACAGGCCGTGAGCTGGGCCAAATATCCGCCCCTGGGCATGCGCAGCATCGGCGGCGTCTTTGGCCCATACGGCTTTGGTCTCAGCGACAGCAGGAGTTACGCTCAGCAAGCCAATGACCAGA
Source organism: Ktedonobacteraceae bacterium (assembly GCA_035650355.1). GTDB lineage: Bacteria > Chloroflexota > Ktedonobacteria > Ktedonobacterales > Ktedonobacteraceae > DASRHT01. The sequence continues at coordinate 43,635 of DASRHT010000071.1, forward strand.
TCCTCGTCGGCGTGCAAATAGAAAGCGCCCAGGCGCTGGAAAATCTCGATGAGATCCTCTCGGTGCCGGGGGTCGATGTCGCCTTTGTTGGTCCCAACGATCTGCATATGCAACTGGGCTTGCCGCCAAGCGCGGAAGGAGCCGAGCCCGAATTTGTCGCCGCGCTCGACAAGATCAAGCAGGCAGCACAGCGCCATCATGTCGCCCTGGGCATGTTCTGTAGCAGCGGAGAAGCGGCGGCCAATCGTATTCGCGAGGGCTTTCACATGGTCAGCGCCACCAGCGACGCCTCCTGCCTCATCGGCGGTGCAACCCTCCATCTGCGAGCCGCGAACCCTCGCTAGACGATCCCTGCTATATTTCACCATCCTCAAGCAGGTCAAGCCCTATCGCCCGCTTGAGGAACAGAATAGACGCCATATCTGAGGATGTCAGGTGGGGATGTAAAATGTAAGAAGGAAGCTGTAAGGAGGTATCTTCATGGAGCGCACACAATGGAAACAGGAGCGGCGGCTGTGGAACGAAGTGCAGATGGATACCATCTACGCCCGGCAATACGATGAGCAATGGGGCGGCTATGTGAACCCTTCGCACTTTATGATGATCGAACGCCTGCTAGAGCTTTGCCCGTCGGGAGGGATAATTCTTGACGCGGCTTGCGGAACAGGCAAATACTGGTCGATCCTGCTGGAACATGGGATCTCCATCCTCGGAACCGATCAATCGCAACAGATGCTGTATCAGGCGCGGAACAAATTTCCTGAGGTGCCGGTAGAGCATATTGGCCTGCAAGAGCTAACCTTCGTTGACGCCTTTGACGCCGTGATCTGCATGGACGCAATGGAGATGGTCTTTCCAGAAGACTGGCCGCTTGTGCTCTCTAACTTCGCCCGCGCACTGCACGAGGGCGGGCATCTCTATTTGACGGTCGAGATAGAATCGGAGGAGGCGCTGGACATTGCTTACGAAGCTGGCAAGCGCCTGAAATTACCTCTGATCTATGGCGAATACGCCCATCACGGCGGCTACCACTTCTACCCCACCGACGAGCAGGTACGCGCCTGGCTCTCTGACGCGCATTTCACCCTGCTCGACACGATGGAAGGGGACGGCTACCGCCATTACCTGGTGAAGTTGTAGGGGCCACTCCCACGATGAATCGGGGAGCTACCGGTTGCCCTGCCCGGGGCGTGAAACGTTAGACAACGCCGGTAGGGGCAATCCCTCGCGGTTGCCCTGGTACGGTTGTAAATGCGTCTGGTTGCAGGGCAGGGGCCAGCCCTGCCCCTACAATTCCCCCGGGCAGTTGCCCCTGATCCGTTCCGTTGCAGGGTAGGGGCCAGCCCTGCCCCTACCTATCCCCGTGTGGGTGAAATTCTCTGGTAAAGACGATCCACGCTGGCTGTTTTATAAAACCGAGACGTTCATTCATCGCCCGGCTCGCCTGATTGGATGAATCGAGGGTGGTTCTTACGCTTGTATAGCCATGTTGCCTGGCATAGGCGATCCCACACAGTTTGAGCGCGAGGGCGATTCCTCGACGGCGATACGCCCTCCTGACGCCGGTCAGGCCGGTGCTACAATATTTCTCCTCCTGACGCGCTGTCAAATAGCTTAAACCTATATAGTTGTTCTCATGGACAGCAACAAAATAGCTCTCCGGTTTACGGGTCAGCGTTTCCCGTTTGAACGTATCATAGCCGGGCTGCGTCCAATGCTCGGTCGGCGGAAGGTCTTGACGCGCCTCGTTGGTGAGATCGTAGAGTTTCTGGTAGCGTTCAGGATCGCTCTCCAGCTTCTGAAGCGTTTTGATCTCAATGCCCTGCGCGCGTAGAGTTTGATCTAGATCAGCATAAGGTGTAAAGTCGAAATCCGCGACCGGCAGGCGAAACTCCCAGACGTACAGCTCTTCATAAAAATCATGTTTCCGCGCAAACCGCACACCTTCAGGCATATCTTCCCTGATCCTCGTCCACAGGGTGAACGTGTCCAGCCCCTGCCCCTTGAGATCGCTGATGAGACGTTCATACAGGTGTGTGCCGATCCCTTGCCGCTGGTAGCGGGGATGAACAACAACGCTGGCGCGAAATCTGCCCGGCTCATAAAAGCGGGGAGGCTGATCATACTGTCCAAAGGCGATAATTTTGCCCTGCTGCTCGACGACATAGCGTTGAAAGCTGGACGCGGGATGCTGCCGTGCCGCTTGATCCTGGGCCTGCAACTGCTCCAGTGTTGTCGGATAGCCATCCCACGAAGCATTATAGACATCGACAATTGCAGGATAATCATCAGCAATAAATTCTCGCATGAATATTAACCTTTTTTTCAGTACTATGCATTTTTCATCAAAAGAGAGAAGCTACTGCGAAGTTTATCATAACAGATGATGGGCGACAATTGCGCTGATTAAGCAAACATCCCTATCGTCAGGGCAAGCGCGAGGCCCCCACCCCATTTCCGCCCATCCCCTTGCCCCTACCAACGTGACTCAACATCACACTGCCGGCAGGGCAAGCGCGAGGCCCCCACCCCATTTCCGCCCATCTCCTTGCCCCTACCAACGTGACCCAACATCGCACCACACCCAAAAATAAATCCGAACGAGACCTGTTCCGTTCCACCGAAGCGGTAGGGGCAAGGGGCGGCGTGGGGATTGGGTGGGGGCCTCGCGCTTGCCCTGGGGCGGGTTGATATGACTACGAAAATTCCCCTACTTGCCTGTTCTACCCTCAACCGTTATACTACAGTTGCACGACAAATATACTGTTGATTGCTCGTTGAGGGGTAGAATATGGCAAGATCTTCTAATAAGATGGCCCAGGAATCGAAAAATGGGGCGGCACGATTCTATAGCAGGCTTTTGAAGGGCCTGAGCTTCTTCTGGGGCGCGATTGTTTTTAGCGTTGTGATGAGTGTTGTGACGGGTATCATCTCGTCTTTTGTGTCCAAAAATTGGGGCACATTCCTGCAAAAACCTATCGAATGGGCTTTCCAGAACCTGCTGATCGTGGCGCTGGCGCTGGCTATCCTCGCCCTGCTGACCTATATCGTCTATCTGAGAAGCCACCTTTTAAACGCGGCAACCGTTCCCACTTCCGCAATTGATTTTGACCCTCTAACCGCTGCGCAGCCATATCAGCCGAAATCGGAGAAAGATCTGGAGCAGCGTTACCTCCAGCGCATGATCCGCGAGAACGAGCTGCTCAGGCTCACGGGCGTACCAGCAGGTCTGGTCGCGCCCCATGTGATGCTAGACGAGGTCTTTATCGTGCCGGAATTCTTCCCCACACGCCTGCCTAACGATTACCCGCTCACGAGCGACGAGTTCAGGCGCTATCGCGACCTGCTGAAGCACGGCCAGTTCTCTGAAGAAATGGAGCGCGCGTTTGTCGGCACGGAAAAGTCGTGGCTCGATATCCTCAGAAAGGGCGAGAAGGTAAGCGTGAGCGAACTCTGGTCGCAGCTCACTAGAGAGCATCCTACGGCGGTGATCCAGGGCTACCCTGGCATGGGCAAAAGCACCCTGATGGCTCGCCTGACGCTGCACATGGCGCGGTGCAGCCTGAATCGGCCCGATCCGACAATGGGCGAACGGCTCATCCCCACCCGCTCGACGCTGATCCCCGTCCTGCTGCTGCTCAAAGATTACGCCATCGAGCTTGAGAAAGCTCTGGCGAGTGCTAAGGACCTGCCCCTCCTGGATTACTTGAAAATTGCGGCTGAGCGCGTTCCCCTGGCTGGTTTGTATCCTTACCTCTTAGAAAGCCTGCAAGAGGGGCGTTGCCTGGTAATGCTTGATGGCTTGGACGAGGTGAGCAATCTGGAGACGCGCAAACGGGTAAAGCAGGCGATAGAGGGCTTCATTCTGGACTATCGCGATACCGCGAAGACGAGCTTCAATCGTTTCCTGATCACCTCGCGCGTGGCCGGCTATGACGTGGTGGCCTTCGCCGACTATCTGCATTTCACCATCGCCGAACTCACACCAGAGCAGATCGATGGCTTCCTGCCACGCTGGTGTCGCGCCAACGTGCGGCGCGATTCCTACCCCGCTGCGGGAGGAGAAGAGGAGCGCGAAGAGCGCATCGCCCGAGAAGCCGAGCTGATGGCGCA
>DASRHT010000072.1:0-112962 GCA_035650355.1 Ktedonobacteraceae bacterium
GCTAGCAACGAATGCCCTCCCAGCTCGAAAAAGTTCTGCGCGACTCCCACCTGCCCGTGACCCAGGACCTGGCTCCAGATCGTGACCAGTAGCTCTTGCAACGGGCTGCGGGGCACCTGCTCCCCTTCTGACTGCGCCGCCTCTCGCTCGGGAACAGGCAACGCGTGCTGATCGATCTTGCCGTTGGGCGTCAGGGGAAAGGCATCCAGCCAGACGAGGGCAGATGGCTGCATATAGTCCGGCAGTCGCTGCTGCAAGTGCTGACGCACGGCAGCCTCGCCGGCAGACGCACCTACCATCGGCAGCAGATAAGCCACCAGCCGTTTGTCGCCGGGCCGGTCCTCTCGCAGCAGCACCAGGGCCTGCTGGACCGCCGGATGTTGACAAAGGACCGCCTCGATCTCTCCCAGTTCGATGCGAAAGCCGCGCAGCTTGATCTGCCGGTCCGCCCGACCCACAAACTCGATGCGTCCATCGGGCAAAGTGCGCACCAGGTCCCCCGTCCGATACAGCCGCGCTCCCGGCTCAGGCGCCTCGGATGCGCCGTAGCTCTCCGATTGATCGTAGAAAGTGCCAGCGAAGGGGTGAGGGACGAACCGCTCGGCGGTCAGCTCGGGCCGATGCAGGTAGCCGCGCGCCAGGCCGTCTCCTCCAATGTAGAGTTCTCCAACGGCTCCTGGCAGCACCGGCTCTCCTGTTGCATCCAGCACATACACCTGCGTATTGGCAATAGGCCAACCAATAGGCACGCTGCTGCCTTGCAACCGGTCATGTCCAACATGCATGGGATAGCAGCAGCTAAAGGTGGTGCCTTCGGTGGGTCCGTAGCCATTAATGAGCACGGGGCCGCGCTCCTGGGCCAGCACCTGGCGCACATGGCTGATCGAGAGCGCCTCGCCTCCTGCCAGCAATTGGCGCAATTGCAACAGGCTGGGCAGGTGCTGCTCCACCATTTGATGGAACAGGCCAGCAGTGAGCCACAACGTCGTGATCTGACAGCATTCAAGCTGCTGCGCCAGTTCATGCAGGCTGACAGCTACAGGGGGGAAGAGCACGAGGCGAGCGCCATTGAGCAGACAGGCCCAGATCTCAAAGGTAGAGGCATCAAAGGAGAGGGGGGCCAGTTGCAAGAAGACTTCCTCAGCCTCTAGCCGGGCATAATTGGTATGGATGACCAGCCGAATGACGTTGCGGTGCGTGACGCCGACGCCTTTGGGCTGGCCCGTTGAGCCGGAGGTATAGATGACATAGGCCAGATGCTCAGCTCCGACCAGGCTCGCAGGATTCTCTTCATCGGAAGCCCGGACAATGTCATATGACCACTGCTCCAAACATATGACCTCGACTGACAGATCAGCAAAGCGCTCCTGCATGGACGCCTGGGTCAAGAGCAGGTGCGCCCCGACATCAGCGAGCATGAAGGCGAGCCGGTCAGTTGGAGAGGAGGGGTCCAGGGGCAGGTAAGCCCCCCCGGCTTTGAGAATCGCCAGCAAGCCAACGATCATCGCGATGGAACGTTGCAGACACAGCCCGACGACAATTTCCGGTCCTACCCCCCGTCTCTGCAGGTGATAAGCGAGCCTATTCGCCTGGTGATTAAGTTCAGCATAGCTCAGGTGGCGCTCATCACAAACCAGGGCAATGGCTTCAGGGCGATGTTGTACTTGCTGCTCAAAAAGCTCGGCCAGGCTGCTTTCGCGAGGATAATTTGTTTTAGTCATATCCATCCGTCGTCTTCCTCTTGTCTTCTTGACCTGGCTGAGCAGCTATGCCCGTTTGTTCGTGCGAATTTTCGCCATAATTTTATCTAGTTTTGCCTGATTAAGGTTTGAACCTGAAAAGTCGGAAGGAGTATATTCGCCGCCAGCAGATGTTCTGCAATGTTCAATGAGCGCCCGCAACGTCTCTATATAACGCCGGGCCAGCATCTCAACCGTTTCCCGTCGATGGAGTTGAGTACAATACCTCCACTCCACATGGAAGCGGCCCTGCACTATTATCCCGCTCACATCCAGCATATATCTACGGCGACCGCGTAAACTATAGGCCGGTCCACAGCTTTCATTTGCCAGACGGAAGAGCGAACCTACCTGATCTTCAGTGAGGGGAGCAAATTGTCCCAGGTAATTGAAACTCATTTCTGCTTGTGGCATGCTTTGCAACCTTGCCTGGAGATCTGCATCGTTGCTGAGGTAACGCAGCACTCCATACCCGATCCCATTTTGTGGAATTCCCCGTATTTGCTCCTTAATCGCTTTGATCGCGTTCCCCGGCTCTCTATCACTCGGTACGGTCCGTAGATCAAGCAACATAGGAAAAATAGTCGTGAACCAGCCGACAGTACGCGAGAGATCTACGTCCGCGGCTATGGTCTCTCTGCCATGCCCCTCCACGTCTACCAATAAGCAGCGATTGCCTGTCCACGGTACACATGCCAGCACCAGCGCAGTGAGCAATAGGTCCTGAATCTGTGTATGATACGCTTTCGCAGCTTCGTGTAGCAGCGCATTCGTCTCAGCCACGCTCAGTTCCACCGTTACGCTACTAGCCACAGCCTCGATATTCACCGAGCGATCTACAACAAAATCCACGGGCAACAAGGGGACATCGCGCCGATCATTTGCCAGCCAGTACATGACCTGCTGGTGCATCTCCTGAGAGCTGGCATAAGCCTGGAGGCGTTCAGCCCAGGCTTTAAAAGAGGTCGTCCTGTAAGGGAGTTGCGCGGGTTCATACCGTAAAAGCTGCTGGCACACCGTTTGCAAATCTTCTAAAAGGATGCGCCAGGAGACCCCATCTACAACCAGGTGATGGATCACCATCAGGAGTCGGCCAGGGCCGTCTCCCATTGCAAAATGGATGCAGCGTATTAGAGGCCCGGCGATCAGATTAAGGCTCGCCTGCGCTCGCGTCGCCTCCTCTACAAAAGTGCTTTCTTGTTCGGCTAGCGGCACGCTGCTCAGATCGACAAAGCGAACAATATCAGTCGCAGAAGTTTCCGCATGCATGCTATACTGCTCCCACCCCTGCACGCCGCGCTTAAAGCGTAGAGCGAGGGCGCTGTGATGCGTTATCAGGCATTGGCAGGCTTGCTCCAGTAACTGTGGACTAATCAGTGGATCGGTGATATACAGCAGAACGGCCTGATTCCAGTGGTGCGGATCGAGCAGATTCTGGTCAAAAAACCACTGTTGAATAGGGATCAGTGGTACCAGCCCCTCTTCTGCCTGCTGCCCGGCCACCCCCGATAGAGCCGTACCGGCCACTTTTGCCAGTTCAGCTATCGTCGGATGCTGGAAAATCTGTTTAGGGGTAAGCACAAGTCCAGCTTCTCGCGCCTTCGTGACCACGAGCAAGCTAAGAATGGAATCGCCTCCCGCCTCGAAGAAATTTGTATAGATATCCGGCGACGGGATTTTCAGCACCTGGGCCCAAACCTGCGTTAATATCCGCCAACTGTCTAGTAATCGCTGAAGCTCGGCCTCGCCAGATGATAGGAGGACCGAGAGGGGAAGCTGAGGGTCAATGGTGACGCAATCCAGCAGTATTTGCAGTTGATGCACCCAATGAGCAATGGTAGCCTGTTCAAATAAATCCGGGTGATACGTTATTGTGCCGCTCAAGCCGGGCGCCTCTCCTGTTTCCTCTGCGAAGGATAACATCAGGTCAAACGGCATCGTATTTGTGTCCATGTCCGTATGTACGAACTGCAAGGGAGCGTTTCCGGTTGAAAACACATCCGGCAGTCTATCTTGCAAAGCAAAAAATGCCTGGACAACAGGCGAGCAATGCTCAGTCGATAATGTATTTACAAGCAGGTCAAACGGGAGCTCCTGATGCTCATACGCTTCTAACGCGATCTCTTGCACCTGTTTTAGCAACTCACCGAACGTGGCATTTGTTGCCACATTGCAGCGCAACAGCAGCGTATTAGCAAAGCAGCCAATGAGTCCTTCTAGCTCTATCTGTGTCCGTCCGGCGCTAGCAGTACCAACAAGAATATCATCCTGCCCCGTCAGACGCGAAAGCAGGAGCTGAAAAACCGCCAGCAGGAGCATAAAGCGCGTCACCGCCATCTTCTGGGCAAGAGCGTCAAGCGCCATTACCAATGGAGAGGGGAGGGTGAAATGATAGTATGCGCTCCGATAGGTCTGAGCGTTGGAACGCGGATGATCGACGGGCAAGTTCAAAACAGTGGGCACACCGGAGAGGCGTTTTCTCCAGTAGGCCAGTTCTTGCTCCAGCCGTTCTTCTTGCAACCATTCTCGCTGCCAGGCGGCGTAATCTGCATATTGAATGGGAAGTTCGGGCAACGGAGAGGGTTTTCCTGCCTCGAAGGCAGCGTAGAGCACAGCGAGTTCATGAGACCATATATTCACCGACCAAGCATCAGCAATGCTGCGGTGGAGGGTAAGCAACAACAGGTATTCTTCATCATCCAACCACAACAGGGTTGTGCGCATGAGCGGGCCACGCGCCAGATCGAAGGGCAGCCACGCCTCATCCTGCGCTATTTGCCGGATAAGCGCGGTTCGCTCGTCTTTTTTTAACGCACTCAAATCTATCAATGGCAGCGCAACATTGAGGTTGGGAACGACACATTGCTGTAGCTGCCCATGCGCCTCCACAAAGTGGGTGCGCAAGGTCTCATGACGAAGGACCAGTGCGGCATTACTCTGCCGCAACGCAGCCATATTTAATCTTCCCCGCAGATATAAGGTTGATGCAATGGTGTGAGTAAGGTACCCTGGCTGGAACTGGTCCAGCCCTCTCCACTTTTCCTGAACAAAAGAGGCTGGAAACAGGTAGGCTCCATTGCCAAACCCATTGACAGTATCATCAGAGAAAGGAAATACCATATTTAATCCTTTGCTATCTCTGAAAAATAGTCGTCACTGTGACAAGACAAAAGCTTATGTACTTAGCTATAACGTTGTGGTGCATACCTCAAAAGCAATAGGAACTGGTGGGAGAGCGCCTGCAAAAGCTCTGCCTGACTGCTGTGGAGGAAAAAATGATCACCAGGAAACATACATCGCGTGAAGGAGCTCTGTGTCTGTTCTCGCCAGGCCGAGATTTTCTCATCGTCAATCTCCTTGTCGTCAATGCCACCGCAGGCGAAAATGGGGCAGAGTAGTGGTTCTTCAGGGATATAGCGGTATGTTTCGCAGATGGCAAAATCTGCTCGCAGCAAAGGCAAAGTAATTTCGAGCACTTCGACGTTTTGCAGGATCTCAGTGGGTGTGCCATTGAGGGTGCGCAATTCTTCAATGAATTCGTTATCAGGCAAAGCGTGAACGGGGGGTTCCGGGTCAGGTAATTGGGGAGCGCGTTGAGCCGAGACAAATAATTGTAACAGGCCCGTATGGACCTGATGTTGCTTACGCAGGTAACGAGCTAATTCGAAACTCACAAAAGCGCCCATACTATGACCAAAGAAAGCATAAGGTTTATCTTGCAGGTAGGGGGTAAGCGCATGAGCTAGCGCCTCAACCAGAGGCGACATACTTGTAAATGCAGGCTCCGACAGGCGATCCTCTCGTCCGGGGAGCTGCACTGCACATACCTCTACCTCGCTGGGCAATCGATTTGCCCAACTCCTAAACAATGATGCTCCGCCACCAGCGTAGGGAAAACAAAATAAGCGGAAGCGTGCCTGGGGATTGGGTTTTGAGCATTTCACCCAGAGAGTATTGCGCGATAAACCTGGCATAGCCTTTTAGAGACCCTCCATCTTTTGCCCTTTGAAAAAGTATACCAGCCCTTAGAGAAAAGTACAAGATATTAATTATTTTGGATTCCAGAGCTGATCTTTTCGAATTATCGAGGTATAGCCAAGATAACAAGCAGGCAAAGTATATGGGATAAATGGAGAAAAAATGTTATACTCTGAAGGAAACAATCCCACAAATGAGGAAAAGGAAAATGTCATATATTTGCGTAACATTGTCACAGCGACCAGAACTGGAAGCAGAGCTACCACGGTTACATAGCGAGAGCTGGCCAGAATTCGTGCTCAATGATCCCGTTGCTATCCGTTACTGGGGCTCCCTTTTTTCTACTTTCGCCGATTTCCAATACATCCTCTGCGATGAGCAAGGCACCGCGCTTGCAGCAGGCCATACCATACCTTTCGTCTGGGATGGGACCGCGCAAGGTTTGCCAGACGGCTGGGACGCTGTGCTGGAACAGGGCTTTCATGATCATGAACAGGGCCGAACCCCCACCGCACTTTGCGGCCTCTCGATTGTCATCGCGCCCGGCCTTCAAGGGAAGGGGTTAAGCGAATCTATGGCGCGGGCAATGAAAGAGGTCGCTGTGGAGCATAGGCTGAATGACCTCGTGATTCCTCTGCGGCCATCGCTCAAGAGCAACTACCCCCTTATATCGATGGAAGAATATATGCAATGGAAGCGGGAAGATGGCGCGCCGTTCGATCCCTGGCTGCGTATTCACTACCGCCTGGGTGCAAAAATCATTGGTATTGCTCCGCTCTCTATGGTCATTACGGAGACGGTGGAGCGATGGGAAGAATGGACCGGCATGAGTTTTCCTGAAAGTGGCACCTATCCCGTGCCGGGCGCGCTCAGCCCCATCGTCGTTGATTGCACACAGAGCCTGGGGCGCTACGAGGAACCCAACATCTGGATTCACTATGCAAATGTGCTTTCCACTTGAAATGTAGTAGCTACTTAAAAATATTGTAGCCTTCTTTTCAATTGCTAATCGCCTTGACAGGCTAAAAACTGTCCGTTATACTAACTGCGTTATTTCATCCAGTATAAGGGTAGAGCTATGGATACAACAATTTCACCTTCCCAGGAAGAGAAAAAACCCCGCACTCCCCTGGAACGCCTCCTGATCAATCGCAACTATGCCTACAATTGGATCGGTCTGACTTTTTCTCAGCTCGGCAATGTCATCTTTGGCATAGCATTGCTGCTCTGGGTTGCAACCACGCTCGCCCGTAACGCTCCCTGGGCCGCATTTGCCATCGGCGGCCTCGCTTTGCTGCCGACGGGCGTTATCTTCGTATCCAATATATTTGCAGGGGTGTATGTAGATCGTTGGGATGCCCGTCGTACGCAACTGTGTATGGATGGCGCGCGCGCCATTCTCTTTACAGTACTCCTCCTGGCGACCGGCATCGTGCCGCTACCTTTCCCGATTGGCAGCGAGGCCGCTAACCTGTTTCAACTTATCTGCGTTTATATTGCTATCATCCTTAATAACGCCTGCGATCCTTTTGTGAACAATGCGCTGGCGGTCCTGCTTTATGATATCGTGGATGAGCCAGATCTCCCTCGCGCCTTCGGACGCGGTCAGGTATTGAATATCACTGCCACCATAGTGGGTCCGCCTGTAGGGGCATTTATTTTCTTTACTTTAGGTATACAATGGGCCATTATTTTGAATGTACTCTCCTTTGTCATTTCCTTCTTCTCTTTTTACATGGTACGTCTCCCTCGTAAAGAAAAGGCTGCTCAGGCAAAAGAGGAGGGCGAGTCAGAGCAGGAGAGCGCCAAAAGCGGCTTCTTGCACGAATTCCTGGAGGGGATGCGCTTTACTTTTGGCAATAAACTGCTGATAGCCATCATTGTTGCGATGATGCTGGTTACTGCCGGGGCGGGAATCGAGGTTTTCGATCTCTACTTTGCCACCAACAATCTGCATGCTGCTCCGCAAGCTTACGCCTATCTGGATGTGGTCATCGGCATCGGCGCAATCGTGGGCGCGGCATTTGTCATCCCCTGGGTACGGCCACGCATTGGCGCGGTGCGAGCCTACTGGCTCTCTGTGCTGATCAATGGCATCCTATTTTTCATCTTTGCCCGGCTCACGAGTCTGGCCTCCGCGTTTGTCGTAGTATTTTTGCTTGGCATCTCACAGTCGATGTCTTCGGTCGCGTTCGGCCCCATTTTTTTTAAAGCCACACCGCGCGCGATGATGGGACGGGTGAACTCTGTGCTGGTGCAAATGCTTACCATTGTTACCCTGCTCTCGCTCGTCCTTGTCCCTCTGCTCATCACGGCTCTCCACGATAGGGCGATCCAGATCGCGGGCCTCCTTTTTGGCCCGATTGATACGCTTTTTACGGCTGTGGCTGTCCTGCTCATCACCAGCGCACTCTACCTGCGGGTCACGCTCAATGATTACGCTGAAGTACTGAACAGGCCACCGGCAACGGATGAAGAGGGTCAGCCACAAGGACCGGCGGTAGATCTGCAACCGAGCCCGCAACAGGGGCGGTTGAGCACCTTCCAAAAACAGATCAGCATTTGCGTAGCCGGTGTGATCGTGGCCGTGCTGGTTGTGCTGCCGGTCGCGCTGACAACACCGACGCACGCGCTCTCAAACCTTCAGCTTTCTCGTGGCAACCCCGCTCATGGTCAGACGGTGGATGGCATGCCCTGTCAGGGAACCCTCGGCTCGGCGCAGCGTGCCAGCGCTCACCTGAGCGTCTATGTGAATGATCAACAGGCAAGCATTCCCGCCGGGATCGGCAGCGTTGCGCCATCTCAGCCGGGCGTCACGGCGCTTGCTTCAAACGGCCAAACGACCTGCCTGTATCCTCTCCATGTGTTTGAGACCGATAACGTTATTCACATCGACTCCCCAACAAACCGCACCTATACGCTGGGAGATTTCTTTGATATCTGGGGACAGCCGCTCAGCCGCACACAGGCCGCCAACTACCGAGCCGATGAGACGCATACGCTGGCTTTCTATGCCTTTGATGCCAGTGGCAATATACAGAATTATACTGACAATCCACGCGCTATTCCCCTGGTAGAACATGAGACTATCGTAGTGGTATACAATAGCCCACACGCTCACCCCGTACCCTATAATTCCTGGAATGGACTCTAATTGACGCGAACAGGAGACAACGCGGATGGCTGTCGCAGTGGATAACATTGAAGATATCTACGAGCTTTCTCCTATGCAGCGGGGTATGTTGTTCCATACCCTGTATGCGCCTCACTCGGGAGTATACATGGAGCAGGCTCTTCTCAGCATGGAGGGTCCTCTCGATTTTACCATCCTTGCCGAAGCCTGGCAGCGCGTTGTAGCGCGGCATCCTACGCTGCGCACAGCCTTTCTCTGGGAGGAGCTGGATGAGCCAATGCAGGTGGTCTATCAGACTGTGCAGGTCCCCTGGGCACGCTACGACTGGCGAGAACTGACCTCTGCCGAGCAACACAGCAAGCTCGAAGAGTTGGTAACCGCGGATCGCGTGCTTGGCTTTGATCTTGCTCAGCCACCGCTGTTACGCCTGACGCTCTTACACATCTCCAATGATATACACTTCTTGCTTTTGACTCACCATCACCTCCTGCTCGACGGCTGGTCCCTCACGATCATCTTACAAGAGGTTACGAGCGCCTACGAGACGCTGCATGCTAGACGAGAGCCACACTTCCAGAACAGGCGGCCTTATCGAGATTACATTGGCTGGCTACACCGCCAGAATCTTACAGAGGCCGAAACTTTCTGGCGGCATTATTTACAGGGCTTTACTTCGCCCACCCCGCTTATGCTCGGGACCTCAGCGCCTGGAGAACAGATCGGAACCCAAATACCCTCGCCTGCTCAGCAAGATCTCACAGAAAAACGCGAGTTCAGGTTGCAAGGCGGCAGACCCGTGGAGTTGCAAGGGATCGCACTTTCGCAAGAGACGACGACCGCGCTCAATATCTTCGCGCGTCGGCATCAGCTTACCTTGAACACGCTGGTGCAGGGAGCATGGGCGCTTTTATTGAGCCATTACAACGTTGGAGCCGATCATGCACCAGGTGGCATTGCCGATATCGTCTTTGGCGCTACCGTGGCCGGACGCCCTGCCGACCTGATAGGGGCAGAGGCGATGGTCGGCCTTTTTATTAATACCCTCCCGGTGCGAGTGCAGGTTACAGCGCAAACTACCCTCCTTCCCTGGCTGACACAAGTGCAGGCGCAGCAGGTGGAAGCGCGCCAATACGATTACACGCCGCTGGTACAGGTACATGGCTGGAGCGAGGTTCCGCGTGGACAACCCCTCTTTGAGTGCCTGGTAGTTTTTGAGAATTATCAGGCGGCAAGTTGGGATGAGTCCGGCGCAGACGAGGCTGAAACTATCCGCCTGCGCTTCTTGCAGTCCCTGGAACAAACAAATTATCCGCTGGTGCTGGTGGTAGTGCCGGGACCAGAGCTAGAGATCCTGCTTGGTTATGAAATTGCCCGCTTTACGCCTGCTGCGATGCGTCGCGCTCTGGACTTTTTACGTACCTTGTTGAACAGTTTCATGGCTTATCCCCAGGCACGCCTGGCGGATATATCCCTGTTAAACGAGACCGAGCGCAAGCAAATGCTGTCCCGATGGCATAAGGCCGAAATGGCAGCTATATATCCACAGGATACGACGCTTCTTCAGTTATTCCAGCAGCAGGTCTCGCGCACGCCTGAAGCCATAGCCCTGACTTGTGACGATGCAACAGGCAAGGAGGAGGCATACTTACGGGTGCCCTCCGTCCTGACCTATGCTGAACTGGATCGGCGCTCAAACCAGCTTGCACACTACTTGCGCCGCTCAGGCGTAGGTCCAGAAGCGCAGGTGGGGTTGTGCATGGAACGCTCCCTTGACCTGATGATTGGCTTGCTGGGGATTCTCAAGGCTGGAGGGGCCTATGTGCCGCTGGACCCCGGCTATCCACCAGAACGGCTCGCCTTCATGCTCGCTGACATCCAGTCGCACCCGGCAGGAACTGCTCCATCGCTTGATGATCATCGACGGCGGCCATCGCTTGTACTAACACAGCATAAGCTGCTGGCCCAACTTGCTTCCCCGCACGCCCGCTTCATTTGCCTTGATACCGAGTGGCCCGCTATCGAACAGGAATGCTGCGATCCCCCTCACGTAAGCTTGCTGCCCGACAATGCCGCCTATGTCATTTATACCTCCGGCTCGACCGGTGCTCCTAAAGGCGTGGTAGTATCGCATCTGGCGCTGCTCAATCATTGCGTAGCGATTGGTCAACGCTACCAGTTGCACGCCGCCGACCGGGTGCTCCATTTTGCATCGATCAGCTTCGATGTTGCATTGGAAGAGCTTTTCCCCTCATGGCTGCATGGAGCAACGGTGGTCATCTGGCCTGAACCCATTGCCCCTTCGCCGACGGAGTTTTCGCGCTTCGTGGCCACAGAATATTTGACGGTTCTCAACCTCCCCTCCTCCTACTGGCATGAATGGGTCTCGGAGCTTTCGCGTTCCCGCAGCCAGCCTTCTGCCAGCCTCCGATGCATGATCGTGGGCAGTGAAAAGGTCTCGGTCGCCCATGTGAACGCGTGGCGCGATCTCGTACCGCCTTCGGTCACCTGGTACAATGCCTATGGGCTAACGGAAACCACCATCACGACGCTGCTCTATGAGTTGTCCGCCGCCAGAGCAGGGGAGCCTGTGGTATCGCTGCCCATCGGTCAGCCGCTTGCCAACACTCAGGCATACGTCCTGGATGCACACATGCAGCCCGTCCCGGTGGACATGCCCGGCGAGCTATACATTGGCGGGGCCGGGCTGGCACGCGGCTACCTGCACCGTCCAGAGTTGACGGCGGAACGTTTCGTACCTCATCCGTTCGTGGGGACCTCTTACGATCAATCGGGCTCCCACGATCAATCGGGGAGCTACAGCGCGTCCAGGCCGTACGAACAAGGGCTGCGGCTTTACCGAACCGGTGACCTGGTACGCTATCAAGAAAATGGCAACATCGAATTTCTCGGACGCGTAGACTCTCAGGTGAAATTACGCGGCTTCCGCATTGAGTTAGGCGAGATTGAGACATTACTGAGCTGGCATGCAGCAGTAAAAGATGCGGTGGTGCTGGCCCGTGAGGATACGCCTGATGCCACACGCCTCGTCGCGTATATCATTCCCGTTCGGCCAGCGCTTTCTATCGTCAGTCAGTTGCGTACCTATCTTCAGGACCGATTGCCTCCCTATATGATACCGGCGGCTTTCGTGCTCCTTGATACATTCCCGCGCAGCCCCTCCGGCAAAATTAATTATCATGCGCTGCCCACCCCTGAACAGCAGCAAGCAATCGCTGATGAGGCATATCTAGCCCCACGCACTCCCATTGAAGAAATACTGGCAGGTATCTGGGCTGCCGTATTACAGTTGGAACGCGTTAGCCGCCTGGATAACTTTTTTAAACTTGGAGGGCATTCCTTGCAGGCTACCCAGGTGGTGGCGCGGTTACGGGAAGTTTTGCAGCTTGAACTCCCTGTGCGAGCGATCTATGACGCTCCGACCATCCCCGCGCTCGCCTCATCTATCGAAAAAGCCAGGCAGCGCACACAGGGGCAGCTTCTCCCATCCATCCAGACTGCCGACCGCAGCGGCCCGCTTCCACTTTCATTCGCACAACTGCGGCTCTGGTTCCTTGACCAGTTGCAGGCAGATAGCCCGCTTTACAACATCCCCGGCTCTTTTTCTATTAGAGGTTCGTTGGACGTGATGGCGCTAGAGCAAAGCCTGAATGATCTTGTCCTGCGCCACGAGCCATTACGTACGACCTTCGCCATGCACAACGAGCAACCGGTACAAATCATCGCCCCGCATGCATTTTTTCCGTTGCCTGTAATCGACCTATCAAGCATAGCGGCAAATTCAAGGCCACATGCCGTCATCCATCTGGCAAACGTGGAGGCGCAACGCCCATTTAATTTGCAGCGTGGCCCCCTGCTGCGCACCATGCTGCTGCGCCTGAACGCGCAAGAACATGTGCTTTTGCTAACGCTTCATCATATCGTGGCCGATGGCTGGTCGGCAGATATATTTTTCGATGAGCTGGATGCCTGCTATATTGCTCGCACCACCGGTATAGCCGCGCAACTGCCGGAACTGCCAATTCAGTATGCGGATTATGCCTGCTGGCAACAGCAATGGTTGCAAGGGGAAGTGCTTGAGCAGCAACTGGCCTACTGGCGGACGCAACTGGCGGGAATTCCGCCTGTGCTGGATCTCCCCACCGATCACCCCCGTCCTGCCGTACAGACCACTCATGGCGCTCGCTCTCCCTTCTCATTCTCCCCCACTCTAAGCGCCCGGCTCAAAGCCTTGAGCCAGCAGGAGGGGGTAACGCTGTTCATGACCTTGCTGGCTGCCCTTCAGACGCTGCTATCTCGCTACAGTGGGCAGACCGACATCGTTATCGGCTCTCCTATTGCCGGACGCACCCGCATTGAGGTTGAGCGGCTGATCGGTTTTTTCGTCAACACGCTGGCATTGCGTAGCGACCTGTCGGACAATCCTCGCTTCAAAGATCTGCTGATCCAGGTGCGTGAAATGACGCTGGCCGCTTATGCGCATCAGGAACTGCCATTTGAGAAACTGGTGGAGGAGCTACAGCTAGAGCGCAGTTTAAGCCAGTCGCCGCTTTTCCAGGTACTTTTCGTGCTCCAGAATATCTCGTCTCATGGCATCAATACCCATCCAGTCAAGCAGGGGCTAAATCTGGAGCCATTGGAGATAGATAGTGGAACGGCGAAATTCGACCTTTTATTCGAATTGATAGAGACTTCCCAGAATCTAGAGGGATACGTCGAATATAACACCGATCTGTTTGAGGCGGCAACGATCCAGCGCATGATCGGGCATTACACCACCATGCTGGAAAGCATCGTCGCCGACCCTGAACAGCGCATTGCTACGTTACCCTTGTTGACAGCAGTCGAAAGGTTGCAACTGCTCCAGGAATGGAATACTATCCATCAAGCTTCGCCCCAACATCAATCGCTGCCTGCGCTGTTTGAAGCACAGGCTGTGCGCACGCCCGACAAAGTGGCGATAATCTGCGCAGAACAGCAGATCACATACCGGGAACTGAATGAGCGCGCGAACCAGCTAGCCCATTATCTGCAACATCTGGGCATTGGTCCAGAGTCGCCGGTTGGCCTCTGCCTTAAACGCTCCCTGGAAATGATCGTTGGCGTGATGGGCATTCTTAAAGCAGGAGGCGCCTATGTCCCGCTTGATCCTGCTTACCCCTCCCAACGGCTCTCTTTCTTGCTGCTGGATACAAACATGCCTGTTCTACTCACACAACAACATTTGCTGGAACGATTGCCAGAGGTAGCAGCGCATCGTGAAGCCGGTCGTTATCCTCATGTGCTTTGTTTAGATACTCAATGGCGGCAGGTAGGAACTCAGCCAAAAGTCAGACCGCGGAACCAAGTTACGCCTGACAACCTGGCGTATATCATTTATACTTCGGGCTCCACTGGTATGCCCAAAGGTGTGGCGATGCCGCATGCCTCGCTGGTCAATCTCTTCACCTGGCAACACCAGCTTTCTCATCTTTCTGCGGACACGCGCACCTTGCAATTTGCCTCGCTGAGCTTCGATGTTGCCTCTCAGGAAATCTTCTGCACGCTGGGCTTCGGTCAAACGCTGGTCCTGATCTCCGAGGAGCGACGACGTGATCCCGCGGAACTCCTCGCGCTCCTGATGCATGAGGCTATTGAACGGCTATTTCTCCCTGTCATCGTGTTACAACAACTTGCTGAAGTTGTCCAGGAGGCAGAGGACGTTCCGGCGATGCTGCGCGAGATAATCACAGCCGGAGAGCAGTTACAGATTACGCCCCAGGTGGTCAACCTGTTTAAGATGCTCGGGAACTGTCGGCTGTATAATCAGTACGGTCCCTCCGAAAGCCATGTGGTTTCTATGTATTTACTAGCAGGAGATCCCCAGAGCTGGCCCGTATCTCCTGCCATCGGGCGACCTATCGACAACATTGAACTATATGTGCTGGATAGCCACATGCAGCCGGTTCCCGTGGGCATCCCTGGCGAATTGTATATTGGAGGCAGAGGCCTGGCTCGCGGCTATCTGGCCCGTCCTGACCTGACGGCAGAACGCTTCGTGCCCCATCCCTCTGGCCCTACGCTAGGGGCTCGCCTCTATAAAACTGGAGATCGCGTTTGTTATCTGCCCGATGGCAATCTGCAATTTCTGGGGCGGCTGGATCAACAGGTGAAGATTCGCGGCTTCCGTATCGAGCCTGGAGAGATTGAAGCGATACTCAATCACCATCCAGCAGTGTCCGAAGCAGTTGTCCTGGTGCGAGAGGACACTCCCGGGGAAAAACGCCTGGTCGCCTATGTGGTGACGCAGCAGGATGCCTCTCCTCCCACCAGCGCACAATTACGGCAGTATCTCCAGGCCCAACTGCCTGATTATATGCTGCCCACACACTTTGTTCTGCTGGATGCGATCCCTCTCACCCCCAATGGGAAGGTGAACCGCCATATCCTGCCCGCTCCTGACGCTGCGGAACGTGCGCAAGGAAACGGCTCTCCCACGGCACAGACGCTCGTGGAGGCCGTTCTTCTAGCTATCTGGTCGGATATGCTGCACATCCATCGCGTGGACGTGCAAGATAATTTCTTCGAGCTGGGCGGTCATTCGCTGCTAGCAACACGGCTGATCGCGCGCATACGTGCAGCATTTCAAGTCGAGATACCCTTGCGGGCTGTTTTTGAAACGCCAACATTCAGCGGCCTGGCAGCGCGGATCGAAGCCGCCAGAACGGATACTTCCAGAGTTACGGCGGTACCACCCCTCATGCCGCGCTCACAGGAGCAGATCCTGCCGCTCTCCTATGCTCAAGAGCGACTATGGTTTCTGCATCAGCTTGAGCCTGCGAGCCCGGCCTACAATATCCCGGTAACGTTGCAGATCCAGGGCGATCTCAATAGAGCTGCGCTACAGGAGAGCCTGAATGCCTTGATTCTGCGCCAGGAAGTACTGCGCACCACCTTTACCGTAATCGATGGCATTCCTCGACAAACAATCGCATCTCAGTTCTCCATTGATCTACAAATCGAGGATCTGGGCAATTTACAGGGGGAGATGCAGCAGCAGGAATTACATCGGTACACGACCCGGCAGGTCTCTCAGCCCTTTAATTTAAGTCAGGGACCGCTATTACGGGCCTCGCTGCTGCGATTGAGCGCCTGTGAGCACATCTTGCTCCTCACCATCCATCATAGTATCGCTGACGGCTGGTCAACCAGTATTCTGGTAAACGAACTGAACGCGATTTATAGTGCTATTGTCGCCGGAGATCCCATCTCCTTACCTGCGCTACCTATTCAGTATGCGGATTATGCCCTCTGGCAGCGTCAATGGCTGCAAGGCGAGCTATTGGAGCAACAGGTTGCTTACTGGCGCAACCAGTTAGCGGACGCTCCGACAGTGCTGAACCTGCCCACCGATCATCCTCGTCCCGCGTCACCAACATACCGGGGCGATGCCTGCTTTATCCAGCTTTCGCCCGCTCTGAGTCATGAACTACACGCGCTCAGCCGAAGGGAGGCGGTGACGCTCTTTATGACGCTGTTGGCAGCCTTCCAGGCGCTGCTGTTCCGTTACTCGGGGCAAACGGATATCGTCGTGGGCACGCCCATCGCCGGACGAGCGCGCAGCGAGTTGGAGGGGCTGATCGGCCTCTTTATCAACACCCTGGCTCTGCGCGTTGATCTATCGGGCGATCCATCGTTTCACAGTCTGCTGGCGCGAGTACGGGAGGTCTGTCTGGCAGCATATACGCATCAGGATCTGCCATTTGGCAAAGTGGTTGAAGCTGTACAGCCCGAACGCAGCTTGAGCCATCACCCACTTTTCCAGGTCATGTTTATCTTGCAAAATGCTCCCATAGGAGTGCAATTTATCGCACCGCCAGAGAACGAAGGGAATGTATTGCAGCCTTATCCGGCGGCCCTCGACAATGCAACGACCAAGTTCGACCTGACCGTCGAACTGATGGATTCGCCCGATGGCGTGCATGGCATAGTGGAATATACTACCGACCTGTTTGAACGCGCCACCATCGAACGGCTCATCATGCACTATCAAATGCTGCTCGCAGGAATCGTAGCCAATCCCAACGAGAAACTTTCCTTGCTGCCCCTGCTCGATGAAGCTGAACGGCGCCGCCTGCTCGTTGATTGGAATGCAACGACTACCAACGCTATCTCCGATATCCGGGTGCATCAACTTTTTGCAGAGCAGGCTGCACGTACGCCTGACGCTGTCGCCTTATCTTACAAAGCGCATCATGGCGAGCCGCTCATCCTTACCTACCTGGAACTTAACCAGCTTGCCGATCAGCTTGCCCATACATTACGAGCAAAAGGAGTGCGACCGGAGGTAACCGTTGCGCTGTATATGGAACGCTCTCCAGCAATGGTCATAGCTGTGCTGGGTATCCTCAAAGCAGGCGGGGCCTATCTTCCTCTGGATAAAACCTCTCCCCGTGAACGGCTTACCTTTATGCTGCAAGAAACTCAAGCGCCGCTGGTGCTCACCAATCAGCAAATGCAGCAAAGCCTCCCTCCCTATCAAGGGCAGGTGATCTGCCTGGACGACCACGAGGCTCTGCCACAAAATGTAGAGCGAGCCAACCCGACCAGCGAGGTCACAGGAGCCAACCTCGCCTATATCATCTATACTTCTGGCTCAACAGGCCGGCCTAAGGGCGTCATGATTACGCACCAGGGACTGAGCAACTATCTTGCCTGGTGCATCCGCGCCTATCGCGTCAAGCAGGGGCAGGGAGCGGTCCTGCACTCTTCGCTGGCCTCTGATCTGACGGTGACCAGTTTGTTCGCGCCGTTACTGACGGGGCAGCGTCTGGAAGTGTTGCCCGAAGAGCAGGGCATTGAGGCGCTGGGGAATGCGTTGCGGGAGGCCGACGATCTGAGCCTGGTCAAGCTCACGCCAGCTCATCTGACGCTCCTGGCTGATCAACTGGCAGGCAAGGATGTGTCCGGGCGGGCGCGGGTTTTCGTCGTTGGCGGAGAGGCGTTACGGCAGGAACATGTAAGCTTCTGGCAAGCTCATGCACCGGAGATGAGATTAATCAACGAGTATGGACCAACCGAGACCGTGGTTGGCTGCTGCGTCTACGAACTGGCTCCCGACGATATTCGCTCGGAAACTGCCATGATTCCCATTGGGCGGCCCATTGCCAATACCCGGCTCTACTTGCTCGACCAGGCCTTGCAGCCGGTGCCCATCGGTGTTCAAGGCGAACTCTACATCGGCGGCGCAGGTGTGGCCCGGGGCTATTTGCAACGACCAGATTTGACGGCGGAACGCTTCTTACCCGATCCCTTCGCGGGGATCTCCCACGATCAAGCGGCGAGCCACGGCCCGTCGGAGCCAGGGGCGCGCCTCTATCGCAGCGGCGATCTGGCCCGCTACTTGCCAGATGGCACCATCGAGTTTCTGGGGCGCAATGACTCTCAGGTGAAGCTACGGGGCTACCGCTTCGAACTGGGGGAGATTGAGGCCGTCTTGAAGGGGCATCCGGCAGTGCAGGAAGCAGTCGTCCTGCTGCAAGAAAGGGCAACGGCGCTTGCCAGGGAGAGGCAACTGGCCGCCTATCTGGTGGGACAGGCTGATGCCACGCTTACAGCGGCGGAATTGCGCACTTATTTACGCGCCCACTTGCCGGATTATATGGTCCCCGCCTTCTATACCATGCTGGATGAGATGCCGCTTCTACCCAATAATAAGATCAATCGGCAGGCGTTGCCTGGTATTGGACAGGCCAGCGATGAGCTGGAGGGAGCGGCAGGAGGAGAGCCGCGCAATCAGGTTGAGGAAGCGCTGGCTAACATCTGGGCGCAAGTCCTGGGGCGCAAGCGGGTCGGTATTTACGACAACTTCTTCGATCTCGGCGGGCACTCTCTTTTAATTACACAGGTGATCTCGCGGGTGCGTGAGAGCTTGCAGGTTGAGCTGCCATTGCGCACGCTCTTCGAAAAGCCCACCATTGCCGATTTCGCTGAAGCTGTCATCCAACAGGAACTCGCGCAGGTAGATGAGGATGAGTTGCGGCAAATGTTAGCAGAGCTAGAAGAATTTTCTCCTGACGAGGTGTAAACCACAAGCCTCTGTAAGATATTTATCAGTAAGGAAGGACCTGGCAGTGAGTACCCATGACGCTAAAAGCTCTGTGGAGCAGCTCGCAAAACTTTCCCGCGAGCAGCGCGCCCAACTTTTTCAGCGGCTGAAAGAGAAACAGCGCAATGAACGTATTCTAGATGCGGCCATACGCCCTCAAGACCGTCACGCGCAGTCATTTCCGCTCTCATTTGCTCAGTTACGGCTCTGGTTTCTGGATCAATTTGAGCCGAATAGCGCCGTCTATAGCATTCCTCAGGCTCTGCGCCTGTCTGGTCCCTTATGTCCAGCAATGTTACAGCAGGCCCTTGACCACATGATAGAGCGCCATGAAACCCTGCGCACAACCTTTATTGCCGTTGATGGGGAGCCGCGGCAGATGGTTGCTAAAGCGGGACGGGCGGCTATGCCATTGATCGACCTACAGGGTTTTTGCACGGATCTACGTGAAGCCGCAGTGCGGCGGTTGGCTGATGAGGAAGCGCATCGTCCATTTGATCTGGCTATTGGCCCGCTTTTACGCGTTACCCTGCTCAGACTAGAGCAAGAGGAACATATTTTACTGCTTACCATGCATCATATTATCTCTGATGCATGGTCTAGCGGTATTTTTATGCAAGAATTCTTTACCTTATACGAGGCGCGTCTGCAAGGTCAATCAGCGCACCTGCCGGCATTGCCCATTCAATATATAGATTTTGCCCTCTGGCAACAGCAACAGTTGCAAGGCACGGGATTGGCAAAGCAGCTTGCCTATTGGAAGACAAAGCTTGCTGACGTTCCCATGCTACAATTGCCCATCGACCATCCGCGTCCCTCTATCCAGACATTTCAAGGGGCAGCGCAGTCATTGATGTTGAACGAAAGCCTGACCAATGCGCTGCATGTCATCAGTCGCCAGGAAGGCGCTACCCTCTTTATGACGATGCTAGCTGCATTTAACGTATTATTATATCGCTACAGCGGACAAGAAGATATAGCCATCGGCTCACTGATAGCTAATCGTAATCGCGCCGAGATTGAGGGGCTGATTGGCTTTTTTGTCAACACGCTGGTGTTGCGTACCGATCTGTCGAATGTATCCAGTTTCCGTGAATTGCTGCGGTGCGAGCGCGAAGTTTGCCTTGAAGCCTACGCGCATCAGGATCTGCCCTTTGAACAACTGGTGGATGCCTTGCAGCCAGAGCGCAATTTGAGCTATAGCCCCCTCTTTCAGGTCATGTTCACATTGCAGAACATGCCGCACCTCTCTTCATCCTCTGCTGAACAATCTTCTTTAGCAGTCCATTATCTGGATACCGGTACCGCCACCTCAAAGTTTGATCTATCGCTCTTTCTTTCCGAGGAGCCACATGGTCTCAATATAGAAGCAGAATACAATACCGATCTCTTCGCATCGGAGACGATCCAGCGCATGCTTATCTGTTTTCGCAATTTACTGCAAGGGATCGTCACCACTCCAGATTGCCAGATTGCTGCCCTGCCCCTGCTTTCAGAAAACGAGCGCCAGCAACTGCTGATCGAGTGGAATGCAACTCAATGCGATTATCCTCAACACAGGTGCCTCCATGAATTGATCGAAGCGCAGGTGCAGCGTACGCCAGATGCAATTGCGCTGATCTTTGAAGAGCAGCAACTGACCTATGGCGAGCTTAATGCCCGCTCTGTCCAACTGGCTCAATATCTGTGGAACCACTACGCCATTGGACCTGAAACGCTCGTCGGACTCGCGCTTGACCGCTCTCCGTCCATGTTGATCGGTCTTTTAGGCATCCTTAAAACTGGTGCAGCCTATGTACCTCTGGACCCCGACTATCCTCAGCAGCGCCTGGCTTTCATCTTGCAGCGGACTCAGGCTCCCGTCTTACTGACCCTGTCCACTCTTCAGCAGCGCATGCCCCCACATCAGGGAGCGACGCTTTGCCTTGATCGCGATTGGCCCGTGATTGCTGGCGATCTCCCCACGGCTGAACCGAATCGCGCCGTCGCGGGGAATCTCGCCTATACAATCTACACATCAGGGTCTACGGGCATCCCCAAAGGCGTACAGATTTCGCATCAGGCGCTGGTCAATTTTCTCTGCTCGATGCGCGACCAGCCCGGATTGAGCCAGCATGATACGTTGCTGGCCGTTACGAGCATCTCTTTTGACATCGCTGGTCTGGAGCTATGGCTTCCTCTCATGATGGGCGCCCGGTTGGTGCTGGCGAGTCGAGAGGTGAGCCGCGATGGGGAGCAACTGCGACAACAACTGGCAGAACAGGCCGCAACTAGTATGCAGGCGACGCCAACAACGTGGCGGCTCTTGCTGGAGGCCGGGTGGCATAGCGAGCCAGGGATGCGTCTATTGTGCGGGGGAGAGGCTTTGCCGGTCGAACTGGCCCAGGCATTGAGCCAGCAGCCCGCGCAACTTTGGAATATGTACGGCCCGACGGAAACCACCATCTGGTCCACCCTGCACCGGATAGAAACCGTGCCGGGCTATGTCTCGATTGGTCGGCCCATTGCCAATACCCAGGTCTATCTGCTGGATGCTCAACTGGAACCGGTGCCGATTGGCGCAATCGGGAATCTCTACATCGGCGGCGCTGGCCTGAGCAGGGGCTATTTCCAGCAACCAGAGGCGACCGCCGAGCGGTTTCTACCCGATCCATTCGTCGGAATCTCCCATGATGAAGCGGGCTCCCACAATCAATCGGGGAGCTACGGCCCGGGCGCGCGGATCTACAAAACCGGCGATCTGGCGCGCTACCGTGCGAATGGCAAGCTGGAGTTCCTAGGGCGCAATGACCACCAGGTCAAAATTCATGGCTTTCGTATCGAGCTGCAAGAGATCGAGGCGACCTTAGAGCAGCATTCCTCCGTGCGCGAAAGCGTGGTCGTTGCGCGGGAAGATACTATCGGTGAAGGTAATAGCAAACGTCTGGTCGCTTATATCGTGCCGCAAATTCAGCATCAGGAGGCGACAGCTCAACCAGCCTGGCAAGACGAGCAGATCCAGCAATGGCAATCCGTCTGGGACACGGCCTATAGCGCAGACGAAACCGCGCACGACCCGGCGTTTGACCTCAGCGGCTGGCGGAGCAGTTATACCTACGAACCAATACCGCCTGCGGAGATGCGCGAGTGGGTGGCTCAGACTGTAGAGCGTATTCTTGCAAACAAGCCTCAGCGCATTCTGGAGATTGGCTGCGGCACCGGATTGCTTCTGTTCCAGCTTGCCCCCCACTGTCGCCAGTATTGTGGCACGGACTTCTCGCCCTCAGTGCTGGAGCAGGTTCGGCAGGAGGTGGCAAGGCAGGGGCTATCGCATGTCACGCTGCTTGAGCGCAATGCCAATGAGCTTAGCGACATTGAGACCGGAATCTACGACACAATTATTCTCAATTCAGTGGTCCAATACTTTCCCAGTGCCGATTACCTGGCACAGGTGTTGGAGCACCTCATACAACTGGCTGCCCCAGGAGGCCATATCTTTTTAGGCGATATCCGTAACCACTCTCTGCTAGAAATGTTCCATACTAGCGTGCAGCTTCATCAGGCACCAGATTTTTTATCTTTAAAAGAGCTACAACAACTCGTCCGGTCGCATATGCTTCAGGAGAAGGAGCTGACAGTCGATCCGGCATTCTTCATAGCCGTAAGGCAGCGTTTCCCCAGGGTGAGCAGGATAGAGGTGCAGCTAAAACGTGGGCGTCACTATAATGAGCTTACCTGCTTCCGTTACGATGTTGTGCTCCACATGGATATGGAGGCGCTTCCTGCCCTCCAACCGGTCACAGTGGATTGGCAGCGTACTGCGTTAACGCTCAGTTTGCTTCGTAGCATGCTAGTAGAGACCGCACCTGACTTTTTACTCATCACGGGCATTCCTAACGCACGCTTGACCGCCGGGATCAAAGCTTGCGAACTGCTAAAAGGCGAGAACGATCTGGAGAATGTGAAGGCTTTACGGGAGGCAACTAGCAACCTTCCTCAGGGGGAGCAAGGTATCGACCCAGAAGAGTTCTGGGCTTTGGACGAGCTGCTATCTTATACCGTTAGCGTCACCTGGTCGGCATCTCAGGGGCAACAGTGTTATGATGTTGCGCTACTAAGCAAAACGGCAGGAAGCTTGCCTGACGCAAACCATCTTCCCCTATTTGCCACGCAAGCGACCGCAAAACCGCTTCCCTGGCGTGCTTATACCAATAACCCATTGCAGCAGCAATTGCAGCAGAAGCTCGTACCAGAATTGCGGGACTACCTGAAAGAGAAGCTGCCGGAATATATGCTGCCTTCAGCCTTTGTCGTGTTACAGGCGTTGCCGCTTACGCCAAACGGCAAAATAGATCGCCGCGCCTTACCAGCGCCGGGCCATTCCCGATCTGGCATCAAGAAAGAGTATGTGGCTCCTCGCACGCAGACAGAAGCAGCGTTGGCGACGATCTGGGGAGAGCTGCTTGGGATTGAGCGCGTTGGCATCCATGATAACTTCTTCGACCTGGGTGGAAACTCGCTTTTGATTATTCGCGTGGTAGCAAAGGCAAACAAAGCGGGACTCTCCATTACGACCAAACAAGTTTTCAGGCATCAAACCATCGCGGAGCTGGCAGCAGAGGTCGGCACGGTAACGATTCTAGCCGAACAAGGTCCGATATCTGGTCTAGCTCCGTCTACCCCGGGCCAGCGTTTCGTGCTGGCATCAACCGTCCACAATCCTCAGTATTTTAACCTGGCATATTTCATAGAATTTCAGCAGCCACTCGATCCCTCTCGCCTGCAACGTGTTGTACAGGAGTTGACCATATATCACGACGCGCTGCGCATTCGTCGCGCACCTCAAGGTAGCTCTTTGCCTTTATTTATTGCGGCTCCATCCTCAGACCCTCCATTTTTGCAAATAGACCTCTCTTCTCTGAGGGATCAGCAGCAGATACAGGCGCAAGCAGTTTCTCATATCCTTGAGGCTGCGCAAATGAGCCTTGATCTACATGCAAGCTCACTTTTTAAGGTCGTGCTCCTGGAGGATGGCCCCACTGAGCCGGGCACCTTGCTATTACTGGCCCATGTCCTGGTGGCCGATGTCGAATCGTGGCAAATCTTGATTGGGGATCTGCTATCATGGTATCAGCAACTTACCGAAAAAGGCTCAATCACCTTCCCACCCAGGGCCACCTCGTTTAAGCAATGGGCAGAACGTTTACATGAGTATGCTCAATCATCGGCTCTGCAAGAGTTCCCTTACTGGTTCACAGCAGTCAATCAGCAAGTCATGCCTCTTCCCCGGGATTATCCCGAAGGCACAAACATCATCAAGTCGTCCAGAACAGTAGAGATGGAGTTGAGTGCCGCGGAAACAGGCTTATTACTCCATGACGTCCTCAAACAGCAGAATGCGCAAATGGACGCCGTCCTAATAACCGCCATCGCTTGGGCCTTCAGACAGTGGGTAGCGTTGAGTTCGTTGCGCATCCGGCTGTTCACGCATGGTCGGGAGCCGCTATTTGAAGATATGGATGTATCACGCACCGTAGGCGCTCTGGCAACCGATTTTCCAGTCTATATTGATATCACCACGGCACGAGACGAAACGGAAGCCTTACAGATAGTGAAGGTATGTCTGCAAAAGATCCCCAATCATGGCATTGGATACGGGATACTGCGAGAGCTGGGCAGAAGCCCCGAGGCCGAGACGTTGCGCGCAACGCCGGAGCCGGAGGTCGTGGTGAACTATATCGGTGAGGGCTTTAGCGAAGCCCCCAGGTCGGAGGTCGCGGTACATGGACCTGTTACCGGTCATTACCTTGACACGCAGTCGGATCGGACCTATACCTTTCAGGTCACGGGGAGAGTTCTGGATGGCAGATTCCATACCCAATGGGACTACAGCGAACAGCTCCACCGCCGCTCAACGGTCGAATCCATTGCAGGCAACGCCTTGCACGCGGTTCAATCGCTGATTATGCAGTCGCAGGCCCAACATGGCACTAAGTGAACGATGGGCGCGAGAAGCAACAGGAATTATCCCCCAACAGGCTTCGCGCCCATATTATCACCAGACTGGCCCCGCTATACATGCAACATGCTCTCTTCGAACCCGGGTGTTTCCGGCACCTCCGGCAATGCGCCACCCTCAGTCCACTCGGATGCCGGGATGGTTTGTGGCTTGCCGAAGCGCACGAAGAACGCGGCAATAAGCGCGACGCCGTTGAGCGCCAGGCTCAGCCAGAAAGCATCCTGCATGGCCAGAATAGTTGCCCGCTCTTGAAGAATCCCGCTGATGAGTTGGAGAGCGGTGCTATAGGCTGCGCTGGCGGTAGCGCCGGTCTGCATAAAAAGCGCCTGTAACTGCGGGAGCAGTTGCCCAAGTGGCGAAGAGGGCGTCACCATCTCAGCCAGGTGGGCATAGTGGATCGCGACCTGTGATTGCACCAGCGTCGCCATGACAGCGACGGCGAACGAACTCATCACGAAGCGCACGGTGGTGCTGACCGAAGATGCCTGCGCCAAGTTGCGCGGGCCAAATTCGGAGAGTGCCGAGACCGATAGCGGCTGGAAGCAGAAGCCAAGCGCCAGACTGCGCACGATCAACCAGATCTGAATCGTTCCATATGGTGTATCGGGACCAAGTTGGGTAAAGAGCCAGAGCGCGATGCTCAAAATAATCAGACCCGGAATGATCACTGCTCGCACGCCCAGTTTGTCCACCAGGCGACCCGCCAGCACCGAGGAGATCATCGAGGCGAAAGCCTGGGGCAAGAGCAGCAGGCCCGCCTGATAAGCGGAGAGGCCACGCAGATTTTGCAGGTAGATTGGCAGAATGAATAGCCCTCCATAGAGGGCGAACGTCACCAGGATACTAGCGACGGTACTGGTAGAGAACGGGCCGCTGGCAAAGACGCGCAGATCCAGTAGTGGCTGCTCTCCTCGGTTGGCGATGCGTACTTCGACGAAGACAAAAGCCAGCAGCATCAGCATGCCGACCGCGAGACACCCGACGACCGTCACTGATCCCCATCCAGCGGTACTGGCCTCCGACAGCCCATAGAGCAGGCTTGTCAGGCCAATGGCGGAGCAGAGGAAGCCGGGAATATCAAAGTTGGTATTCGTGGGAGGACGTCTTTCACGCAAGAAGAGAAAGCCCAGAAGGATGCCCATAATGCCGACGGGGACATTGATGAAGAAGATCAACTGCCAGCCCAGAAAAGTGACAATGTAACCGCCCAGGGTTGGGCCAAGCGCCGGCGCCAGCAGGATAGGAATTCCTAGCGCTCCCATTGCCGTGCCACGTTCCTCGACCGGAAATTCACTGTAGAGCAGCGTGATGGCCAGCGGCGACATGAATGCGCCCATCGCCCCCTGCACGACGCGGAAGAAGATCAGCATGGGGAGGGTAAAGGAAAGACCGCACAAAATAGAGCCTGCCGTGAAACCCATCAGGGCTATCAGATAGAGCCGCTTCTGGCCGAGCCGCTGGGACAGGAAGGCGGTGAGCGGAGTCGCGACCCCCTGCACCAGAGTATACGCTGTCAGCACCCACTGGACGCTGGTCAGGTCGGCTCCAAAGACAGTCTGCAAGCGGGGAATGGCGATATTGACGATGGTGGTATCAAGGATGGTCATGAAGAAGCCAAAGATGACCACCGAGGCCACAATCCACTTATAGGACAGACCTCCACTGCGCTGGGGCGCGTCCACGGACATGCGCATGAAACACTCCTTTGAAACGTGGTGGAATCGGCGTTCTCTGCGGAGGCCGACGAAGCTTCAGTGACAGGGTTTGTCACGCCATCTACATTTGCATACAGAGAGATAAGAAACGGGCAGGGTGCCCGCTTCTTATCTTCAACTGGAACTTTCCTTACGAAAGTTAAGATAACATAGAAAGCTTGAGTTGTCAAGAATGTTGCTTTCCATATGGATATATGCTATACTGACCCTATGAAGACATCTGACCAGGAACAGCCAACTGGAATGCCTGAGGCGTGTATGACGGGCCTTTTGGAGCGCGCCATCCACTTAATTGGTGATACCTGGATTCTACTCATCATCATTCACCTCCTGCGTGGCCCAAAACGTTATAGCGAATTGCAGGCGTCAATAGGGCATATCAGCTCGAAAACGCTCGCCCAACGACTCAGAACGCTGGGGGAGATGGGGTTGGTACAACGGCAGGCATTTCTGGAGATCCCCCCGCGCGTCGAGTATCATCTCACCGATAAAGGGCAGGAATTTGGCAAGGTAGTCGCCGCCATTGAACAATTTGCCCAGAAAAACCTCTCAACTCTCGTCACCCCTGATGACTTCAGCGCAGCGGATGATCCTGAAGAGTCTTCATTAGCAGGATTGAGTGGAACCTCCATTAAGGGTCATCATTAGCAGGGCACTACTCAACTTGAAGCATTGACGCGAGAAACGGAACAATTGCGCATCTTATTAAGATTCCTACTTCGGAGGAAGAGATGACAGAGGTTACGATCACGACCCCAGCGCACCAGCTTCGTAGCTATTTTGTCCAGCCATAAGGTGAGGGACCAACGCACACTTGAAAAGCTGAACATTGATCACGATATCGTTGAATATGCCAGCGCCGGACACTCCTTCCTCAACGACCACCACAGCATCTTATTCACCGTGCTGGGAAAGCTCATAGGTGCAGGCTATCACGAACCCTCCGCCCAGGACGCCCGCCGCCGCATCCGCTCGTTTTTCGACCGTCATCTCAAGCAGGGGGCCTGACGGCACAGGACCAGGAAAAAACTATTTCGTTCAGAACGCATTGGGTTACGAGAAAGTTTTCTCATAACCCAATGCGAACGTTTTCATGCTACCTATGCCCGGTCGGTGTACGTATACGGGTTATCGATCAACTCGACCGCAGCCTTCGCGGGATTCATAGCCTCGTTCCAGGCTTGCTCGCCCATTTGTGACCGCGCGTACTCCACAGTCTTCGCAACAACCTGTTTCGCGTTCGTGAGGTCGATGCCCAGGAGACGATGGTTGTGCTTGACGACTTTGCCATTGACCAGTACAGTATGCACATCTCCACGTCCCGCCTGAAACACAACGTGTCCGTAAGGGTTGAGCAGGGGGAACATTACCGGCGATAGATCATTCTTGATTAGAACAAGATCAGCCTTTTTGCCAGGGGTAATGCTGCCGATGAAGCTGTCCATCCCCAACGCTTGAGCGCCGCCAAGCGTTGCCCAGGTCACGACCTGTTCGGCGCGCAGGTGACTGAGCATCACGGTCTCATTGCGCTTATGCGCTTCCATATGCTCGCGAGATCGGTCCGCGTTGAGGGTGGCGCGCATCGCGGAGAAGAGGTCCGCGCTCCACCACACGCTGGTATCCATTGACAGAGAGACGGGGATGTTGTGCCGCCGCAGCAGCCATGTCGGCGGATAGCCCTGACCGGCGTTATCCTCGCTTTCAGCCGATACCGAGGTGTGGCCGCCCGTGGCTGCTATGCGCTGGTAGGAGTCATCGGAAAGCGTGGCCGCATGCACATAGATGGTGGAAGGGGTCATAAATCCATGTTCGTACATCAAACGGATGCCGGTATCGTTGGTTGCACCCCATACGCCGGCGTGGGTCGTCACTGGCAAATTGAAGTCGCGCGCAACCTCAAACGCGGCCTTCTCAGGAAAAGCTGGATCGCCGGTAACGTCGAAGGCGAGCTGCATACGCAGCATATCTCCTCGTCCATCGATGCGACGTCGAATAAAATCGGCGAACTCGGGGGCCTTCGTCCATTCCCAGGGAGCGCCTAGCAGGTTGCCATACGCGAGGACGAACCGGCCTGGAACCGCCTCCAGCGCATCAGCCGCCGCATCCGCGTGCGCTATCGTCTGCAAGCCGTGAGACCAGTCCACCGTTGTCGTGACGCCAGCATCCACGGCCTCAAGCGCAGCCAGAAGATTGCCAGCATAAATATCCTCTGGTCGGAAGATCTTGCCCCAGTTCAGATAATAGAATTGGAAATAATTGGTGAGCGTCCAGTCGGCGCCGAAGCCACGTAGCGCCGTCTGCCACATGTGCCTGTGCGTGTCAACCATCCCCGGCATAAGGATGCCGTCGGTCGCATCAATCTCTACCGTGCCATCCGGGACGGCAAGCTGGCGGCCCACAGCCGCAATGCGGTCGGCGGCGACGAGGACATCTCCACCCTCAATCATCCCCAAAGATGGGTCAATAGTCAGCACAGTGGCATTGCGGAACACCACCGGGCGGCCTGATGGAAAGCGATCACTGTCTGCTGAGATCTGGCTCATTTTACTTCCCTCTGTGCTTAGATATTCCGCCAACCAGGCTAACAGGGCAGGGACGGTAGGGGCAGTCCCTTGCGGTTGCCCTGGCCACCTTCCAGATATCGGTCGTCCGCCCGGTGCCTCCGCCTGCATCCTGATAGCCCTATTGCGATACCTATCTCGAAGAGTTGATGCTGCCGGTCTCTAGTGTCCGGTATGCGGACGACCGTCCATTATCAATGGTACACAATCGCTGAACCTCTGTCAAGGATGATGCCAGAAGCGCCCAGGGCTTTTCTGTTTTCGTCGTGCCTGCACCTCTCTCCCCTTGCCCTGCGCTCCGTACGAGGCGCGAATCCCATCAGCAGAAGTCGGAGGAGAGGAAAACTGAAAGCCTTGTCGGAAGCACAGGGCATCCCAACCGGTCGTTATGTGACATTTTAGCATGGGAGAATGCTGAGAATCCCATACAGGGTCGTTCTTGCCCGCTTTCGATGCTAACATAGTGAGAGATATCAGAAAGAGAGGAGCAACCAAATGTCAAACATAGAACACGTACAGACGGGGATTGCAGAGGTAAACGGCACGACACTGTATTACGAGATCGCAGGGGCAGGGCATCCATTTGTTCTACTACATGGGCACCTTCTGGATAGAAGATCGTGGGACGATCAGTTCGCAGTCTTCGCCCGGCAATACCGCGTCATCCGCTATGATCAGCGAGGCTTTGGCGATTCAGGACTGATTACAAAGGGAAAGGCTTATTCTGATCGCCAGGACCTCTACGAATTGATGAAATTTCTGGGCATCAAGAGTGCTTACATTATGGGCGTCTCTGGAGGAGGCTCACTGGCTATCGATTTTACGCTTGAACATCCTGAGATGGTTGATGCGCTGATCCCGGTTACGGCGGGCGTAAGCGGTTTCCGGCCATCAGAAGAAATGATGCAAAAGCATCCAGACGTGACGCGGATGTATACCAGCCTGGATGAAGCATTTGAGCAGCACGACATTGCGCGAGCGGTTGAGGTCTCATTGGAATTGTGGACTGACGGGCCAGGTCGGCTGCCAGGACGGGCGGCTCCCGACGTGCGTGAGCGGGTGCGCGCGATGACGACTCGTAACTGGCAGCGTCCCGATGATGAGGCGCAGGCCGAGACGCCTCCGGTGCCATTAGAGCCGCCAGCAGTTGGACGCCTCTCGCAGATCGCCGTGCCAACGCTCGTCATTCTAGGAGAGTGGGACGCGCCAAATCCGCTAGAGCAACTGACAGCAGAGATCCCGGGCGCTAAAAAGGTGGTCATGGCAGAGACAGCGCATCATCCTTTCATGGAGAAGCCAGCCGAGTTCAACCAGGTCGTGCTGGATTTTCTGGCATCACTCAAGGCATAGCGCGTACTATTCCTCTCGAAAGGAACGCCGCTCCATCGAATCTGGGAAAATCCGAGAGGCCCCGATGGAGCGACGTTCCAGCTTGCTTTTCATTGTCCGATTTTCTCCCTTCTAAATAAGCCCCTCTACTAAGAAGCCGTTTTTTCGCAGACAAAACCTTGCTTTTCTCATAGTTCCTTAGATATTTCTAGCACTATCTCTTGTATGAATGATCACAATATGTTACACTATGTCTAATCTATCATGTTTTTAATTATCATGAAATAATAATTGCTTCTGCGATTTAGTTATTATATTTCTTAGGAGGATTCTGAGATGGACTCAACGTCGAAAGGTTACCTCGGTCAAATAGTTGCGGGCGCTTGTATTGTTCTCATTGCGCTCTTTTTCCCGCTCTTTACTGTCACGTACAACCCACCTGGAGGTTCCGCTATCATTGCCGGGCATCGCATATCTGCCTTTGTTGATGTGATTAGCGGATGGAAGTTTGCGGATTCTGCGGCTTACTTCAGGTTGCGTCCTGCAATTGAGTTTATGTTTGTCTCAGCCGGAGTAGGTCTCATACGCCTGTGCCTTCCTGATAAGGCTGCAAATGCGGTTATAAGCATTCTATCTCATATATTTAAGCAACCTCTCGTAAAAATCGCCAATGATTACCTTCATGCATTTATGCATATTATCATAGCGTTTAGCTGGCTTGTGGTGCTGTTGCTAGCTATACTTATCGGAACGCCGGCCATGCCGGTGTCTGGAGAAGCGGGTATCCTGCCAGCCTTTCAAGTTCCTCCCTATGCCCCTGCCGCAGCTCAGCCAGTGACTGTAGAGGTGCCTCATTTATCTGCCGCCATCGGCATTGGATACCTCATCCTCTTGTTTGGCATTGCTATTGGCGGCCTGGCTGTTTTCAAGAAAATCATCCACATTGTCATTGCTCTGATCGTGATTTTACCAATACTGTATTTCGTCGATAAAGCGATTTTTCAGCAAGTCATTCTGTTTCTGGGAGTTTAAGTAGACGACAAGGTAAAGGCAAAGAAAGTTCTTTGGATGCAGGAGAAGGGTGTGCTAACCTGGACATTGCGCCCTGTTTCTGCTACGATGAAAACAGAGAACATGCCATTACGCTCATCTGTGTTTGTTGGACTGGTGAGCATTGATGAGCTATCATGGGGGCAAACATGCGTGGCGAAACAGGACCAGACTTTATCGAGGCGCTGGCACGCGGCTTGAGTGTCATCCGCGCATTCGGCCCCAGCCGATCAACGATGACGCTGAGCGAAGTGGCTGCGGCTACAGGGCTCGCGCGACCGACAGCGCGCCGGATGCTCTTGACGCTTGAGGAGCTGGGATACGTCCGCGCGTCGCAAGGCGGATTTGCGCTCACGCCACGGGTGCTGGAACTTGGCATGGCCTATATCGGCTCGATCAATATCTGGGATATCGCTCGCCCGCACATGGAACAACTGGTGGCACATACCAATGAGTCGTCGTCAATCGCGCAACTCGACGGCTCCGATGTCGTGTATGTGGCACGGGTAGCGGTGCCCAAAATCATCACCATCGCCGTAACCATCGGCACGCGCTTCCCCGCCCTTCAGACTTCGCTGGGCAAAGTACTGCTGGCCGAACTGCCGCCGGACGAATTGGAACGCGTGCTGGCCGTGCCGAGCCGCTCTGGCATCGCGCCGCTCTGGCGACCAGATGCGGAAGAGCGTGATCGCGCTCTGTGCGAGGTACGTACCGGAGGCTGGGCGCTGGCCGATGAGCACCTGGCTTACGGCATTCGCTCGATTGCCGTACCCCTGCGCGATAGCACTAACCGAGTAGTAGCCGCGCTCAATGTGAGCGTTCACGTAGCCGAGACCAGCATTGAGACGCTGACAGAGAAGTATCTTCCCTTGCTGTTGCAGACGGCGACGGCGATTAGCTCCGACTGGGCGCTGTGGCAAAGCCGTTCGCAGGTGATCGTAGGTACTGGCCCATCAAGCATCCCGATCTAAAATCTCCGGCCTTCTCCGTCCTGTTCGCCGCGCCCCTTGACACCGCCGCCTCCCGTTGTCTATACTTATTTTGCGGACGAAGGTCCGCATAACGGACAGGCATCATGGTAGGATGGCACCAGGTCATACTCAATGGCATACATACTTTGTATTGACCTCGCATCACCAACGTACGGAGGCGTGAACTTCATGTCAGAACAGGAAAACGAGAAGAACACGCAAGGGACCAACCGTCAGCCGGGTCCGCTAGACGGCTTGCTGGTAGCCGACTTCTCACGCGTGCTCGCCGGTCCATACTGCACCATGCTGCTTGGCGATCTCGGTGCGACGGTGATTAAGGTCGAAAGCCCTGCGGGGGACGATACCCGCGCCTGGCTCCCTCCAGAGCGCAATGGCGTGGCAACCTACTACATGGCAATCAATCGCAACAAACGTTCGGTCACCCTCGATCTCAAAGATCCCGCAGACCTGCAACTGGCCCACGAACTGAGCGCCCGCGCCGATATTTTCATCCAAAATTTCAAGCCCGGCGGCCTCAAGCGTTTCGGCCTGGATTATGACTCGGTCCGGCAACGCAACGCCGCGATTATTTACGCCTCCATCAGTGGGTTCGGAACGGCTGGAGGCGCATCGCTGCCCGGCTATGATCTTATCGTGCAGGCAATGTCCGGTCTCATGAGTCTCACGGGCGATCCCGATGGCCCGGCGTATCGTTCCGGCATCTCGGTATTCGATGTGATGACCGGTATGCATACCACCATTGGTATCCTGGCCGCCCTTAATCATCGCAATCATACCGGCGAAGGCCAGCATGTGGAAACAAGTCTCTTTGCCACGGCGCTCTCAGGGATGGTCAATCAGACAACCGCGTACGTTGCTGGTGGCGTTGTTCCAGTGCGGATGGGCAACGCGCATCCCAGCCTGTTCCCCTACGAGTCGCTGCCAACCGCAGACCTGGATATGATCATCACCGCCGGGAACAATGGACAGTTCAGCAAACTCTGTGAAGTCCTCGGCCTCCCCGAGTTGCCGCACGATCCCAGATTTGCCGACACCAGAGATCGCACGCGCAACCGCGAAGAGCTGCGCCCGCTGCTAGTTGAACGATTGCGTACAAAAACTGCCAGCGAATGGTTCCACCTGTTGAGCGCGGCTGGCGTGCCATGTGGCCCGATCAATAGCGTCGGGGGGGGGGTTGAGTTCGCCCGCGAAATAGGACTTAATCCGGTCGTCGAGGTCGGCACCGGCAGCGATGCCGTACCAATGATCCGTCATCCGATCTCGTTCTCGCTGACGCCTCCGCGCCACGATTTGCCGCCTCCGGCACTCGGGCAGGACAACGAGCAGATTCGCGCCTGGCTCAGCCGGCCATCACCTTCCAGGGAGGACTGAAGGCATCCATAGGGATCGGATTGATTGCATCTTATGGCTATAGGAAAACGAGATTGCTGAGCAAGTGCAGGTCCTGGATATCTCTGCTTGCTAGCCCTATATCGAGGGGCTGTGTACCATTGTAATAGATATTTTAAGAGGACATATGGACTATCCCACCGGAATTGGTACATCCGATGCCTCCAGCATTCGTCTGCTCGGTCACGATCTGGCGAACGAGCTGATTGGCACTATCGGATTTGGCGAGCTGGCACTCTGGCTCGCTACACAGCAGCGCCCAACCCCGCAGCAGGTGCGCGTGTTCGAGGCGGTGCTCGTCTCGCTGGCCGACCACGGCTTTACCCCGACAGCGATTGCCGCCCGCCTGACCCTGTACAGCGCCCCGGACGCGCTCCAGGGTGCAATGGCCGCCGGTCTACTGGGAGGCGGTTCGCGCTTCCTCGGCGTCACAGAAGACACTGGCCGCTTTCTGGCTGACGTGCTGGCAACCGTCTCGGGCCAACTTCCGCAGACCGATGAGCAATGGGACGCCCTTGCCCGTCGCGCGGTTACTGAACAGCGTGCGGCGGGTCGCTTCGTTCCAGGGTTGGGCCATCCGGTACATAAAACTGCTGATCCGCGTACAGCCGTAATTATCGGCATTGCCGAGCGAGAAGGTCTGCGGGGGCCGCATTTACGCCTGTTCGAAGCTATTGGTCGCGTCCATGCTGAAGTGCTTGGTCGCAAGCTTCCGCTCAATGGCGCTGGTGTGGCAGGGGCCGCACTTGCCGACATCGGGCTGCCGCCGGAGGTGTTGCGCGGCGTAGCTCTGCTTGCACGAGCTGCGGGTCTGCTCGGTCATATTGCCGAAGAGTTACGTCATCCCATCGCGCCCGATATTTACGCAACCATTGACCGGAACGCCGTGTATCGGCCAGCCGCCAGCAACGATCATACAGAACAACGCTAGCCTGACTTACCCAATGCCTGCCATCTATACAGGTCGCGTTAGAAGGAGAAAATTATGGCAAATCTTGTCGCAGTCCTCGCCACCACCCATCATCCATTCTTCTACCGTGCCAGCACCGCGCCGCCGGAGAGCAGGCCCGACTTTGCAGACGAGTGGGTGCGCAAGGTGCTGGCCTATCGCGAGACGCTCACCAGGGCCAGACCGGATGTACTGGTCATGGTTGGCTCCGACCACTTCCATCAGCTCTTCTACGATAATATGCCGCAGTTCCTCATCGGCAAAGCGCCGTTCTACGATGCGAACTACTACAACGAGGAGCGCGAATTCGGGCTGCCTCGCATGGTCCTCAAGGGACACGAAGAACTCTCAGCGTATCTGTTGCGTGCCGGACTTGATGCCGGGTTCGACTTCGCGTTCAGCAACGAACTACGCGTTGACCACAGCATTACCTGTCCCATCATCACGA
This sequence comes from Ktedonobacteraceae bacterium, assembly GCA_035650355.1. Classification (GTDB taxonomy): domain Bacteria; phylum Chloroflexota; class Ktedonobacteria; order Ktedonobacterales; family Ktedonobacteraceae; genus DASRHT01. Next base: position 35,387 of record DASRHT010000072.1, read on the forward strand.
CGCGTCCGCAGGCCGATCTGCCCATCGTGCCAATCTACACAAATATCTTCGCCCCGCCTCTCCCACAGCCCTGGCGTTTTGTTGAGCTTGGTCGCACGCTGCGCCGCTTGCTTGAGGAATGGCCCAGCAATCAGCGCGTCGCCGTCATCGGGACCGGGCATCTCTCCCTCGAACTTGGTGGTCCGCGTCAGTTTGGTCCTCACGGGCCAGATCCCGAATTCGACCGCAAAGCCGTCGCCTGGATCGCTTCCGGCGACATTGAGGGCGCGTTACGGGACGTCTCGCTTGAAAGCCTCTGGACGCCCGGCAATGCCACCCACGGCTTCCTCGACTTTATGCTGATGATGGGCGTGGCCGGACCCGTGAAGGCCGATTACGCCGATACACTCGACCTGTTCCACACGATGGAAGCCTACTTCACCTGGTATCCAAAAGGAGCAGACGCATGAGCAAGTATCTCCTTAACAAATTCCTCTTTACCATCGACCGCGACCCGCAACTGGTTGAGCGTTACCGCGCCGACCCGCGAGGCACAGTCACCTGGTGGGAATCCGAGCGGGCCAACGTTATTTTGAACCTGCCAGAAGGCGAACGCAGCTCCTGGCTGCAATTTAGCAACGAAGAGCGCGAGGCGCTGGCTACTCATGACTACGTCAAACTTTTCGAACTCGGGGCGCACCATTTCCTGACGCTCACGCTCTTTATCGCTTTATTTGAGCGTGACTACGAGGAACCGCTAGGGTTCCAGCTCGAATACGCGCGCAAGCTCCAGCACTGGTCGCTGCCCTATCCAGACATCACCACGTAATGCGAGGGTTGTATTGTACAATAAGGTAGGGGCAATCCCTCGCGGTTGTCCTGCCCCAACAGAACACGGTATGGTAGGGGCAATCCCTCGCGGTTGCCCTCCAAAGGAGGACACAGCGTGACTGATAGGCTTTTGACGACGGTCGTGGGCAGCTATCCTCAGCCGGAATGGCTGGTTGATCGTAAGAATTTGCGGAGCCGGCTCCCTCCTCGCATCAGGGCAAAAGAAATCTGGCGCATTCCAGAACCTCTGCTGCAACAGGCCCAGGATGATGCCACTATCCTCGCCATTCGCGATATGGAGCGTGCAGGCATCGACATTATTTCTGACGGCGAGATGCGGAGAGAGAGCTATTCCAACCGCTTTGCCACTGCTTTGGACGGGATGGATCTCGATAATCCAGGAGTGGCGATAGACCGCACAGGCCATCCCAATCCCGTCCCACGGGTCGTCGGGCCGATTCGCCGCTTATATCCGGTTGAAGCACGCGATGTGGAGTTTCTGCGTCGCAATACCGACCGACGCATCAAGATCACCGTGCCAGGCCCTTTCACCGTCACCCAGCAAGCGCAGAATGACTATTACAGTGATGACAAAGCCCTGGCGCTGGATATCGCCGCTGCCATCAACGAGGAGATCAAAAGCTTGCAGGCCGCAGGAGCTGACGTGGTGCAGCTCGATGAGCCGTATCTGCAAGCGAGACCAGAGAAAGCCAGGGCATACGGGGTGGAGGTCATCAACCGGGCGCTGGAAGGCATCGAAGGCACAACGGCGCTGCATCTCTGCTTTGGCTATGCCGCGATAGTGCATACCCGCCCTCACGAGTACGCATTTCTTCCAGAGCTGCGCGATTGTATCGTCAGACAAATCTCGATTGAAGCAGCTCAGCCGCAGCTTGATCTCTCAGTCTTGCGTCATTTCAGCAGTAAAACCGTCATTGTCGGCATGTTGAATCTGGGCGACAACGAGGTAGAAACGCCGGAAGTGGTGGCCGGGAGGATACGCTCAGCCTTGCTGTATATAGAGCCGGAACGCCTGATTCTCGCACCTGATTGCGGTATGAAATATTTACTGCGAGAAGTCGCCTTTGGCAAGCTCTGCGCGTTGGTCGAGGGAGCCAGGATTGTACGCCAGGAATTGTAAAGAAGTTGACCAGGGGAGAGCGCGTATGCTCTCCCCTGATCGTCTGATTTACGATACTGTGGGCAAGAAGCGAGGCACGCGACGCATTTTTGAGCCTTGCTCATAAGCAAAAGCCAGCTTGATCAGGGTAGGCTCACTGAAGGCCCGCCCCATGAAGGTGAGACCAACGGGCAGACCCAACGAGAAGCCAGCCGGAACGTTGATCGCTGGATAGCCCGCCATCGCGGCTGGCTGAGAGCTCCCACCCAGGAAGTGATCGCCATCGACCAGGTCAATACTCCAGGCCGGGCTGCTCGTCGGCATGACCAGCGCGTCCAGATTGAACTGATTCATAACAGCATCAATGCCCTGTTGTCGGGAGAGGCTATGGCTCTGCGCTAACGCGTTGAGATACACCGGGTCGTTGAGCGTTGTTGTCGCCTCTGCCTGTAAAAATAGCTCCTGTCCGAAGAATTTCAACTCCTGATCGGCATGGGCATTATTGAAAGCAATCAGGTCGGCGAGCGTACGCACCTGGGAAGTTACCAGTTCGGACAGGTACTTATTGATATCGGCTTTGAAGTCAAACAACAACACCGTTGTTTCTACGTTAGAAGTTGACATCTGCTGAGCCGTTGGGATATCCGCCGGATCGATAATAATTGCGCCCAGCTCCTTCAACCGCTCGATAGCGGCGTTGGCGATGGCATCCGTTTTGGCGCTGTAGCCGAAATAGACCTGGCGCGGAATGCCGATCCTGGCGCCCTTCAAGCCATTGGGGTCCAGGAACTGTGTATAGTCGGTATGAAACTTGCCCGCGCTCGCCGCCGTTGCGGGATCGTTTGGATCGACTCCCACCAGCGCTCCCAGCACAGTGGCGGCATCGGCGACGGTACGCCCGAATGGTCCGACCGTATCCTGTGTATGAGAGATAGGAACGACGCCAGCGCGGCTGGTCAGCCCAACGGTTGGTTTAATGCCAACGACGCCATTAATTGACGATGGACAGAGGATCGAGCCATCGGTCTCTGTCCCCAGCGCGACTGCGATCAGATTGGCCGAGACCGCTGCCGCAGAACCGGAGCTGGAACCACAGGGCGAGCGATCCAGAACGTTGGGATTGTGGGTCTGTCCGCCGCGTCCACTCCAGCCACTGGACGAAGAGGTTGAGCGGAAATTGGCCCACTCGCTCAAATTGGCCTTGCCCAGAATGACTGCGCCTGCCTTGCGCAGATTATTGGCAACAAAGGCATCGCGTGGGGGACGTGATCCCAGTAGCGCGAATGACCCTGCCGTTGTTTGCATGCGGTCAGCCGTGGCGATGTTCTCTTTGAGTAGAACGGGAATGCCGTGGAGCGGTCCTCGCGGTCCGTGGGCTTTGCGCTCCTTGTCCAGCTCTTCCGCAATCTCCAGCGCGTCAGGGTTGAGTTCCAGGACCGTGTTAATCCTGGGGCCGTGACGATCAATAGCGTCTATGCGGTCGAGATACATTTCTGCCAGTTGCCGTGCAGTGAGGTGCCCGGCTGCCATTGCCGCTTGCAGTTCGGCAATGGTCACTTCCTCCAGATGAATAAAAGGTTTCTGCTGCCCCTTAGCTGAGGTGTTGGTGGTTGGTAGACCGGCGAGAGAACTTCCAGCAGCCGCCAGGGCGCTCCATTGCAGAAACGATCTGCGACTAACGTCCCCTGATATAGCCTGCTTGACAACGTCTTCTTCGCGCATTGGTGCTCCTTCCATTGAAGTATTCGTCCAACAGTAAAATATTCGACGCACGGCGCGAGAGCAGGTCCAGGATAAGAATAAAAGCCAGAGTTGGCGCGCAACTGACCTGTTCCGGCGTTATGCGTAGAACGCATGCTTATTGGTGAAACTATTTTCAGAGCTTGCTGACCATTTACGGGTGGCACCGTCTGACCAGGACAAAAATTCCCTTGTCAACCCTCTAGATGCTGGTTGCTCAATGTGAGAAAAATGCTTCTATCAAGCAAGATCGGAAGCATATCAAAATTCGCGGCATGGTGGGCTGTCATGCGCAATACTCATGAATTATATTCATGTCAATATTTTAACTGCTTAAAATGTAACCTGTATTAAGGTATGCCATATAGAGGCGGAAAAGTCAAGGATTATGGGTAGATGTGCCAGGGCTGTTGCAACGTCTTTTTTGCCGCCTTCGGCGGCGGGGAGAAGAGGAACAAGTGGGGACACCCCACCCCCCGCAAGGAGGCTGCCGCCCCCTTGACCCCCGCTTGGCAGACGTTATTCCCGACTTTGCAACAGCCCTGGTAGATGTGCAGGGCTTTTCAGTGTTCCTCTCCTCTGACTCCTGCCGACGGCATTCGCGCCCAACGGGGCGCAGGGCAAAGGGAGAGAGGTGCAGGCAACGCCGCGTCGCGGCGTTGCCTGCACCTCTCTCCCTTTGCGAGCAGGGTTTCGCCCTGCGAGCATGACGAAAACGGAAAAGCCCTGGGTAGATGTGGGGGCAAGAGGAAATGTTTGCATTTCTTCTTAAAACATTTGTGAACGCAGATCGCCAGCGAGCTTATCCAATTCCAGGCGTGTTGCTGCTGTATTGTCCCAGGAGAGCTGAATGCGCCCGCGTTGCGTATCGCCAGAGAAGCGGGGTAGGAGGTGGAGATGGAAATGGAAAACGTCTTGCTGACCTGCCGTACCATTCGATTGTACGACATTCAACCCTGCACATCCTGAAATTGTGCGAATGGCCTTTGCCACTCGCACAGTTGTCTGGAAGATGAGAGCTGCCTGTTCATCGTTCAGATGATAGATGGTTTCAACATGAGCGCGTGGAACAACCAGAACCTTGTAAGGGTTGGGCTGTTCCAGGCTCATGAAGGCAACGACCTGTTCTCCCTGATAGACAAAACTTGCGGGCGCTCGTCCGGCTATAATCTCACAAAAAATGCAGTCCATATCCTAATATTCCTGGAACCAGAGAGCATATACCGATCACACAAGCATCGTCGCCGTTACCGAATAGATCGAGGGTAGGAAATCGGCGATCAGCTTCCAGCTATCGCCACGATCATTGCTGGCGAAAAGCTGACCGGTATTGGTTCCCACGTAAATGCCGCAGGGATCGAGGGTATCCGCACACATGCCATGACGCAGCACGCCTAATTTCACGCCCGGGCCGGTTGGCAGTCCGTTGGTCAGAGGCTCCCACTGTTCACCGCCGTTCTGCGTGCGGTACACGGTGAAATGCTTATCCATGTTCATGCGGCCCATAGGGTCCTCGACGACGACGAAGACCGTATCAGGATTGTGGGCATCAAGGGCAATGGGAAAGCCAAATTCAGAGGGCAGATTTTGCTGGATGTCGCTCCAGTCATCCCCGCCGTTCGTGCTCTTGTAGATGCCACAGTGATTTTGCTGGTAGAGAACGTCCGGGTTGGTTGGGTGTTGGATGAGGCGGTGAATGCACTGCCCAAATTCGGGGTAGAGGTTCGGCAGGAAGCCAGCGCGCGTATTCTTATTGGCAAACACCCAACTGCGTCCCCCATCATCGGTACGCATGCAGCCAACGGCGGAAATGCCTATCCACATGCGAGCGTCATTGGAGGGATCGGGGATGATTGTGTGGAGACAGAGCCCGCCAGCGCCCGGCTCCCAGCGGTCGCGCGTCGGGTGATGGAGCAGACCGTCATTGGGTTCCCATGTCCGGCCCCCATCTGTACTGATCCAGAGGCTCGCGGGATCGACTCCGGCGTAGACAACGCCTGGTTCACTGGCCCGTCCAGGCTCAATCACCCATATATTGACCAGCTTCCGCTCGCTATCCTGGGGGAATTGGATGCCATGCTCCGGTTCCTGCCACGTCTCCCCAAAGTCGTCGCTATAACGCAGGAACGAGCCGAAGAAATCGCCATTGTCGGCAGCAAATAACCGGCATCCGCTGCGCTGATCGAAAATCGCGTTGAAGACTCGATGATGACCGCTCAAGCTGGTCGTTTGGACATCCCACCGTTCACGATCTCGCGAGGTAAGGAGGACCAGGCCGCGCTTGGTGCCGACCGATAACACAACAGTACCTGGAGTATACGGATGAGCCATAAATTTTCTCCTTTATACATTCCATTTGACACCGTAAAGTGCGATATCTATCCTGTCCTCAAGGGAGCGCGGGAGTTTATGCTAGTTCGGTCCGCTTGAGGATACTAAAAACACTAGCCGCCAGCGACTGATGGTAGAATATGGATTTTTGCGCCAGGGGGAACAGCCGTATCGAGACCCTGTAAATAGCGGATATTCTCCCGCTCCACGAAAATGTTGACAAAGGGTCGCAGGTCGCCTGTTTCGTAGCAGAGGCTGAAGCGCAAGCCGGGGAAATTCTCTTCGAGGGCATCAATGATTTCGCGCACCGTCTGACCTTTGACTGTGACAGATGCTTGATTGCCGACTTTGGCGCGCAGTGGATTGGGAAGGGAAACCGTAACGGGCTGCATCAACGACCTCACATTTCTTTACCGGACGCACTACTAAATCCTCTACACTTTCAGCCTCGAAAACATCAGATGCTACCTGGCAGAGAATGTTTTCGGCTCCGTTGATAGCTGCATCGATATATTGCTTATTTGCTGATTGGCGCAGCATGCATTCAATGCGCTTGCCTCCAAACATCCGTTCTATCATATCATTTGATATACAAATGAGCAAGAGACCCATATCCAAAAGTAATGCTTTTAAGGATTAAGGGTGTGCTCCCATAAGTGGAGGCGTGATCATCATAGCACGCAGGAAGGGGCAAAACTTCTTCTATCTTGCTCTTTTTCTTCTGGGAAGCGCCTAGAGAGAGATCGTAAGCTAGCAACATACACTGAGAAATATGCGTAGAAGAGATCAGGTGCTCCCAGGTTACATAAATAGAGCATTTTTCCCCTTGAAAAAAAAGATATGTGTGTCTATACTATTTTTTTTGCGATTGTTAGAAAGAAAGGAAGCAGATGAGCTACGTTCCAGAGGACCCACAACACAACTCCTCTCAGATACATGATCAGCATATAGATCCCTCTTCTGAGCAAGCTGGATCACCCTTTGATGCTGTAGCCGATGGTGTGATGATCTACAACGGCGAAGGGGTGCTTACGCACATGAATCTTGCTGCTCGTAAACTCCTCAACGTCTCATTCAAGCAAATTGATGCAAAAACGTCTTACTTCCATATACTCAATCAATGTCTCTGGTATGACGAAAATCACCGGCTTCTTTCAACAGATCAACTTCCCCTCTCGCTTCTGTTACATCATCAAATAGCACCATGTAAGCCAGCAAGCAGATTTGTCACAGCCGTGCATATTGGACAAGAGGTGCAGTTGCTCTTTTGTTGTTCGCCTCTCTGTGACCCGCAGGGGCAACTCTCTGAAGTAGTCTGTCTGCTTCATGAGCTTGACGCATCTTATCAGCAAGCACAAAGCATTCTCCGGTCTTATCAAACGGTTTCAACACTGATTGAGGCATTCTTACATATCCCAGAACTGATTGACCTCCCTATTGAAGAACAGGACCTGCGATTGCTTCTGCGTTTGCAATCGGTTGGACACTACCTGGTTGATGCAATTGCACGCACCTTAGAGGCTGATCAGATAGTGCTCTCAGCCCTCGGGACCGCAAATGAGGTCTACTACGTCGCCATCTATGGACTCAGCGCCGAACAACGTCTGCAACGCCTGCAAATGAATGGGCGCTTTTCACTAGCGGATTTACTCGGCGAACATATAGCAACCCGATTATCTCATCGTGAAACCATCATGACAACATTTGATCGCATTCCTCGACCATTTGCCGGTTCGCCGGAATTTGGCCCATACATGATCCTTATTACGCCAATATTCCTTAGGGACCGTCTCATTGGTCTGTTTGCAATTCATAAAGTAGGGGTAACGCGCCCCTATACCTCAGAGGAAGTGCTCTTAGCGACGCTTACAGCGCAGTTGATAGTTCTGGTTCTTGAATATCTGCAAGTATCCAGGACAGTAGACCGATTGCAAGAAAAGGCCCTTTTGCAGCAAGAGATAAATTATCTCGTTGATGCTTTTTTGACAAGTGTGAATCATGAGTTCAGGACTCCGCTCACAGTAATACTGGGTAATCTTCAATTGGCAATGCACCGGTTACGAGCATTGTCTGATCAGATATCGCCACAGCCCGGTCACTTCTCACCAAAATTAACCGCCATCCAACGGCCATTAGAGCAGGCATCTCAAGGAGCCCATACGCTGGAACGCCTGCTGACAATTATTATCAATGCCGTGCAAATCCACGAAGGCCGCTTTCTTTTGCATCAGACACACCTTGATCTAGGTGAACTGATCACCCAGATCGTGATGCAACAGCATATACACACTTCTGATTATACGATTGAGCTTCAGTTCGCTACTGATATACCTCGGATCTTTGCTGATAGGTCATCCATTCAACAGGTAATCACGATCTATCTCCTCAACGCGCTTGCACGTACCCCTTCAGGACAGCCTGTGATAGTGCGGGTAGAACAAATGGAAGCGGGGGTGCGTGTTGCCATCTCTGATCAAGGACCCGCTTTCCGTTCTGACGAACAACAGGCTATATGGAACCGCTCGGCTTTTGTAAGAGCAGCAACCTCAGTTCACGAGTCGGATTGGAGCTTAGGATTGGGCTTGTATCTGTGCCGGGAAATTATTCAACGTCATCAAGGCGACGTCGGCTTAGAGAGTATAGAGACAGGCTATACGACATTTTGGTTTACTTTGCCGATCCGTGAAATGGATAAGGAAAACGATTTCCCGGTTCACGCTTCCCCCTAATTCCTGAGCGACCATGAAGAGCAGAAATAACTTTTTCTGCTTCGCCGGAACTCAGGGCCTCTTGCCCCATACAACGAGGCCGTAGTCAATGGCAGCAAAATCGTCTGCATTCACCTCGTCGAGCATCTGGCAATACACTCTATCTATTTCCTCCTGGGTAGTGATGCCGGTCTGGACCAGGAAAGGCTGGTCAAGCTTGAACGCTGACACAAAGTTGGGATAGAAAAAATCTGTATGCAAATCCGTGCCCGCCGACATATCGAGGCCCTGAACCGTTTGTTGTACCTCCAGAAAGCCCGCTTCTCGCACAAGGCGATTGAGTACAGGAGTGATGCCCAGGTGGCCGCCATCCGGCGAGAAGCTTTGCCCCACAGCCTTCAACGCCAGGGAAATCATCCTGCCAATGCGCTCAAAAGCGGCGCTGGTCGTCAGTGGCATTTCCCCCTCGATCAGGACCATCACGCCCCCCGGTCGCAAGAGACGCTTGCACTCTTGCAGCAGTTTCGGCCATGTAGCCGGTCGCATAAAGCCAAAAATAAAACGGGTCTGGATCAGGTCGAACGAGCCATCGGGGAAGTCCAGGGGTTTAGTCGCATCCATCACGCGAAAATGGGCATTGAGTCTCCCTTCCGTGGCGGCGATGGAGCGGGCATAGTCAATCATGCGTCTGCTGATATCGAAGCCGGTCACCTGCATCCGCGGATGGGCCTGCGCCATCTCAAGGACCCAGGTGCCGGGGCCACAGGCAACGTCAAGCACATCATGAATATTACTGATATCCAGTGCGCGAGGAAATAATTGACCAAGCACTTTTGTGACAGCGTGGGACTGCCTGACCAGACGAGCCATCTCCGCAACATTCTCAGTATCGATAAAATACACTCCCCCATCATCTTCAAGCGGTGCATCTAATGAAGCCATTCAGGCTATCCTTTCTTTCCCCATACGATGACATCGTAAGTAACGGCTCCGAAGTTATCAGCCTGAATCTCTTCCAGCATTTGCTTGTAAAGCCTTCCCATTTCTTCCGGCGTGATGACACCGGCTCGAACCATGAAAGGCTGCGTCAGATTGAACATCGTCACCTGGTTGGGATAAAAATACTCTTTGTGCAGTTCGGCATCTATGGAAAAGTTCGTGACGTGACCTGTTTGCTGTATCTGCTGGAAGCCAGCTTCTCGCATCAGGCGACCAAGCATAGGTGTGATACCCAGATGACGGCCATCGGGCGAAAAACTCTGCCCTACTCTATGCAGCGCCTGGGCTAAAAGCAGGGTCAGACGTTCAAAGGCAGGGCTGGTAGTGATGGGGAGTTCTGCTTCCATCAAAATGAGCGTACCGCCAGGCCGCAGTACTCGTTTACATTCTTGCAGCATTTTAGGCCAGACGGTAGCGGGCATAAAGCCGGTGACGAAGCGAGCGTGTGTCAGGTCAAACGAATCATCGGGGAATTCGAAAGGTCTGGTCGCATCCATCACGCGGAAATGTGCGTTCAGTCGTCCCTCCGTGGCGGCGATGGAACGGGCATAATTGATCATGAGAGGACTGATATCAAAACCTGTCACCTGCATTTGTGGGTACGTCTGTGCCACCTCAAGGGGCCAGGTACCGGGGCCACAGGCAACGTCAAGCACATCGTGGATCTGGCTGATATCGAGTCTTTGAGGAAAAACTCCTCCGCTAACCCTGGTGGCAATGCGAGCCTGCCTGCTCAAGCGGCCCATCTCTGCGGCGTTTTCTACTTCAATGGGATATTCCCCCTCTTCCCGGGGAGATGCATCTGATATAGGCATTGCTACCGTTCCTTTCACATTATCTCAACATGGGGGAGTCGCCTTGATAGCTTCGCCATTGAATTGCAAATCAATACTCCTGATATACCGTTTCTATTCACGTATGATATCTAACCATATAATACTTCATTTTTGCCAATTCTGCATGTGTTCGATATCACATTGTACGCTGGCTGACGACCATCAAGCCAGCGTTACTGGCTAAATTGGTATAGGGAACGAATATAAGTTTTAGGGGGTTAACTGGTAGTATTTTTAGGTATTTTAAATTAAAGGTTTTTGTAGAGGTTTTGGGACGAGTGAGGAAGCAACGTTGGCATCCCATTTGCATCCTCTTTCGCTCGTCCCTGCGTTGATGATAGCAATCAAAAAGACATTGTGGTCAGGAATTCTGGCAGACGGCGTACCCTGGTGGCCTGCTCGAAGGCGTAGGCAAGTTTGATTAAGGTCGGCTCGCTAAAGGCGCGCCCCATGAAGGTGATGCCAACAGGGAGAAGGTCGCGAGCGAAGCCTGCTGGAACGCTGATTGCCGGGTAGCCTGCCAGGGCCGCCGGCTGCGAACTGCCGCCAGAAACAAGGTCGCCGTTGATCAGGTCTATACACCAGGATGGCCCGTTGGTTGGCATGACCAGAGCGTCCAGGTGAAACTGGTCCATGACGGCATCAATGCCCTCCTCCCGAGCGAGGCGGTGATTCTCTTCCAATGCGGCCAGATATTTGGGATCTTCAAGCGTCGTCGTGGCCTGCGCCTTTTCGTGCAGTTCCTGCGCAAAATATGGCATCTCCTGTTCAGCATGAGCGCGGTTAAAGGCTATGACTTCTTCGAGTGTGCGAACGGGAGAGCTTACCAGCTCTGCTAAATATTGATTAAGGTCGGCCTTGAATTCGAACAGCAGTACCGTGAGTTCCGCTTCTGAGTCCGACATCTGTTTCGCGGTGGGGACGTTCGCAGGATCGATAACCTCCGCACCCAGTTCCTTCATCTTCTCAATGGCAGCATTAATGATCGCGTCCGTTTTGGAGCTGTAGCCGAAATAGACCTCTCTGGCGACCCCAATGCGGGCACCGCGCAAACCATCGGCATCCAGGAACTGCGTGTAGTCGGTATGGAATTTCCCCTCGCTCGCCAGCGTTGCCGCATCAAGCGCATCAACGCCGGTCAATGCGCCCAGCACGGCGGCGGCATCGGCGACGGTGCGGCCAAATGGCCCGACGGTATCCTGGCTATGCGCGATAGGAATAACGCCGGCGCGGCTGGTCAAACCGACGGTTGGTTTAATACCAACAACGCCATTAATCGAAGATGGACAAAGGATCGAGCCGTCGGTCTCCGTCCCTAATGAGGCGGCGGCGAGATTGGCTGAGACGGCCACGGCTGAACCAGAGCTTGAGCCACAGGGGCTGCGATCCAGGATATACGGGTTGCGCGTTTGCCCGCCGCGCCCACTCCAGCCGCTGGACGAAGAAGTTGAGCGGAAGTTAGCCCACTCGCTCAAATTGGCTTTGCCTAGAATCACCGCACCAGCTTCGCGTAGCCGACGAGCCACGAAGGCATCACGCGGCACGCGCGAGCCCAGCAAAGCGAGCGAGCCCGCGGTCGTCTCCATGCGGTCGTCCGTGGCGATGTTCTCTTTGAGCAGAATAGGAATGCCGTGAAGGGAGCCTCTGATGCCCTTGCTCTGTCGTTCCCGATCCAGCTCATCGGCAATAGTAAGCGCGTCGGGATTGATCTCCAGCACTGAACGCAGTCGGGGACCCTGTCGGTCGAGCTGCTGCATGCGTTCAATATACAGTTCCGTCAGGCGGCGAGCCGTGATTTGTCCTGAAGTCATCGCCTCCTGCAACTCCGCAATGGTGGCTTCTTCTAACTGCATAAACAATTTCCTTATCTGCTTGAACAGCTTTTTTTTATGGTATGCCACACAGGAGGCAGAAAAGTCAAGGCAGGCCCTTGATAGTCTCTACTCTATAGACTATAGTTTATTTTGTAACCCTGCTTTAGCGGATTTGTTTGCTGTATGATCAAGAACTTGCAGCAGTGTGTTGAAGCCGATAATGGCAAGATAGTTAGAAGATCTTTTTGCCTCTACTATTCAACGATGGTCCCGACGCCATAGAAAGGCAGAATGAAGCCGTGTCCGAAGAACAGCGTTCGAGCGAAATCAGCGCCACGCCAGTCAAGCACTTCGATGCAGTCGTCATCGGCGCAGGATTCTCGGGGTTATATATGCTCTACCGCCTGCGTGAGCTTGGACTCTCGACACGAGTCTACGAAGCTGGTGCGGGGGTCGGGGGCACCTGGTACTGGAATCGCTACCCCGGTGCGCGCTGTGACAGCCCGAGCGTTCATTATTCCTATTCATTCTCGCCCGAACTGGAGCAGGAATGGGAGTGGACCGAAAAGTACCCGCGCCAACCCGAGATCCTGCGCTATCTCAACCACGTTGCGGACCGCTTCGACCTGCGCCGCGATATCCAGTTGAACACCCGCGTGCTATCCATTATTTACAACGAAGCCTCCAATCTCTGGATGATCAAGACGGACCAGGGCGATCAGGTGTCGGCAAGGTACTGCATCACGGCGGCTGGCTGCCTTTCGACGCCTAATACTCCGAAGTTTCCAGGCCTGGCTTCCTTTCAGGGGCAGGTGTATCACACCGGTCAATGGCCACACGAAGGGGTTGACTTTACCGGCAAGAGGGTCGGCGTGATTGGCACCGGTTCGACGGGCATCCAGGTCATCCCACAGATCGCCAAACAAGCTGCTCACGTCACCGTCTTTCAACGCACCCCAAACTACAGTCTTCCAGCGCGCAATCGACCCCTCACGCCAGAAGAAAAGGCCAGCGTCAAGGCGAACTATCCCCAGCTCCGCCAGACCGACCGCGAATCGGCGGCAGGCTTCACAATCACGCGCAACGAGCAGTCGGCCCTCGAAGTCACGGCTGAGGAGCGACAGAAGAAGTTCGAGGAGGTGTGGGCGATAGGAGGATTTCAGGTGCTCGCATCGTTTTCGGACATTGGCATCAATCTTGAATCTAACACCTATATGGCAGATTTTGTGCGCGCAAAGATTGGCGAGACGGTGCATAACCCAGAGGTCGCTAGATTGTTAATGCCGCATGATCATCCCATCGGCACCAAGCGTATCTGCATCGACACAGGGTACTACGAGACGTATAACCGCGAGAATGTTTCCCTGGTGGATGTGCGTACATCTCCCATTGAGGAGATCACACCAACCGGTTTGCGCACAAAGGACGCCGAGTACGAATTGGATGCGCTTGTATGCGCCACCGGTTTTGATGCCATGACCGGCGCCCTCTTCAATATGGAGATACGAGGCAAGAACGGTCAGCTCCTGAAGGAGAAATGGGCTGACGGACCACGTACCTATCTAGGCGTTATGACTGCTGGCTTCCCGAATCTCTTCATCATCACGGGCCCAGGCAGCCCCTCCGTGCTGAGCAATATGACCGTCTCCATCGAACAGCACGTCGAATGGATCGGTGACTGCGTCCAGTATATGCGCGAACATCATTGCAGCAGCATTGAGGCCGAGGTTGCAGCAGAGGATGCCTGGGTGGCTCATGTCAATGAGGTGGCGAATTTCACCCTGTTTCCACGCGCGAACTCGTGGTATCTTGGCGCGAACATTCCCGGCAAACCTCGCGTCTTTATGCCCTATGTTGGCGGGGTGGGAAACTACCGCATCAAGTGCCAGGAGGTAGCGGACAAGGGCTACGAGGGCTTTTGTCTCATGACATATGACTAAGAATGTAACAATCCCAATCTTGCATCCATCGCCACACAAGAGCTAGAGAACGCAGCCACCGACCGCAGAGAGCTGCGGCCAGCGCGGGCATCTACTGCTCACGAGGCAATGTTCTGCTTTTAATCGCTGCTTCCGTGCCTCAACATACTGCCCAGAGCTTTGACATAATGCGCCATTTCAGGGAACGCCCCTCTCTTTCAAAAATCGCTCAAGGAACGCTTGCAAGCAACGCTTGAGCAACGCTGTGTCTTCTATACTCCCAACAAGATGAACAACCACCTCTATCTTCCGGCGGAACAGAGAGCTGTTCTATGGGGGATGAGGCGAAAAGGAGTATGTACACACATGGAGAAACCGAGCGGAAGGACGAGATCGCACCTTTTCACGATTCGCGTGTGGGAGGAAGAGGTTGGGCAGAACGCGACGGAGTGGCGGGGAAAGGTACAACTGATGAGCAATGGGGAGGCGCGCTACTTTCGCGAGTGGACGGGGCTTATACCTCTCCTTCAGAAGATGTTAGCACAGATCGAGCCTGCTGAGCCAGGCGAGCAGAAAGAGGAAGAGAAAGGATTTCATCAATGAGTATCGCAACACGTCCAATTGCCGATCAAGCTCCTGGCAGGCTCTCGCGTCGGCCTGCTAATCGTATCAAGCGAGGAGGCTTCCTCTATTGGGCCGCCCTCTTTACGCTGAGTGCTGCCATGATAGATTTCCTTGCCGTCCTGCTTCAGAGGCCGCAATCAGGTCTTCTGGGAGTGCTCTTGCTCCTTGGCGCGCTCATCCTGGCTGTCAGCGCCGTTAGCGTCGTGCTCTGGCCTGTACGCCGTTGGCTGATCGTAGCCGGGGTTGTCAATGGATTTGCGCTGCTCTCCTGGCTGCTGGCTCATACGACAGGTATACCAGTCGGGCTCACTTTCTGGCGAGCGCAATCGCCCAGTGTCGCGGATATGTGGGTTCCCATTATGGAAGGGATCGCCGCCTTCTTCTTCTTCAGCCTCGCGGCCCGCACCTGGACCACGCTCTCTCGCCCCTGGCGCATCTGCGTGACCGCGCTGCCTTACCTGTTCCTGGCAGGTCTGTTAACGCTGATGTCGCTGAAGCAGGTCACGACGGCGCTTTTCATGGTGGCGATCTTCACGACTCCTGGCACGATTCCAGATAGTCTTCAGGTGATTTTCCTGCCTGCTGCGGGGCTAGTTGTCCTCTTCCTGCTGCTTCGCCTGGTCTTCCCACGCCTGCGTGCTCGGACGCCCAGGGCATGGTCTGTCTCTCTAAGCATGCTGCCCTTGCTGCTGATTACCAGTTTGTTGAGCTGGCCTGCGCTCTCTGCGAGCGCGCCTAACGCGGTCTGGTTCCCTGCGTCACCGGCATCAACGGTCAGCGCGCCCGCCGGTCAGATGACCACGTTAGAGTATTGCCATCCCGGTGGCGATCCGTTACCAATGGATCTTTCTGAACCGGCGGCTACCTTCGCTCGACCGGTGCCCGTCGTCTTCTATATGCATGGCGGTGAAGGGCTGATTGGGAATCGCCAGTTATCCGGCATCGATGGCGCCTACTTCGCTCGTCTGCGTAGCAATTTGCTCGCCCTCGGCTTTGCCGTCGGTTCAATCGATTACCGCTTTCCCCCACTTTACGGGATGTTAGACCAGGTGGTGGATGCCAAGTGCGCCGTCCGCTTCCTGCGTGCTCACGCCAACGAACTGGGGATCAATCCGCAGCGCATTGGCGTCTACGGAGTCAGCGAGGGCGGCTATCTCTCCGCTATGCTGGGCCTCGCCGGACCCGATGCAGGCTTCGACAAAGGACAGTACCTGGATCAGTCAAGCCGTGTGCAGGCAGCGGTCGATATGTGGGGACCCACCGATCTCACAGACTGGAGGGGCACGCCGAGTTGGGTCTACACGCTTGGCGAGGGTCTGGGTATATCGAGGCAGGGAACGGCCCTGAGAGCAGATCTGGCCCCTGCTCATGCCAGGAAGAACTATGCCAGTCCGGTCAGCTACGTGACGCCTGATGCGCCTCCCTTCTTGATCATACAGGGCGCTGATGACTGGTTCATCACACCGCATCACTCTCAGAAACTGGCGAGCCTGCTCCAGGCGGCACATGTTCCCACCACACTTGTGATGGTCCAGCATGATGAGCATGGGCTGGCCGCCCCCACGCCCGGCCAGGTTGAGCAGCCGAGTCCAGATGCGTTGATCCAGATGATCCAGGACTTCTTCGTCAGAACCCTGGCTGCATAAGCCTGGGGCCAGACAAGGATGATAAAGCCAGAAAGGTCGAGCAGCCGAAAAAAGGAGCGGCCATCGACCTCCCTCTTTGCTTTTACAGACTCACAGTTCCTCTCAAGCCTGGTGTACTTTGATCTCCAGCGCAAAACATTCGCGATAACTCAAAGCTCATAAATAGCCCATCTCTTCCGCAAGCGGCACAATCTGCCGGAATATTGCTCGCGCCTCCTCTTGCTTTTCGCCTTCCCAGGCCGTCAGAGATGCTTCGAGGAGCGTAGCAATCTCACCAGGAGGAGCTTGCTGCTTTGGGGCGAGCAGCATACGTGCGTAGCCTATCGCGTCGGAAACCCGCTCGTGAGCAAGCGCCACGCCAAGCAGCGGCCAAACGCCCACCCAGTGGAAGAGATTGCTCGCCAGCCTCTGCAATTGGATTGCCTCTAATGAAGCTTGACCAAAAGACTCAGCCTCCTCCAGGTTCCCATCGCGCCACGCGACCCAGGCGCACTGGCCAATGAGGACGCTATTGTGATGCATTGCGCCGATAGCTTGAGCCCGAGTGAGAATGTCACGTACTCGTTCCACCTGCCCACGTCGCCTGTAGATGAACGGCAAGAGCGTCAGACAACGAGTTTGTAGCCAGACAATCCCCATTTGTTCGCCCATTTGGAGCGCCATCTCTAGCTGCGATGCCGCTTCATCGAGATAGCCACAGCCCCATAACGCGGTCCCAAAGGCAATACGGTAACCACCAAGCGTACTTTTGTTGCCGGTTTGTTGGATAGCATCCAATGTCGTGTACCAGAAAGCCTTTTTCTCTTCCGGCATCTCTCCGAGATACCCATTGCGGATAAAATCGCGCGTTTCTTGCGCGTAGAAGAGGAAGACGCGCTGCTCTTGCGTGCCATATTGCTCGACAATTGGCTGGACTTTTTCAATCGTCGCGGTCATCACCTCTGCGGACCAGCGTAGCGGCCAGATCTGGTCAAAGTGCAGTCTGATCCATTCGCGCCGCCACGCCAAATTTGATGGGTCTGCCGCGTGCGTTAAGATACGCTCCGCTTCCTGAAATGCCTGGCGAACATGGATGAGCACGCTATCTAAAGGATTCTCAGAAATTTGATTCCAGGTATTGGCCGTTTTCCGCTGCAAACGTGCCTGCCAGATAAATTCCTGCGGCGGCACGTAGGTCATGGCCCGCTGATATGCCTGGATTGCCTCCTGCGTATGTCCCATCACTGTAGAGACATCACCGAGCGATTCGTACACCTGGGCCGCCGTTTCCCACGATACGGTCTGTCCCGTTGTGCAGGCTTCCAGGAGGGCTACAGCTTGCTCAAACGCATGCATTGCCTCAGCATTCGCGTAGATCCTGCGTGCAACTGTGCCGGCACGTTGATAGTAAGGGACAGCCAGTGCTGGAAGGCCCGCCCGCTCGTAATGCACGGCAATTTGCCCGCTCACGCTCTCCAGGTCACTGGCATAAACCACTTCAAAGGCTTCAGCAACGCGTCGATGAAGGAGACGCCGTTGTATAGAGCTAAGGGAGCTATAGGCCCGCTCACGCAGCTTATCATGGCTGAAATCATAGCTTTCGGAGGTCGCGACGCTCTGTTCGCGCACAATACGCCGTTGCCAGAGCTCGTCCAGCCCGCGCACAACGTGGTCTTCTTCCTGCCCACAAACCCGCGCTAGCACGGGGAAAGAGAAGGCGCGCCCGATGACGGCTGCCACATTAGCCACTGCGCGAGCTTGCGGCGAAAGTTGCGCCAGCCGCGTTTCCAGGACGCTCTGCACTGTGGGAGGCAGCATAGAGCCCCTCTGGGTGAGCAGCGAGCGCACATCGCTGGAAGATGATGGCCTGGCCACATCCCCTTCCAGCGTCCTTGCGCGGGCCATTTCGACCACAAACAGGGGGTTGCCTTCAGTCTCGGCATAGAGCGCCTGACTCAGCAAGGGATCGAGCGAATGGCCCAGCATATGTTCCGCCAGGGATGTCGTCTCGCTGGTAGAAAGCGGCCCGAGCGCGACTTCAGTCACCACCCCTGCGCGTTGTAGAGATGCCAGGAGGGTGAGCAAGGGATGGCCTGGCAAAGCCTCCTCTGAGCGCACTGTACCGATGAGCATGAGATGCGCTCTGGGGTCGAAGCGGAGCAGGTAATGGAGCCATTCCAGCGTTTCAGCATCGCACCATTGCAGATCATCGAGCAAGAGCAGCAGTGGTTGATGAACGTTCAGCAAGGAGCGGGCCATAGCTTCAAAGAAGAGCTGGCGCTGCCATCCCTCCGCCATAGGAATGGGGCGGGGTAGCCTGGGACGTTTGATCAGCACCTCTGGCATCAGGCGCGCGATCTCTGTGAGCCAGGCGGGATCGAGGGCCGCAAGGGAGTTTTGCACAACATCAGCGCGCAACCAGGCTGTGACAGGAGCGTAAGCCAGGCGGCCCTCAGTGGCATAGCAGCACGCACTGGCCGCTGCCATGCCCTGCCGACCAGCCCAGGCAATCATTTCCTCAGCCAGGCGTGTTTTGCCAATCCCCGCCTCACCGGAGAGGATGACGAGCTGCGGGTGTCCGGCTACAGCCTTGCGCCATGCTTCCTGGAGCGTACGCCACTCGGTTTTGCGACCAAGCAACGGCGCTGCGGTTCCGCGAGCCGGCAGTGGGCCGGTACGCGTTTCGGCAGTCCCTTCCGCCTGTAAGATCGCTTCATAGGCTGAACGCGTTGCCGCGCCTGGCTCTATTCCTAACTCACGTTCCAGGGCTGTGACACAGCTATGGTAGACGCGTAGCGCCGTAGCGCGATCACCACGCAGCGCATGCAGGCGCATGAGCTGGCGATAGGTCGCTTCGTGCAGAGGCTCCTGACGCAGCAGACGCTGCGCCACTGCGATAGCGGCTGTATAATCTCGCTCCTGTTCCAGCAAAGCGAGCAAGTTTTCGGCAGCCTGAAGAAATAACTGACGCAGACGGTCACGTTCAGGTAGTATCCATTCATCATAGCAACTTGGTAGCAGATCGCCACGATAGCAGCCCATCGCCTGCTCCATTTCCTGGCGCCTGGTGGTGGTATCATGCTCTTTGTCTGCTTGCTCTGCCCGTAGCAGGGCCTGCTCAAACTGCAAAACGTCCAGGGTCCAGGAGACATCGGCCTGGGGCGCTCGCCATTGCAAACTGCGATTGTTCGTGCGGAGGAAATGGTCAAGATCAGGCAGGGCCTGACGCAATTGATAGAGCAGCTTGCGCAAATTGGTATGAGCTTGCCCTTCGGTCGAATCAGGCCAAAGCAGGAAAGCAAGGTGCGTGCGATCCTGTGGAGCGTTGCGATGCAATACAAGATAGGCCAGCAGGGATTGCTGGCGTGGTACAGAGAGGCTTGTTAGTGGGGTATCACCTGAAACCGCCAGGAAATCGCCCAGGAAATGCAGGTGCAGGGTCGCGCTCATGTGCAGTTCCTTTCTCGCGATCATGAGCACAGTATATCATACCTGCCCGACAAAAGCGACCGATCTGCGAAAGGCAACGTCTGGACCTGGCGTTCTAAACATCATTGACCCCCTTGCCAATCCGCTCCTCCTGGCATACACTTGATGATATTGATGTGCGAGAAGCGTAAGATTAAGTATGTTTGACCGCGTCAAGAAAGCAGAACAATGAAGTGCGGGCCGCACGCCAGATTTCCATTCCCATACCCAATGGAACGACTTTGCATGCTGATACCTATCAACCCGCCATCGCTGATCGCTTCTTTGCACTCATGCGCCCGAGATAAATCTATCGCTTTGAAAACGAAAACAGGGGGTATTTATGCATATTTCAGAATATAGTGAGTACGATGCGGTTGGTCTCGCACATCTGATAAAGAGTGGACAGGTTTCGGCTCAGGAGGTGCAACAGCTCGCTCGTCAGGCGCTTCTGGCTGTGAATCCGACCCTGAACGCTCTCGTCGGTGGACTATTTGAGGAAGCTCCGCCTTCCTCAACCACGGGACCCCTTGCCGGGGTTCCCTTTGCCATCAAAGACCTTGCGATTCACGCAGCGGGTGTAAAGACGGGCTTAGGTTCACGGTTGACTGGTGAAGGAATCGTCTTCCCCCATGATACCGATCTGATGGCTCGCTTTAAGCAGGCGGGCCTGGTCACGCTGGGCCGAACGGCAACCCCGGAGTTCGGCTTCAACGCAGCCACCGAGCCTGTCTCCAATGGACCCACGCGCAACCCCTGGAATCCCGCTCGCACTCCAGGCGGATCAAGCGGAGGCTCGGCGGCCCTGGTGGCGTCTCGGGCGATCCCGCTGGCCCATGCGACTGATGGCGCCGGCTCGATTCGCATTCCTGCTGCCTGGTGTGGGCTGGTCGGACTCAAGACCACACGGGGACGGACTCCACAGGGACCTGATTCCGATGAACGCCTCTCAGGTCTTGGCGTTGAGTTCACTTTGACGCGGACGGTACGCGATGCCGCCGCCCTGCTTGATGCGGTGAACGGCCCGGGGGTTGGAGACAAATATTTCGCGGCCCCGCCCGAGCACCCTTACGCTCAAGAAGTCGGGACCCCGCCTGGACGCTTACGCATTGCGATGACAACGCAGGCGTGGTCGGGGTTGCCTGTTGACAAAGAATATGCTGATACCGTCTCAACAGTCTGCCGCGAACTGGTCACGCTGGGTCATGAGGTCGAGGAAGCCAGCCCGACGGTGGACTGGGAAAGCTTTGTCGAGGCCAACCTCCCGATCTGGACGGCTTCGGTCGCCGATAGCGCGCTTGGCCTCGCTCAAGCGCGCGGGGTTGATCTAAGCCTGGACGTGTTAGAAGCGGTGACGCTTGCCAGCGTGGAATACGGGCGCCGACTCACGGCGGTGGATCTGCTGCGGGCGCTGCGGCTGTGCAGCATCATCACCAGAGGCGTGGGCGCATTCTTCCGCACCTATGATATACTGGTGACTCCGACCGTCGCAGGCCCGCCTCCCCCGTTGGGATGGCTCAACCAGAACGAGCCGGGCCTTGATCCCAGGGGCTGGTTCAACAAACTGTTCGCGCTGATCCCTTTTACTCCGCTCTTCAACGTGACAGGACAGCCAGCGATCAGTCTACCGCTGGGGCAATCGAGCGAGGGGCTGCCCATCGGCGTGCAACTGGTGGCGCGCTACGGCGACGAGGCGACTCTCCTGAGGTTGGCGGCGCAGCTTGAACAGGCGCTACCCTGGGATCTTCGCCGTCCCTCAATCGTGCCCCACGCTTAAAAAAAGCAGAAAGTTTTAATAGCATGGCTACCCGCTTTACACACGGATAGCCATGCTATTGACCTTATCCAGGCCGCTAAAATCTAGAGCTAGCGCCTTACGCACTCGCCGCCGGTCTGGCTTTATGGATGGCCTGCCAGACATGGTACGGTGTCAACGGGACATCCAGCGATGTGACTCCCAGAGGATGCAGCGCGTCGAGCACGGCATTGGCAACAGCAGCAGGCGCAGCCACCGTGCCAGCCTCACCGGCTCCCTTCACGCCAAGAATGTTGAGAGGGCTTGGCGTCTCGGTCAGGGTAAGCTCGTATGGAGGCAACTCTTTGGCAAGGGGGACTGCGTAATCCATCAGGGTTGCGCTCAGCACCCGCCCGCTCTCGTCATAAGCCATCTGTTCATAGAGTGCCTGGCCGATGCCCTGCGTAATGGCTCCATGCGTCTGACCCTCTACCAGCATCGGGACCAGGACATGACCGTAATCATCAACCGCAACATAGCGCCGGATATTCACCTCGCCGGTCTCAGGGTCTAGCTGCACGACAGCCAGGTGCGCGCCAAAGGGATACGATAAATCTGCCGGCTCAAAGCCCTGCATGCTGCATAGCCCCTTGAGCAGCTCTTTCTGGAGATCCTCGGGGAACTGCTCTCTCTGCATGGGATTCTCGGCAATACTTGCCAGTTGGGCGAAAGTGTACGCTTTACCAGGCACACCGGAGACCTGCACCGCTCCGTCGCGCAGTTCGAGATCGCTCTCGCCCACTTCGAGCAGATGCGAGGCTAACTTGAGCATCTGCGCCTTGACAGCCTGCGCCGAGAGCTTGAGCGCGACGCCCCCGACTCCCATACTACGGCTGGCAAAGGTCGCTAGCGAATGGCTATTGGGAGTATCTCCGATGTAAACTTCAACCTGCTCAAGAGGAACGTTAAACTCCTGAGCGACAATAGCGGCAAATGAAGTAGCATGTCCCTGCCCACTATCGACCGAAGCGCTCTCCACGCGAATCTTGCCATCAGGAGCAATGCGCACCTGTCCGCTATCAGGCTGGCCGCTCATGCCCTGTCCCCCCATAGCAGTGCTCTCGATATAGACGCTGAGCCCGATACCGACACACTGGCCCTGCGCGCGCAGGCGAGCCTGTTCAGCGCGGAGCTGCTCGTAGTTCGCGGCAGCTAACAGCGTATCAAGGGCATAGCCGTATGCGCCGGAATCATAGGTCGTATTGGTAGCGGTCGTGTAAGGGAACGTATCTTTAGGGATCAGGTTGCACCTGCGCACTTCCACGGGGTCGAGGGAAAGCTCATGCGCAATGGCATCCATTGTGCGCTCAATGCAATAGCAGGCTTCTGGTCGGCCAGCTCCGCGGTAGGGGCCGGTGGGGATGGCGTTGGTTTTTACTGCGTTGACAATCGTGGTAATTGCCGGAATAGCATACGTACCGGAGATCATTCCGGCAGTTGAATCGACGCTGAGGATACTATAATCACCAGGATAGGCGCCCAGATCGGCGAAAAACTCAGCTTTGAGCGCCAGAACCGTCCCGTCCTTGCGCACAGCGGCCTGCATATCGGCATGCAGTCCCCGACCATGTCCCATCATGACAATATTGTCCTCGCGACTCTCCAACCACCGTATTGGTCGTTGCAGTTTTCGCGCCAGAAATGCCGTCACCACCTCTTCACCGCAGAGCCGGGTCTTGCCGCCAAAGGCTCCCCCTACATGCGGGACGGTGATCTTGATGTCGGTTGGCGCCATCTGTAGTATCGTCATCAACTGGAGACGAGCCAGCCAGATTGACTGGCTGGAGATCCAGACCGAGAGCGTGCCGTCAGCATGCCCCTCAGCCACAAGCCCTCGCGGCTCCATCGGGACCAGGGCCACGCGAGGCTGCCGCATGTACAACGAGACAATCTTATCAGCCTGAGCGAACCCTGCCTCCACATCGCCAATCGTCTTTTCTCTGGTCACAGCAATATTGCTCTGCTCATTGAAGATCTTCGGCCCGTCTTTTTGCAGCGCGGCATCAAGCCCTCCCACAGAGGGCAGCACCTCGTAATCAACGTCAACGAGTTCGGCAGCTTCGAACGCAGCGATCTCACTTTCAGCTACCACTGCGGCCACCGGCTCACCGACATAGTTGACCTCTCCTTGCGCCAGAGCTGGCTGGGGTACCCACGCCGATCCCGGAAATAAGTTCGTGAGCAATCCACCCAGATGGGCGGTATCCGCTCCCGTTACCACCGCTACTACCCCAGGATGGTTCTGTGCCTGCTGGACATCAATACTAACAACGCGGGCATGAGGATAAAGACTACGCACAAAACTGATGTAGAGCATGCCTGGACGACGAATATCGCCCACATACTGCCCCCTGCCAGTGAGCAACACCGGATCTTCACGACGCCGAATCTTCTGCTCCGGTGCATCTGGCTGTTGAGAACGAACGCTTGCTACTGTTGCTTCGCTCATGTTGTGCTTCCCTTCTGCTATTCCAATATTCCAGAGACGTAGATAATCTTTCCCTATGTGTTTCCCGTTCCCATCTCTTGCTTTCAATACCTGAAGATTACACATAGAGCTGCCGCCTGTCAATTCTGTAAAGTGGACCCTTTTGTCAAAACAGAAGGAAAGGCAGTTGGAAGAGCTACTTTCCTCCTGTTCTGTTCACTAACTGATCATTCTCTAATCGTTTGTTCCATATACGTAGAAGGGAATCTA
This sequence comes from Ktedonobacteraceae bacterium, assembly GCA_035650355.1. Taxonomy (GTDB): domain Bacteria; phylum Chloroflexota; class Ktedonobacteria; order Ktedonobacterales; family Ktedonobacteraceae; genus DASRHT01. Next base: position 59,874 of record DASRHT010000072.1, read on the forward strand.
TTCACATCCAAACGCCCACGCCACCATCAGAGGGAACTCTTTTCGCCAGAACGCGCCGCCGTGCGATCCGACCCGCTCTTTCATGACCACGTCCGCACCTGCATCGCGCAGCGCGGTCGCCCACCTCGTTGCGTTCTCAAGAAAGAACGGCTCTTGCGTACCGGCAACAAGGTACGTGCGAGGAATCCGACTTGGCATCACCTCCATCGGTTGGTAGCCCGCGCCCGGCGAGGCGCAGAAGATCGCACCGTAGACGTTGGGATGCCGGAGCCCAAGAGCGAGCGCGAGCTCTCCACCAGCCGAGGCACCGAACACCGCGGTGCGTTCAGCGGACAGCGTTACTCCAAACCACGATGCTGTCCAGTGGCGGACATCTTCGACGAAGAACTTCTCATGTGCCGCGAACCGTTCCGCGTCAAAGACCGGTGAGTACTCCTGGAGTCGTAGCTTCTCGTCCGTCAGCCCATGTCCACCAACGATCATAGTGGGCGGGACGTCAGCCGCTTCGAGGAACCGGCCCCACTGCGAGATCCTCTGACCGTCGCCGGCGAAGACGACTGCCTCGGGCGGATCTGGCGGGACGTACACCGTCACCTGCCGACCACCATCGTAGTCGAACGTCTCGGTCACAAACGCTCCCGCGATGGCTCGGTCATGCATGTTCGCACCTCTGCCCTATAAGCTTTTCTGCGCATCCTACGCAGAAGGAAAGCCGATGTATATTGCTTTCTCATCATACCTTAGTATATCTTATTTCCTGTCCTTCCTCTGTCCAAATTCTTGGGTCCAGTATACCGGTTGCACCGCATTCTTATGATCTAGTGATGGAACTTGACGAGTTCTTGACTCGTTTTTGCCCTTTTCCTTCCATAATACAGCGGTTATCCTCTAAATAACACAACTGACGTGTCGATGATACATAGCAAAAACACAGATTGTCGCACTTATAACCATTTTAGGAGGAATTATGGATCGTTATACTAAAACATTTGTAGAGGAAGAGCAAGAGGAAAAGACTATATCCAAGCAGCAGACAACGTCTTTTTCCGGCGACAGTGATAGTTTTCCAGGATACGATAAGCTGTCCGACCTGACAAAACTGACATTAAGCCTGGAGAGTCTGCTCAATGATGCGGTCAATAAAAAAACTGAGACCACTAAAATAGTTAGCTCAAAGCGAACTGAGATCGAACCACTTTTAGAGGCGCTTTTAGAGTGCATGCAACCCAAATCGCTCACCTACGTGGAATCCTTGCAGATCAGACGTCTCACCAATACCCTTGAATTCGGCACGCTTGACTCTGTTCCGCAATTGAAGAAGTGCAAGCAAACGGTTCTCACTACGCTAAAAAAACTAGAGCTGAAAGATGTCTCTCCCAGCCTGGAAGATAAGAAGCTGCAAAACAGGCAAATAGAACTCATGTACGCAGCCATTAAAGACATCTGGTCCATCTCCAGCGAAGAGTTCACCAAAATCATCACAAATCTCAAGTTCGCCAGACATGGCGAGACCAAAGTATCAGGAAAGGCTACCTGGGACCAGGTCGAAGGCTGCTTTGGCGAACTGATGATTTGCTGTACTATGGTCCAGATGATAGATCAAGAGGCCAGTAAAAGTAAACTCTATAAATGGACATTAGAAGGTCTCATGATCCAGATTCTTCAGAATACGGCACGCCGGTATAAGGTCAAAACCATTCTAGAGGCTGTCACGGGAATAAACGAACTTTGCCCCCTATTACTAAGCCAGTACGAGAAAAAATTCATCACGGAAGATGCTTTTACCTCTATCAAGCAATGCTTGCAATATCATATTGTCGAGGCAGTCAGTGATAAAGCCAAAGAGCAGTTCAGGCAACTACAGATATTGACCTGCGTTATTCAGCAACATCCAGAGTTTGTTTGCGTGGGCTATGAAGAACCAGTGTCAAATACCTCAGGAAGCGATATTCGCGCGGATATTCTTTTTGATGGGGGAGACGCTGGCAAGTTTGTGATCGAAATCGAAGGATTGCCCGACAAAGAGCAGAAGAACGCTTATACGTACCTCAAGGGCCGATACGAGAAAAAGACGCAGACCATTGGCAAACCCATGAACGAAAAAGGATATAAACTCGTGCTGGTTCTCCCTCTTGATACCGAGGTGCCTGAAAAAGAGTGGAAACTGATCAGTGAAGATACATCTATAACCGTCTGGCTTTTCAAAAAGTAGTATTGTCAACATTTTTAGCATTCATTACAGTTCATGCATTTATGCACTATGAAAAAGGAGCACTTTTATCATGTTACTACGTTTAAAATTACGTTTTGGCGCGCTGATGATGATCGGCGGCGGTGTACTGGCGCTCATCGGTGAATTTCTCAATACCTGGAATAACACACCTGATAGCGGCATGTGGTTCTTCTCCCTCGCGCTGATCGTGCTTGGCACAATCGTCCTGCTGTACGGGGCCAGCACCTACGCACAGTTGTCCGACAGCGTGAATTTGCTAGGCGTCGTCGGCGTTGGCCTGCTCTTCCTCGGCGGAATAGCGATGGTTATCGGGTCCGTAGCTATTGATGCGATCCTGCTACCAATCATGGCTGGCCTGGCAACGGCTATCGGGGCCTCAATCAACGGGCTGGGCTCGACCGCACAGAATGCCACCAACACGGTCAGTTCAGGGATCAATAACGTTACCGGTAGCATTGCAGGGGCGTTTGGTCAAAGTAGCAGCAATTCCAATATTCCTTCGGTTCAGGTTCCACAAGTCAATGGCGCGGACCTGCTTAACAAGGCCCTGACGGGCATGCATCTGCCGACGCTCGACGTTATTGCCCACTGGGGACAAGTCTTTCTGACCGGGGGACCGTTGTCTCTTGGCTGCGTGATCTTCGGCGCCTCGCTGCTGATCGGTAAAAACAAAGCTGCCAGTCAGACAGGCTACATTCTGGTCATCTGCGGTGGACTCAATCTCATCAGCCAGTTCCTGACCTTCCTGCCAGTCCTGTCGCATATCACCGGCTTGCTGCTCTTCGCTTCGCTCATCTGGCTCGGTCTGACAGTTCTGGTACCATCTCTGGCTGACAAGCTTCCCTTGCAACAGGTAACCAGTTTCTTCAAGCGTACCATGACCCGATTTACCAGCGCCCGCTCATAGTTTTCTGCTCTATTCGCTGCACATCAATGTTTGCTTCGGCCCGAGAGCGGTGGCTGGACCGCTCTCGGGCCGAAGCGTTATCGATTCTTTTGTTGCGGTAATTCCCACCCTGGAAGTTCCTTCCTGTTCCTTTTTCCCCCACTAATCATCTTCTAAACTCAGGCGCAGATTTTGTTGCTACTACGCGTTTTCAAGGTAATAAAGGGATTTGATCCGGGTTGTAGGAGTGTATTTCAATTCTTAGCAAAGCAAAAAGTGGGTTCTTCTTCTGTTAACTATTAGGCCGAAACACTATATAAAACATGTCGCCACTGAAGAGCAGTGAAAGGATTCATCCGTGAAAAGGTCCGCCGACGCCCGCCCGAACAGGTACTTGAAACGTGAACGTGAATGTCGTTGCTGGTCGCAACTTGAGATCGCCGATGCTATTGGAACTACCGCATTTAATGTGAGCCGTTGGGAACGCGGCATTACTCTTCCCAGCGCCTACTTTCGCCGTCAACTCTGTCAACTTTTTGAAAAGTCAGCGCAGGAATTAGGGTTTCTCGACGATGCACCTTCTCTCCTCGATAAAAACTCCCCCGCTGCTCCCGCTCAAGAACCCGCCGACATCTCTCCTGATACCACGATGGAACCGCAACCTGACGCCGTCACAGAAGAGCCAGCAACTGTATGGTCGCCAGTAGAGGAGCAGGGTATACTACATGAGCAAACTCTCTGGCATGTGCCATTCCGGCGCAACTCGTATTTCACCGGTCGCGAAAGCGTTTTAGAACAGATCCATGCATTACTCAAACATGTGCAGACAGGAGATAGCTGCTCGCCTCACATCGTCAGCCTGAGCGGTCTGGGAGGAATCGGCAAAACGCAGATCGCCGTTGAATATGCCTACAGGTATTCTAGCAATTACCAGGCAGTGCTCTGGGTACAGGCGAATTCCCGCAATGTCTTAAACTCCTCTGTAACTATGCTCTCTGCTCTTCTAGAACTGCCCGAAAGAGATGCCCAGGACCAGAATTGCGCCCTGGAGGCCGTCAAACGCTGGTTGAGTGCGACGACGAACTGGCTTTTGATTATGGATGATGTCGATGATCCCAAACGGGTCTATGATATTCTGCCCGCAACCGGCAATGGCGCCGTGCTCCTCACAACGTTGACTCCGATCACCGCTACCATCACCAGGGGAATGGAACTGGACACGATGACACAGGACGAGGGGGCTGCCTTCCTGCTGCGTCGCGCCAAGCTTCTGGCGGCTAATGAGGGGCTGGAGCATGTATCGCCGGAGCAGCGCCGCCTGGCAGAAGTGATTACGCAAAGTATGGGCGGCCTGCCCCTGGCTCTTGATCAGGCCGCAGCCTATATTGAAGAGACTGGCTGTGGCCTTACCGGCTACTTTCAGCGTTACCAGCAGCACCGTGAGCTCTTGCTCAAGCGACGGGGCGGGCTTTTGCCGGAGCATCCTGTGGCGCTGAGTACCACCTGGTCGCTCTCCCTGGAAAAGGTGGCCCGCCTCAATCCCGGCGCTATCGATATTCTGCGGTTGCTGGCATTTTTGCATGCGGAAGCCATTCCTGAATGCATTATCAGCGCAGCAGCAAGCGAGGCACCACCTCTTGCGACAATGCGCGATCCGCTGGCGCTCGATGACGCTATTGGGACGCTACGAGCCTTCTCTCTGGTACGTCGCCGCCCCGAAACGAACTCTTTAACGATCCATCGGCTGGTCCAGGAAGTGTTGCAAGACCAGATGGCTGAGCATACACGCATACAATGGGCACAATACGCGGTGAAGGTCATCAATCGCATGTACCCCAGCGTCACCTTCGAACACTGGCCCCTCTGCCAGCAATACCTGCCCCAAGCGCAGGCATGCGCTCAGTTCATTGAGCGTTGGGAGATGACGTTGCCAGAGGCGGCAGAGTTGCTCTACAAAGCAGGATGCTATCTGCGCGAACGGGCGCAGTATGCTGAGGCTGAACCAATGCTACAACGCGCCCTGGAGATCCGTGAGCGTCTCTATGGCTCGCTCCATCTCACGGTCGCCGAGAGCCTGAATGAGCTGGGACTGCTCTCACAGGCGCAGGGAAACTACAGTCTGGCACAATCGCAGTATCAGCAAGCCCTCTCCCTCAGGGAACGTCTCCTGGGTCATGAGCATGCTCAGGTCGCTGATATTCTTAACAATCTAGCAGTCCTTTATCACGCGCAGGCGCAGTACGACCTGGCCGAGTCCTGCTATAGCCGCACCCTGAGTATCCGCATCAAGACGCTGGGAGCGCATCACCCACACGTTGCCGATTGCCTCGATGATCTGGCGATTCTGCACTATACGCAGGGCAAATATATGCAGGCCGAGCCGCTCTATCAGCGCTCCCTGGCGATCCGCGAGCAATTTCTTGGGACCCGTCATCCCGATGTTGCCGAAAGTCTGAACAATCTGGCCGTCCTCTACCGCACCCAGAAACGCTATGATCTGGCTGAAGCCCTCTATCTGCGGGCACTCGATATTCTTGAGGGGGCAAAGGGCGACCATCCACATCTTGCCTTTTGTCTGCATAATCTAGCAAAACTCTATCAGACTCAGGGCAAGTATGCCGAGGCTGAACCGCTCTACCAGCGCTCCCTGGCAATACGCGAGCATATTCTGGGCAAGATACATCCCGATGTGGCTCAAAACCTTGCCAATCTGGGCGTCCTCTACCTGGCTCAGGAAAAGTATAGTCAGGCCGAACCACTGCTGATGCAAGCCCTGCAAATCAGAGAACAGCTCTTACATGCCATGCATCCCCATATAGCCAACAGTCTGAATCACCTCGCCAAACTCTCCTATGCCCAGAAAAAATATGCGCAGGCCGAAGCATACTTCCAACGGGCGCTAGTAATCCTGGAGCACGGGCTTGGCGAGCTACATCCTCTGGTGGCAACAACCCTGCACGACGTGACGTTGCTCTACCAGGAAATGGGAAACTATGAGCAGGCTGAGTCTTCACTCAAGCGCGCCCTGGCTATTCGCCAACAGACGCTGGATGAGGACCATCCCGACCTGGCATCGCTACGCCAGTTGCAACAAACTCTCCTGGAGCAAATGGCGCATAAGCCTGGCTCTGAGAGCAAGCACGAGCGTGCTTTAGAGGAAACGGTCGCGCTCGTCTACACCCATTAATGATACCTATTGCCTTGCTTTGACCATACCTTGACTACAACAAGCTGTTCTTTTTGTTCACAAGGCACCTTATACTGGTGATGAGGCTGCAAGGAAGGACTTGCTATGCCGCAATGTTTTGATTTGATATACACTTTATCCACGAAAAGGAATGAAGCTCATGGTTATGACCAAAAATGAAAACAATCAGAAGTGCCCGGAAAATATCATTAAAGCAGCTCAGACAGCCCAAAACATTCTGCGGAGGGCCTTACAACAGCTTGAGCAAGGGAAAGACACTTCCGAATACTGGGACCAGTTCGTCAATAAAAACAAGGCGCAAATGCTCCAGGCGATGAAAAACATGCAAACACAACTGCAAACGATCAGCGAACATGGAGAGGTGAAGCCCAAACGTCCCGAACGAGAGGAAGATAGCAGGGGCTATCGCTACGAGATCCAGCCAGATAATGGCATCTATGCCTATACAAAGGGGGAGGGGGACGAAGCGCTGATCACTATCACGTCGAATGCCAAAGATTTCTCAGAGAGAGGATTAGCCTGGCAGTGGCTCCACGAGGTCTCCCATGCCACGCCCTCGCTGAAAACGATGGATTATGGGTATGTCAACGAACGCATTTTCCCATACTTAAAAAGCCTGGGCAAAAGCAATAATGCCGATAGCATTGTTGCGGCGATCTTTTCTATCGAGGGACTTGATCAACCGAGAGAGAAAAGATTCCAGGACGAGAAAGACATCTATAAGCCGCTTAGGGACCTCTCGGAGGAAGTACAGGAGCGCGTCAAAAAAATCATGGCGATAGCAGAGAAAGGCGTTGCGCAACTGGTCTCTCATGAACTGGACAACATGCAGGAGATAGTTGACTTGAAGGAAAAGGCGCTTGCTCAGGATCGAACCTATCCATTGCAAGGCGAGGAAAAGGATCACTTCGAGCGCATGGCGAAAATCTTGACGAACAAGCCAGCGCCAACGCTGTCTGAGATCAAAAAAGCGATTACCACTGCCAGAGAAGGGTACCAGGCGCTCCATCTGCTCTGCTTCGGCGAGCCTCAGCGGTTCTGCGAAGCTAGCGGGGAAGAGGAAGACTCGTGGCTAAAGGTAGAAGGGCTCATCAATAAACACTACATCTGGGGCGTTCACGAGAGCGTGCTGACCGGCACTGAGGAGACAAGAGCCACTGAGCTGCTGACGACCATGATCGAGCAGGATAAAGTGCAAATTCAAGGGTGGGAGGCAACGACAATGGCTAAGCTCGCGATCAAATGCTATGGAAAATGGTAATTGCTGACATCAATGCGGCAGCATCAAGCAGGATGCGTTCGTAGACGAATCTGAAGGGGACGACCTTTGCAGGGAGCGCGTCGGACTTCGAACCACTCCTCATGCTTTTTAAAAAATGTCGGAAGATCCTTACAGCCAAAAAGCCGTGGGGAGAATGTGGGAAGATGCGAAGCAAGCATTGCTCCGGCTTCGGTCAGTCCCATCCATTCCTCCATCCGTGTTGCCATATGCGCTTGATAGGCGGCAACCACTTCTTCCAGTGTAATAGCAGGCGGGAGCGTCTTCGTCAGGGGGCCATAGACGCGCTCCGCCATCGCCTCAATCACCGGCATGATCTCCTTGATAATCGGTTTCTGTTTGAAGAAGACGATTTCGCTAGCCACCTCACCGAAGGACTCACGCGTGACGTTCAGCTCTTCGTACACGAGCAGCAGCAAATGGGGACAGTTGGCACTACGCACTTTGGCAACTTTGTTGCGCAAATACGTGGGGGACCAGTACCCAACCAGCTCAATCAGGATGGTACGCCGTTCATCCAGGCTATGCACTAGCTGGAAGTCCGGGATCATGACCGTTCCTCCGAGCGCCAGCACCTCCTGTTCCCGCAGCAGTCGCCAGTGCCCCCGGCTGCCGCCAAATTTTTCTTCAAAATCGGTAAATTCGCTGGCAAACGTTCGCTCCAGGGCCGAGTCATAGAGGGCTGCACGCCGATAGTGCGAGAAGAGTCCACAGGTGTGATCAAGCGAGTAGCGCGGTAGCGTGGCCTCGATCTGCTGTTTTTGCAGCCGGTCGTCCAGAGGGATTTTTTCCGAGAAGGGTTTGAGCCGAGCTGTCATCCGCCAGCGATCACCCAGAAGCAATGCTGGCATAAACTGGGCAAAGGCAATGCCATATCGCTCTGTCAGAATAAACTCGGACATGGGACCCGAGAGCGTGAGACGATAGCCACCTTCTGGCAATTCCTCACACCAGAACATGATTTTGAAGAGCTTGAGATAGCGCCAGATATCTTTAAAGTTATCATGGATCTCGATACGCAGCACTGTGGCGCGATAGAGCACGCCACGAGCCAGCTCAAGATTATAACGCCGCAGCAGCGTGAGAGGCGTCCAGTTGGGGCCGGGATGGGTGAGTCGATACTCCTCGGGGCGATCCGCAAAAAAGAGGGCTTCGATCTGTTCGACGCTGCTTGCCATCTTGCCAGCAACCGTTGAGATGGCCTCCTGCCTGCTGTGTGGATGGAAGACATCAGGAGTTGCAAAGACCGGGCCCTGCTCAAACAGGTGGCGACGAATCTGGGCAGGCGTATAGTCGCTCTCTTGCGGCGAAAACGTGGCCTCATCCTCCAGGACTTTAGCCAGGCCACGCAGGCGCATATAATCGGTGCGTGTCCCCTCCAGCACCTCGCGGGCCTGCCACCATGTTGAACGTGTCTGCCCCACCAACCCTTGAAACGTGGTGATCAAGGTGGATGCGGTGTGCAGGTACCGCTCATCCGCTTCATCGAGCAGATCCACATGGACCTCGGCTCCACGCTGCTGCACAAACGGTTTAATCAGATCGGACGTGAGCATGTTGGTAGCCCTCTCGTTGTGCGGCCCTGCGCCGCTGGACCTTGCCCTCTTCAGTGGTTCCCCGCACCAGAATTTCATAGAGGACGGCCTCTCGATTCTCGACCTTGCGCAAGATGCGCCCCAGCCGCTGGATATACTCGCGGGCGCCCGCCGTCCCACCCAGGATCAAAGCCACCTTCGCCTCAGGAACATCCACACCTTCGTTAAGCACACGGGTCGTTACAATGGCGCGGTATCGCCGTTCGCGAAAGCCATCGAGCAGCTCTTTGCGCTCCTGCGCGGGCGTCTGATGGGTAATGATCGGCAGCAGATACTGCCGGGCGATGCGGTACGCCATCTCGTTGTTCTCTGTGAAAATGAGGCTCTGCTCGGTCTGGTGCTCGCGCAGCAGGTTCTCAACCGCCTGCATTTTGCCCTGGCAACCGGCCAGCAAACGCCCCACACGCTGGCGCGCCAGAAACGCCTCGCGCGCCGCTGGATCTTTTGTGGAAAGCGTCACAAAGGCTTGCAGCCAGTTGGGACCGTAGCGTTTGATCAGCCCTTGTTGTCTCACAAAGCTCATGTAAAGCTGGGAATCACGCTCATACTGCTCGCGTTCGGCGTCTGTCAGGCTGACCCGGATGCGCTGCGTACGATAGAGGGCCAGTTGTTCTCCAATCAGGTCGTCCACTTTCAGCGAGTAGACGACGGGACCAACCAGCTCTTCTAACCGCCAGCGCCCATTGCTCTGCTCCTGCTCGGATGGATAAGTAGCAGTCAGGCCCAGACGCACGGGAGCTGGAGTCATGAGCGCCCCTTCCCCAAAGGAGGGAGCGGTAGCATGATGACTTTCGTCCAAGATCAGGCATTTGAAGTGATGACCATAGGCGGCGGCAAGATCGGCCAGGGAGTGATAGGTCGTCACGGTCAGAGGATGCACGATTTTTTCTCCGCCGTAGTAGATCCCGATCTCTGCCGAGAACGCGTTGCGCAGGATACTATACCATTGGTGCAGCAAGTCGAGCGTGGGACAGGCGACAATAGCTGAACGATTGACGAGTTGGATTGCGCGCACGGCCACGAAGCTTTTGCCGGCTCCGGTCGGCAAAATGACGCTGCCGCGCATCTGCGCTTGCTGCCAGGCTGAAAGCGCCGCCCGCTGATACTCGTGCGGCTCTCTCTGATCGGAGAGCGTGTAATTGAGCGGTTGCCAGTGGGGAACCTGATCGCGAATACCATGCTCGCGCACCCAGGGAAGGACCGCGCTATAGTGGCTGGCTTCGCAGCGCCACGCTGTATGGCTCCAGCGCCAGGGAGATGGTAGTGCCTCCTGCTGGCTTGCCCCCTCAATGACCAGGGTTCCTCCATGAAAATACATCTGCTGCTTCATCACGCATAGCATAGCAGACATGCATGCTGCTGTCTATGGCTAAATCTCACCCACCCAGGGCTTTTCCGTGTTCGTCATGCTCACAGGGCGAAGCCCTGCTCACAAGAGCAGAGAGGTGCAGGCAACGCCGCGTCGCGGCGTTGCCTGCACCTCTCTGCTCTTGCCCTGCGCCCCGTTGGGGGCGCGAATCCCGTCGGCAGGAGTCAGAGGAGAGGAACACGGAAAAGCCCTGTCTCACCCACGGGGGATATCTCGGTTCAGGGCTGCGCAACGGCTATAACACAGAAGGAAGCCGTTTGCGAGTTTTCCCACTTTTGGAGAGCTTACGAAATTTCCCCGGCTTCCCTCTTGACTTTTACGTGACGTGAAAGTGTTATCATGGTAATGTGCTTGACAATAAATGAGTTGAAGCATTCTAACTTTCGGGGAAGGGATGCCTCGCGTGTTTAAAATTAGCGACTTTTCAAGGTTGGGACAGGTGTCAATGCGGACACTGCGCTATTATGATGAAATAGGGCTGCTCAAGCCAGTGCAGGTCGATTGCACCACTGGCTACCGTTATTATTCAATCGATCAGTTGCCCCGACTGAACCGTATTCTGGCCCTCAAAGATCTGGGCTTCGAGCTTGCCCAGATTATCCAACTCATGGACGAAGAGCTACCGCCAGCGCAGCTTAGAGGTATGCTGCGACTTAAACAGGTAGAGCTTCAACAGCGCGTCCAGGCCGAACAGGAGCGACTGGCCCGTGTGGAAGCGCGACTCAACCACATTGAAATGGAAGGCAAGAACCTGGTACACGAAGTCGTTCTTAAAAAGGTGAAGCCGCAAATAGTCGCCACCAGCCGTAAGATAGCCGCGAGTTTTGCTCACAAAGCCCAGTTTGCGAGCGAGTTACGCGATTTCCTCAAACAGAATGATGTCAAACAGACTGACTGTTTGCTCTATATCTACCATGATGGCGAATATCACGACAATGACACGAATATGGTGGAAGTCGCGGTACCGGTAGATAGCTTATCAGTGGGAAACATTGTAGAGCGCAGCAATGGACGCATAACCGTGCGCGAATTGCCCGGGGTGAATACAATGGCGACGCTGCTCTACTGTGGTAGTCCACATACCATTATTGAGGCATACCAGGAACTTGGCACATGGATTCAGACCAATGATTACTCCATTGTTGGTCCATGCCGCCGGGTGTGCCTGCGTAACGAGGGCGATCTCGATGCATACTTAACGGAAATACAATTTCCCGTCGAGAAACGCGATACCTCGATCTCCAAATCTTTCACATTTTTCTCCTAGCGCAAGCTTATAACACTTCCATACAGACAACTTTCATTTTTAAGTGTGAAGAGATAGATAAAATGATATTATGTGATAAGGTCGTCAAGTGGTCTAGAAGACTAGGTTAATTGAGATTATTATAGTATAAGCGAAATACGTGCGAAAGCTTTTATTCATGAATAAGCATCTATTCGTCAGAAAGGAGGAGCTGTCAGGACACCTATCAAGCTGAGCTCGGTGATAACGCGTACTCCTTGATGAGGTAGGTTACGCGGGATCACACACAGAGCACTCCGTCGCTATTACTTTACGAGAGGAGAATTTCCGATGAGTTCTGCTAACCCATCTTCCCAGGCCGCCGCTTCTACATCAATCAGTCCTCGTATGGGTGATCGTATCCTGGGAGCTTTACAAAGCGTTGGACGCTCATTGATGCTTCCAATCGCAGTACTGCCTGCCGCCGCGCTCCTTCTGCGTTTGGGCCAGCCAGAAATACTTAACCTGCCGTGGATGGCAAACGCAGGAGATGCTATTTTTTCTAACCTCCCGATGATTTTCGCCATTGGTATCGCCGTTGGACTTACCGGCGGCGAAGGCTCGGCAGGGCTTGCAGCGCTGGTAGGATTTTTAGTTTTCGCTTTTACGTTCACCACCATCTATGACCTGCCTAAAATCGCCAACCCGCTCGCAGTTGTCCACGGCTCTATAGATGTGCTCTCAGGTATCCTGATAGGATTGGTCGCTGCGGGACTGTATCGCCGTTTCTACGACATTCGTCTCCCAGACTATCTTGGCTTCTTCGGCGGTCGGCGCTTTGTGCCAATTGTAACGGCGCTCGTCGCGCTCGTGCTTGGCGTCATCTTCGGCTTCATCTGGTCGCCGGTCCAGAACGTGATCAATGCGCTGGGCACAGGGATTGTATCTCTCGGCGCTCTCGGGACAGGTCTCTACGGCTTTTTGAACCGCCTGTTGATTCCACTCGGCCTGCATCATATCCTCAACTCGTACGTCTGGTTCCAGCTTGGCGATTTTACCTCAAAAGGCACAGTCGTACATGGCGATCTGAACCGCTACTTCGCAGGCGATCCCACCGCCGGAAACTTTATGGCAGGCTTCTTCCCCATCATGATGTTCGGTCTGCCCGCTGCCTGCCTGGCAATGATCCGTCACGCAAACTTCCCCAAAGTGGCCGCAGGCATCCTGCTCTCGGCGGCCTTTGCTTCGTTCCTGACCGGCATCACCGAACCGATTGAATTCGCGTTCCTTTTTGTCGCCCCCCTGCTCTACCTTGTACATGCTTTCCTGACAGGGACCGCGCTGGCGCTCTGTACGGCTCTGGGTATTCGCATCGGCTTTGGTTTCTCAGCCGGATTAATCGACTACCTGCTCAACTTCAGAGCGCCGAATACCACTCAGCCCATCTTGCTTCTCGGCATTGGACTCGTCTACGCCGTCGTGTACTACTTCGTCTTTAGCTTCTTCATCACCCGTTTCAACCTGGGAACCCCTGGTCGTGGCGAAGCCTCTACCGGCTTGAGCGCGGACTGGATTTTACCAGAGAGCCAGCGTGGACCTAAGAAGGCAAAATCATCAGCAGCGCAGGCGGCAGGCACCGATGCTGATGATATTCTGGCGCAAGAGGTTCTCGCGGCTCTCGGCGGCAAAGCCAACGTGGAGAGCGTAGAGGGTTGCATTACACGTCTGCGCCTCTTCGTCAGCGATCCATCACTCATCGATGAAGTGCGCCTGAAGAGTCTGGGGGCCTCTGGCGTGATCAAGCAAGGCAAGATCGCCCAGGTCGTGCTAGGCACACAATCTGATCGGATTGCCGAACGCATGAAGCGCATCATGAAAAGCGGCGCCGAAGACGTTGTAGAGCAGGCTGATTAGCTCGCAGTGCAAGCATCTTTAGAGCCTGCTCTAAAGATGCTTGTGGAAGGAATGGAAAAATAAAGGTATATCATGGCTGAAATATATGTGCTTGCGCCGCTTGATGGTATGGTCGTCGATCTGGCAGCCGTTCCCGACGAGGTTTTCGCGCAGAAAATGGCGGGCGATGGGGTCGCTATCGATCCATCGGGACAGATTGCCGTTGCTCCTGTAACCGGTGAGCTGGTTAAATTGTTCCCTGGCGGTCATGCCTTCGGCATATCTATGCATAACGGCATTGAGCTGATTGTCCATATTGGCCTCGACACAGTCGAACTTAAAGGGAAAGGGTTCGAGAATATTGCCAGCGAGGGGCAGTCTGTACGTGCGGGCATGCCAATTGTGCGCTTTGATCGTCCCGTCATTGAGCGACTGGGCAAGGTAATGCTCAGCCCCGTTGTTTCCTCCGGCGCCGGGGAAATTGTACGTCGGGCCAGTGGAAGGGTACGGGCAGGACAGGACGTCATTTTCGTTCTTGAGGTGAAATAACCTGGCGCATAAAAGAGTATTCGTGGTTGCTATGGCTTAGATATAGGGAGCACCAATAATGGAACACGCTATGGAACGAGCGGTCATACTTGGAAACAAAGCGGGGTTGCATGCACGTCCAGCCGCCATATTTGTGCAGCAAGCACAGGGATTTCAATGTCAGATCACCCTATCTAAAAATGGTAAGACGGCCAATGGTAAGTCTATCCTTTCGATTCTTACCCTCGGCGCCGAACAGGGCGACCAGATTATACTCACAGCCGATGGAGCTGATGCCGAGGCTGCGATTGACAGGCTGACGCTATTGCTGGAGGCAGGGGCAGAATGAGAGTAGTGAGCTATCAGCGTTAGAATAGTGTTCCGCTGCTATTGCTTGCAATGTTGAAGGGAGGGAACTTTTGTGATAGGTATTGTGCTTGTGACGCATGGGGCACTCGCCGATGCACTTAAAAATGCTGCTGAGATGATTATTGGCTCCCAGGAGCATTTTCTCGCCATTGGGATGGGACCCGCCGATGATCTTACTATTTTGCGAGGTGAAATAGAGGCAGCGGTCAGCGCGGTTGAGAAGAACGATGGAGCGTTGATACTCGTCGATCTCATGGGAGGAAGTCCGGCGAAGGCAAGCTCGCATCTTGCCTTCTCGGGCGCGCAGGTGATTTGTGGCGTCAATCTTCCCATGCTGCTGGAGGTGCTGGTGCAACGCGAAAGTGTTACCATACAAGAACTCACAGCTATCGCGATGCAAGCTGCGAAAGAGGGAGTTATCAATCTCACCCGGCAGTTGACCGGCAAATAGCTCGCCATTCGTTTCAGACGGCCTGAGTGAAGCTAGCGCGTCAGCAGCGTTGGCCGTCTGCAATAGCAAGGTGTAATTTCATCTAGACTAGCTTTAAAGGGACGGAGTAAGCACGCATGAGCACCACAGCTATTCGCGGGATCGGTGCGTCTCCTGGCATAGTGACTGGCCCAGTTTTCCGCTACGAAGCAGATAAAGTCATTGTTGAACAGCGCCATGTTGAAGATGTGCAGAAAGAAATTGCCCACCTGGATGCGGCTCTCAAGCAGGCGCGAGGAGAGATACATACTGTATTGCTGCACACCCGGGAAAACGTAGGCGCCAAAGAAGCTGCTGTTTTTGAGGCGCATGAGCTCTTCCTTGATGATCCAGACCTTCTTCAGCAGGTGCATGCAACCATTCAGGCGCAATCTATCAACGCAGCATACGCGTGGCAGGAAGGAATTGCTCAGTATACTACTCAATTACGGGCCATCGGCAACGAATATCTCGCGGCCCGCGCTGCGGATGTGGAAGATGTGGCTCAACGCGTGCTGCGTATTCTAGAGGAGATCAATGCTCCGACCAGCAAACTAACGGAGCCAGTGGTGATTGTCGCCACGGAACTGGCTCCATCTGACACAATCCTCTTCAATAAAGAGAAAATACGCGCATTCTGTACTGCTACCGGGGGTGCAACCTCACATGTAGCAATTTTAGCGAAGGCGCTTGGTATCCCTGCCATCACCGGGCTGGGTGCAGGGATAAATCAACTGCGCGACGGCATGCAAGTAGTAGTGGATGGTACAACGGGCGAAGTACTGCTTGAGCCTGACGCGGAGACGCTTGCAGCCTATCAACGACGGGCAGAGGGACTGACGCAAATACAGCAGGACGCTCTACGGCTGGCGCAACAGCCAGCCACGACACTGGACGGAGTATGTATAGAAGTGGCCGCTAACGTTGGCGCTCCAGAGCAGGCCGCCGAGGCACTGACGTTTGGGGCGGAAGGCGTCGGATTGTTACGCACGGAATTCTTATTTCTGAACAGGGATACAGCGCCAAACGAAGATGAGCAGGTAGCAGTCTATTGCTCTGTGCTGGAGACAATGGGGACGCGTCCAGTGGTTGTACGCACACTTGACATTGGCGGAGACAAACCCGCCCCCTACCTCAGCATGCCTACTGAGAACAATCCCTTCCTGGGCGTTCGTGGCACTCGCCTGGCGCTGGCAAAGCCTGATATTTTTCAGACACAGTTACGCGCACTCCTGCGCGCTGGTGTTGGACATACCCTCAAACTCATGTTCCCGATGGTTGCTACTAGCGAAGAGGTACGGGCAATTCGAGGGCACCTGCAACGGGCGGCAGCAACGCTTGCAGCGCAGAATGTGAGCTACACAGAGCATGTTGAGGTTGGGATTATGGTTGAGCTGCCTGCCGCCGCCTTGATGGCTGACATACTCATTGAACTGGTGGACTTCTTCAGTATTGGTACCAATGACCTGGCCCAATATACCCTGGCCGCTGACCGGACCAACCCGGAAGTGGTTGCACTGGCTGATGCGCTCCACCCTGCCGTCCTGCGCCAGATCTGCATGGTGATCGAAGCTGCTCATGCGCGCGGAAAGTGGGTTGGCCTGTGTGGTGAGCTGGCTGGCGATCCCTTCGCCATTCCGATACTGCTAGGACTGGGGCTGGATGAGTTTAGCGTCACCGCCCGATCAATTCCCCTGGTCAAGCAAGTAATACGAGGCTATAGCATGCAGGAGGCGCGCGAGATAGCTCGGCAGGCGCTTGCGCTGGGGAATGCCTCCGAAGTACGCGCATATTTGCTCTCGCTCAAGCGATAATAAGCAGGTATTTCCTCACTTTGCATTCATGCAAAGGCATTACATGCGTTAAAAGAGTCACTAAAAATTTTCGCATTGATTTCCAAATTTTTGGAACACTTTCCGAGGAGAACTGACGATACCTAACCGTTTTTTAATTTATAATAACAGCATAGAACCAGAACTGCTAGGGAGACCATTCAGTTTTTACCCCCATCAGCAAGGTTCTTTCGCATTTCTTATGCTCTTCACTATAGTGAAGGAGCGATTTTGTTTTTGTAGGAAGGCAGTTTTAGCATGATGAAAGTGGAGCGATTTTGTCTTGAAGCAGCAATGGTGGATCGATTTTATCTTGAAGCAGCAATGAAAGAAGCGGAAGACGCTTTTAACCAGCGCACCTATCCTGTGGGGGCCGTTATCGTAGATCCGAGCGGCGAAATTATTGGTCGAGGGCATAATCAGGTCTATAGCAAGGGCGATTTTACCTCTCATGCTGAAGTGGAAGCGATTCGAGGAGCGTGCGGCAAGCTGATGCTGGAGCAAAATTACGAGCAATGTACCCTATATACTACGTATGAACCATGCATTATGTGCTGTGGAGCAATTTTTCATGCCCGTATTGCTCGTGTGGTCTGGGTAAAAGAAGATAAAGACTTTGGAGCCTTTCAACCGGTGTGGGAAGACACAGAGTTTCTCAAAAAATCTCGTAAATATCCTAAGTTACGGGGCGAACATGCCGCCTGTTGCGAAGAGCTTGAGCAGAAGATGGAGCAGTGGATGATGGCGTGGGACGCCATGAAAAACGAGGTGTTGGGCGAATGGAAGAGTAGGGGGCAATAAAAGGGCAAGGGGGCACAGGAGTGGAAAGACTTCCAGATCCTGTACCCCTTCTTTGTTGCGCGCAAGAAGTAAGCAGAGACTCGTATTATCGAGCAACCAGCGACGACCGTAGTTCCTTGATCAAATTGTCCATCTTCTGTATTTCCTGCTCTACGCCAAGCTGCACATAGCCTTCGCGCGCCTTTTTTGCCGAGTCGAGAGCTTCGTAAAACCTCCCTTGCTTATGGTAGAAGTTTGTAAATGACCTCCAATAGGAGAAGGTGCGGCGTTTTTCATGGTTACGTTCGGCCATAATTAAACCTGACTCCAGCAGACGCTCAGCTTCTTCAAATCCGCCTTCCAGGACGGCTATATCAGCTAGATAGTTCTGCGCATAGTTTGCTAATCTGTGCCAACCGAAGGCAGTTGCTTTATGGAGTGCCGAGTTAAAACCAGCGCGTGCCGCTTTATAGTTTTCTTGCCAGTAATAGTTGCCAGAGCGGTAGTACTCAATATTTAGCATGTAGCGTGTTTGCAGTGGCTCTGGCAATTGTTGCACAATCGCTGTGGCTTGATCGAAGAGGTGCTCCGCCTCATCGAAACGTCTCATGAAGACGTAGAGGTTGCCATGATTGAGGAGAAGTCGCGCCTCCGTCGGGGCATCAGACTGAGCGCAGAGCCTGTAACCTCGCTTGAAGTGTTCATCAGCCTCCTCAAAGCGGCTGATCAGCGTGAGGGTGTAGGCATAGCTAGTGAGGGTATCAAGAACAACCGGCCAATCTCCTCTTGCACCAGCAGTATTCATCAACCAGGCTAGCCAGTTTAGGCGGTCATCCCAGAACCCATAGGTCGTGGTGAAGTCAACCACACTTCCAGGTTCTTCGGTACACCAGAAGAATTTAATAGTATCATATTCTTCACGATAGGCGCACCAGTCAAAGACGGCCAGCAAGTTCTCCCATTCCGTTTCAAGGTGATCGAATTTCAGGTGCCATTCCTGCATATCGTGCCCACCATATTTCAGAGCGTAACGCTGGTAAAATTCTATCCATCGTTGTCGGGCCTCATGCTCGAAATCTGGATATCGGCCCATCTCCGCCAGCGCATATTCGCGAGTGAGCGGCAGCATGCGGAAACGGTTATTAGCTTCGCGTATGAGTGAGAGGCGCTGCAATTGGGAAAGGGCATCCTCAGCCGCAATAGTATCGGTCTCCAGCCCTGCTACATAACTCACCGCTGAACGCGTGGGCAATTGTGGGAAAAGAGCGAAAGCCATTAACATCAAATGGGTCGGGGTATTGCGTAGCGGATCGACCGAACCCTGGAAGCAGAAACGAGCGACATCCCCGTCGGCTTTGGGGATATTGCGTAGCACCGTCTCCAACGTGTAGCCAGCAGCTCGCTGTCCTACGGCATATACCAGTGCAGCAGGGATGCCTCCAATGCCCTGATAAAGCATTTTAGGTTCTCCTTTCCCTAACACGACCTGTTTGTCTTCCGCTTGCTGCTCAATGAGTTCCAGCGCGGCCTCTTCCGCCAGTTGCTCCAGGCGAATCGGGGCGAACATAGCGCGCTCGCGCGTCGTCACAACAACCTTCACTGTGGGAGGAAGCTCATACAGGAAAGAAAGAATTTCCTGCTTATCCTCCATCGTCTCCAGATTGTCAACAATCAGCAAGGTGCGCTGGCTTCCAAGAGCCTCTCGCACCAGGTCTCCCTGTTCTTGCAGAGGCGTTGCCCGGATATCAAGGCGATGCAAAGTCTGAGTGACCTGCTGGAAGATATGGCGCAATGTCCGATGGACTTGCATGCCTGGGAGAATACCCTGAGCTGTCAGGTATTCCTGTTTGGCAGAGACAAAGATGATTGCTTCAAATGTGGGGACGTACTTCTCAATGTGTTCGCCTGTACTGGCGCGCAAGCATTGATAGGCCATATCAAGGGCCAGCGCCGTTTTTCCCACCCCACCTATGCCATCTATAATGATCAGATAGGCAGCAAAGCGAGGAGAGAGCAGCTCCTGCAACTGCTGCATTTCATGTTCGCGGCCAATCAGACGGGTATGCTCCATACGTACTAGCCGATGAGGAATGTCTCGCAGTTCCTTTGGTCCCCATAATCTATTGATTAAATTTGCCGTGTTAGCATAGTTGGTTGCATCCAATAACTCTTCACACCACTCGCGCGACATATCCGCACTACTGAAACCTACTTCCGCTAGTTTCTCAATAATCTCTGGTTTGGGCAGCGAGCGCCCTTGCTGCCAACGATAGACCATATCGCTACTTTTGTTTGTCTGTTTGCCTATATAGCTCATGGTTTCTTCCAGGGTCCAGTCTTTGACCTTCGCTAGACTATGTGTCAGGCGAGCAATAAGCTTGCCTGACGCTGTATACTCTGTCTGCGGGTAACGGGAACGACGTGTCATACCATTCTCCTTAATGTACCTCTTGAAAGGAATAGAAGGTCATTTCTCTCTATACTACAGTCTTCCTCCTCAAATGCGCCAGTGAAGCGTTCTGGAAGATTTGGAAAAAGGTGCGAATTTTTTGGAATTTGGCATCTAGAGAAACAAGATCGAAAAACACCCTGTTGGAAGCGTGATCGCTTTCACTTCACAGCCGCCTCCAGCGACAACGCTTCCAACAAGAGGCTACTTCATCTACATACGATACATTCTTTCGCCTCGCTGCCGACCCGAGTGTGACATCTTCACTCCCAGGATCAATCCCAGAATGATGCCACTTAAAAAAGCAATGATCATGGTAAGTGTCAATGGGTCCATTCCTGTATTCCTCCTGATTCATCTATGGGCCTTCTTCATCTTGACCTTTTCGAAATAGACCAGCGCACTTTTGCTCTAGCCTTCAGGAGAAATAATACTGGATCGAACTGTAGAAAAGGAAGCGAGAAGCTTTACAATGTATTGGAAAAGGCTGCAAACTTTCTCCTTCTTAGATTTAAGAAGCAAAAGTGCTAACACATGTGTTCTCTACTGACAAGAATGCCATCCAGCGCCATCAGGGCCGCCTGATAGCTGCCGAGTTGCTGATCGACTTTGCTCTGGATTTCCTCGGCAGTGAGCCAGCAGATTGGGAATTCCGCTTCCTGTTGCACCGTCAATTGTTCGAGCGTTACTACAGTGACATAAAAAACATCAAGCCAGTTACCACCACGATGATCCACGACCGGGATGAAAGCGGCAAGCTTCAAAGGGTGATCAGGCAGAAGTTGTACGCCTGCTTCCTCAGCTAGCTCGCGTAAAGCGGCCTGAAGCGGCTTTTCGCCTGCTTCGATGGCCCCTCCTGGTAGCTCAAGACCCTTGATATGATGCCGAACGAAAAGGCATCTGTCCCCATCAGGGTGGGTGGTAATAAGAGCAATCCGCACAGCAGCTCTGACCAGGCGCACTGGCTTGTTGCCCGCTTCTTCCGAACGTGTTAATGGCAATGGATATATTTCACTCATTTTTTAAGAACCTCAAGAGGATTGTGCTCAAGTATACAAAACGTCGCTGCGATTTTACTGGCGTGGACTGCCGCTTCCCGATGCGTTGCTCCTCGCGCCAGAGCGCAAATAAAGCCCGCTGCGAAGCTCGCGCCAGCTCCGATTGTTCTCAATGGCTTTATCGTCTCGGCTGGAACAACATACATATCGTGCTGCTCGATCAAGACCGATCCCATCTCGCCTAAGGTGATCAGAGCGAACTGCGCGTGACAAATCTGGAGCATATAGCGACCAAGTACACATGCATCTGCGATGTTTCCGCTCCCTCTCATAAGGAGCGTATCGATGGATGGAATGTTTGCCAGTAGCCGCCCTTTTTCTATGAGATGGGAGGCGCTTAGATTTATTAAGCAGCAGGCATTTGAGCTCGATAATTTTTCTATCAGGGCAAGCCGTTTGTCAATATGCTCTTCGTATACATCGGCATAGACAAAACGAGAAGCAGGAAGATGCTCTATTGCCGGATAGTGAAAGGGATATGCCTCGACGAGTCCAGAGCGCTCATCCGAATCAATGCGCGACAGGAAATAGGTGACCGGAGTTGTGCTCGCTTCCGTATTCACCTGAGAAATATCCACGCCCTCCTGCTGAAGCAGATCAAGCAGCGGCAGGCCATCGCGCCTGGAAATCGCATTAGTCGCAAGCAGGCAAGAACATAGACGCTGACGGGCCGTAAAGAAGGAGACAATGGCGGCATCGTTGCCGAGCAAGCGTTGACACCCTTGCACAAATAGCACCTCGCCAGGAAGTGGCATATGAGGTACCGGCAAGCAAACGAACCAGCTCAGGTCACCAACTGCATACAGATCAAGCATTTGTGTTGCTTCCTTTAGCTTGTTCTCTGCGCGCTTGTCTCAGAGAGCGAGTTGGCAATCCAGGCGGCATAAGCTGTGTGCCAAACTTCCCGCTTTGAAGCGGACAATACAGCAAGGTGGGTGTTGACCTCGGCCATAACCTGCTGCACCTGCGCCTCGTACCACTGCAATACGCTGCTGATCGCTTCATCGACATATCCTGCCTGTACTCGCTGACGCGCCATTGCATAAATGCTTTTGCTTCCGCTGATACTGGAATGATTGCTTTCCCAGCGCCACGAAGTCGCGCCATCAACCAGCGAAAAAATCTCGGCCAGACCCCGAATGAGCATGTATCCCAGGTAGCGATGGGCAGTGATTGCCCGGTGCAACAGCGCCTTCTCTTCGCCATGCGAGACTTTTTGTAGCCCTTTGAGTGCATAGACTATAGGAAAGCAGTAGTTTACCCAGTACTGGCAGGCTTTGCAAATAATGCCTATCTCCGGTACGACGTACGAGGTGGAATAGCGGGCAAAGGATACATCAATTTGCTTGCTCATCATGTGTGGCGCCTGCTGCTGCAAATCGAAATGATAGCGGCTCTTTACCAGCACCTCAAGCGGAGACACCATGTAGGATACGTCTTCGTAGACGGCTGGTCCGCCCATCTGATGTATTTCCTGCTGATGATTGGCTGATACAAGCGTGTAGATCTCCTCTATAGACGCACCGGGAAGGGCTGGAAGAATGATATCGGTTCTCCCCAAAAAGTCGATATTCTCGATGACATCTTGCACTGACATCAACGGATCAAAGAAGATGAAGCCAAAGCGCAGGCGCACGCCTAAGAGGCTTAAATAACGAATAGCTGACACCATTTCCTCCACCGTACTCCCCTTATTATAACGCAGAAGCTGCGCAGAGGCGCCCGACTCGATTCCCAGGAAGAGGCGCGCCAGACCGCCCTTCAGGCAGCGTTGAAAAAGCCTGCCGCGCTCCAGGTGCCACTGTGTATCACGATCCTGGCGAAAAATCTGATCAGCCCGACAAGAGGCATCGAACGTCATGCGCAGATTGCGCGCTTGCGCCTCGTCCAGGAAGTCCGTTATGCGTCGAACGGTTGCATCCGCATTCTCCCTGCCGACAAAATCCTCATCGGCTAAAAAAACGTGAGGCATACGATTGAAGTGTTGGAAAACCTGCGCGAAGACCTCCCAGTGCTCAAGCATAGATGCAATGGGTACGGTTCTCCATATGCTGCTTTTATGGGAGCGCGGGCAAAAGCTGCACTGATTATACTGGCAGCCCCTGCTAAACTCAGCCGTGATAACGCCATCGTGAGCGAAAAGCTCCGGCACAGTATCGAGAGCTGGCGGGGGCAGATTTTCCAACGGCAGATAACGCGGAGGGGTGCTGATCAGACGCCCCTGGTCACTGCAATAGTAAATGCCCGGCACCTGGTTCCAGCGCGAGCGATCTCGCCCCCATCTGACGAGCTCTGCCAGCGCCAACTCCCCTTCCCTGCGACAAATGACTACCTGTGGATACACCTTGAGGATTTCCTGGAAGCACATGGCCGGCAGGATATTGCCCAGAATCACCAGAGGCGGCTCGCTCATTTTCGTAGAATCATAGAGCGTATCTAACAACTGCTCCATCAGATCAAACTGACCGAAATTGACCGAAACCCCCAGGATGTCGGGTTGAGATCGATAGATCTGTTCCATCACATCAACGACTTCTACATCGAACTGGCAATCCATCAGCTTCACCGTGGCGAGGTGGCGCTGACGCAGGTAGGAAGCAAGATAGGAGATGCCGAGGGTCAGCCGCGCCGTCGGATACATGTCCGGGTGAAAAAGACTCACTAGCAGGACAGAGGGTAGTTTCAACCTGGCTTTGAGGCGCTCGGAGAGAGGGGCAATCAGACAGACTCCATCAGAATCGAGCTTATGCTCCTCAAAATTGACGCAGAACTCCTCTACCAGTTCGCGTATAAATGGGTGTGAGGTCGAACTCGCCCCTTGTTGCACATGGCATAGCAACAACAAATCACTTCCCTGTAGACAGAGAACTTGCTGGTTGGATGCACCCGCAACCTGTACCTGCTGGATGAGCCCTTCCGTCCAGTAGACAGAAGAGTGCAACAATTCCTCGATTGCGCGGGCCATGACTTCAGGTGTTTCCCAGGCTCTTTTCAGCACCTCAAGCGACGGCAACCAGATAGAGCGAATGAGCCTTAAAATGCGATCAGATGGCATATATTTTTCTTTCTTCAGACTCGAGTCTGTTAAAAACTCGCTATCGGGGAAGTAATACTTTTGAAGCTCTACCGGACGCTATGCGAACCATCCCTGTTGCGCTTCAAAATCCAACGCATTACGGCCACAGCCCTTCCAGTAAGGTACGAGATGATAGTCTTTATAGACCCTTTGCAGCGCCTGAGCGACTTCTAACAACTGCTCAAAGGATGGACGATCATACTGTTCATAGTGACTCCCTCGATCATTATGAAAGACATTCACAGTAGGCGTCACTCCAATACTAGCAAGATATTCGATCCCGGCAATCGTCGATTCTGTTGGTTCGAGGCCAACAATCAATACAGAATGCACTCGCCCGCTCAGACGTTGAGCAGCGTACTTTAGAGCCTGTAATAACTGTTTTCGCCCATACAGGTGCGTCTTGCCCGGACAAATAATCTCGAAGCGCCGCTCATCAAACACCTCCATATTCATAGAGACGCACGCATTGAGCGGATGTAAAAAAGCAAAGAGTCCAAAGTCATGAGGTGGCATGGTCGCGATGTGTATCTCTAGCCGTTGCGCAACAGGGAGGGATGCCTGCTGTTGATCCAATGCGGTTGCAATATCTAAATAGTTCTGGAATCCCTGGTTGTAATCAGAGATATTGCCTCCCACCAGCATAATCTGTTTCAACAGATGGGCATCTGTTTGCAGAGCGATCTCTAGCACCGCACAGGCAAGAGCAGGGCTGAGAGTAGGAAGAAAGAATTGCTGCCCGCCTCGATTTGGCTTTAACGAGCAAAACTTGCATTCCTGCCCTTTATCGAAATAATAGCATGTGCCAGGGGTAAAAAAAGCCAGAGAAGACCCGCCATAAAGATTGGCTACCTGGTCACAATGCGTTCCATCTGCGGTCACATACGCCAAAAAGCGCGGGCGGGCGGGAAAAGTCACCTCTACATCAGTACCGTCGCGCCCTAGCAGCCGGTAGGAATGATCACGGTAGACAAGCTGCCACGGAGAGTTATGTTTGTAATTGACTGCCACCACGATGTCGTTGAGGTACAGTTCCTGCGGTATCCGTAAAGTACGATCTAATTGGCGCTCATCGCTATCATTGTACACCCGACGCTTCTCCATCCACTCATCGTCACGAGCGAATTGTCCTAGAAATGCTCTATCGAAGGTGACACCTTCAGATAAAAGATGAAGTTTGAGAAGGGCCGCATCGTGATGAGATAGTGTAGTCATCAAACACTCCTTTGACCATTAGGAACGAGGCCGATGGGGAGCTACGTGAGATACGCAAAGCAACGCCCAGCGGAGGGCAGTTGATTGCTTCTAATACTATACAGTACAGTTTGATATACTCATATAATCTATCATATGCATTTTCTGATGTCAATAATCTTTTTATGCATGCATAGTCTAGAGACGCCGTAATAAACTATGATAACTCTAATAAAAAATCAATATTAGATAAGATATAATACCTGCCATCAAAAGATAGGCTGATCGATGGCAAGGGCGATCACTGAGAAAACTCCGCTACTACCGCTCGGAGGTATTGAACGATACCGGTCCAGGCATAATCCCGGTCAGACCAGCTTTTCACCGGAACATTGTTTTCAGGAAGCGCCTTTACATCGCTAAACGATCCCGTTTGCCAATCGACAGCGCGCAAGATGATGGGAATAATACGCGCCGATGCCTGTTGCGTTCGTAGTAATGCCTGCTCAATCTCGACATAGGCATCTGAAGCCACGAAATGACGGCTCATGAGCGGCAAGATGATATGCGCCCGTTGCATATGCATCCGTA
This sequence comes from Ktedonobacteraceae bacterium, assembly GCA_035650355.1. GTDB lineage: Bacteria > Chloroflexota > Ktedonobacteria > Ktedonobacterales > Ktedonobacteraceae > DASRHT01. The sequence continues at coordinate 85,908 of DASRHT010000072.1, forward strand.
TGATACGACTGGAGATGTCGCCACTTTGAATTTTTCCCTCATGAAATATTGCAATACGACCCGTACGTTCAAGCGGCTTCAGATGACTGACGAACTCCATAAGTAATTTTTCATCCTCACGCGCATGGCGGATAACAATCTCGACTATCATAGCATCCCCCTCGTATAAGGTATGGTTCGTCATACAGATACGCGAATACTTCGACTCTGCGCTCCGTAGGGGCCTTCCTTGCGGTTGCCCTGTTGCTCCCCGCTTGATCGTGGGAGCATTGGAGCGCGGAACGTTTCAAAATCCATCATCCCTTCAGCAGCGTCTAACACCATAATATTATGGAAAGTGTAGCTATACCTCTATACCAGAGCAAGCCAATTTTACATAGATTGCTGCGCATTTTGTGAAGGAGTGTACGGAAGTTTTATTTAAGAGCAATTTTTCTCCAACCACGCTGAGATCTCAATATTTTTTGCGTTATATCCAGCCTTCCAAAAGCGACTTGATGTCAGATATCTTTATTATGAAGAGAGACAGCGAGGAGAATCATATGGAATATCAGGTGAGTGGGATAACCGGGGATTTTCTGTCACAGGACGAGCGCGCTCAACTTGTTGGCTTGTGCGCCAGAATTTCAGGGGATCTGGATATGGCTGAGGATTTAGCTCAGGAAACGCTATTCCTGGCCTGGCGGCACATGCAAGATTTGCACGATGCCGGGAAGCGCGCGCAATGGATGGCAGGCATTGCGCGTAATGTCTGTCTGCGCTGGCTGCGCCAAAGAGGACGCGATCTGGCGCATAGCATCGAGCTATCGCGCAATGATGAAGGCCAGGATGAAGCGACGCTAGAAGAATTTGTGGCCGATGAATTTGATCTGGAGATTGAATTAGAGCGCAAAGAACTCGTCGAACTGTTGGAACGCGCATTAAAACTGCTACCAACGGAAACGCGCAATGTGATGATCAAGCGATACATCGAGGAGTCGCCACTGGCTGCGATTGCTGAGCAACTGGGGACAAATACCAGCGCGATTGCCATGCGCCTGCAAAGAGGCAAACTGGCGCTGCGCAAAGTCCTGACGAGCGACCTTCAGCAAGAGATTGCCGCCTATGAGATGACCGCCGCTACGCAGCAATGGGAGACGACTTCATTATGGTGCAACTACTGCGGAAAGCATCATATACTGGGGAAGAAACGGCCTGAGAACGGTTTACTTTACCTTAAATGTCCTGAGTGCTGTCCTGGTGACGAGGTATTGAGCAAAAACGAACTCCCATTGCTCAAAGGCATAAAATCTTTCAAACCGGCGTATGCTCGCCTGGGAGCCTGGTGCCATCACTATTATCGTACAGGTCTGCGCGATGGTACTGCCACCTGTGATACCTGCGGACGACAGGTGCCGGTAAAAATCGGACCGTCTGACAAAATATCATGGTTGGATGAAGATTCGCCGCGCTGGGTTGGTCATCGTAGCGAGCATCTTGTTAGTATCATTTGTACGCATTGCTTGAGCTATAGCAGGATTTCGCTGGAGGGCCTGGTTCTGGTATCGCCCGAAGGACGCAGATTCCAGCAACAGCATCAGCGCATACGCACGTTGCCTATTCGCTCCATCGAGTTCGCAGGAAGACCGGCCCTCGTCACAAGCTTTGAAAGTGTGAGCGGGCATGCCAGCTTTGAGGTGATCTCCGATGAAGGGACATATGAGATGCTAAAGATCTATGGAGGTACGCAATGAATAACTCCATAGAGGAGAAACAAAGCGCCACAGCGCCGCTTATGCAGGAGCAGCGTAACGCTCCCTGGCCCATCTACGCACTGTTCACCGGTAACGTTGTCTCCTATGTCGGGGACGTGTTGACGTTGCTCGCCATTCCCTGGTTTGTTTTGCAGACAACGGGAAGTGTTAAGCAGGCAGGCATTACGGGATTTTTCTCGGCTTTGCCGATGGTGCTCTCAGGCTTTTTTGGCAGTGTGCTGGTTGATCGATTGGGATACAAACGGACCAGTGTCATTGGAGATGTGCTTAGCGGTATCACTGTAATGCTTGTACCACTGCTTTATCAGACCATTGGTCTGGCATTCTGGCAGTTACTGCTCCTGGTGTTCATTGGTGGTCTGCTCAAATCTCCGGCGATGACCGCTCGCTCAGCAATGGTGCCGGATCTGGCTAAACTAGCACAGATGCGGCTAGAGAGGGCCAATGCCTGGGATGATGGTGTACAGCGCGTATCAAGATTTTTCGGCGCTCCACTCGCCGCGGTGCTGATCGCAGTGATTGGAACCAGTAATCTCCTCTGGCTTGACGCAGCCTCATTCGCGTTTTCCGCACTACTGATAGGGCTATCGGTACCCGAGGTAGCACCGGTGAGCAAGCGGGAGTCGGCAAAAGCAGAACAGCAGAGCTATTTTACTTTGCTACGGGAAGGGGTACGCTTTCTCATACGGGACTCGGTTATATTAACGATCATCATTGTTGTCGTAATTACTAATCTGCTTGACGATGCCAACATATCCGTTGTTGAACCTGCATATATTATGCAGACGTTCCATAGCGCGGTCCCTCTGGGGCTGTTGATCGCGGCCTCTGGCGGGATGGCCTTCATCGGGACTATCATTTTTGGCACCATTGGACATCGTTTGCCGCGCCGTTTAACTTTCGGCATAGGTTTTACCATTGGCGGAGCATTGCGCTTCTGGGTGCTGCTCATTCCCATCCTGCCATTCATGCTGGGCTGGTTCGCCCTGGCCGGGCTGGCGATTGCTCCTATTAATGCTTTGATCAGCACAGTGTTACAGGAGCGCACGCCTCCTGAGAAGCGCGCCCGCGTCTTTGGCACACTCGGGGCGGCGGTACTGGCGGGGATTCCGCTCGGCACACTCGCAAGCGGTTTCGTTGTCACATGGCTCGGTCTGCGCACTACCCTGTTCGTCATGGGTGTACTCTACCTGATGGCAACCCTCTCGATCCTGGTTAATCCGGCACTGAAAAGCATGGAGAAGTCACCGTCGTCTAATTGAAGCTTTTATCTCGCTCCAACTTTCCAGGCAACAACTGTTGAACAGGGCTCAAATTGTGCTACGCGCTTTTGTTAAATCCAAATATTGACATTGCCGATAATATGCCATAATGTTGATTACGATAGTGTTGCTGTGTTTTGGTACCTATCATGGGCAGCTTGAGCCACTCCGCTTGCCTTTTGCTTGTATTACCCGGCTGGGGCTGCGGAAAGCCATCTATTGTAGTAAGTATATAAAGAGTAGAGGTATTTAATGCATCATGATGATGATGGCATTCTCTATCTTTGCAGGAGCGAAGTAGAGAAGATATGCCAGGACATTGATAGCGTCGCTGTAATACGGAACGTTTTTGAGATGCACCATACGAATCAGACGGTGCTACCGGACGAAGCCTATCTGCCCTGGGTCAATCAGAAGAACGAGTCGGTGAGAAACCTGAGCATGCCCGCATACGTCGGTGGTTCACTGGGCATGGCGGGGACGAAGATTATCAATGGCAATATCCATAATCCTGAACGAGGCTTACCAAGAGCCAGCGGCGTGACCTTACTCTACGACAACGTTTCGGCTCGCGTTATGTGTATCATGGAGGGAGCCTATATCTCCAGCCTGCGTACGGCCAGTGTCAGCGCACTCTCCATAGACATCCTCAAAGGGCCAGACGTTTCCTGCGCCGCCGTTATAGGGGCAGGAGCATTGGCTGCCGCTCATATTCAACTATTGGCAAAAAGGGTCCCTCAACTACAACTTATCAAAATATTTGATCTCGACAAGGCAAGGATTCAAGCGTTACAAAGTGAACTGGCTGCTACCCTTCAGATGCATAACGTAGAGCTGCAAGCTGCCTCGACGGCGGAAGAGGCGATTCGCTCGGCCCAGATTATCATTCCCGTCACCACCACCACCGAAGGTTATATCCCCTTCTCATGGCTACAGCCCGGCTCGTTGCTGGTCAATGTCTCGCTTGACGATCCCTTGCCCGACGTCGTTTTTCAGGCTAACAGCGTTATCGTCGATGACTGGAACCTGGTCAAAAACGATCCCAGGCGCTTGATTGGCAGAATGTACCGGAAAGGGCAGATTATCGGTCCCGATGAACCAGGCGAGCCAGTCAGCGGCGAACGACGCAAAATCGATGCCCAGCTAGGCGATATCGTTTCAGGAGCGAAAGTGGGGCGACGTCAAGACAGCGACATCGTGCTGGTCAATCCATTCGGACTTGCCATCGAAGATATCGCCCTCGCCACGATGGTCTATCGCAAAGGCCGGGAGCTGGGCATAGGGACGTCGTTACAGCGTTAGTTTTTTTACTCTCGCAGCAGGGCATTAGCGGATTGAATGTCGCTGCCGAGGCTCATTTTGGCAGCAACGAGAGTGGCGAGCATCTTTTTCGCCACTCTCGTTTATACATGTGTTGCCAGAGTTTCCTTTTTTACGGAAGCTCATCAGGCATTCTCGCTTTATTAAACTGCTCCTGGCTGATAATAGTGGCTCTCAGGTCTGCACCCCGAAAAAACGCTCCAGCCGTATCTGCTTCGCTCAGATCGGCCTGGCTGAGATTGGCTCCGGTGAAATTGGTGTCGATAAGGACCGCCTGACTGAGACTGGCTCCAGTCAGATTTGCATCTGTCAACGTAGCACCACTGAGATCGGTGCCGCTCAGATCGCTATCGGTCAGGTCCAGTTCATTGAGGTCCTCTTTACTAAAACAGGGCTTCGCCAAAGTCGCTGCACGCGCTGACTGCTCGCGCCACAGGCGCTCACAGGGAGAGGAAGGTGCTGGCGGTGGGCACAGCCCACCGCCAGCACCTTCCTCTCCCCAACGGCTCGCTTGCGAGCCGTTCATATGAGCCATCCCGAATTTTTAAGATGCCCGGAAAACATCTCTTGCGGGGTTCAAAGGGGCGGCCAGCCCCTTTGGGGGGTATGGGGTCTCCCCATTCTTTCCCTTGCACTCCCGCTTGGAGAACGGGCGAATACAGCTTTTCGGGTTCTAGAAAAATCCGGGATGACTCATAGGATGACAACGGCTCGCAAGCGAGCCGTTCAGGATGAAAAGACCACTTTTGCGAAGCCCTGCTTTCTAAAAAGGCTTGACTTGCAAAAATAAGGCTGATCTTGTACACTGAAACCGCGAGAGGCCATAATGCAGCTTTTAGCAGCCGCGTGAGAGCGCGGTTATGGGGAGATAGAGGTAAGGCTAAAGAGAAATAATGCAGAAAGGCAGTCAATCGATCATGTCACAAAGACTCGAAGGCAAGATTGCTCTAATTACAGGGGCAGGGAGCGGGATTGGGCGCATGATGGCGCTGCACTTCGCCCGTGAAGGCGCCCGTGTGGTAGCTGGCGACCTCAACGCGCAAAGCAACGCGGAAACCGTTCACATGATTGAAGAGCAGGGAGGAACGGCTCTGGCGGTTTCCCTCAATGCCACGGTTGCGCAGGATGTGGCCGCGGCTGTTCAGGCCACGCTCGACCGCTTTGGCAAGCTAAGCGTTCTATGCAATAATGCTGGCACCGGTGAGAGGCGTACCTCGATCCTCGAACTGGACGAGCAGGAGTGGGAACGGGTCTTTGCGCTCAATAGTAAAGGCGTCTTTCTGGGCATCAAATACGGAGCGGCGGCGATGATCAAGTCGGGCGAGGGCGGCTCAATTATCAATACCGCGAGCATCGCTGGCATTATCGGCAACCCAGGCACCGCTGCTTACGCCTCCTCGAAGGCTGCTTGTATTCATCTAAGTCGGACGGCAGCCCTGGAGCTGGCCCGGTATCAGATCAGGGTCAACGCCCTTGCACCGGCCTTTACCGATACTCCGATGGTGCAGTCTATGCTTTCAACGCACCCCGATCCGCAACGCGCACGCGATAAATTAGCCAGCGTCATTCCCATGAAACGGCTGGGCACCCCAGAGGAGATTGCGCAAGCAGCAGTTTTCCTCGCCAGCGACGAGTCTTCGTTCATGACTGGGGCCGTCCTTGTCCTGGATGGAGGGCTAACGGTACAGTAAAAGCGGCTATTTGCTTAGTTTACCATATTAGACATGAAATATTTGCGTACATCCGATCTGGCTAGAGCCGCTGGCGTCCATCCCAATACCGTGCGTCGCTACGTGGATCGAGGCTATCTGCCTCCTGTCGAGTACAGCCCGTCCGGCTATCGCCGTTTCACGCAGCGCCACCTTGATTACCTGCGCCTGGCTTGCCAGATCTATTGCAACCAGTACCCTGGCAAGGCTATCTATCATTCGGGAATTCATGTCATCCAGACCGCCATCAGCGGCGATCTGAGAGGTGCGCTGGCGCTTGCCCACACTCACCTGGTACTTGTGCAAGCAGAGCGCGCCCACGCCGAGATTGCGGCTAGCCTGCTTGAACGCTGGGCTATTGCTGCGCCCACCGACACCACCGTCCAGCCTTTACAGATTGGGCAGGTGGCCCACTTATTGGGCGTTAGCATCGACATTCTGCGTAACTGGGACCGCGACGGATTGATCGACGTCCCGCGCGCCCCCTCCAATGGCTACCGACGCTATGGGGAACAGGAAATCAGTCGCTTGCGCGTGATCCGCATGCTCTCCCGCGCCGGTTATAGTATGTCTGCCATTCTGCGCATGCTAATCCAACTCGACCAGGGAGAAAAGGCCAATCTGCGTCGCGCGCTCGACACCCCTCGCCCCGATGAGGATGCTCACATGGCCTCCGACCGCTGGCTCTCAACCCTTGCCAACCAGGAGCAGCGTGCTCACACAATCATCGTCCTGATTGAAGAGATGATCCAAAAACAGGTTGCCGAGAATTGCTGATTTGACCATCGTAATGACCAAAACCCTCCCTAACCACACCAGGGTTATAGAATGACAATGAAGACGATATACCTATCATTTCCAGTCTCTTTACTCAGGAGGTTACATGACTGCTCAGATCACTGTTCGCGGCGCCCGGCTGCATAATTTGAAAAATATCACTCTTACGATCCCTAAGAATCAGTTCATCGTCCTGACCGGTCTGTCCGGTTCGGGCAAATCCACCCTGGGATTCGACATTCTGAATAAAGAAGGTCAGCGCCAGTACCTGGAAGCGCTCGGCATAGTTCCCTTTGGGCTGACCAGACCTCCGGTCGATGCTATCACCGGACTTTCTCCGTCCGTCAGCATAGACCAGCATCTTACCAATCACAGCCCGCGTTCCACGGTCGGCACTACCACCGATATTTATACCTATCTGCGCGTATTGTTTGCTCGTCTGGGACATCGGCCCTGTCCGAGTTGTGGCAAAGACGTCCCACCCTCCTTCAATGCGGCCAACGCGGAATGGGAGAGCGAAGCCAGCACAAACGGCGATGCCTCCACTCCAGAGGAGAGCTTTCCCTGCCCACATTGTGACGCGCCCGTTCCAGAGATCAGCATGGCTCATTTCTCTTTTAATAAGCCCGCCGGAGCCTGTCCAACCTGCACCGGATTAGGCGTCACCCGTCAGGCCAACATCCAGCGCCTGGTTGACGAGCAAAAGAGTATTGCAGAGGGCGCCATCGTCGGCTGGGAGCACTTTTACATCAACTACAACACTTCCATCCTACAGGCAGCCGCTGCCCATTATGGGTTCGAATTCAATCTCGCTGCTCTGATTAAAGACTACACTCAGCCACAACGCGACCTGTTGTTTTTTGGCGTGGAGAGCCCGCTTTTTCGCCGCCACTTCCCAGGCATCGAGCCACCAACCGCCGTCCGCCAGGGACGCTTCGAAGGCATTGCTACCAGTATTCTACGCCGCTACGCTCAACATCTCCATGAACACATCAATGAGGCCGATTATCGCGACAAGCTGGAAGAGTTCCTGGTCACGCAGACCTGCCCCGACTGCGCGGGCACGCGCCTGCGTTCTGAAAGCAGAGCCGTCACCGTCAATGGGCAGACTATCATCGCCCTCTCTCACTTCTCGCTCATCGAACTTGGCGCCTGGCTGGACGGACTCCCCGCCGTTTTTAGCCCCGATGAAAAGATCATAGCCGAGCCTATCCTGGAGGAGCTTTCCGCGGGTATTGCGCGTCTGGTCGAAGTCGGCGTCGGTTACCTGACGCTGGAACGTTCTTCGCCGACCCTCTCAGCCGGCGAGGCCCAACGCCTGCGCCTGGCCTCTTTGCTCAGCTCGGGTTTAAGCGGCGTGCTTTACGTGTTCGACGAGCCGACCATCGGGCTGCACCATCGCGACAGCCGTCGCCTGATCGACGTTTTGCGCCGCCTGCGCGATTTTGGCAATACCGTGCTCGTCATTGAGCACGACCTGGATATGATCGCCGCAGCGGATTACGTGATTGACTTTGGCCCGGGCGCAGGATCGCATGGCGGGCAGGTGGTCGCCGCCGGTACACTGGCTGAAATTGCCGGACAGCCCGGCTCGATCACCGGCGATTACTTGGCCGGGCGGGCAGTCATCCCTGTTCCAGCACGCCGCCGCACGCCAACAGACCGCGCCATTACCATCCGTGGCGCGCGTGAGCACAATCTCCAGGATATCACGGTATGCATACCGCTGGGCTTGCTGGTCGCTGTGACAGGGGTATCCGGGTCTGGCAAATCTTCACTAGTCTTCGACATCCTTGACCGCGCCATACGCCAGCGCCTGTATGGCTCCAGCGACGCCCCGGGCGAACACGATGCCATCGAAGGCTATGAGTACCTCGATAAAATCATTACCATCGACCAGCAGCACATTGGGCGCATCCCACGTTCAAATGCCGCGACCTACTCTGATACCTTTACCCCGATTCGTGAAGCATTTGCGGCAACTCCTGAAGCCCGCCGTCGCGGGTTGTCCTCCCGGCATTTCTCGTTCAACGTCCCGGGAGGACGCTGCGAGCGTTGCGAAGGCACAGGCGTCCTGACCGTCAAAATGCAACTGCTGCCTGACACGGAGGTGCGCTGCCCGGTCTGTCACGGGCGCCGCTTCACTGGCGAGACGCTCGCGGTGCGCTACCATGATCATGACATTTCCCAGGTGCTCGATCTGACCATCGAAGAAGCTCTGACGCTGTTCAAAGGTATTCCCGCCGCATTCTCTCGTCTCCAGGTGCTATCCGATGTCGGGCTGGGCTACCTCCAGCTCGGACAGCCCGCTACCACGCTTTCGGGCGGCGAAGCTCAGCGCATCAAGCTGGCGAAGGAGCTGGGGCGCCGCATTACCGGTCGCACGCTGTACTTACTCGATGAACCTACCACCGGGCTACACCTGGCTGATACCGCCCGTTTGCTGGGGGTGCTGCAACGGCTGGTGGATGCGGGCAATAGCGTGCTGGTGGTCGAGCATAACCTGGAATTGGTCAAGGTAGCTGATTGGGTGATCGACCTCGGACCGGAGGGCGGCGCAGCGGGCGGCAGGTTGATCGCAGAAGGAACTCCCGAACAGATTGCCCGAACCCCTGGTTCGTATACCGGCGAGGGCCTGAGGGAAATAAAGTAATGGCTCATCGGTCACTCATTGACGTTACGTGCTGAAACGAGTTATAGTGGAAGGGGACACTATTTGAGTCCCCTCCTTTATAGCACTTATTAGCGTTCCTCTTAGGCTCGTTTCACGAACACCTTTGTACAGGGCTGTACATGTTAACCATCTGCAAGGAGGTTTTGGATGAGCACCCTACAAGTTGGCGTCAGGCATCGTGTCCTTGAGCACTACCCCAGCAATGCTCAGCGTATCTGGTATCTTGCATTAGCAGTCGCTGCCACGATTGTCCTCTACTACGAGTCGTATGTCCTCCCCTCAGTAGCGCCTCTCGTTTTACGTTCCTTTAGCCTTGACATCTCGACCTACACCCGTCTCCTTCTGCTTGGTAATCTTATTGGAGCGGTATCGGCGATCTTTGGCAGCCTTTCAGATCGCATCGGACGCAGCAACCTCATCGTCTATGGGCTATTGCTCACCGCGCTTGGGACGCTGGCGATCTCACTTACCAACACATTATGGGCATTCTTTGTGCTAGTTGTGGTGCTGGGCTTTATCGAGGGTATCATTCTGGTCGCCACACCTGCGCTGGTACGAGACTTCTCCCCGCGCTTTGGACGAGCGCTGGCAATGGGTTTCTGGACCGTCGGTCCCGTGGGTGGCAGTGTTCTGGCAACTGTTACAGCCAAGAACACCTTACCCATATACGGCTCCTGGCAATCCCAATATGTCTTTGCAGGCATAGCCGGGCTGATCATTTTCCTGCTGTGTTTTCTTTTTATGCGCGAACTCTCCCCAGGCATGCGCGACCAGGTCATGAACTCTTTGCAGGAAAAAGATCTGGTCGAAAGCCGCGCATCCACAATTGACGTTGAGCACGCCACCGACCATCCCTGGCGGCAGATGATTCACCCCCGGCTACTCATTAGCGCCTTTGGGATTAGCGTCTATTTGCTTATCTACTACGCGGCAGTAGGCTTCTTCCCACTGTATCTGAACAGCATTTTCAAAATTCCTCTCGCCCAGGCCAATGGACTGGTCAGCGTCTTCTGGGTTGTCAACGTCGTTGCAGCCATTGTCGTTGGCTTCTTCTCTGACCGTATCATGGTACGGAAACCGTTTATGCTCTTTGGGGGCCTGAGCACCATCGTCGTCACCTGGCTTTTCCTCAGCCGCATCGGGGTACCGACCAGCAATGGACTGATGACGATTTTTCTCAGTCTCTTCGGCATCACCATCGCCATCGGCTATGTGACCTGGATGGCGGCGTATACAGAAACGGTTGAGGATATCAATCCCGCCCTTGTTGCCACGGGCCTGGCTGTCGAAGGCTTCATTCTGCGCCTCGTCGTTGTGCTTTCCACGCTGGCGTTCTCGTTCGTGGTGAGCAATCAGGCGAATGGGTCACAGTGGGCAACCTGGTGGTGGGTATGTATTGGCGGCCTGGTAGTCTTCCTTCCCACGATCTTTGTAGCATCGGGTTACTGGCAACCAGCCCGAGGACGCGCAGCAGTCCTCGCTCAACAACAGGGCTAGAACAAACATATGGTCCGGCTTGGCAATAGGGTTGCTGAGCCGGACCTCATCTTCTTATGGGGCAGTATGAGTGCTATTCCTGATCTTTCGGCAGCGAAAGCTCATAGTCAGCCTTTCCATTGGAGGATTGCTGATGGCTCAGCTCACGTTGCAAATTTTGCAGTTGGGTCTGCAAGTATTGTTCCATATTTTGTAAGGATGATTTTATTGATTCGTTTAATGGGGTCAGGCGCTCATCTAGCGCCTTCTCTATCACGTCAGCCAGCTCATTCCAGGGGATCTCCGCCTGGATCTCGATAGCATTCAAATCGGGGAAATCTTCGGGGATATGGGCCGGTATAAGATCGGATGTGGGTGACGCCGGACGTTGCTGGATCAGTCGTTCAATCGCCAGCAGATGGTTAGCCAGAGCATTCTCGACCAGTTCTACAATTTGCTGCTTTTGCCGTTCCCCTTCCTTGATCAATGCCTGAGAATCTGGTTGCGCCGCTCCTTTTCGCTCCGGTTGCAGTTCTAATACTCGCTGGGGCAGGGCGCTCATCAGGTAATGCTGCGTGGCAATCAGTTGCTGCTCAAACTCATGTGTGAGCATACGCAGACGCCGGTCAAAGGTATATTCCAGCTCCTGGCGGTGGATTGCCAGCCGCTGTTCCAGAATCGCGTTGAACGATTGCAGTTCGTCTTGAGTAAATGACATCTTTTACACCTGTGCCCCTTCTTCTTGCGCTAGTGCCCTGTGTTAACGTATGATGCCTGGTAGCACTATACTATAGAATAGCATTAAACCGTGTCAATGTACACGCACAATTACGCCCAAGTTGGCTACCGGAGGAATATTATGCCGCGTGCAATCGATTTTCACGTCCATCTGCCCACAACCGAATTTATGCAGGTCACGCTTGGTCCTTATGCCCAGGCTGCTGAACGCTTCTTTCGTACAGAAGTGAAGCTGAAAGACATAGAACAGATCGCCGCCGACTACGCCGCCTTAGATATGATCGGCGTCTTGCTGGCCTGGGACGCCGAGACTGCGACAGGGCTACCTCCGCTGGGCAATGATTACGTCGCAGCCATAGTGGAACGCTACCCCCATCAGTTTATTGGCTTTGCCAGCGTGGACCCACACAAGGGGAAAGCCGCCGTCAAAGAGATGGAACGCGCCGTCAAGGATCTGGGTCTTGCAGGAGCAAAATTCCATCCAGGCGTGCAATCCTTCTACCCGAATGATCCCGCGTTTTACCCGTTGATGGAGAAGATCCAGGAACTGGGTATACCCGCTCTTTTCCATACGGGCACCAACGGTCTGGGAGCAGGAACTCCTGGCGGTATGGGCATTAAGCTCGATCATACCCGCCCTATTTACCTTGACGCGCTGGCCGCCGACTTCCCGGGCCTCACTATCATTGGCGCGCATCCCTCCTGGCCCTGGCACGAGGAGATGATAGCCGCCATGCAGCACAAAACCAATATTTACAACGACCTCTCCGGCTGGTCCCCCAAATATATTCCTGAAAGCCTGCTACAGGAAGCAGCAACCCGCTTGCAGGACCGCTTCCTCTTCGGCTCGGACTATCCGTTTATCACGCCACAACGCTGGTTGAAGGACTTCGAGGCGGTCAAGATCGAGTTCAAGCCGGAAGTTCGCCAAAAGCTGCTGTGGAAGAACGGACAACAGCTTCTCGCCCATACGGCTATAAGAAATGTGACGTTCTCGGAGTAGTTACGCCCGGCAAAGCGGCAAAGGAGGAGCTTGCATCTTCCGAGACGACGTTGTACAAAGAAGTCAAAGTGTGTTGTCCATCAGCGTAAGATGAACTTTTGGTGTTTGGTTGAGTAACGCATGTCCTGCTGGGAGCCGGTGAAACGGGATGCATTGCGGCTTTTCCCAGGGGTGCAATGCCTTTTAGTAAGCTAGAAGGGAAAAACGCGTGATAGCACAACCCTGTACGCATCTGAACGAAATACGAGAGGTCACGCCAAGCGCATCTGGCTGCGAGGAGTGCTTGAAGATGGGAGACCGATGGGTCCACCTGCGCCTCTGCCTGACCTGTGGACATGTTGGCTGTTGTGATTCCTCAAAGAATAAACACGCCACCAAGCAGTTCCATGCGACCAATCACCCGCTTATTCAGTCTTTTGAGCCTCAAGAGAACTGGCTCTGGTGTTACATCGACGAAGTTATGCTCTCTCCCTCCTGATCACAGCGAGATTGGCAGCCCGGCTTGAAGAAGTTGCGCGCTTCTTTCGCAGGGGGAGACAGAACCAGAGAGGATATCCCTATGCAAACTCCCAACGCAATACGCAGCGAGAAGGCGATAGATCGGTGGCCCGCGTTGCCGTTGGAGGCATGGAAGGATACGTGCGATACACTCCATCTATGGACACAAATCATTGGGAAGGTCAGAATGGCGTTGACTCCATTCGTGAACCATTGGTGGCATGTCTCGTTGTATGTCACCCCACGCGGTCTGACTACCTCCTCTATCCCTTACCATCATGGCAGTTCCTTTAGCATCACTTTTGACTTTATTAACCACAACCTGTCTATTCTCACCAGCGATGGGACCAGCAAAACGCTGCCGCTGATCCCCCGGTCCGTGGCCGCCTTTTACCGCGAATTCATGGCCTGTTTGCGTTCCTTAGGTATCGAGGTGACCATCAACCCGTGGCCCTGCGAAGTTCAGCATCCCATCCGACTTGATGAAGATGAGATACACGCTTCCTACGACCCGGTATACGCCTACCGCTTCTGGCTGATCCTGGTCCAGACTGTGGACATCTTGCAACAGTACCGTTCGCAGTTTCTGGGCAAAAGCAGTCCGATCCACTTTTTTTGGGGCAGCTTCGATCTGGCGCTGACGTTTTTCTCCGGTCGTCGCGCGCCGCCACGTCCAGATGCAGACCGGGTGACGCAGGAAGCCTACTCTCATGAAGTTATTAGTTGTGGATTCTGGCCGGGAGATGAGCATTTCCCAATGCCCGCGTTCTACTCCTACACAGTTCCTACCCCGACTGGCCTGGAAAAAGCTTCCATTCTTCCTTCCACAGCATCTTACCTTCCCCAGCTCGGGGAATTTGTGCTTCGCTACGATGATATGCGTTCAGCCGCCTCGCCTGAAGAGGAACTGCTGAAATTTTATCGTAGCACGTACCAGGCAGGCGCAACGCTTACCCATTGGGACCGCGAAGCACTAGAAAGGAGGTGAAAAAACACTTTTTTTACATTGACGCATCCCCTCCCTGCATAGCCCCATTGACAACACCTCATTCTTGAGCTATACTCCTCATAGTAATAAACCGAGACTCTGTTTATGAATTAAGAAAAGGAGAACAATGGCACGTATCGTCAACGAAGCAGCCTACGCAGCCAGGCGCAACGCTATTCTCGACGCGGCCCAGCGGGCTATCGCCACCAAAGGGTATGAGCAGATGGCCATTGCCGACATTCTGGGCGAGCTGGGGATCTCCTCAGGGGCGTTCTATCACTACTTTGATTCCAAGCCAGCATTGCTCCTGGCTCTGGTCGAACGCATAGGGGATCAGATCGAACAACTCGTATCTCCCGTCGTCCACGATCCGACGCTCCCTGCTCTAGATAAGCTTCAGCGCTTCTTTGCCACCATTGATCGATGGAAACTCGCGCACAAGAGCCTGCTGCTCAGCTACTTACGCGTATGGTACAGTGACGAGAATGCCATTGTCCGCCATAAACTCTATGCCTCCCAGGTCGAACGACTCTCTGGCTGGTTGGAGGAGATCATCCAGGAGGGGGCACGGGAAGGCGCCTTCACGACTCCTTATCCTGATCACGCAGCCAGAATGATCATCGCGCTACTGGAAGACCTGGGCTATGCCACCGCCGCGCTACTGCTTGCGGAGGAACGCTCGCCAGAAGACCTGGCCCGCCTCGAACGGATCATCGCTGCAACGGCAGACGCGCTGGAACGCGTGCTGGGAGCGCCAACAGGTTGCTTGCAGTTGTCTTCACGCGCAGCGCTCGCGCAGTGGCTGGCTTCGTCTTCAGGGAAGGAGGAAGAAGAGCAGGTATGCTAACCTGCCTGATAACATTGCAGCGAATAAATACATCTTTTTATTGTTACTGAATTTTATGAATACCGCAGCCTCAAAAGGAAGAAGAGGGTGTGACATGACAGCGATTATTGAAGTAGACAATCTGACCAAGCGTTATGGTAGCAAGCGTGGTATTACCAATGTATCCTTCCAGGTAGATGAGGGCGAAGTCTTTGGCTTTCTTGGCCCCAACGGCGCGGGCAAAACCACCACGATTCGTTTGTTAATGGCTTTATTGCGTGCCGATGCAGGGACAGCACGCATCGCGGGACTGAACTGCTGGCAGAAATCAGTGGAGATCAAACGGCTCATCGGTTATGTGCCGGGCGAACCCGCGTTCGATCCGAATCTGACCGGAGGCCAGATCCTGGAATACTTCGGGCACCTGCGCGGAGGTATCGATCAAGCCTACCTCAAGCAGTTGGTCAAGCGACTGGACCTGGACCCCAGCCGTAAATTCCGCCAGTATTCGAGTGGCAACAAGCGCAAAGTAGCACTGATTCAAGCTTTTATGCACCGTCCTCATTTATTGATTCTTGATGAGCCAACCAACGCGCTGGACCCGCTCAACCAGCAAGAGTTTGGCAAGATGGTTAAAGAAGCGCGCGATGCAGGGTCCACCGTTTTCCTGTCCTCGCACATTTTGAGCGAAGTCGAGCAAACCTGCACCCGCGTGGGCATCATCCGTGAGGGCCAACTGGTACGTGTCGGTGATGTGGCCGAGGTGAAAGACATCAAGCATTATGAAATCACCATCACGTTCGCTCAAGTTGTCCCTGCCGAGGCGTTCAAAACGCTGGATGGCGTGGCACAGGTGGAGACACTATCCGATGGACACGCGCTGCGTCTGCGCATGCAAGGCGGAGCAGATGCGGTCATCAAGGCAGCCGCGAACTATCCCATCGTCTCCCTGACCAGTCATGAACCCAGTTTGGAAGACATCTTCTTGCGCTACTACGAAAGCGACGGCCAGGCGGCCATCAAGGAGGCCAGCCATGTGGTTCAGTAGCATTTTCCTCAAAACCTTGCGTGGCTTTCGCGTTGGCATTTTTGGCTGGGGCGTGGGCATGGGCCTGCTTATGTATGTGGTCCTGATCGCTGTTCCCTCGGTGGTGTCAACGCCGGCGGCGCGCGCTTCACTTGTCAGCCTGGCTTCTTCCTTCGCATGGCTTGCCGAACCCATCAAGGTGGACACTCCCGGCGGCTACGCCACCTGGAAATATGGCCCCCTGATCTTGCTGATGGCGCTCTGGCCGATCCTCGTATGCAGCCGTATGCTGCGAGGCGAAGAAGAATATGGCTCGTTAGATATCCTCCTCTCGCTGCCACGCGGGCGTGTGCGTGTAGCAATTGAAAAACTGGCCGCCATCTGGATGGCGCTGTTGCTGATGGCTTTGCTAATTGGCGTGCTGGCATTCGCGGGCAGCGCACAGGTGAATGCAGGGATTAGCCTGGGCGACGCACTGCTCTTTGGGCTGAATCTCGCACTGATCTCCGCCGTCTTTGGGGGCATTTCACTACTGATCTCCCAGTTTACCCAGGAACGCCGGACGACATCAGGCGCGGCAGGGGCGCTGCTCGTAGTATTCATTGTGCTGGATATGGTGCATCGCATCTTCCCCGACGCCGAGTGGGTCTCGCGCCTTTCTCCTGTGTACTACTTCAATCTGACCAGGCCCCTGGTGCCCGGCTATGGCAGCAACCCTGGCGCTATGCTGCTGCTGTTTGGCCTGGGTCTCCTTTTGAGCGTGGTTGCCATCTGGCTGTTTATGCGACGCGATGTTGGCGCGACCGTGGCCCTGCCCCGCTTTCTGCGCCGGCCTGAGAGAGCTATTCGGCTTGAGCGTGCGCTCCCAGCCAACGCCTGGTCGCTGCGCTCGGTTTATGCGCGTGGTATGGCAATGATTGCGATGCCCACCTTCTGGTGGACGCTGGGCATTGCTGGAGGGGCCGCCTTCATGGTGGTGATCGCCAAGCAAATTGAGGTACAGCTCACCACGCTATTCGCAAGTTCTCCCATCCTGAAAAACCTGCTCACAAAGGTTGGCGGAGGTGATATTACCAATAATGCCACCCTGCTGAGCACGCTGTTTGTGTTCTTGCCACTATTGTTGATGGCCTTTGCCGTCACCCAGACTAACCGCTGGTCCGCGGATGAAGAAGAGGGGCGGCTGGAGCTGGTACTCTCCACTCCCCAGTCACGTTCGCGTGTGCTGTTGGGCCGCTTTGCCGCGCTCACCACCGCGACGGTGATCATTGGCGTGCTGACCCTGGCAGCGACGGTGCTGGCCTCATCAATAACGGGGCTGAAGCTTGATAACGGCAATCTGACCGCCGCGACGCTTTCAATCATCCCAATGGGGCTGCTGATGGCCGCCCTGGGCTACCTGTTTTCCGGCTGGCTGCGTACAGCAGTGGATACGGGCCTGCTGAGCTTCTTGCTGGTGATCTGGTTCTTCATCAGCTTCGTCGGCCCGGAATTGAGCCTGCCAGATGCAACATTGCGTCTTTCCGCCTTCTACTATTATGGTACGCCACTGCTGCATGGTCTGCCTCTGATGGATATGCTGGGTATCCTGGCGTTTGCCGTCGTGGCGCTGGTTCTGGCATCGGTGCGCTTTGCGCGCAAAGATATTGGACGATAAGCTTGTAAAAGCTGTTGCGGCGTCAGTTTCCCCGGTGAAAGTTGACGCCGCAACGTGAACGGACTAAAAGACAATACAGGCCACTTGCTTCGCCCGCATCGCCAGAAGAGGTGTCAGACGGAAATACCTCTTCTTATCCCCCAAAAAGCGCGGCAGCCAGCGTCATTATAGTAATTACCTGTTACGTCCAGCTACAGGCATCCGACAGTTAACAGTAATGGTCACTCTTCTTTAATACTCTTGTTTTTCGCTGGCAACAACATTAAAAAGGGGACGATATGATCGATAGTGCATCCACCATGCCACCGGCGCAACCACGCGCATTAACCACTCAACAACCCAAATGGACCATCTGGCACACTTTAGGCACGCTTCTTACGCTGATCGCAACTGGCATAGTTGGCTGGTTTGTTCCTTCAAGACTGGTCGCCTGGCTTGTTATCTTACTGTTATTGATCGTTTTCGTCGCAATAGCCGCGAATGGGGTAACAGGTAACTGGCGAGGAGCGTTAATCGACAACCGCAACAGGATCAGCCTTTCACGATTTCAGATGCTGCTCTGGACGATTCTGATCCTCTCCGCCTACCTGGCAGCCACGCTGGCAAATATGAAGATCATCCCCAATCTAACAGAGTCGATCAACCTCTTCTCGGTGAGCGTTCCGTCGGGCCTCTGGATTCTTATGGGAATCGCCACCACCTCGTTGGTAACCGCGCCACTCATTCTCAGTACCAAAACGTCGCAAACACCCGACCAGCAACAGAAGGATAACACGCTCAAATTACTGGCTAACCAGCATGTGGATGTGAGCAGCGACAATGTGGTCGATAGCGGCAAAATCATCGCTTACGCCACCTCAGACAACGCCCGTTGGGCAGATCTCTTCACCGGAGAAGAGGTGGGAAATGCTGCACAGTTTGATCTGAGCAAGATCCAGATGTTTTACTTTACCTTTATTCTGGTGCTTGTCTACGGCATTGCGCTCGCTACCATTTTTTCGGGGCAGGAGCCAGCCATTAAAGCACTTCCCAATATCGATACTGGCATACTTACCTTGCTGGGCATCAGTCACGCGGGCTATCTTACTGGCAAGGCCGTACCACATAGTCAGAATGACAACTCCGCTGGCTAGAGTTTATTGTAATTTTTGACGAACGACGGGAGCGGGCTAGCAAGCCAGGCATAACGGCTTGCCCCTGCTCCCATTTTACTGAAACTTCTGGTACACTGTGGGGTATGAATAGAAAAGCATATTCTCGCACTCAGCCTCGTTTCACGGCTGGAGTACGTTTCCGAAGGAGGATTCATGGGAACCACCGGCTATCTTCGCTTTCCGACCATCTATCGTGATCAGCTCGTCTTTACAGCAGAGGATGATCTCTGGCGTGTCTCCGTCGGCGGTGGCCGCGCCGAACGATTGACCGCTGGCGTGGCGACGGCCACCGGGGCGCGTTTTTCGCCGGATGGTCAGCAGATTGCTTTTACCGGCAGTGACGAAGGCCCTGATGAAGTCTATGTGATGCCCGCCAATGGCGGGCCATCGCGCCGCCTGACCTATCATGCCGGGCGCACTGAAGTGGCTAGCTGGCAGCCCGACGGAGCACAGATCCTCTACGTCAGTTCGGCTGGGTTGCCCTCGCCCCGCTGGAGCATGCTCTCTAGCGTCTCGCCCCAGGGCGGTGAGTCAGTTCGGCTGCCCTATGGCGTCGCCGACGCCATCGCCTTTGGCCCCGAAGGTGCCGTTGTACTGGGCCGCAATATCCGCGAGCCAGCCTTCTGGAAGCGATATCGCGGTGGGACCGCTGGCTACCTGTGGATCGATGCGCAGGGAACGGGCGAGTTCAAGCGGCTGCTCGACCTCAACAGCAATATCGCTGCCCCTTGCTGGGTGGGTCATCGTATCTTTTTCCTTTCTGATCACGAGGGCATAAGTAACGTCTATTCCTGCCTGCCCACCGGCGAGGATCTGCGGCGTCATAGTAACCAGGAAACGTTCTATGCTCGTAATCTCGCTACCGATGGGCGTTTATGTGTCTATCACGCAGGCGGCGATCTGTTTGTGCTCGACCCATCCACCAATCGCGAGACGCGGCTGGAAGTTGATCTAGCGGGATCACAAGCGCAGCGGGCGCGCCAGTTTGTCCCCGCAGGCAAGTTCATGGACTCCTATGCGCTGCATCCCAAGGGCCACGCAATAGCCCTCACCACGCGCGGCAAAGCCTTCAGCTTGAGCAACTGGGAAGGGGCAGTGTTCCAGCATGGGCTGGCCGATGGCCCGCGTTATCGCCTGATAAACTGGCTGGCCGATGGCAAGCGCCAGGTCGCAGTCAGCGACTCGGGCGATGAGCCGCACCTGGTTGTCTTTAGCGCCGATGGCTCAGCGCCTGACCGCACCCTGGACCAGCTTGATATCGGCCATGTGACGGCGCTGTGTGCCGCGCCGGTTGGCGATCAGGTGCTGTTGGCGAACCATCGCAACGAACTGCTACTGGTGGACGTGGCGGCAGGGACATTGCGCGTGCTTGACCGCAGCGACTATGGCCGCATCGAAGACAGCGACCTCGTGAATGGCATCGCCTGGTCGCCTGATGGGCGCTGGGTCGCCTATGAACAGGCTATCAGCGAGCAGCGGATCATCATCAAGCTGTGTCGCATCGAGAGCGGCGAAACCTATCAGGTGACGGACGCGGTACGGCGCGATACCAAACCGGCGTTCGATCCTGCCGGGCGCTACCTCTATTTCTTGAGCGCGCGCGACTTTGATCCGGTGCCGGATGCGATGCACTTTGAATTCAGCTTCCCCAGGGGTGTGCGCCCCTATCTGATTACGCTGCGCAAAGACCTGCGCTCGCCGTTTCAGCCGGAATCGGCGCTGCTGCGCCCAGAAAATGAGGTGCAGAAGGCTGAGGAGAGGCAGAAAGAGAATGCAAGCAATACACCCGCGCCTGATCTGGTGGAGATTGACCTCAACGGCATCACCGACCGCATCGTGGCCTTCCCCGTTCCTGAAGGCCGTTACGGGCGGGTCCTCGGCTCCCGCGACGGCGTGCTCTTTACCTCGCTGCCGGTCGAGGGATTGCGGGCTGATAGCTCGTTTGGCCTCAAACCGAAATCGAACGGCAGCCTGGAGTGGTATGACTTCGAGAAGCGCAAGCAGGAGCATATCGCTGATGAGATCGGCGATATCAGCGTAACCGCCGATGGCACGATGGTGCTCTGTTATTCCCATGATCGGCTACGCGTCCTCAAGGCCGGTGAGAAGCCGCCAGAACTTCCCTCTTCTGCCGCTGACAAGCCTGGCCGTGAATCAGGCTGGCTTGATCTGGAGCGCATCAAGGTTTCGATCCGCCCAGCCACCGAATGGCGCCAGATGTTTGGCGAGGCGTGGCGCCTACAACGCGAGCAGTTCTGGGTGGCTGATATGGCGGGCGTGGATTGGCAGGGCATCTACGCCCGCTATGCGCCGCTGGTGGAACGGCTGACCTCGCGCGGCGAACTCTCGGACCTGTTCTGGGAGATGCAGGGCGAGCTTGGCTCGTCGCATGCCTATGAAGGTGGAGGCGAGTATCGCCCTCATCCCGAATATCGCCAGGGGTTCCTGGGCGTGGACTGGCGCTTCGATGCGAACGAGGGCGTCTATCGTATCGCGCATATCGTGCATGGCGATCCCTGGAATCCCAAAGAGACTTCGCCGCTGCTGGCGCCAGGAGTAGATGCCAGAGTAGGCGACGCAGTGCTGGCGATCAACGGGCAGCGTCTCACGCCGGAACAGGGCCCGCAGCATCTGCTGGTGAACCAGGCGGAGATAGAGGTACAAATCCTCCTTCAGTCCTCCAATGGCCCGGCGCGCAGCGTGACCGTGCGGACCCTGGCCTCTGAATTCGGCGCGCGCTATCGTGATTGGGTAGAGGCTAACCGACGTCTAGTGCATGAGCAGACACAAGGCCGCGTGGGCTATGTGCATATCCCCGATATGTGGATGAATGGCTACGCGGAGTTCCACCGCTATTACCTGGCCGAATATGACCACGAGGCGCTGATCGTCGATGTACGCTGGAACGGCGGTGGTGCAGTTTCCGGCCTGGTGCTGGAGAAGTTGGCGCGACCCCGGCTAGGATACGCGTTCCAGCGCTGGTCGGCACCCGAGCCGTATATCTATCATTCCCCGCGAGGCAAGCTGGTGGCAATCACCAACGAGAATGCTGGCTCCGACGGCGACATCTTCTCCCATGCCTTCAAAATGATGGGGCTAGGGCCGCTGATCGGCAAGCGCACCTGGGGCGGCGTCATTGGCATCTCCCCATATATGCCGCTGGCCGATGGGACCATCACTACCCAGCCAGAGTTTAGTTTTTGGTTCAAGGATGTGGGCTGGGGCGTGGAGAATTATGGCACCGACCCAACGATTGACGTAGACTACAAGCCCCAGGATTATGCGCGTGGCTTTGATCCACAGCTTGTGCGCGGCATCGCTGAGGCGCTGCGTCTGATAGAGGAGTATCCTGCCGCAACGCCGACGCCAGAACAGCCCCCCTATCGAGGCTATCTCAAGTTATGAGCAGATAGTAATAGAAGGCAAGGGTGATCATAGCAATAACTCACCCTTGTCTTCTACTAATAAAGAACAATCTCCCTTGAATAGCAGCTTCATAGCCTTGCCTGTCCCAAAAGTACTAGACGAACCATGCCTGCATTGATTTACAAACATCGTACTTGTATAATAACTAGCAAGCAAGGATGTCTATCCACGAGGCACGGAAGCCTCCTTTTCGACATTCGTTATACACGTTACTATTAGTTTGGTATAACACTTCCCCCTAAGGAAGCATTCAACAAAGAGAGCAACAAGAACCTTTAACCAGATCGAAAGCGTTCTTGCTGCTCTCTTTATGTTCTGCTGCTGTGGCCGAGCGCAGGCCACAGGTTCACGGCCAGACAGATCGCCAGCGCCAGCCCGATGGGGCCAGAGAGGCCAAATGTCACGGCAACAATGGTATAGCCTGTTCCCTGGAATAGTGCGAGCAAGGGCGCGGCCAGCAGCGAGCCTACCCGTAATAACGCCGCGATATTGCCAAGCCAGAGCGTGGCCCGCACCAGTTTGGGCGACATAATATTGCCACCGGAGAAGCCGGGGATCATGCGCGGCGCAATGCCACAAATGAGCAGGGCGATAAAACCAATGGCAAAGCTGTGCCGTATGGCATCCAGCGCAAATACTGGCCCCGTCCCTACAAGCTGCGTCACACCATCAACCACAAGGAGCGTTCCTCCGAGCACAGCCCACATATAGGCGCTGGCGACCAGCCGCACAAACGGGCCATAATCTTTACGCTCCTTCGTGACCTTTGCCCTATAAGAACGGGCAACAGCCTGAGGCTCGGGAGCAAGTTCTGCCACCTTGCGAGGAAGACGCCCACGCGAACGCATCAGCCGCAGAAAAACGACAACGAAGAGGATCACAACGGCCCCCATACATATCATCCCGCTCCCCGTTATTATTCCAGACCAGGACGCAGATATCATCGTGCCTGCACAGAGAAGCGCCAGGCCCAGGAAATAGGTGATAGCTAGAGGCCACATCAGCTTCTGAGGAAACGCCTCCAGACCGGAGTACATCGGCAATGAGCGGGCCGACATTGCCAGAGCCATCGGCACAAGAAAGCCCAGTAAGCCCAACGTCACATTTAAGTCATCGTTTGCTGGCGGCACAGAGCCAGATGAGGCCGCTTGAATAACGTTAACGAGGTTGATCGCGCTGGCAAGGCCGAGCGAGCCAAAGGCCATTATTATAAAGGGCAAGATTTGCTGGAACGCCTGACGGTTCGCCAGAGCAGGGCCATGCAGAGCCGTCACTGCCAGCAGCGCAACCACGCCTATCAGCGCCACGCACTCCAGAACGCCGCTGATAACGAGTAAAACGCGCCAGATCTCCACCCCCGTTATCGCCAGCAACGGCTGGCTACACGCTCGCAAAAGCAGGCCGCTCACCAGAGCGCCGAGAAGCCAGGGTATCAACCCGGGCAGCGCGAGTGAAGCGCCGCGCAAACGTGGCAGGAAGTGCAAAGCAACGCCTAGCACAAACAAGCCAGCCCAGCCAAATAACTGCAAGTGTCCATGCGCCTGCGCCAGCGGCGTCCACCAGGAGTCTGCAGGTACTGAGAACGCTCGCGTCAGGGTGAGTACAGTCGCCAGCACAAAACCGCCGCCCGCGCCGAGTAACAGAGCCGATTTAAGCAACGGTGCGACGCGCGTGAACGGTTCCTGACGAACCGCCCCATTTGCTGCCGCACCGGTAGAACGTGTCGTAATCCCCATAAATATTGTCCTTACAATCCTCCATGTGACATAGCCATAAACGTACCTCATTTACATAAAAATATTATAGCTTGTTCTTATCGAGCAGCACTAAAACTTTTATCACAGATCCATCACGGCCCATATTTCACTCTCCAGAGTTGTGACAAAGGAGGCGCAATTCTGGGAAAGAAAGCAGATAGCATGCTACAATAGCAACAAAGCGAACAGACGAGATAGAGAGGATACAGGCTTTGATGAAAAGGTATCAGTTAGCGGTAATGCCGGGCGATGGCATCGGGCCGGAGGTCATAACGGAGAGCGTTCAGACCCTTACCACGCTCGCGCAGATACATGGCGGGTTTCATTTTGCTATTCGAGAGTTCGGCTGGGGAACCGAGCGTTATCTGCGGGAAGGCGCGCTGATGCCCGCTGACGGGCTGACGCAGCTCGAAAGAGGGGGTTTTGATGGGATTTTGCTTGGTCCCGTTGGCGATCCGCGCGTGCCGGACCATATTACGCTATGGGGCCTGATATTACCTATCCGTCAGGCATTCGATCAATACGTCAATCTCCGCCCGGCGCGCCTGTTGCCAGGGGTGCGCAGCCCGCTGGCAGACAAGCAGCCGCAGGACATCGATATTGTATGCGTGCGCGAGAATACCGAAGGCGAGTACGCGGGCGTCGGTGGGCGCGTGCATCGCGGAACAGAGCATGAAGTAGCGATCCAATCAACGATCTTTACGCGTCAGGGGACCGAGCGGATCATCCGTTACGCGTTCGAGTATGCCAGGCGCTATGGCCGCAAGAAAGTCACCAACGCCACCAAATCCAA
This sequence comes from Ktedonobacteraceae bacterium, assembly GCA_035650355.1. Lineage (GTDB taxonomy): Bacteria > Chloroflexota > Ktedonobacteria > Ktedonobacterales > Ktedonobacteraceae > DASRHT01. The sequence goes on from DASRHT010000072.1 coordinate 110,747, forward strand.
TAGCATGCAATATAATATGGTTTTTTGGGACGAGATATTTCGGCAGGTCGCGGCTGAGTATCCCGATATTCTCCATGAGCAACAACTGATCGATTCGCTGAGCGCCCGCTTTGTTTCGCGCCCGGAGAGCCTGGATGTCGTGGTGGCCTCCAACCTCTTCGGTGACATCCTGACCGATCTGGGAGCGGCTATTTCGGGCAGCCTGGGACTGGCCCCGAGCGCAAATCTTGATCCACAACGACGCTATCCAAGTTTATTTCAGGCTATTCACGGTTCCGCTCCCGATATCGCAGGCAGGGGTATCGCGAATCCCATTGCCTCTATCTGGTCGGCGCAGCTCCTGCTCGAATTTCTTGGGGAGGATGAAGCGGCGACGGTACTGATGCGAGCAATCGAAGCAGTTCTGGCAGAGGGAAAAGTGCATACGCCCGATCTCGGAGGCACGGCAACAACGCGACAACTGGGACAAGCCATCCGAGATCAAGTACAACATTTAGCAGCACGCTAAATGCACTATGAGAGCTAGAATGATCCTGGCTCTCCCAACAATCTTACTTGATAATGCCATATTGCGCCTTCAGCAGCAAGATACGCTGCACCGATTGATTCACGCGATCCATGCTAAGCGTTCCTTGCTGGATAGCATTTTTCAGAGCGGTGACGACGGCGGCGACCTGGGCAGGCGTGAACGGACCTTCTATTAGATCGTTGCCAGCTACGATTGCCAATACTGATGCCTGGCTCAATGACCAGCGCTGGCTGATGCCTGCCATATAAAGGCCATCGGTAATCACCACGCCATTATAGCCCAGCTCTCCCCGCAGCACGCCATTAATGACCTTTGGCGAAAGTTCAGCGGGCAGCGCGGGATCAGTTGCAGGCATTAAGACATCAGTGGACATGATCATCCCGGGGTTATCCTGCTGAATCATCATCCTATAGGGGGCGAGGTCTATCGCCTCCAGGTCTGCTTTGCTCCGATTAACCACCGGCAAACCCACATGGGGATCAGATGTGACCGCACCCAACCCTGGAAAGTGCTTGAGGCAGCCCGCGACACCGTTATGCTGCAAGCCATCCAGATATGCTCCGGCATAGCTGGCAACAGTTTTTGGGTCGCTGCCAAACATGCGCGACTGTAATACAGGAGGATTTACCGTATGCACATCCACCACCGGAGCCAGATCGGCATTAATCCCCAGTTCCAATAGCCACTTTGCGGCCAGCGTCCCTTGACTCAGGGCCATCTGCGTGTTGCCACTTGCCGCCATCGCCTCTGCCGAGGGCAGATAGCCGTGAAACTTGTAGAGGCGATTTACCAGCCCCCCCTCCTGGTCGGTCGCAATCAAAAGCGGAACATGGGCATCTTTCATTGCCTGAACGGAGATACCGTCCACATTGCCAGCTATATTATATGGCGGATCAAAGTTATGATTGCTCTCCTGGTACATAAAGCCGCCCACGAACTGTTGCGCAACCATATTTTGTAACCCGCTCCCCTGATAGCTTTTCCCCAGATACTCCACCATAATCAACTGGCCCAGCTTCTGATCAAGGGTCATCCCCTGCATGATCGATTGTACTTTGGCGAGTTGCATGCGCAGGAGTTCTTCAGAAGAAAAACTGTTGGCATCCGCTTTCTGCGCCACGCTCTGGGTAATGCTAGCAGAACCGCTACGTCCAGCAGTCGGCGATGGTGGAGAGGTCACATTCCCTAGCACATTAGCACACCCCGAACATAGCAGAGCCAGGCAGCAGACCATCAGGAGTATATGACTATAAGCAATTCTTGCGGGTAAGCGAACGACGCGTTGAAACTGCATTATACGGGCTCCAAGCTCTAGAATACGAGACTTTTACTACAACATGAGTAGACTTACAACACATAATGGTGAACGCGAGAGCGTACCAAAAAGTAACCTCGAATCGGCTCCATTATAGCTTTTTTTCACATATATAGCTATATTAACTAGTAAGAGACTCAGGGCTTCGCAAACGTCGCTGCACGCTCTGACTGCTCGCGCCAAAGGCGCTCACAGGGAGAGGAAGGTGCTGGCGGTGGGCACTGCCCACCAGCCAGCACCTTCCTCTCCCCAACGGCTCGCAAGCGAGCCGTTCAGGATGAAAAGACAACGTTTGCGAAGCCCTGGATTCTTGCCAGGGCTGTTGCAAAGTCGGGAATAAAGTCTGCCAAGCGGGGGTCAAGGGGGCGGCAG
>DASRHT010000073.1:0-24302 GCA_035650355.1 Ktedonobacteraceae bacterium
GATATCGGCGAGCTTGCCGAGCATATGGTTGCACATGCCCGCCTGTTCCACCATCACTCCTTTGGGCTGCCCCGTCGAGCCGGAGGTCGAGATGACGTAGGCCAGTTGATGGCCATGCCAGTGCCAGCGTCGATACGGCTCTCCCTCGGGCGTCTGCTGCTTCAGCAAGTCGGGGAGCAGCAGTACCGGTAGCTCTACCTGCTGACAGACCGGCTCCAGATGTGGCAGAAAGGGCGAACTGCTGAGCACTAGAGCCGCTGCACTCTGCTGCATCACCTGCTGCCAGCGCACTGCCGGCTGCTGCGGGTCCAGCGGCAGGAAGGCCCCTCCGGCTTTCCAGATCGCCAGCACGCTGATGACCAGTGCCAGTCCCCGCTCGGCCAGCACCGCCACCAGCGTTTCGGCCTGCACGCCGTGTCGTTGCAACCGTCCGGCCAGGGCATTGGCCTGCGCATCGAGCATGTGATAGCTGATCGCCTGCTCTCCACAGACCAGCGCCAGGGCATCGGGGGTACGCTGCGCCTGCGCCTCGATGGCTTCATGGACCGTCATCCCTGCCGGCAGGGGACGCAGCGGGCCAGTTCCTTCCGAGAGCAGGTGCTGTCGTTCCTCTGCACTCAGCAGGGGCAGCGTTGTAATCGTCTGCTCGGGCGCTGCGACAATCCCTTCGAGTAGTGTCTGCCAGTGGCCTAGCATACGTGCAATAGTATCGGCCTCAAAAAGATCGGTATTATACTCGACGTACGCTGCCAGACCTTGCCCGGTTTGCAGCATTTGAAATGTTAAGTCAGCCTGCGATGTTCCACTTTCGATGGGGAAGAGGCTCTGCGTGAGATTGTTCAACGCCAGATGGATATCGACAATTGAAGTATCCTGTAAGATAAACACAACCTGGAAGAACGGCGCATGGCTCAAGCTCCGCGTGGGTTGAAGTTCTGCCACCAATTTGGCAAAAGGGATATCCTGATGCGCAAATGCCTCTTGCGTCACCTGGCTCACCCGTTTGAGCAGTTCAGTAAAACGAGGACTCCCTGATAGATCGGCACGCATCACGAGCGTATTAAGAAAGAAGCCAATCAGTCCTTCGACTGCCGGCTGGCTTCGATTGGCGATGGGAGTGCCAATAGCAATATCCGCCTGCCCGGTATAGCGATACAGCCAGGTTTGAAGCGCCGCGAGCAACACCATGAAGAGGGTTACTCCTTCTCTGCGGCTCAGCGCCCTCAGTTCATCGTACAGGCTTTGGGGGAGTGGAAGGAGTTGATGGGCGCCGTTAAACGTTTGAAGCATGGGGCGCGGATGATCAGTTGGAAGTTCCAATGGCACGACTCCGCTGAGCTGCCTGGCCCAGTAGGTGAGTTGAGAGTTCAGCATATCGCCTTGCAAATAATCTCGCTGCCAGGAGGCAAAATCAGCGTATTGAAGAGTCAGCTCAGGTAATGGAGAGGGTTTTTCGCTGGCAAAGGCGTTATAGAGCGTGGTCAGCTCTTGCGCCAATACCTTCATGGACCAGCCATCCGAGATAATATGGTGCATGACGAGAAGAAATACATGGTCGGTAGCCCCCAGGCGTAGCAGCAACACACGCAGTAAGGGGCCACATGCCAGATCGAAAGGCTTGCGCGCTTCCAGCCGGAGTAATTGTCCTACGACGTTCTCGCGTTCGTCTCCACAAATTTGTTGGAGATCCACAAGAGGAAAGGGAATATACAGGGAGTTCGCCAGCACAGGTCTGGGCTGCCCTTCCTCGTTGACAAACGTTGTACGCAAAGCTTCATGACGACGCACAACTTCCTGGAAGCTTCGTTCAAGAGCGGCAAGATGGAGTGGACCCTCTAGACGATTGGCAAATGAGATATTATAAGAAATGTTGCCTGGATCAAGCTGATCAAGCAACCAGAGTTGCTCCTGGGAAAACGAGCAAACCATCGTTTCCTGCTCTGGACGTGCAGGTATAACTTGCGAGGGAGCCACTGAGTCTGTGACCAGTGTTTCCTGTAGCAGCTTTTGCAACAATCTTCTTTTGGCAGGGGATAACTGAGATATGCTACTGGCAATTTCCTTCACCGCTTGAACTCCTTTTGAGCTTCCTGAGACCTTCAAATCAACCAGAGTAATTTACCGCGTCTTTTCTTTTTTCAAGTTCGTCAAAAGTTTTCTATCAACTTTTCCATTAGGGGTCAATGGAATGTCATGGATGGTCATAAAAACATCGGGGATCATATACTCTGGCAGTTTGGAGCGTAAATATTCTTTTAATGCTGACAAAGAAAAACTCGTTTTTGGGACAATATAAGCGGTCAGCAGCGTAATGGTCTCGCTCTCCTGTCTGGTAACGACAACACATTGATCTACCTCTTTGAATTGAGCAATCACAGACTCAATTTCTTCGAGTTCGATCCTGATGCCGCGTACTTTGACCTGCTGATCTGCTCGTCCCAGGAATTCGATATTCCCATCTGGCAACCAGCGAGCCAGGTCGCCGGTCCTGTACATTCTCGCCTGGGGTCGCAGGGGATGCGCGACGAATTTTTCTGCTGTTAACGTAGGATTGTTGATATAGCCTCTCGCCACCCCTACACCCGCAATACACAGTTCTCCCGTTTCCATAACCGGTACAGGTGTTTTCTGCTCATCGATGATGACTATTTCTATATTATCGATTGGTTTGCCCAGAGGAACCCTTTCAATCTCGCCCTCTGTTGGGCAATCGAAATAGGTCACATCGACGGTCGCTTCCGTTGGGCCATATAAGTTGGTCAGCCGTGTGGCATTGGCGGCATACAATATGGTGTTGAATCTTTTGACATGGAGGGGGGTCAGCGTTTCGCCACTGGCAAATACCTGCCGTAATGATGCCAGCTTTGCCGTTACATCGTGTTCGCTCACATAATTCAGGAAAACGCTCAGCATAGATGGCACAAAATGCATCACCGTGACATGGTTTTTTGCAATGCATTCAATGATTGCTTGAGGGAATTTTTCATAGCCCGGTTCAAGCAGGGCAAGTCTGGCGCCCGTCATGCACCACCACAATAACTCCCAGACCGAGACATCGAAAATAAAAGGTGTTTTCTGTAAAATGACATCATTGCTGTCAATCGGATAACGCATCTGCATCCAGACAAGCCGATTTAAAAGGGAGTGGTGCTCGATCATGACCCCCTTTGGTTTACCTGTTGACCCCGAGGTATAGATGACATATGCCAGGTCCTCTGGATGATTGACCGGTTCCAAATTTTCCAGAGATCCTTGATAGAGGTCGCTATCCTGCAAGTCAAGGGCCGGAACGCCATAATCCTCCATCCACTGGGACTGCGTAAGGAGCAATACTGCCTCGCTTTCCTTGAGAAGATAGCGTGTTCGCTCAGCAGGACCCTTTGGCAGCAAGGGCAGATAGGCCCCTCCCGCTTTCATGATGCCAATGATGCCAATGATCATTTCTAATGACCGCACGGCCATAATACCAACAACGGTGTTTGGTTTAACGCCCCTGCTGCGCAGGGTACGCGCCAGTTGATTTGACTTGCTATTTAGCTCAGCATAGGTAATAATGCGGTCCCCAATGAGAACCGCCGGGGCCAATGGGGTTAAAGCTGATTGTTTTTCAAAATAGTCAAGGACGGTTTTATTGTACGTCACGATGGCTTCCCCCTTCACTCATTACTGGTAACAGCCTGGGTTGTTTTTCTGTTCTTTTGTTTTCTGGCAAAACTTTTGCCCAGGAGAAACTGATGGATTTGATTACTGCCCTCAATAATCTCCATTGTTTTGGCATCGCGATAAAATCTTGCTAAAGGAAAATCTTCATTGCAGCCCAAAGCCCCTAGAATCTGGACAGCATGAGCAACATGGTGGGCAGCCGACTTGCAGGTAAAGTATTTTGCAATCATGATCTTTTCAGCCGCATCTGCCAGACCGGCATCTTTCGCCCTGCAAGCCTCTATACACAGCAACCTGGCGGCCTCAAGATCTACCCCCATATCAGCAATCATGGCACTGATGGTTCCATGATCGATGAGGCGCGAGCCGAAAGACTCTCTTCCCAATGAATAGCGCCCGCTTATCTCTAAACTGGCACGCAGCAGACCCAATGCGGCCAGCGCGACACTGATACGCCCGTAATCCAGGGCATAGGGCGCGATACAAGTCAGGGCAAACCCCGGCTTCCCTATCAGGTTGCGACTGGGGATGCGGCAATCATTGAGTTCAAGCCTGGCCAGATGCGCTGCTTTGAACCCGAGCATGCCGCGAATCGGTACAACACGCAGACCCGGAGTATCCCTCTCAATGAGGGCGGCCACCGGGGCGTCGTCCAGTTTCCCAAAGATCAAAAAGAGGTCAGCAGCGCCGGCGAACGTGATCCACTTCTTCGTCCCCTTGATCAGGAAATCGTCATGGCTCCTGCTATAACGCGTTGTGAGGGCTTGAATATCGCTGCCTGCTCCCGGCTCTGTCAGGGCAAAGACGCTGACTAACTGCCCGCTCGCCAGTGCTGGCAACCAGCGTTGTTTTTGCTCGTCGCTGCCCCACTTCAGCAGCGTCTGCGCTACCATCGTGTGAACGTTCAGTAAGCCGGTTAATGAGACGCTGGCCCCGCCAATAGCTTCATTGAGCAAACCATACGTGACAATATCCCAACCCATGCCGCCGTATTCCTGGGGGATGGTAGCGCCCAAATATCCTGCAGCCGCACACGCTTCAATGATTGCTCTCGGGATGGCTTCCTCTTTCTCCCAGGAAGACGCTCGCTGAACGACGTTCTGCTTTGCAAAATGCAGAAACTGTTCATAGCGCCCCGCCTGCTCCTGCGTTATATAGCGGTCCATTATAGCGTCGCCGCTCCCTTCTTTTGCACAAAGGCTGTGATCGAGCTGATGGATTGAAAATTCGCCATATCGAGATCGTCCATGCCGATTTTGATACAAAAAGCTCGCTCCAGAAAAGTCATGAGCTCTATGGCAAATAGCGAATTCACGAGTCCCGCTTCGAAGATGTTGATCTCTTCACTCAGTTCCTCTAAATCGATATGTTCACCAATATAGTCTTTTACTACCGGCTGGATTTCCTGCGTTTGATACATGTTAACCTCCTGATGCTTCAATGAGGAGAAGCAAGACGAATTCGCTGCTGCGCTTCAGAGGATATTACCGGAAAAGCATTACTTGCTATACTTGTAGAATCCCTGTCCTGACTTTGTCCCCAGGAGTCCAGCAGCTACCATCTTGCGCAATAAGGGGCAACAACGAAACTTGGGGTCCTGATAGCTCTGGTACAACACGTCGAGCGAGTTGACGACCGTGTCAAGCCCGATCAAATCTGCCGTCTCCAGAGGTCCCATAGTGTGACCGTAGCACTTTTTGAAGATGTCATCGACCGCCTTAGGGGTGGCCACCTGATCCTGAACCACAAACGCCGCTTCGTTCATAAATAAATGTGATACGCGATTCGAGACGAAGCCCGGGTAATCGTTCACCATGATCGCTTCTTTTTCGAGCAGCTTGAGCAAACCCCTGGCGATTTCGATACACTCCTCAGATGTATGATAACCGCGAATGACCTCTACATGGGCTTTGAGGTAGACAGGATTCATGAAATGCATACCAATCACACGCTCGGGGCGCGCGGTAAAACTGGCAATCTGGGTGATCGCAATGCACGAGGTATTAACGCCAAAACACACATCCGGCTGACAGATCCGATCCAGGCGTCTGTATATGCCCTCTTTGATGGTGACGTTCTCCGTGGCATTCTCAACAATAAAATCGCATGCGCCCACTTCTGCTATATCCGTCACAAAATGAATCCGCTCCAGCGCCTCGTCAACGGACAGATGCGGCGCCGATTTTTTTATCAGGGGAGCAAAGCGAACGACTTTCAGGATCTCTGCGCGTGATCGCTCTAATGCCTCAACTGCTGCATCTACCAGCACAACATTGATATTGTGCAGGACAAGGTCAACAGCAAGGCCGGTGCCAATCGTTCCGGCGCCAATTACGCCAATATTCCTGTACAAGTTGTGTTAGCCTCCATTCCGTTTGTCACAACATGCCTGCTACTTTTTTGATATGGGCGGCTACCTCGCCATCTGTCAGTTTCTTAGCAGAGAGGGCATTGCCTAACATCTCGATGATGTTCTGGCAAAGGTCTGCATCTGGAACCACTGCTCTACATTCAACTTGCTTATACAGAGCCTGCATCTTTCTAAAGACAGATAACACCTTCTCTTCATACTCCTGAAGATCCTCGTTGTAGTTTCTCGTTCCATTGATAATGGTTAAAGATTTTGCAATAAACTTGAGATACTGCTCGCGCTTAGCACTGATATCACGCTGCAAGCCTTTGAGGGCCTGGACGGTATCAATGGTATACATGCCGGTATTACCGGTATTTTCTTTGAGTAAATAGGTCAGCACATTCTTTGGCCCAATCTCGATACTGGTAGTCGCCCCCTGCTCGAAAGCGAACTCCAGCGAGGCTTGCCACCGAATCGGATTGACCAGGTGGAATGTGAGATGGTGCGCAATCTCTTCCGCCGTCTCGTATGGGCGAGCCGTCAGGTTCGATATGACCGGAAATTTCGGCGCTTTATAGCTATATGTATCGAGGACCGGGCGGAATCTATCAGCAGCAGGTTGCATCAGGGGAGAATGGAATGGACCTGACATTTTTATCGGTAGTGGTATTCCTCCAGCCCTGACAACCTGCTCTCCAGCCTTCGCCAGTGCTTGACGTGTCCCAGAAATGGAGGTTTTTATCGGCGAGTCATAAGCAGAAATAAAGATCTTCTCATCTTCCTGTTGCAGTCGTCTGCATATCTGCTCAACCGGTTCTGCTTTCAAGTTGACGACCCAGGCCATTGAGCCTTCTATTGCAGCGATGGTGTCTATGATCATTGCGCCACGGTCGCGCACCAGGCGCACCGCATCTGCGAACGCAAGGGCGCCCGCGCAGCATAATGCGGAGTACTCGCCGAAGCTATACCCCAGATATATGCCCTGCTCCAACCCTGTCTCCTCAACCAGGACTCTATAAGCGGCTACACTGACACACAGCAGTGCCACCTGGGCATTTTCGAGCCGGTCCAGTTCGGCAGCCTTTTCAGGAGAGAAGCAAAGTTTGTGCATATCACAATGCAGTATGTCGCTGGCCTCAGAGAAAAGATCCCGTACCGGCTGGAATTGATCATAGAATGTTTTCCCCATGCCGGAGCACTGGGAGCCAACACCCGGAAACATAAACATGAATGCTTGTGACACAATGCTCACCTTCTGTAAGGAAATGTTACCTGCTCTCTACATTTTTTCCACGAGTTGGAACAGCGTATCCTCTTCCGATATTTGATCTACTCTGCGCAGTAGCTCTGCCATTTGTTCATCACCAATCATCTCTATCTGTTTCTCAACAACGGCCTGTGCTAGCAGAGCAATGGTCGGATTCTCAAAGATCAGTTGCATTGACAGCACTACCCGAAAGGCTTCTTGCATCATTCGGATAATCTGTATGACCATGAGAGAACTCCCACCCAGCGCGAAGAAGTTATCGTTGATCCCAATGGTATCGATACCCAACACTTCTTGCCAGATCATGGCAATCTGTTCTTCCATCTCGTTTTGAGGCGCTACATAGCTTTCTTGCAGCTCCGGCCTCGGATGGTGAGGGGCAGACGCGTTATCTTGCGCATGCCCCGTTTCCCACGAAAGTGAGGGGTTAATCCAAAACCTGAATTTGGAGTGCAGGTCCTCAGTTGAAGCTATTACCTGCTTTATCATCCTGGTCGAGAGAATGAGTTGAAAAGCCTTTACAGTCTCTTCCGCTGTTGCTCTCCCGTCCCAGTCTACGCTGATCCAGGGAACCGGCTGCTCTCTGTTGAGCTTACTAGCATAAGCATCCATGAATATATTGGCTGATGCATAAGCAACGAACTTCAATCCGCCTAAAATAGAGGATAAGGAGGAGAGGAGCAGGCAAAAGTCCAATTTCTGTTTACGCAAGACCTCTTCTAAAACAAACAAGCCATATACTTTTGCCTGAAAGTGCAGCTCGCAATTTGCACGGCTCGTCTCATGGATGGGAAAGAATAATGCTTCTTCGACGATTCCTGCAGCATGAAATACCCCATGGATCGTACCAAACCGCTCTATAGACTGTGCTACTATGTCTCTCATTTGCTCTATATTGGCGACATCTGCTCCAATAACGAGAACTTCGGCGCCTATTTCCTCCAGTTCCTGCACCTTCCTGATGCGATTACTGATGTGATCGGAAGGACCATGAGCTGCTAACCAGCTTTGCCACTCTTCTTTCGGTGGCAATCCTGTTCTCCCTGTCAATATCAGTCTGGCCTGTGTACTCTGGGCAAGCCATTTCGCCAGGATAAACCCGATCACGCCCAACCCGCCGGTTATGAGATAGACCCCCGCATTGCGTAACGTTGTTGCGCCCACGGCCTGTTCCAACCGAACAGGCTCAAAGGTCTGTACCCAGCGGCAACTACCACGATAAGCCAGCATAGGCTCAAGGGGCTGAGCATATAGTTCGGACATGAGCTGCTCTATCAGCCGCTCTTCCTCCCAACCTCCGACCTCTGGCAGAACCACATCTATGCTCTGACAGGTGATGTTGCTACATTCTTGCGGGATGACTTTGCATGCTCCCAGTACGGTTGCCTTCTCTGGGCAGAATGTCTCCCCGCTCTCTATCTCTTGTACGCCATCTGATACAACGCGGATCTGTACAGGATGCGTACTATTTTGTCTGCCAAACGCTTTTACGAGGAAAAGCAAACTGTAAAAACCCGTGTATTGGATCTGCTCAAAGGATTCACTGTTGGGCTGTTTATGAGTTTGTCGCGAGACGCTCCAAAGATGAACGATCCTATCCGGTAATTTGTTCAATCCCCGAAGATCACTGAGCAGCTCATCATAGTCGTCTTCCTTTCGAGGATCAAGGACATAAGTTTGATCACCAAGTCTGCTGAATTCGTTCCCAGCCCTCACACCTACCACCACCTGACCTTCGTCCTTTAGCCGCCCGATGATGCTGTCTCCTATACCACATTCATCTACAAATACTAACCAGCATAACCTTTGACCCTGCTGTTCATTACCCCCAGCAGGGAAAGTAGAGCGTTTCCAGGAAGGGAGAGAAAACCAATGCGAAAAATCGACTTTCCCCTCTCTGGCTACGTGTGCAGGGTTCAGAGAATACTGCGGGGACACATCTATCCAATAACGTTCACGCTCAAACGCATAGGTGGGCAATGGAACGCGTCTTCGCTTCTCACCGGCGTGGAACCTTTGCCAATCAATTGATATGCCAGCACTCCACAGGCGACCACAGGTTTCCAGCAGGAATGCGGCATCTGCAAGCGCGCTCCCAGAAGCAGGCAACGACTGGAGCAGAAGATGCTCTCCGTCTTCCTTACCGAGTTGCTTGCTTGTCAACGTCAGCAACGATCTCTCTGGCCCTACCTCTAACATGATCGTGGCAGATTTGCTCACCAGCGTTTGCACCCCTTCGGCGAAACGATCTGCGCCACATAAATGCCGCACCCAATAATCAGGGTCCACTGCATCTTGTTCTGTCATCCAGGTACCGGTGACATTGGATACATAAGGGAGTTGGGGGGGGCTGAGCGTTATACGCTGGGCGACTGCACGAAAGCGCCCTAAGAGTGAATCCGGCACGAAGGTGGTGGAGGCATCAGGCAGATCAGTCAGTAGTCTTCCACGAGCCACGACCAGCGCCAGTGCGTTCTGCAAAGAAAGGACGCCAGCCAGACAGGCAGCGACATATTCACCCAGGCCATGACCAATCATGGCAGCAGGTTTCACTCCCCACTCCATCCACAATTTAGCAAGTGCATACTCAATCATAAAAAGGGCAGATTCTGCCACAAAGCTCAGGTTAAGGCGATGCAAGGACGCTTCCTCCTGCCCTTCACCTGGATAGAGCACTGTACGTAAATCAAAACCTACGTGGGTTTCGAGTAGTTCTGCACAGTGATCGATGTGCTTGCGAAACGTTTTTGCATTCTGATAAAGTCCCAATGCCACATTCACCTGCTGCAATCGCTGTCCGGGGAATAAAAATACAAGATTGCGGTCACGCTGCCCTTCGCTGGCAGTAAAGATAGGCAATCTATCAGGAGTTAGTAATGCATTTGCTGCCTCATCTGGAGTGTTACACACAAGGTATCTACGATATTGGAACTCTTTTCTGCCAACCTGCAAGGTGTAAGCGACATCAGCCAGGCTGAGATCAGGATGCGCTACTAAGTACCCGGCCAGCTTTGTAGTTGCAGCCTGCAACGCAGATTCCGTTTTAGCCGAAATTAGTAGCAGTTGAGCGGGTTGGCATGCTTCAACCAGCTCGGCAGGGGGAGCTTCCTCAAGAATAATATGGGCATTGGTACCGCCAATGCCGAAGGAGCTCACACCAGCTCGACGGGGAGTACCATTTGCTTGCCAGTCGGAGAGCATGATATTTACATAAAATGGGCTGTTCTCAAACTTGATTTCGGGGTTAGGTTGCTCGAAGTGCAGGCTCGGCGGAAGCTGTTTGTGTTTAAGTGCCAGGACGGTCTTAATAAAGCCAGTCACTCCTGCGGCTGTATCGAGATGACCAACATTTGTTTTCACTGAGCCAACTGCGCAAAATTGCTTTTTTGGGGTCTTCGCCTGGAAAACCTTCGTCAGGGCCGCCATTTCAATAGGATCTCCCAGCCGTGTTCCTGCCCCATGAGTTTCGATATACGTCACCGTCTCCGGCGCAACTCCTGCTATTGCTTGAGCCTCCGCGATCACCTCAGCCTGGCCGATCACGCTTGGAGCCGTATAGCCAACTTTCTGCGCTCCATCGTTATTGATAGCAGACCCCCTGATGACTGCATGAATATAATCTCCATCCTCTATAGCATCTTCCAGTCGTTTCAACATCACTATCCCAACTCCACTACCGGGAACCGTTCCTGCGGCATCGGCATCAAAGGCGCGGCAGTGGCCATCGGGAGAGGCAACCCCTCCTTCAACATAAGGATAACCAACTTTTTGCGGCACTCTGATACATGCGCCTCCAGCCAGGGACATGTCGCACTCGCCATTTAACAGGCTTTGACAGGCAAGATGAATAGCAACAAGAGAGGTAGAGCAGGCAGTGCTTATGCTTATACTCGGCCCCTTTAAATTCAATTTATAGGAGACCTGGGTGGCCAGGTGATCTTTTTCATTCCCAATGGCCATTTGCATAAAATCAAGATTAGGCGCTGCGTGCAGGTTCGATAGCAAATAGGTGTTCATGCTTGTTCCAGCATAGAGTCCAACACGCCCACGATACTGCTCAGTCGCATAGCCAGCGTTTTCTAGCGTTTCCCAGGCACACTCTAAGAAGAGCCGATGCTGTGGGTCCATAATTTCAGCTTCGCGCGGGGTAAAGCCAAAGAACGAAGCATCAAACAGGTCAGCGCCTTCCAGGACTGCCATCGCTCTCACATAGTGAGGATCGTTGAGGAGTGCAGGGGCCACCCCAGCAGATCTCAGCTCCTGCTCAGATAAAAATGAGATGGACTCTACACCGTCGCAGAGATTCTGCCAGAATTCGTCAGCATCATTGGCTCCCGGTAAACGACAAGCCATGCCTATGACAGCTATCTGGTTCTGGGTATCAGGCATATTTGTGCTATTCATCTTACGTTTCCTATGATTTTCGACTTCACGTCGGTGCCGCACTAGCAGTTTAGCTTTGCAGGCGACCCTGCAAGTAGAGCCAGCGGATAAACGCCTGCCGCTTGTCCAGGGGTCCATCCTCGTGATAGGCCGCGCCATTGTAATAGAGCGCCTTGACTCTCTTGAGGCCAGCAATTTGCTCGCGGGAAAAACCCACCTTCTTGAGCTGCCGCTCGGTCGTCAGAGGTGGGAGAGGCTCTGGGCCTTCCATACTCGTTCTCCTACTATCTCTGGGTCATGCTCCTAAACTGAACAAGCTCCGCCATCCCAGGAGAAGGTTCTCCTGGAGAAACACGTATCTATTGGGAAGGGACCTGTCGGAGCAAACGCTACAACGAACAGAACTCTTCTGATCTTCACCCACTACACATCACACTCTAAGGTTTGTGAATTCTTCGGCCTTTGCCGCGTGTGTACCTTACACGCTTTTTGCTCCATTCTAGAGGAAGAGCAGCAGCAAGTACCTTTTCTGGATCTTTCTCCAGAGCGTCTACATCGACCTGCGCCTCTGTCAAGCGCCCCATGAATTCGAGGAGAACATGCACGCGACGATTTGGGCCGACAGAGCCAACAAATACCATATTCAGCTCTTGCAGTGAGCCGGACTTCATGCGCACAGCGTCTCCAGGGTTGAAGGGATGATAAGGTGGCGCACCTCCCTCATTTAATCGCTCTAATTGGTGCGCTATGGTCTCGATCACCGCGTAAGGAATCGGTTGGGGGTGTCCCTCAAACCCTACCAGACGTAGTACGCCTGGACAGACGTTAATGGAGCTTAGCGGAACCTCCCGCAAATCGGCGAGGACAAAAAGGTAACCAGGGAAGAACGGAGTTTGTCTTATCTCTCCACGCAAACGAACCTGGCTCTGGGGAAGAAATACACGGAGATGCAGCAACTGTCTCAACGACCTCGCCGCGTATGCTTCCTTTCTCGGTTGACAATGCACCAGATACCAGGAGCCATATGTACAGGCGCTTCCTTCATCAGGTGGCATGATACTATGGTATGCGTTCGTGACTTCTGCTTGAAGCCTCAACGTTGCTTTCTCGACGTTCTTCACATATATCGCCATAGCAAAACCACCCTGGATATCTTCTATACGCTCTACACTATGTCTGGGGACAGCCAGGACATGCTATGCGCTGTTCATCCCTCGTTGAACAACCTCGCATGAGCATTCACTGAGCAACGGACGTCAGCATCAAGGCTAGAGGAGCTTCCTGGATCATCCTGAAAATGTTATAGAGGAACTTCCTCCAGGATCTGGAGATGTCCAGTGCCATTCAAGGTCTCCAGATCAATATCAGCCACACAGCGAACCTTGACATAATTTAATGTTAATGTCCCCTCGACATGGGCTGTTCCTGTTTCTTGATCAAAGTAGGCCCGATTGAGATCCGTTGCGCTTTTATCTACCCTTACGCCTAAATCAGTCCCGCCTCGTGTATCTGTGAACTTAATAAAGACATAGCCCATGTCCTCGACGCGATTACGAAACTCGGCCAGTGAGGGCTTTGGACCACCCACCGTGACAGGGTGGTCTCCTTCTGCGAGACGTTGTACCAGCTCATCCATAAAGCAAGCTCTCCTTCTTTTTCAAAGGGTCAACCACAGAGAGAACTGAAGCTTTAGACAGAAGCCCCTGCTTGTTCCTCAGTGGGTTTCTCTGCTGAAGAATCCTGCTGTTGATAGGCGTACCGCAGGTCTTCAGGAATCTCAAACTTTAACGTTGCGGCGCAAAAACCCCGCCATTCTGGGCTCACTGCGTCAAAAATCAAGCCCTTATCCGGTATGATGGGACTTCTCACTACTGTAAAGTCATCCCAAAGGTAAACAATATCATCGTCAGAAAATTCTGGCTCATCCGCTTCGCGTTTCTCGGTCCAGTTCCCAAACTGCCTTAGATCTTTTAGATAATAAGCTTTGCAGTACTTTCTGAGCATGTTTCCTCCTTTATGCTGGGGAGAGGCTTCTCCCATTAACGCCTCTTTGCGAGCCAATCATCTTGCTATTGTGCATGCTGGGCCATATGTTTGCGCAAACTAAGAGGTCGCATGTCTGTCCAGACCTCTTTGATATATGCTAAACATTCGGCTTTATTTCCACTTTTACCACCATCTCGCCAACCAAGCGGATTTTCCCGATCAGCAGGCCAGATGGAGTATTGCTCCTCATGATTGAGGACCACCTTGTAAATAGTTCTGTCCTCTTCTTCGTCTCGATACACTTTTTGTATCTCCTTTATAGAGAAATATCTACGCTATTACTTCTCAGGCATCTACCTCTCTGGCCCATATAATATTCTATCTCTCGTCGTTACGAGCGATATTTTTTATATAGCTTTGGCGGATTGCCTCTACAATACAAAGCTTTTTGCAATAGCTGGTTTCTGTAGCACCCCGTGTTACTGTTGACAGAATACCCGAAAGATGTTCCTGGCATGTTTCCTAAATGTTCCTGCGAGAACGCATAAAAATACACTTGACAGAATAATTTAGCTTTACTATACTTTATGACAGGGGTTATGGTGTGGACTTCTCATGTATTTCTAACTGCCTATAATTTTCTATCTACAATTTCGGAATGCAGGCCTCATACATAAGACACTAACACTTTTGCCCGGCAGGATGGAGCCGTGGGCAAAAAACTTCGCCTTCTGATCCCAAAGAGGGGCTTCTGTAGTTTCATATTGCCAGAACCACCCCGATTTGATAACTTTCTTGGGAGGGAGCTGGATGCCTGATATACTTTCACCTAGCTTTGCTGCGACAACCCAGAAATTCACCAGCCCTTCTTTACCCTCTACAACCCTTCAACGAGAAAGGCTCATTGCGAAACTCAATGAGGTGGTCACACCCTCGTCGAACGTAACTGAAGGGACGAGTTCCAGGTGTAAGCTCATTCTTCTCCATTCACCTGCTGGGTATGGGAAAACTACTCTGCTGGCCGATTTCGCCCGGCAGACACCTTTGCGCTGTTGCTGGTATTTTCTCGATCAGGCCGATACTGATAAACTCACTTTTCTTAAAAATCTTCTGACCAGTATCCAACACTGTTTTCCTCAGTTCGGCCCATCGCTTCGCTCATTGTTACAAATGGACGCCCCTATCTCGGCTGCTCAAGCGGACAATGAAGCATATTTCGAAGGCTTTATCGAGAGCCTGATCCAGGCTATTCAGCATGAAATTTCCCAGCGATTTCTCATTATATTGTGTAATTATCATGAAATTAATAAAAGCAAGGACATCAATGCGCTCATCGCTTCTTTTTTGCAAAAACTTCCGTCTCAGTGCATGCTCGTTATCGAGACACGCGCGATCCCTGAGTTTGAACTTGCTCAGATGATCGCCTATCGGGAACTGTTCGGCCTGGGCAGCACTGCCCTCCAGTTCACGGCCCAAGAAATTCAAGAGCTAGCTGCCATCCAGCGAATGGCTCCATTGGGGGAAGAAGAGGCCAGACAACTGGCCACCTCTTTCAATGGATGGATCGCTGGCCTGCTGTTAGGGACACGTCTGGGCGATATCCAGTTTTTATATGCTAATACGCATATGCCTAACGCGCAGGCCCTCTCTATGGTGGAGACAGACAAACGCCATCTTTTTGCGTATGTGGTAAACGAAGTTTTCAAACGCGAGCCAAGCGTGTACCATTTTCTCAAAGAAGCATGCGTTCTGCAACAGATGACTATTCCCCTCTGCAACGACTTGCTCGACATCTCCAATGCTGCTGAGCAACTACATTATGCAGAGCAACAAGGGCTCTTCGTCTCTCATACAGGTGAGAATGCAGACCTGACCTATAGCTGTCACCAGGTCTTGCGAGAACTTTTGTACCACGAATTGCGCGCCCGGTCTCCGCAACGCTTCACCGCTCTCCACCAGCGGGCGGCCAGGCTGATGTATGCTCAACAACTTTATGACCAGGCTATCTTCCATGCTCTGGAAGGAGGGCTGGAAGATCTTGCCGTCCAGTTGCTAGGCGAAACCTATAAACAGCTTTTGCTTCAGGGACATATTGAGACGTTAATTCGCTGGCTTGATCTGCTGCCGGAGCAGATCAAAACTACTCACCCCAGGATCTTGTCAATTCAAGCCTCTATTGCCATTCATGCTGCCGATCACGAACTTGCGCAAGCACTGCTGACCACTGCCTCGACAATACTGGCTCAGTCTCAAGAGGCTGAGCCAGATGTTCAGTTGGCGACTCTGCAAGCAGAAATATCCTTGACACGCAGCAAGGCGCTTTACCTGGCAGGCTTCTATCTCGACGCTCAGACGATCTGCCAACAGGTGTTAGCATTGCTACCTGTGGACGAAATCGCCCTACGAGCAGAGGCATACCATATCATGGGCATTTATGCACGCCACCAGGGAGATCTGGCTACCAGCATCAGCTATTTTCACCAGGCCCTCCAAACGTGGGGGCCGCGCATCACCAACCACTATATAGCTGAAACTCAGAGCTTACTTGCCAGTTCATACAGTCATCTCGGCAACTTTGCCCTCGCAGAACATCACATCACTCGCGCGCTTAAATATTGGAATAGTATCCCTGACAATCGAGGATATCATAGCTGGGGAATCGTATCTAATTTGATACGCTTCGCCCTTATTAAGCTACGCCAGGGCTTACTTACCGAAGCCGACTCCGTTTTGAACGAAGCGCTCACCATAGCTCGTAACACCTCTTCTTCCCACCCCCAACACAGCGTGGCGTTCACGCGTGCCCAGCGTGGCGAAGCTTACGCCCTGGAAAACCTGGGGGAAGTATATCAGGAGCAAGGCGACTATCGACGATCATTAACCGTTACAGAAGAAGCCCTCGCGCTCGCTCGCTCGCTCAAGGACAGCCTGCTAATCCGTGATTGCCTGTGCTCCCTGGCGTTGACCTACGCGCTCATGGGAGATACCACCACGGCCCGCTTTCTCGTTTCCGAAATTGAAGCGCCAGCGACCCCTGCGGAAAGAGCGGGCTATCCACATATGTTGCGCGACTTGACTCTTGGAACAATTCTGCTCCTTCAACCGCAGTATGCAGAAGCAGCCGCGCATCTTTCTCCAGTCAGAACATTCCTTAACCAGGCAGGTCTGCAACGCGAATATCTTCAGGCCACTCTTCGGCTGACAGCATGTCAACTTGGGGTCCAGCAGGTAGCCGAAGCCATGCAATCGTTAGAAGACGTAGAAGCAACGCTTGCTCGACATGGTGATTACGAGCACGTTGTTCAAGTCGAACTACAGCGTTTTCCAGCGCTCTCGCATCTCATTCAAAAACACACTCAGATACCGCACTTGAGAGAACTCATTCATCTAAAGACATCACCTGTCGCTTCCGCAGTCCCTGTTTCGACAGACGGCCCCGATCTACGCATTCAAGCATTTGGTGAACCAGCAGTCTTCCTGAAAGGGGAACTGATCACCTCCTGGCGCCGGGCACGCACCCTGGAGCTTTTTTTCCTGCTGCTGGATAAAGGTTCTCCTATGCGCAAGGAACAAATTATCACCGCCCTCTGGCCCTTTGAGGATGAAGGCACCGATCAAACCCTCCGCGTGACGGTCCATTACCTGCGCAAGGCTATTGGCGAAGAGTGTTTACTTACCCGTAAGGGTACCTACGCCATCAATCTGGCGGCTCTCTATGGAGATAATACCTGGTATGACGTAGCCCTCTTCCAGGACTACCACAAACAGGCTCTGGCAGCCACAAAAGTATCCGATGAGCAGGCAGCGAAAGCAGCTTTTTCCTCTATGGTCGAGCTGTATCGGGGAGATTTTGTGCAGTCGTTTTATAACGATTGGTGTGCCGCTCGCCGAGATGCGCTGCGCACTGCCTATCTTGAGGCGCGCCAACATCTTGCCCATCTCGCCTGGCATGAGGAAGAGTTTGAAGAGTGCATCTTACATTGGCAACATATGCTCGCCATAGATAACCTCCTTGAAGAAGCTCATTATGGTCTGATGCGCTGTTACCTTCGTCAAGGGAAACGAGGACTGGCGCTGCGGCAGTATCAGCGCTGTCGCGATGCCCTGATGGAAGAACTCGCAGTGCAGCCGGGTCCTGCTATTCAGAATCTTTACGAGCGGCTGACCACGGTCCCTTCCATGCGTGCGGACAAGAAAGGCTCTGGTTAAGGATTATTGGACTCTGGACCTAGTTTGTCGATCAACTCCTGGCTGAACTCAGCCAGGCCGGTTGCCGAGATAGACTTGAGTACGTTCAGCTCTTGAGGCGTCAAGTCCAACCCGTGCCGGGACACAGCCTCCTGGGGATCCCTCTTTAAGTCTTCGAAGAAATCGGGATCTGTGGCGGCTATCCCCAAAATAATATTTATAGTTCTCCAAGACATTTCCACTACTCCTTCATCTGGTGAGCTTCCTGGGGGTCTCGTCTGGCGGGACTGCTTGCCCGTTTCGTCCAGCGCCCCATGCTTTAAGTATCGCACCTGTTGCTCAAAGTTAGATTGTGCAAGATATCCCTGCACCGCAAGCTCATAGTCTAAAACAAAACAGCCACCCTTTAGCATGCTTCGTAAGAAGAAGGAAAGCGATTGTGCTGGAAGAAAAGTTGCATACTTGTTTGACCACGTTCTGCCCACCACCTCACTTTCGCAACCCATTGACGATCTCTATGATACTGAGGGGTGCCTATAGATTGGCCCATATGTTTCCAGGCAGGCCCGGTGAGTTTACTCCCAAACCTATCTGGTCTTATGAAGGGGAGTATAGCAGGAAAAACAACTGCTTGCAAGCAAATTGTTCTGACAAAGAGCAGACACACCTTCCAGGCTGAAGCGAGCATCCGCTCCTCTCCGATGGAGCAGGATCGCTTTCCCTGGAAGGGTTGCCCCTCTCTTATATAAGCAGGAGAACTACGCGCCACTCTGGACCCCGATAGGTCTTTGTTCTGCCTTGCTCCAATTGGCACGTCGGGCAGGAATCGTACCCCCGATGCAGGCCGAGAGCACGCACAGTAGCCAGAGGGCTGGATGGCCACCCAACAGCAACAGAAGCAGGGCAGCGCACGACAGCGCACGCACAAATCCGGCCACGAGCCGCAGGCGAGCGTGCTGCACCAGCCAGCCGCCCAGGAGCAGGCTGACCAGCCTCGGCAATCCATACGCTACCAGCAGCAGGACCAGCCCCTGCGTTGCGCCTCCGGTGAGCAAAAACCAGGGCAGTGTCACAAAGTAGAGCGCCTCGGCCAGTCCTGGAGCTTGCAGGCGGCTCTTGACCACAGGCCAGGAAGAAGGCAGCTCGGAGGCGGCCTGAACTTGCTGAGTGCCTCCAGGAAGGGTTCCGAGGCGGATTTGTTCTAAGAGGGATGCCATAGGTATTCTCCGTTTCTTCTAGACAAGACCTGACTCATCAGGTGGTTGTCGCCAGGTACCAGCTCTGCTTTGAATCTACCTGCAAAGGGGTTCTCAGAACGTTCCCCAAATGTTCCGCTCCCTTGCTGTGGCAGTTCCAGGCCCGCTAATGCCAGGAAAGGGCGGCTCGGAGCCGCCTCCCAGTTGAGCAGAGCAGGGGTCCGGCATCGACGCGGACGAAGGACCGAACCGCTCTTATGCGGGTATATGGCAACACAGCGGATCGCCGGAGGAACCGCCATCGGCAACAGGCTGAGTAATGCTATGCTGGCTCATTGAAATAGGTGTAGTGTTCTGATTAGGTGCAATAAATAGAGACGTCCATCCTAAAACCATCACCAAACTAGAGGTAAAGAGCATGTTTCTGACAACTACGTACCATGGCTGGGTAGAACATACAAACTGCTTTTTCATTGCAAACCTCCTTTAGGTCTTTGCATAGAAAGCTAAACTTTGCCGTCATGTACTAAACAGGCTCTACCATGATGTAGTTTAGCAACTAATGCACGTCCATCTTCAATAAGGCTAATAGGACTTTTATAGCTGGCTCTTTCTTTGAAGCCCGCTAGTCTTTTGTCTTTCGTTTCGCTCTTACTACTTTCGTTTCGCTCTTACTAAGAGAATACAAGAACAGTGTTCCCATTACGTTTCCATTTCGTACCCTTTTGTTCAAACAAAAAAATAGCGGGAAACCGCGGGCGCAGGTGACCCGAGAGTTGGGGATCTCGCATCATACGGTTCAAGGGTGGATCAAGCGCAGGAAGGTTTGCCTTCCTGCGCCAGGACAGTCAGAACCTGTTGGAGAAATCTGCCCTGCTCAAATCATTAGCAGCGGTAACATATGGAGGAGACAGCGTATCATACAGCATCGGCATCCCCGCCAAGCTTAGCGGGGATGCCGGCTGAAAAACTCAGGAAAGCTTCCAGACATTGACGGTGTTCTGCAAGAGCGCCTTTTGACCCGGTGTGGCAGCATTGTTGGTCGTAGAGGCAAACATCGTGCTGTCAAGTGACCAGGCCAGGGTCGGAATATACGCTGGTTTATCGACCTTGCCAAAGGTCGCAACAATCTTTTGCGCTTTCACATCCCAGATATGTATAGCACTGCCGCTCTCAGCCAGGTATTTCCCATTCGGTGACCAGGCCAGCGCGCCGATAACTTTTGCCCAGGTATCGTTATCCGTAAAGGATGCTGTGAGTTGACCGGTTGCAACCGACCAGATCTGCACCACAGGCGTATCAGGCAAACCCAGCGCCAGAAAAGCTCCATCCGGCGACCAGGCCAGCGCGCTCACACTCACCTGATTAGCAGGCTGGTGGTAAGCAATGCTGTTGACCAGTTTACCGCTGACGATATTCCAGACCTCAACGCCGCCATTCACCTTCTGTACCACAACGTACTTCCCATTGGGTGAAATGGGTAACATGCTCACATCCAGACCCAGAAGCTGCTCACCAGGGCTAAATGTTATCGCCGTGCGGATCAGCGCCCCGGTGCCGGCATTCCATATCTGCATGAGTATAGAGCTGGCGACGCCCGATGTTGCGAAGTCACCAGCCTTAGGATTAGCTGTCTGGACGGCAGAAACAACCGTTTCATTGGATAACCATGCCGACTGCTCAACGGAATTGCCAGGCACATTCCCTTGAAAGCTGGCGATGACACGCCCGGTCCTGGCATCTAGCACTTTCGCTTCATTGGTCCCGGTCAGCACTAACAGGCGCTTCCCATCTGGCGACCAGGTAGCCTGCTGTGCCTGCGGCAATACGTTTGCAGATTTCGTCGCGCAGTCCTGTGCGGATACCGTCTTCAGATTGTGATAGGTCACGGCAAGCTGCCTGCTCGAAGACCAGTCCAGTGTGGGCTGGATCGGAACTGGATAGCCGGTCCTATCATCTGCGAAACTACATAACAACGTCCCTGAACTCAGTACTTTTTGCGCTGCGCCCGTCCGCGTTACCGGGCTGTTATGCCTGGTCAACTGCCGCAGCCCGGAGGAGAGCAGTACCCAGCTCACAATGAGGACCAAGACGACCGCCACCGCCACAACAGTACTCAATGTACGCCGGAGAGCGCGGCGAGGGCGCTTCTCAGGTAATGAAGCGGGAGCCGTGTATCTCGTTCCCTGGTAGATATCTTCTCGCATTGTTTTTCCTTCTCTCAAAAACTGCTCGCCCTCAGGGCGCTCGTGCTGCGTCTCCTGAAGCAGAGCAGGATGCCCCTGACACTGAACAAAGCGCTGCCATATCCGCTCCAAAGACTGCTCGTTTTCCCTGGCATAGGCCTGGGAGCTCGCATACAACGCCTGGATCAAGCGGCGCTCGTCCTCTGAAAGACCACTTGACCAGCGTTCTGTCTGCGCATCTATTGCCTCAGGGCTAAAGCCATTCTCGTGTTCTTTCATTGTTGCTCACCTTTTTCCCAGTCTTTGTAGAACCTGCGCAGGCTCTGGAGTGTACGAAACAGGATCATACGTACTGCTCCCGCGCTTTTTTCGACGGCAGGGGCTATTTCCTCACATCTCAGGCCATGACCAAACCGCAAACGCAACACCTCTTGCTGGAGCTCTGGCAGCGTTCGTATCGCGCTGGAAAGCCAGATCGACTCTTCGCGTTGAAGACTGACCTGCTCTGGAGCCTGATGCTCGTCCTCACAAAGTGACTCAGAGAGCCATTCTATGGGAACGTGCGGGCGACGCATAGAACGCCGATAGTAATCCACAACTTTGTTGCGAGTAATTGTCCAGAGCCTGGCTTCTTGCTTTTTCGCGTCGAAGGTTGGAAATCGTTTGTTCTGTAAAACAGAGAGAAAAACGTCCAGCACAATATCTTCAGCCTCCTCGCGTGATGCAGTTTGCTGATAGACATAGGCGAAAAGGCTCGAAGCATAGCATCGATAGAGTTCCGCATAGAGTGAGTACTCCAAAGGGTCAGCTTCCTTGTGTTGCATATCCATCCCCTAGAGGTTTTTGAGATCTCATTAGATATCTCGTCCAGAAGAGAAAAATATCACACCTTCAAAAACTGCTCTGACCATAATTACATCAGTTATTCGGAAAAAAGGGGGGAGAGTGTTTAGAGTGTGTCTGCTTCGCAGCAAGAGGCCCCGACACGCCAAAAAAGCCTCAAGCAGTAGATTACTGGGAGGATATCTGATGCCCGTATTGTTTGGGATATAGTCTTAATCCATTTCAGGTTCTTGATAGCGACCTGGCGAGCTGACGCGTGAGCTGGTAAACAACTTCCAGCGCAGGTGTGGGCACATCCCTCCGACGCCCCATCTCGATCACCGAACCGACCAGGGCCTCGACTTCTAGCGGACGGCCTGCCTCCACATCCTGAAGCATGGAAGTGCGGTGCTGGCCAACGCGAGCTGCGCCCTCCAGGCGCCGATCAACGCCGATGTCAGGGTGGATGCCATACGCACTTCCCACAGCCTCCACCTCCAGCATCAGTCGGCGGATCAGGTCCCGGCTGCCCTCGTCGTCCAGAAGCTCGCTCAGCGTCGCCCGCGTCAACGCGCTGACAGGGTTCAGGGTGGCATTGCCAATCAGCTTCAGCCAGATCTCCTGCCGCAGGCGTGTCTGCACCGGCGCTTTGAGCCCGGCCTGCATCAGGGCAGACGAGAGCGCACGAACTCTGTCCGTCCGGGCGCCGTCCAGCTCGCCCAAAGAAAAACGGTTCCCCTCGATGTGCTGCACGACTCCAGGCTCCACCAGAGTGGTCGCCGGATAGGCCACGCAGCCGAGGACGCGCTCAGCGGGAAAACTGGACGCGATCACACCGCCCGGGTCCACGGACTCAAGGGGGGCGTCGTCAGAGCCGAGAAAGAACCACCAGGGAACGCCATTTTGAGCGAAGACGAATGTGCTCTGCTTCCCGGCTGCCGACGCAAGGGCCGGAGCTATGCCGGTAAGGCTGTGCGCCTTGAGCGTCACGAAGATCATATCGGCGGAGGCGATGGCGTCCAACCGGTCAGTGCAGGCTGGATGGGTCGTGAAGGAGGTGTCGTCCGCCTCCAGGACCTGCAAGCCCCGCTCTCGCATAGCAGCCAGATGCGGCCCTCGGGCAATCAGGGTGACCTCAAGGCCGGCTCGGGCAAGGCAAGCGCCCAGATAGCCACCGGTGGCGCCGGCGCCCACGATGGCGAATTTCACTGTTCTACCTCTTTTACGAAGGCCGCCGCTACATGCCGCCGCTGGATCTTGCCCGTACTGGTGCGGGGAATGTCATCGACGAAGAAAAACTGGCTCGGGATTTTGAAATCGGCAAGGTGCTGGCGACAGAAGTCAGCAAGGTCGCGCTTCCCCACCTCTCCCTTCAGCACGACCGCTGCCGCCACCTCTTCACCCCAGGTTTTGTGTGGCATGCCGAATGTGACCGCCTCGGCAACCGCCGGGTGGCGCTCCAGGACCTCGTCGATCTCCCGCGGGGCAATTTTCTCCCCTCCCCGGACGATCAGTTCCTTGATCCTGCCTTGAAGCGTGAGGTAGCCATCATGATCGAGAGTCCCCTGGTCGCCGGTTCGGAACCAGTCGCCACAGAAGGCCGCGCTCGTAGCCGCAGGGTTGGCCTCGTACCCGTCCATCACGTTGGGTCCACGCACCGCTACTTCGCCCACTGCTCCGACAGGAAGGAGATTGCAGTGCTCGTCAAGGATCGCGATCCCCACACCCGTACCGACGCCGACTGACCCCGGACGCCGGTTGCCGGGCGGTAGCGGGTTGGAGGCCATCTGATGCGAAGCCTCGGTCATGCCATACGCCTGGAGCACTGGTACATCAAGCAGGGCTTCGAGCTCGCCCATAAGCTGAGGAGACAGCGAGGAGCTGCATGATCGAGCGAAGCGCAGAGAGGTCGCCGATGCACGCTTGCCGCTGGCCGCTCGATCCACGATTAGTTGATGGATAGTTGGCACAGCGGAATACCATGTCACACGATGCTCGCCGAGCAGTCCCCAAAACTCGAAGGGGCTGAAGCGTTGGGGCACGATCACCGTACCGCCTGATCCAAGCGTGGACAGGGTTGACGCTACCAGGCCATGAACGTGGAAGAGCGGCATTACACAGAGCGAGACGTCGTCCTCCGTCAGCTTGTAGGAGGGGATGATGTTGGCGACGGAAGCTGCAAGGTTGCGGTGTCGCAGTGGGACTATCTTGGGCCGACTGGTCGTGCCACTGGTGTGAAGAACTAACGCCACGTCGTC